>LNEI01000018.1 GCA_001464455.1 Acidobacteria bacterium Ga0077534
ACACCGGAGTTTCCTTCACTACCTGTAACGTCAGTGATCAAAACAGTCCGCACCCCTGGCGTCGGAGTCGGCGTAGCCGTTGGTGTTGGAGTCGCCGTTGGTGTCGGCGTTGGCGTCGCGGTTGGCGTCGGCGTCGGTGTTGGTGTTGGTGTGGCCGTCGGGGTCGGCGTCGGCGTTGGCGTCGCTGTCGGCGTTGGCGTAGGCGTTGGCGTCGGAGTTGGCGTCGGTGTCGGAGTTGGCGTTGGCGTTGGTGTAGGCGTCGGTGTTGGCGTCGGCGTGGCAGTCGGTGTCGGCGTCGGTGTCGGTATTGGTGTTGCAGTCGGCGTCGGTGTTGGCGTCGGAGTGGGCGTTGGCGTTGGCGTTGGTGGAGCAGTTTGCACCTCGAAAGCGCCCATATCGACGATCGAATTCCGAATTCTATCGAAGCCGAACGCACGCTGATCACGTGTGAGAGGGGCTCCATCTTGATCCACAGCTAGAGTATTGTTTCCGCTGTCGATCGCGGGACTTCCCGCCAGCAGTGCGTGCGTGCTGGTCAAACATCCGCCGCAGCCATTATTGGTCAAGGGGCCAAGCAAAGGATTCACCGGCGAGGCCACGGTACCGACGATGTTTCCGTCCGTGCCATTAAAAAAGCCAGTCGATCCATCTGATTTGCCTACGAGGCTGTTCTTTGGCAATACGAATGTCCCTTGAACGTCATTCGGCCCGGACACGCCGGTGTTGGTCGCGATTATCGAGTTATGAACCGTAGCGGTTCCCTCGTTCGTGACACCGCCGCCGAACGAAGCCGTGTTATTTGCTATCGTCGAATTGATCACGGTCAGAACGCCTCCGGCGTTGTAGACACCACCGCCGGTGAATGCCGTCTGGTTACCGGAGATGGTGCTATTGATGATCTTCAGATTCGATGTCGAACCAACGTTCACGCCTCCCGCAGCCATAACTACCGAAACCTCGGGTGCCAACTCTTCGGGCCGTGCGAAGGCTCCGCTCAAGTTATTGGTGACGGTGCTGCCGATGATCGTCGAGGCTCCGCTTCCGAGCAAGGCGATACCGCCGCCTTGATTGGATGACACACTGCTCGTACCGGACATGAACAGCGAGCCTGTTCCGGTCACATAAACGGCGGCGCCACCGACTGCAGCAACGTTAGAGCTGTTCCTAACAAAGGCACTAATCAGTCGAAGTGAGCCGGCGGACCTGATCGCGCTTCCTCCATCCGAACGGCCGTTTCTGACTACCAAGCTGTTCAATGTAACGACAGCCGAAGCAGACGTGATATTGAAGACGCGAACCGCGTCATTGCCCGTGATCTGATTGTAAACGTTCGCGCTGCCTCCGATGATCGTCAAACTCTTGTCGATAACCAACTCGCTCAGAACGGTCGTCGTGGCGATCTGGTTGAATGTTATTGTGCTCGACGGACACGCATCCGCTATCGCCTGCCTCAAACTCCCCGTCCCGCTGTCATTCGTATTTGTAACTATCGGATCCGTGATACAAGACGGCGTCGGAGTTGCAGTTGGCGCCGGGGAAGGAGTTGGCGTTGGCGTCGGCATCGGAGTAGGAGTTAGCGTGGGCGTGGGCGTGGGCGTAGGCGTGGGCGATGGCGACGCTCCCGCGAGCAGAAATCTTACCGAACCGTTACCTCGATTCGGACTCGACACCTGCAGGGGAAAGTCGGTGGCCACCGCCGATGCGGTTGTAAATGGCCCCTGAATGAGCATTGGCGGCTCGCTGCCGCTGCCCCCCGCGAGGATCGCATAGTTACTATCAGCGCTAATACTGACGTCCTCAAAGCCACTGTTCCCAGCCGCAAGCGTCAACGCTTCTACCGTTGAACTGCTAGAGAACGGAGCAGCGATCGATGCCGCATGATGAGCTCCCGAACTAACGACCAGAGCTCTTTGACCGTTTGGCGTTACGACAATCCCCTGCATCTGAGTTCCGCCGGGAATCGTTAGCAATGTTGGGGTTGAACCCGCGCTAAATGGAGCCTGGAAGATCTGGATCTGATTTCCTGACCGGGTCGTAACCAGCAATGTATTGTCATCCGGCGTGATCGCGATCGAACCGCCTACATTACCGGTTACGGGAATGGTAAACGAGATCGATGTATATGGCGCGTCGAGAACTGATATCCCGTTCGAATGATAAATAAACGCTCGACCTGCCGAGTTGAAGACTATCGCCTGAGATTGGAAGCCTTGAATAAAACCCGGCATAACGGTTAGCGTCCGTGTCGATGAGGGCCCGAACGGAGCCGTCAAAACGTGATATGACGAAAAACTGCCCGATACGATCGCCTTGGTGCCGTCAGGGGAAACGGCTATTGAACCGGTGCCGTCATATGTGCCCGGACCGCCTGTCGTATCTATGGTCGAAATAAGAGCCGAGGTCGAAGGGTTTATTACAAAGATTCTGCTCGTCTGAAAATCTGAAACCAGAGCCATCGTGCTGCTGATATAGGCGATTCCCTGCGGCCTCGCATCGCTGGGAAGCCCCGGAACAGGATTCTGCGTAGCCGGTTGGCTAGCGTTTGGAAGAACCACAATGCTTCGGCTTGTACTCGTCGTCGTAATGATCGCCGATTGTGCGGTCGGTGTCGGCCCGGAGGGAGCGACTGCAGTCACGAATGGTGACAGTGAGTTCACCCTCGCGCAAAGGGTTCGTGTAGCAAAATCCGGGGCCGGACTGTCAGGGGCAAGTATGGTCCTATCTACTAACTCACCGTTCTCACCGTGCAATATCCTCAGACGGGCGAACTCAACCGGATCGTTGACACTCGAGACAACGAAACACACTACCACCGGCGGCGTAAACGTCGCGGTCGTCGTGATATCGAAAGCTGGACCGGTCCCGAGGATCGCGTAGCCCTGCGGCGGGGTTCCCGCCGACGTCGGCGGATCGATCGGCGTAAACGTCGTATTTCCGGCTATTGTCACCGTTGGAAACGTTACTGTTGAAGCCCCCGCGCCGCCCGTCACCGCGACATTCGATCCGGCCGGCGTATTGCCTTGGGGTGTCGGCGTCGGTGTCGGCGTTGGACTTGGCACCGGGTCGACGATCGAATCCGAAACCCAACGCGGCACTTCGCTGCTCTGTGCGATTGTGTCAAACTGAGTTACCTGCTGCACATTACCGCCGTTAAGGTCCATTACGTGGATCTGGTCCCGCATCAGGCCTCCTGGTGCCGGTATGTTTCGTTCGAACGCTATGAGACTGCCGTCGAGCGAGAAGGATGGGTTCTCGTCGGGTGCAGAGTTGTTTGTCAACTGTCCTCCACCGCCGCCCGAAAGGGCTAATATGAAGATCTCATTGAAATTATTCTGACCAGCCTCGGTTCGGCCCTGATACACGATCTTCGTACCGTCGGGCGAGAACTGCCCGCCAAACTCGAAAAAGAACGTCAGCCTCGTCTCGTTTGTACCGTCGATATTTATCGTGTAGAGATTTGGCAGGCCATTTGGACTGTTTCGATTTGAATCGAATACAAGCTTTGTACCATCCGGCGAAAAGGAGGGTCGACGATCGATCGCTGCATCTGTTGTTACCCGCCGTTGATTGGTTCCATTGGCGTTCATGATCCAAACATCAGTATTCGAACCTCCTCTCGTAAATGCTATTAAGGATCGGTCGTATGAAAAAGTCGGCTCCGAATCGTTGTTACTGAAGGTCAACTGCTGGATATTGCTGCCGTCCTTGTTCATCGTGTAGATATTCGAAAAGAATACGTAGACCACCTTCTGACCGTCACGCGAGACATCCGCCCCGATGTTCTCGGATACATCGTTAAAGCTGATCTGAGTTCGACCGGTTCCATCTGGGTCGATCGCGAACAGCTCGTTGTCGGTCGCGGTCCGGTTAATGAACGCGATCTTGCCTGTCGACGATGTGCCCATTGCAGCTAAGGAAGCGTCGGATAGCCGAACGATACCAAACGCTGACGCCACTAATATCGTGGCAAACGCTAGTCTATACACCGACGCGTGCATTCTCTTTTTCATATTCACCTCTGAAGATCAATAGATTTTTATCTCTCACCTAATAAAGCGAGGATTTTTGTGAAAAGCGCCGACGTCACAAAAAAATTTCAGAACTCCCTCTTTTCAACGTATAATCAGGGTAGAAAAATCTTAAGAATGACACCGGGACGAGACATAACGCAGTTGCTGAACAAGGCGGCAGCCGGCGAGGATAAGGCCTCGGCTGACGAGTTGTTGGAGGTTGTCTACGACGACCTGCGTCGACTTGCGTCGGCCTATATGGAGAATGAGCGGGGTGATCATACGTTGCAGGCTACGGCGTTGGTCCATGAGGCTTATATGCGGCTGATCGACTGGAAAACAGTTACTTGGCAAAACCGGGCACATTTCTTTTCGGTCGCGGCTCAGGTGATGCGTCGTGTACTGATCGATCATGCGCGTGCGAGTAAGGCTCAGCGTCGAGCGGGGCATAAGCTTGTACTGGACGAGGCGATCAGCCTGCCGGATCATCGGCAGATCGATATGGTTGCACTTGATGACGCACTGCAAGACCTGGAGAAGATCGACCCGCGACAGGCAAAGATCGTTGAGATGCGGTTTTTTGGTGGTCTTTCGATCGAGGAGACGGCATTTATTCTCGATGTTAGTGAATCGACGGTAAGGCGTGACTGGACGTTTGCAAAGGCGTGGTTTCAGAGAGAATTGACCACGTAATTTTCGGACATGGAACAAAGCCAGAGATGGGATCAGATCAAAGAGCTTTTTGCCGAGTGCGTCGAGCTGCCGGCAGGCGATCGGACCGCCTTTCTTGATGCAAAATGCGCCGATGACGTAGAGCTTCGAAAGGAGATCGATTCCCTGCTCGCCGCCCACGAAGCCGATCACAATCTGCTCGAAAATCATTCGATCGACCTCGAAGCCAGGGTAATGAAACTTGAACCCGCTTTGGCAGAGCGGCGGTTTGGCAATTACCGGATCGTTCGTGAGATAGGCAGCGGAGGTATGGGTTCGGTCTTTCTGGCTGAGCGCGACGACGGCGAATTTTCGATGCAGGTCGCGTTGAAGATCGTCCGCCAATCGGTCGCGAGCAGCGAGGTGATCGAACGGTTCAAGAGCGAACGCCAGATACTCGCCAATCTTCACCACACAAATATTGCGA
Organism: Acidobacteria bacterium Ga0077534; assembly: GCA_001464455.1. Lineage (GTDB taxonomy): Bacteria > Acidobacteriota > Blastocatellia > Pyrinomonadales > Pyrinomonadaceae > OLB17. The sequence continues at coordinate 5,149 of LNEI01000018.1, forward strand.
CGCTCGTAGACGGCGGAGTGAGTGCCCAGGGCGAACCGTTTTTGGTGATGGAGTTTGTCGACGGGCTTTCGATAACGGAGTACTGCGACCGGCAAAACCTATCGGTCAAAGAACGGCTGCGCCTTTTCCTAAAGGTCTGTGCGGCCGTTTCTTTTGCTCATCGGAATCTTATCGTCCATCGAGATCTCAAACCGTCAAACATTCTTGTCGATCAGGATGGCCAGCCCAAGCTGCTCGATTTTGGCCTTGCCAAAGCATTTACCGACGATGCCGCTCAAACGCAAACGGCCTTCCGTGCATTTACTCCGGCCTACGCCTCGCCCGAGCAAATTCTGGGGCGCAACATTTCGACAGCATCTGATCAGTATTCGCTTGGTGTTCTGCTCTACGAATTACTTACTGGCTCGAAACCATTTAATTTCGACGGACGTTCTTATGACGAGATCGTGCGTTCGCTGGAAACAAGCGACGTCAGGTCGCCGTCTACGATTGTTCACGGTGAAAAGAGATCGTTGAAACCACTTGCTAAAGATCTGGACAACATCACGCTGAAGGCTCTCCGTCGCGAGCCCGAACGCCGATATGGCTCGGTCGACGCCTTTGCCGATGACATCCGCCGCCATCTCGAGGGGCGGCCCGTCTCGGCAAGGCCGAACACCTTTAGCTACCTAGGGTCGCGGTTCATCAAGCGTTACCGGACGCCGGTCGCCGCTGCGGCGTTTGTTTTGCTCGCCCTGATAGGCGGGTTTGCCGTTGCAGTTTGGCAAGCTCAGATCGCTCGACAAGAGCGTGACAAAGCCGAGCAGCGCTTTCAGGAGGTCCGTCGGCTGTCAACGTCGTTCCTTTTTGAGATCGCCCCGCGGATCGAACGGCTGCAGGGCTCGACAGAGACTCGTGAGATCCTGGTGACTCGTGCACTCGAGTATCTAAATACCCTCGCGGCCGAAAAAGGTAACGACCCCGAGCTGCAGCTCGAACTCGCTCAAGCCTATCAAAAAGTTGGCGACCTCCAGGGCAATCCCGCAAAGCCCAATCTCGGTAACTATCTAGGTGCGGTCGATAGTTATGAAAAGGCAAGAGAGATCCTGACCACGCTAGAATCCGGTCGTGAAAATAAGCTCAAGATCGCCAAGATCGCTCACGAACTGTCAAACATCAGATTTGCCCAAGGGCAGACCAGTCTGTCGATAAACGAATCGCAGAATGCTCACTCGATCTATAAGTCGCTGCTCGAAAGCGAGCCTGAGTCGACTGAAATTCTCCTGCTTTTCCTCGCTCAGCAGATAGACCACGCTCATATCTATTCGATCAACAATCAGTATGAACTCGCGATTCCGATGTATGAGTCGGCACTTGCGAGGCTGAATAGTATGGATCAATCAGAGCGGTCAACGGCACGATTGACCGCACTCGGAACTGCGTACCTTAGCAACAGCCTGTCATGGGACAGCCGCCAGGCCGAGGCTGAGGCCGAGAATGAAAAAGCTGTCGCGAAGGCGGAACTTCTTAGGGCTCGTTATCCGCGAGACCCGGAGATCCAGAGAACCGTGTTCAACGTTTATCAGCTCGCAAGCAGCACCTTCGAGGGGATCAAGAACGAAGTATCATTATCGTTCGCCGAGAAGGCCGTTTCCGCCGCTCAAACTGCTGTCGACATCGACCCGGCAGACCTTCAGGCACAGCTTTTCCTGGCAAAATCCCGATCCAGACTTGGTATCTCTTTCGCCCTTAATAAACGAGTCGATGAGGCCATCTCCCAGCTGACCGAGGCCGAAAGGGCCCTTCGCAGCCTGATAGACCGGGAACCTCGAAACACGATCTACCTTGACGACCTCGGAACACTCTATATTCGCTTCGGCGACGTCGAGAAAGCTCGTAATAACCTGCCTGCAACACTCGCCGCGTACCAAAAAGCCGCAGAGATCTGTGAACGAATGGTTGGGATCGACGAGCGAAACCTCGTGGCTCAGAGAGACCTCGCTCAGGCTCTAAAAAGTGTTGGTGTGACTGAAAATAAGCTGGGCATGAAAGCGGAAGCCCGCGCCAGTCTTTCGAGAGCAAGCACCATCGTAAAGATGCTGCGCGAGAACAATGCTCTTGGAGATTTTGACGAAAAGATCTTTACCGAGATGGACGAATTGCTCGCAAAGATTTGATTCGGTACCGGTTTGCTTTTTCGTGCCGTATCGTCCTACCATTTAGCCTCAATACGTATGGATCTGGAATTGATCGTTGCCGGTGTTCTGCTCTTGTTGCTGGGCTTTCTGGCCGCGATCGACGTTGCCTTTTCACACATATCAGATGTCGGCCTGCGACGTATCACCGCCGATGACGACTCGACCGAGACCAGTAATTCGGTAAAATTTCTGCGCGAGATCCTCGACAACCGTCCGCGTTTCCGGTTTGCCCTCTCGTCGGCTATCCAGATATTGCTAATTGCCATTGCTGTTCTTGTCACCCTTGCGATGAGCCGCTTTGAGCTTGATCGCTACCGCCTGCTCGGCTTCGCCTTTGCCGCAAGCCTGATACTGACGGCTGTCTTTCGCCAGATCGTTCCGCGATTTGCCGTGAGGGAAAACCCGGAACGAAAGCTTCTTTTCCTTCTTCCCGCGATCCGGCCGCTTTATAGCCTGACGTCATTCTTTGTCGAATCTGTCTCGAAAGATAAACAGACGATAGCCCGCGAAAAACTTGAGGCTACGCTCGCTCCAAACCTCAGCGAGGAGCGCGACGAAGAGAGCAACAATGACGATTTTCAGGCCCTCATGGAAGTAGGCGAGGCCGAAGGTATCATCGAGGAAAAAGAGCGCGAGATGATCGAGACGATGGTCGAATTCGCCGAAACGCGTGCCGGAGAAATAATGACTCCGCGGACCGGTATAATCGCGGTTCCCGCAACTGCCACGATCAAAGATGCTCGCGACGTGATGATCGAGGAGAAATACTCGCGGCTCCCCGTATATAGCGACAGCATCGACAACATCATCGGTATGGTCTACGTCCGCGACTTACTCGCCGCGCTTGCCTCGGGCCGTAGCGAAGAGCCGGTTGAGAACATCACGCGTGAAGCCTTTTTCGTACCCGAGACCAAGACCGCCTCTGAGTTGCTCAAATCCATGCAGCAGAATCACGTCCAGATCGCGGTCGTAATAGACGAATACGGCGGCGTCGCGGGCCTAGTCACCGTCGAGGACATAGTCGAGGAGATCGTTGGCGAAATCGAGGACGAGGACACTGAACAGGAAGAGATCATTGAGATCATCGAATACGACGGAGGCTATTGGGACGTTCTAGGCTCGACCGAGATCGACAAGATCGAACGCCTCGTCGACCTCGAACTCGAAGACGAAGAGTACACTACCATCGCCGGCCTCGTCGTAACCGAAGCAGGCTATGTGCCTAAAAACGGCGAAAAACTGAACCTTCGCGGCCTCGATATTGAGATACTTGAAGCCGACGGCAAGAGGATCCATCTGATCCGTCTGCGGAAATTCGAGGAAAAAGAAGAAGAGACTGGGGCAGTTGAATAAAGGAGGAGGAAAGGATTTATGTCTAACTATAAAATTGTCAGCGGTCGGGTGTTCCAGGGCACTGAAACCTACAAAGCCGAGGAATGGCTAAATGCAAATGCGGCACGCGGCTGGCACTTTGTGTCAGCATTGCCCATTGTCGAGCCAGGCCATGCATTCTACGTTTTTCAGAGCTCAGTGGCCAGCGACAGGCAGGCCGAAGGCGTTCCCTTCGCCGTTCCTGCTCACGATGACGAATAGCGATCTACTCTCCATTTTTGTCCAGGATCGCTGCTGACAGATATTATCTTTTCGACGGGAGGCGAGATGATGAATGATCCTGAAAAGCCGTACGATCTTTCCTACGAAGTGCGGCCGGAATACCTTTACTCATATATCAAAGGAGATCTTTCTAGATCAGAAACCAAGGTCGATTGCTGGCGTGAGATCATTTCGCGATGCCGTTCGGGTGAGCACGAACGGCTGCTCGCTGTTCTCGACGGCCCCGGAAACTCGACCTCGATCGAAGCCTTCATTTCGTCGCGGGCCATCGTCGAACTCGGGTTGACCGGCATCAAGATCGCATTCGTAGACCTCGATCCCGCAAATTACGAGAATAACCAGTTCGGAGAACTCGTAGCGAGCAACCGCGGAGCTTTCGCCAAGGTATTCACCAATGAATCCGACGCTCACGACTGGCTCGTCGGCTCTGGCAAATGAGCCTTCGTTCCCACTCCGTCCATCGTTTGATATAATCAGAGTATTCCAAACGGAGGCACTTATCATGGCAATACGATTGGGCGACGAAGCCCCGGACTTTACCGCAGAAACAACGCAAGGCACCGTAAATTTTCACGAATGGCTCGGCGATAGCTGGGGCGTCCTTTTTTCACACCCTAAAGATTACACGCCGGTCTGCACGACAGAACTCGGTATGGCCGCAAAGCTCAAGCCGGAGTTCGACAAACGTAACGTCAAGGTAATCGGTCTTAGTGTTGACCCGCTTGATTCGCACATGGGCTGGGAAAAAGACATCGAGGAAACGCAGGGCACGGCCGTAAATTTCCCAATGATCGCCGACAGCGACCGTAAGGTTTCCGACCTCTACGACATGATCCACCCGAACGCGAACGATACTTTTACCGTTCGCTCCGTCTTTGTCGTCGGCCCTGACAAGAAAGTAAAGCTGACGCTGACCTATCCGGCGAGCACCGGACGGAATTTTGACGAACTGCTTCGCGTGATCGATTCGCTTCAGTTAACCGCGAAATACAGCGTCGCCACACCTGTCAACTGGAAAGACGGCGACGACTGTATCATCGTCCCCGCTGTTTCGAACGAAGATGCGAAGGAAAAATTTCCCGCCGGCTGGAACGAGATCAAACCGTACCTCCGCGTCACGCCGCAGCCGAACAAGGTAGGTTAACGAATGTGGACAATGTCGCGGCGGCAATTCATGCGCTGGGAAAAGCGCCGTCTTCACGGGAAACGCCTGATCGTGCTGCGAACCACGGCTCTAGCAACGATCGGGCTTTTTGTCGTCATAAATCTTGCCGCGTGGCTGATCACCGGCAACCCGATATCGAGCAACTTCTTTTTCCTGTTCCCTGCCCTCGGGCTTGTTATCGGGCTAGTCGCCTGGTCACTAAATGAATCTCGCTTCGCGGATTTTCTGGAAAACAAGAAGGCACAGGCAGAAGCTAACCAAAAGCGAAGGAAAAAATGAAACTTCAGGCCGAGATCAATGACCAAAAAAGCGATGTCGAGATCGTCCGCGATGACCGAGGCGTTTTCGCCCGTGTCGATGACCGCGAATACCAACTCGAGGTATCCGAGCCTGAAAAAGGCGTGTTTCTGATCAAGCACGAAGGCAAGGTTTTCGAAGTGTCGATCGATCCGAGAGCCGCCGATGGAACCAACCGCGTCAGCCTTAAAGATCGCGTGTATGACGTCACCGTAATTGACCCCAAACGCCTGCGCGGCTCAGGCACGGATGCGGCCGATGCTTCCGGTAAAGCCGAGATCAAAACGGCGATGCCCGGCAAGATCGTCCGAGTATTAAAGGCCGTCGGCGACGAGGTTGAAAAAGGCGAAGGCGTTATTGTCGTCGAAGCGATGAAAATGCAAAACGAAATGAAGTCGCCCAAAGACGGCTCGATCATCGAGATTCGATTTGGAGAAGGCAGCACGGTTGCCGCAGGCGATGTTTTAGTCGTAATCGAATAACTAAGGTCAACTACAATTTTGCACCGCAATATTTGCAGTGCGTCGCATCGAGATCATGCCCTTCGGCGTGGCATTCGCGGCAGACGTGGGTCGAGGCAGGTTTTGCCGCCCGCGTGAGTTCGGCTGTAACGATGCCGGTCGGTACAGCGATTATCCCGTAGCCGAGTATCATTACGATCGAGGCGAGAAACTTACCCAAACCAGTCTTCGGTGCCAGATCGCCGTAACCCACTGTTGTCAGCGTAACGATCGCCCAATACATGCTAGTCGGGATGTCGACAAAGCCGTTTTCCTCGCCCTCGACCACGTACATCATCGCTCCGACGACGGTCACGATCGTTAGTATCGCAACGAGAAAAACCGTGATCTTTTGCCTGCTGCGGCCCAATGCGGACATTATCACGCGGCTTTCGGAGATGTAACTCGTGAGCTTCAGAACCCTGAATATCCGCAAAAGGCGAAGTATCCTGACGACCAGAAAGTACTGCGTGCCAACGACGAACAGGCTCAAATAAGTTGGAAGAATGGCGATCAGATCGACCAGGCCGTAGAAGCTAAAGAGGTATCGCAGAGGACGCTTGACCGCGACCAAGCGCAGCACCAGTTCGATCGTGAAAACGATCGTAAAGAACCACTCGGCGACGAATAACTCCTCTCCATACACGTCGCGGATCCCTTTAACACTCTCTAAAAATACAGTGAATACGCTGAGCAGGATCAGAATAGTGAGAGAAATATCGAAGAACCGCCCCGCGCACGTCTCGGCCTCGAAGACCACCTCGTATATACGGTGTCGCCAGTTCCTCTCGGCGGGTTCGCTTATTTCACGCGGTGCAGGGATCATTTTTTGGCTCTAGGCAAGCTCAGCATATTAGCCAGCAATCGATACGCCCCCGGAACGCCGGCCGGCAGCTGCCTGAACAGCGAGTAGCTGCAGTAAATATACTTCCCTTTGCCGACATCCGCGATCACCAGGCCGCCTTTGTTTTCGGCCTCAGTTCCGTCGTGCGATTCCAGAAGGCCGGTGTATTTAGGATCCATTGTTGAGAAATTGTAGAGATTTCTCTCTTGAACCCACCCGATAAAATCGCTCGGCCCGATCTTATTCGGGAAGTTAAATATCGGGCTCTCCGGCACGACGATCTTAACCTCGGCATTTTCGTCCGTAACCCGGGGCCCCATCTGCATCGGATACGGCGCCAGATTCTGCTGCGCATATCCCGGAAGCTGATATTGCACGATGAGCGTGCCTCCGCCGTTAGCGTAATCGAGCAACCGCTTGTTGTTCGCGACGAGGTCCGGCCGGACCTGATAAGCTCGTATCCCGACCACGATCACGTCAAATCGCGAAAGCGTTCCGCTTGCCAGCTCATTCTCCGAGATAATCTCAAGATCAAACCCCATCTGCCGAATCGCCTCAGGAACACGGTCGCCGCTGCCGGCGAGATAGCCGACCTTCACCGGAGCCGTTTTGAGATCGATGATCTTCGCGTCGGTGACCGCTTTTCGATAAAAGCGGTGCGTCTGAATGTGCGGATACGAAATAACACGCATCGTCGAGGTCGCGATCGCTTCGCCGATCGCCGCTTGTGCCTTGATCTGATAATTGCCTGCTTTAGTTCTGGCAGGGAGAGTCACATCGAACGGGATCGCCTGTCGTTCGCCGCGACGAGGAATATCGAAAGTCGTTGAAGACGCAACTGCTTTCCACTCTCGATCCGAGTCGATGTTGAGCGAAACAGTTCCGGAGACGGGCTTGATCGAGTTATTTGTAACGGTTACAACAATACGTTTCGTCTGAGCCTTTTCCGAGTACGGAATGATCATCATGGCCTGATCCATCTCGACCGTCACCTGCGGCACTATGTCAACGTTCCTACGGATCTCGCCTCGAATGTCGTCCGCAAAACGAAACTCGACCGGCCTTTCCACAACCACCTCAGTCCCGGCGATCTCGAGCGTTGCCTGCAGCATCGGGGTACGTAAAGCAAACGGCAGCGTGTGTGAATCGCCAGTAGAGGCGCTCCACCGAAACAAGTCGCCGTCACGCGGTTCACTTAACCAATAGGGCTGCGTCGGCGGCGCATTTCGCGATGGGATGACCGACAAAAAACTGGTCGAGGCAGCCGCCTCGTTTACGATGAATGCAGGGCTATTTGTTCGCGGAACATCATCCGCAACGGTGGTCCAGTCGGGAGGAGCGTTGAGGCCGAGTTGTTTTACTTTCACATCCGTTCGGCCATTTGTGAAGGCCTTCAAGCCGATCGAAAACATCTCACCCGGCACGACTGTCTCGCGGTCAGCGAGCGCGTCGATCTGAATTCCCGCTGCAAGAACTATTGCCTCGGCAAACAAGCGTTTGCGTTCTGCAAAAAAGGCGGTAGCTTTGCCGGTGGACTTCGCATTCGCATGGATCGACGCGATCGAATAACCTTTCGCCAAAGAAGGAAGCATCTTTTCAGGAGCCGCGATATCGAAATCCGCCATTGCCGCTTTTGCCGCGGCGAACAACTCTGAGATCGCAGCTTCATCGGCTTGCAGCATCGCGGCTTTTCCGGCCGGTGAAACATCGACGCCGTCAAAAATGCCGTTCTCTTTAGTCTCGCTGCCCGACAGATTCAAGGGTGAAAACTGCTCGCCGCGAAGTTCGAGAACGCCCTGTTCCTGCGATCTATGCTGGCTTCTCGCTTCCATCGCTATCTCAAAATATGTTCGGCCGATAGCCGGGTCGTATTTTCCTGTATTGACCCGCAGCCGCGGTTCGCCGCCGCGCGTACGCTGGTAGAATTTTTGCACGGTCCACGCCGGCCCCGCGTCGCTGCACTGCGACGCATCTGCTGCGGCCTTCACCGCTAGCGGTGCGATGTATCCCGAAAACTGATGCTGTCCGTGTCCATCAGCAGGGGTACCGGAAAACTGTGAGATAACAACCGTCGGCTGAAACGCCCGTATCACCCGGACCGTATCGCATAGAACGATCTTTTCATCCCATTTCGACTTCGCCTCGGCAAGCGTTTTTGAGAAACCATAGTCGTAGGCTCGTCCAAAGAACTGTTCCGCACCATCCAGTTTGCGTGCCTGTATCAGCTCTTCTGTCCGAATTACTCCGAGCGATTCACCCAACTCCGACCCGATGATGTTTTGCCCGCCGTCTCCACGAGTCAGCGAAAGATATGCAGTTCTGGCACTTTCACCACGAGCCAGATACGCGAGCAGAGCAGTGTTCTCATCATCGGGGTGCGCACCGATCATCAAGGCACTCGTCGAAGTGTTTAGCTTCTTGAGCAACTGATAAAGCCCCGATACTCCGCGATCATAAACCGGCCGTATCTGCGCCGAAGTTTCTAACCGAATAGATGCGGAGACGCAGAGGAGAACAAGGAAAATAGTTACAAAATGGCGAATCTTACTCATAAAACAATCCGATCTCAAACACTTTCCGGCTCCGCGTCCCCACCGTCCTGATCTTCCTTAACGGTCAGGCTTATCAAATAACCGAAAAATACGGTTACGAGGCACCCGATCACGTTGAACCAAAGAAACTCAATATTCGTGTACCAACTGGCGATCCAGACCGACGCAATCCCGAAGAGCAGGCCAAAGAATGCACCCCGAGCCCGAGCCCGTTTCACGACGAACGCAAGTACAAAAACCCCGAGCAGCGAGCCGTAAAAGAACGAGCCAAATTTGTTGACGACCTCGATCAGCGATCCGAGATTCGTGGCGAAGATCGCGACAATGCAGGCGAAAACGCCCCAAATAAATGTCGTGATGCGGCCGACGGCAACGTAATGGCTGTCGGTTGCTTCGGGTTTGTAGAGTCTGCGGTAGAAGTCGATCGTTGTCGCGGTCGCGAGCGCATTTAATTCAGCAGCGATCGATGACATCGCCGCCGCGAATATCGCGGCGATCAGCAACCCGATCACGCCCATCGGCATGTGGGCGAGAATAAAGGTCGGGAAGACGTAATTGACGTCGTTGAACGACGGATTGCTGGTCGCCCTGACGTGAGCGACGGCTTCTTTTCGGCTCTCGTTAAACTTCTTGTCAGCCTCAAGGTAAGCCTGACGTGCTGCCGTGTCGGTGCTGTCGAAATTTACCGCCGCGTTTCGTCTCTCTTCGTGGGCTGCGGCGTACCTGTTTTGAATGCCCTGGAATTCGACGTTCTGCGAGGCTTTTGCGATCTCTGCATTGTTAAAAACGATGGGCGGCGCCGTGAACTGGTAAAAAATAAAAACCATGATGCCGATCAGCAAAATGCCGAACTGCATCGGTATCTTGAGAAACGCGCTCATCAGCAGCGAGGTGCGGCCTTCGTCTACCGACTTTGCCGTCAGAAAACGCTGCACCTGGCTCTGATCGCAGCCAAAATACCCGAGCATCAAGAACAATCCCCCAATCAAACCGGACCAGATCGTGTATTTCTCCTGCAGATTAAAACTGGTATCGACCATGTCGAGCTTGCCTAGGCTTCCCGCCAGATACAGCCCGTCCGTCAGCGAAACGCCCGCCGGAAAACTGGACAGAATAACAAAGAAGCACACGCCCAATCCGAAGAAGATGATGACCATCTGCTTCACATCCGTCCACGTCACAGCCTGCACGCCGCCAAAGACGGTGTATATCGTTGTCGACATTCCTATCGCAAATATAGTGGCGATCAGATTCCATCCGAAAACGATCGATAAAACGATCGCCGGAGCCGAAATTATCGTCCCAACGCCGAGGCCGCGTGAGATAAGGAAGAAGAAACTGGTGAGTGAGCGGACCTTTACGTCAAAGCGTTTCTCGAGATACTCATAGGCCGTAAAAACATTTGCACGGTGAAAGAACGGAACAACCGTCACGCACAGGATGATCATCGCGAACGGCAGCCCGTAATAGAATTGGATAAACCGCATCCCGTCGCTGTAGGCTTGGCCCGTCGTACCGACGAGCGTGATCGCGGACATCTGCGTTGCCATTACGGACAGACCGACGGCCCACCACGGCAGGCCGCGGTTTGCGAGAAAATATCCTTCTTTGCTGCCGCTATGCTTCGTCATCCGGATTCCATCCCAGATGACGTACGTTAGGTACGCAAATACTATTGCCCAGTCGAGTGCTCTCATTTGAAATATTGCGAAAAGCCCCAAAGGGCGGTCACGACAACGAATGTCGCGATGACAACCGCGATGTAGACTCTGTTCCAAAAGGCGTTAGGCCTTTCTTCTGGATAATCAGGATTCTTTTTCATTTATGTCCTATGAAACGAACGTTCAATATCCTTCATCGACAGGCGCAAGATAACGGGCCGCCCGTGCGGGCACGTCGTCGGCGAAGTCGTTATCAGCAAACGGTCGATCATCCACCGCATTTTCTCCGGTGTCAGCTTCATGTTTATTTTGACCGCAGCTTTGCACGCCAGGCTCGCGGCGATGTCATCGCGAAGCGTCCGTTTCGCCCCGCCCTTTTTCTCGGCTTCGATCGTATCAAGTATCTCGGTAAACAGATTCCTAGCCTCTGCGGGCCGCAGATCGGTCGGTATGCTCTTTATCGCCACCGTTCTACCAGACAACCGCATCAATCCGAAACCGAGCGATTCCAGATCGTTCTCGATCAAGGCAAAGGCCTCTGACTGGGCGGGCGAAAGGTCAACAGTCTCAGGAAGAAGCAGATTCTGCGATTCTATCTCTCGCTCGGTCTCACTCTTGCGAAACTTATCGAACAGTATCCGCTCGTGAGCGACGTGCTGGTCGATCAGCAACAGTCCTTCGTCATCCACCGCGATGATAAAACTCTCATGCAGCTGCCCAAGCGGCTGGATCGTCGACGGCGAAACACTCTCGATATCAACAGCCTTCGCAACCTTTGCGGCCGAATCGACCGGCGGCATCTCTATATAACCGCTCGGCTGTAACCGTTCTTCTGGAACCGAGATGCCTTCATCAACAAAGAAATCCGGGCTTTCTTGAGAATCTTTGAACTCAATGATCTGCGGCCGCGACGGAGCCTGAGGAGCCGGATCAGCCGTTGCTACGCGAGCGAGCGGCGGAGGTTGTATGAGTTCGAGCTGCGGAGTTGCCGGTTGGATCCCGAAATCTATACGACTCTGTTCAGGCGGCGGCTGTTCAACCGATGGCGGAACAAACGCGGGTTCCGAAGCCTGCGGCAGAGATTCGGCCCGTGCTTCGGCGACTATCCCCGCGTTTGCAAGCGCTCCGCGAACGGCCTCGGCGATCACGTCCTTAACCGCCTCGCCGCGGCGGAACCTGACCTCGGTTTTTGCGGGATGTACGTTGACATCGATCTCCTCAAGAGGCATCTCAAGGAACAAAAAAGCGACCGGATAAACGCCGTGTGGCAGCACGCTTCGATACCCTTCCAGCAGTCCGCCGGCGATCGTCTTATCACGCACAAATCGTTTATTTACAAAGAAATACTGTGAGTCCCGCGTCGTCCGCCTTTCTCGCGGGGCCGAAACAAAACCGCTGAGTTTCGCGACGTACTCCCGCCCGCCATCGACCGGCAAGAGGCTCTCGAGAACGTCGCGCCCGAAAATCTGAAACGCCCGTTCCCGCAGATCTTTGGCGGGCGAAACACGCATCACATCGCGGCCATTGTTCGTCAGCGTAAAGGCGATCTCAGGGTGGGCAAGAGCGTAATGCGTGACGATACTCGTCAGGTGATAATTCTCCGTCGCCTCCGAGCGCATGAATTTCCGCCGGGCCGGCGTGTTGAAAAACAGATCGCGAACCGACACCGTCGTCCCGCCGTCTCGTGCCGCGTCTTTGACGTCGATCAACCGTCCGCCCTCGATCACTACGCGCGAAGCGACCTTGTCTTCGGCGGTTTTTGTGATCAGCTCGACTTTTGCGACCGAAGCGATCGAAGCGAGTGCCTCCCCACGAAAACCGAGCGTGCCGATCGCCCCGAGATCTTCCTGCGTCCTTATCTTCGACGTAGCGTGCCGTTCGAACGCGAGGATCGCATCGTCACGTGACATTCCCTCGCCGTCGTCGCTGATCCGCATCAGCCGCCGCCCGCCGAGTTCGATATCGACCTGTATCCGCGTCGCCCCCGCATCGATAGAATTTTCGACGAGTTCCTTGATCACGGACGCAGGCCGCTCGACCACCTCACCGGCGGCGATCTGATTGGCAAGATTGTCTGAGAGCACTCGTATCTTATTCATTCTACAAATAGATAACGCGATGCCCGCGTTCATCAACGTCGATCTGGTCGTAGATCTGATCGATCACCCCCGTTCCGTAACGCACGACCAGATCGAAAATATTCAAAACTCGTTCCTGCAGATGACCATTCGGCATAAGCGACGAAAAAAGCTCGTGCACCTGCCGGTCGACGACCTCGTTTCGGCGTATCTCGGCCAGCAAGGCCTTCTTTCGCAGGGCGGCGAGGTGATAGGCCACCTTCTGAGTACGCTTTGCGGCGTTTCTCGTGAGGGTCGGATCGATCTCGGCAACGAGCTCATCGATTCGGCTTAACTGCATACCCACGATCTCCTCGGCCTCGGTAAAGACCGTTGCAGCCCGTCCCGCTTCGCTAGTTTCGGCAAGCCGCAGCCGAAGTTTCTCTTCGCCATCGAACAACGAAAGAAGATCGACACCAAACTTCTCGATCGCCCGTCCCTGCCGGGCCTCGACCACCGTAAAGCTCTGCCTGTGAAGGATCGGCGTCACCGGACGGCCCAGCGTCTCGTAAACCACGCTATTCTGTGCAAAATAAGCAACCTCGGCCCCACCGCCGAAATAGCAGGCGGTAGGCAGCAGAAAATCCTGCACCGCTGCCCGCAGCATGACGCCTGGGCTGAATCTTTCAGGCGTTTGAGCTGCGATCTGCAGAAGCTCATCTCGCTCGAACCTGACCGGCGCATCCTTTGCCTGAAACGAGCCGTCGGGGCGTTTCCGGATCGCACGCCGCACGCCTTCGTCGTCGTGCCAAAACAGCGGAAAATAGTCCGGCTCGATCAAAACCTGCGCATGAAACCCTCGATCTAAAAGCGTTTCGCTTCGTTTCGTGAGCCGTGCAACGATCTCGTCCGAACGCTCGATTGCAGCTGAGTAAATTGGAGCAGCAAGTTTCTTGATCTCCGGGTCCAGCGGATCGATATAAACGATCCCGAATTTCCCCAATAGTCCCGCCAGGGTCCTTCCAAATGCCTCGCCAAATCCTATGTCCGGTTTCCACGCGTCCGAGATCATCGCTCGAACCTCGTCCGTAAACTGCGTAACCTTCAGGCGTTCAAAAACGGACGTGATCAGGCGGTCGATCGATCCGTTCAGATAAACAGAGCCAACGGCGACGCCTGAGGTCGGGTCGTCGTGTTCGTAACCGACACGAAATGGCTCGCTTGCAGCATCCCTAAAAAACGCCTCGGAAACCTCAGCAAGATCGTGATCCTCTGTTGCCGCCCAAAAAACCGGTACTGCCGAAACTTCCCGGCGTTCCAGTTCCTCCGCCATTCGGATCGCTGATAGAGCCTTGTAGATCGTATACAGGGGGCCTGAGAACAGGCCTGCCTGCTGGCCGGTCACGACGGCTACGGTTTCGCTGCTACGCAGCCTTTCGATGTTTGCAAAAGTCGCAGCGGATGCACCGATCGATGTGTTGATAGCAAATAACGCGTCGCACAGCCGCTCTCGATCGGTCGAGTAGTTTGCCAAAACATCAGGAACGGCAGCGACAACTTCGTCTGCATCCTTAACTGCATTCGGATAAAATTCTCGGAGCGACGCCGGATCTTCCTGATACTCGACAAACAGCCGTGACTGGCCAGGAATATCGCCAAACGCCAGCCGCGAGACTTTAACGTCTGGTCCGTCGGTCTGGGTCTCGCGAGCGGTCTCTTGCTTCAAAATCCTCGGCTCCTTTTGGTATGCCTAAATTATAGAATTCATTTGGAAAAGCTACAAACTAGACGATCTTTGATCTTCGATAGTTGGTCCGGGATTAAAAACAAAAAGGCGACCCCAACTCGGGCCGCCTTGTATTCAGGATAAACACAAAGATCAAAGATCAAAGGTCAAAGATCACAACCCCGCTGACGTCTTCGTTGCACGTTCGATCTTATAGACGCCTGACGAATGAGTTGCTGCAAAGATGCGGTCAGGGTCGTTTGGATCAAACGCCATCGACCAGATCCGGCGACTGGGGAGCTTCATATCCTGCGTATCTACGCGTTTCCAGCGATCTCCGGCATCGGTCGAGATATAGACGCCGCCATCGGTGTCAATTGCGCTCGAGAGAAGTATCTCGTTGGTGTTATTTGGGTTGATCAGGATGCTCGTGAAATTGCCCAG
Organism: Acidobacteria bacterium Ga0077534; assembly: GCA_001464455.1. GTDB lineage: Bacteria > Acidobacteriota > Blastocatellia > Pyrinomonadales > Pyrinomonadaceae > OLB17. The sequence continues at coordinate 20,186 of LNEI01000018.1, forward strand.
CGGAAGGTTCCCGCCGCGACGTGTCCACGTCTTGCCGTTATCGCGGCTCAAATAAAATGTCTGGATCGTGCCAACGTAGATATTGTCAGGACGTTTCGGATCAGACGCTATCGAGCTGACAGGCACATTGCTGACCGCTCCGCCGACCCTGTTCCACGTCAGGCCTTTATCACGCGAGACAACCACGCCGGTGGTCGCGGTACCGGCCCAGATCGTGTCGGGCCGCGCAGGCGAAACGTGGATGGCATATACGTTATTACTCAGACCTTCTCCGAAAGATAGTTTTTCCCATCCTTTCGCGACGTCGAGACTACGATAGAGCCCTTTATCAGTGCCCGCGAGCAGGCCTCCGCCGGGCATGATCTCGATCACGGTGACCTTTTCCTTAATGGCAGGAATAAGTGCAGCGACCGGAGCCGGCGCTACCTTTGAGGTAGGCGGCACTATCGGGGCGGTGGACGCAGTCTTTTTCACGCCTTTCTTTGGCGGGGCCTTTTTCACCGGTGCTTTCCTGACAGGAGCCTTTTTGACCGGTGCCTTTACGGTCGCGACCATCGGCGTCCAAGAAGAGCCGCGATCTAGCGAACGGAAGACTCCGATGTTCGTGCCCAGATACATCGTCTTAGGATCCGATGCATCCTGACGGATGGCGTATGTGCGGATCCGCGTCGTGTCGAGGCCGCGAGCCGGCAGCCAGTTCGTTCCGCCGTCATCACTGACAAAGAAGAAGCCGCCACCGGTTGCCGTGTTATGCGTTGCCGCATAGAGCCGGTTCGATTGCTCGACGTCCGGCGTGACCATATAGGTAAAACGGCTGGAAAAGTTTTGATTGGTCTGCCGGAAACTGCGTCCCGAGTCTTCTGAGACCATTACGCCGTTATTGTTCGTTCCAATAAAGACCCGGTTTGGCTCACTGGGATGCACGGCGATGGAATTTACCTCGAGCTGCCGCTGGGTCGTCAGGGCCCAGGTCTTGCCGCCGTTTACCGACATCCAGAAGCCCTCGGTCGTTCCGGCATAGATTGTCGTCGGCACCGATGGGTGCTGAACGATATCGCGGGTCCTTCGCGACTGCGAAGGAATACCCTGAATCTTTCGCCATTTCTCGCCGGCATTCTGCGATTCGTAGATACCGCTGCATGCCGAGGCAATGACGTAATCCGGATTGCGTGGATCGATCGAGATCGCAAAAACATCTGAATCGTCGATCATGCCGTCCTTGATCAGCCGCCAGCTTTTGCCCGCATCAGTGGATTTGTATGCACGCCAAAAGGTTCCCGCGAATATAGTATTGTTGGTTCGCGGATCAATTGCTAATGAGTCGATATTTACAGGCATTGTCGGCGACGAGATCTTTTCCCAATCAGCCCCTCGATTCTTCGACATCCAAACGCCACGGGTCGTTCCTACAAAAAGCATCGTAGGGTCGATCGGAGACTGCGTCATCGCGTGGATCGACTCATTCTTCAGCTCCTTCGACTCTTTCCAGGTGACTCCGCCGTCAGTCGAACGAAAGAATGCTCCCGGGCCCGAGCCGCGATGGCCCGAGGTGTAGAGTATCCGCGAATCCTGCGAATCGACCAGCAGCTGATCGAGAATAAGCTCAGGCTTGTTAAGATTTGCGAGAAGACGCCACGTCTTTCCGCCGTCACCCGATGTGTGGATCTGGCCGTCAAGCGTGCTGACGTACAAGCGGTCCTTATCCCGAGGGTCGATCTCGACCACGCGAACATCGCCGCCCGTCGGGCCGACCACACGCCATTCACCAAACGACGCCGCTGCCGCTGCAAGGTCGTTTTCCGACGAAGCAAACGACGGAAGCACCGATGCATTAACGAGCATCGCCACGGATAAGAAAGCTAAAGCCGATCTAAATTTCGTTTTCCACATAATTCGATTTCCGAAAGAAGAGAGGGAACAATGGCCAATGCGGTACGACAAACGCACCCTGCGCACAAACCTTTGATGTCCGCTTTCGCGGTAGGGTTTGTAGTTTTTACAACTTGAAATACGGCTTGGAAGCAGATAAACCCGCCTCCAGTGAAACTAACCTACTGAGGAAGAGTTTAACCTATTGCCGAAATAATTCAAAGCATATTTTAAGCAATTGTTTAATGGACAGTACTTGGTGGATGGTGGTTCGGTATCAGCCGCGGATTCGGGCTGCGTGGTCTGGCCGTCGCCGCCTTGGGAATAGTGGTAGAGATCAAAACAAAAAGGCCGGGGAGCGTGATGCCCTTCCCCGGCCTTTTGAATTATGTTCGCTTTAGAAGCGAAGCGTTATGCAGGTGGATTGTCAGCACCGGCAGGAACGAGCCAGAGTTTAACTCTCTGCTCACCGTTGTTCGGGCCATCGACGAAGGTGATTCGCGATGCGTCATACGACGTTCCCGGACGGTTGATAGCTCTCATGATCTGTGCCTTCTGGCGACGGATCTGAGCAGGCGTTCCGTAGATGATGACATAGCCGCGGGCACTTGGGTTATTGTTCAACTGGATATAGAAGTTGTCAATACGTGCCTTAACATCGTCATCAACGCTCGGTCCGTACTCGTCGACCGGGACCGCACGCGGAGTATCTACGATACCAGCGACGTCGCTTGCCGTGGTCGTACAGTTACATTCAGGTCGTGTTCCACCGATGTTCACGGTAGCCGTGACATTCGAGCCCGCCATTTCTCTGGTGGTCGCAACTGTGATGCTCGGTGTTCCCTGGCCCGATGTGATCGTACCAGCCGAAACGGTCCAGTTGTAGGTGAAGTTAGCTGATCCCTGTCCTGTTGCCGTTGCCGTGAACGTCATCGAATCGCCAGGATTCGTCGTTCCAGCAGGGCCGTTGACCGAAAGGTCACCGCAAGCACATGGATTTTCAACTGGCGGTCTGACACAGTCAGGACATTCACGGATCGTGATCGTCTTAGTGTCGGTACGTCCGCAAACTCCGCAGCCGTCATCAACACCGGTAACGATGGTGTAAGTACCAGCCTGAGCCGAGCTCAGATCCCACTGAACGTTTGCACCCGTTCCGACAACGCGGCCGCCAGAGACGGTGTAGTTGTAGGTAAGGACGTCATTTTCAGGGTCCGTAGCACGAGTCGCAACGCTGATGGTCTTGTTGCTGTCTGAACAAGCACCAGACGGCGAGCTCGTTCCCGGAGGGCACGGCAGCGTGATAACGGTTCCGCTGAGCGTAACCGAATCAACATTGGCCGGAAGATTGACTACTTCGCCCAAACGCTTGTCACGGCGACCGATCCAGAACTGAGCAATGTATCCGTGAGGATCCGATGAAGGTCCGAGACCTGCAGGGATGCCATTGGTCGTAACGGTGGTCGTCGTCGGGACACAACCAGGAAGCGAAACAGGTCCGCAAAGGATGGTCACGCTGTTCGAGGTGCTGTCTTCGTCGAAGCTGCTGATCGTCTGCGAGTTAAAGTTGTGGCGATAAGCTAGGCCAAAACCAAACCAGCGACGCGGATAGACGCGGAAACCAGCGATACCGTCTGCCGGGTTCTGTTCGAGAGCGTTAGCCGTTCTGCCGCCGACGTACTGCAGCGAGCGGAACTCGAGGATCGGCTGGAAGAACTTGTTGACCGGGAAGTCGACGCCGACCGAGAGGTGAAGTTCATCACCCGGATCGAACAAAACTGCTTCCGTGCCAGCAAAGTTGCCCTTGACCTTGCTCGTGTAAACGTAGCCTGCGTTGAATGCAACGTTAGCCCATTTCGTAGCACGTCCATCGATGAAATACGTCAGGCCGACATCGCCCTTGTTGCTGCCCGGGCCCGAACCACGCTGCATCATATTGAAGCCAGAGAAGTCGTCGGCATTGTCGTTATAAAAACGATAGAACATCGAAAGGCCGTGGCCCCACGCTGCTTTCGTGTCGTTGAAACGCCATTTGAGACCAACGTTGTATGTGTTGAACGAAGACGTTCCATACGTACGGTTGATGAAAGGAGCGTCTGCAACGTAGGTCGGCATGGTCGAGAAGCTGACCGGCGTCGTGTTGACACCGTTGCCGCCTTGGTTAGCAGGGATGATCGCGGTCGTCAGAACCACACCTGGAAGGATGCTGCCGTAAACCGAACCAACGCCCGGAAACAGGTCAGCAGCTCCGCCCGCACGCGGTGGGCTAAGAGTGTTGGTTGCCGTACCCAGATTCGGCGTGTAAAAAGTTCCGCCTACAAATGGATACTGCGTGAAAGCCGAACCGATAGGACGGTAGATCGCACGATTTCCGGTTCCCGGCTCAAGAACGATCGCGCCTGGACGGCGGAGAACGTTGTTGAATCGAAGCTGCGAATTCGGCAGGTAGAAACTCGAAAGGTTCTGCGGAGCATTAACCTTCACGCCTCTCCATGCTTCAGTGGTGAAGAATAGTTCGAGACGATTCGAAAGTCCGACCTGGAAGCTGAGCGGCATCGTCGTAAAGTCGACGTTGCCCGGATCGCGGTCGTAATTGCTGAGTGCTCCACTCAGGGTGTATTCACCCTTTCTCAGGGTCGAGCTGTCATAAACAGTAAATAGGCCGGTAGGGCCGCCAACCGGGCCACCGGTCCCAACAGTAGGTGCCGTGTTGCGGGGTTCTTTCTCGGACAACTGAGCCGACACCGCAAACGCGAGCGTTAAAATTATAAGTGTAACAAGGTACACCCTAGTAGCGAGTTTCATCACATTCCTCCGCCGAAATAGAAAATAAATTTCAATTAGTAACAACACGATCGGACACTAAAAGCGTTCGATCTAAAACAGATTCTCAATTATTGCACATTAAACGCGAACCTAACAAGCATTAATGCTCGAAACACGGACGCGTTTCAAAATACTACGAGGTCTATACTTACGCTTTAGGTTATAGAGGGTTTCGCCTGTAAAGTCAAACGACGCAGACAATTCCCCCCTGCAACCGACGTTACAGCACCTTATATCAAAAATCAAGCATTTTTCGTCACTTAGCGTACATTGCTAAGCATAAATGCCGCGCATTCTTGTGTCGTAGGCGACGCGGTCGATGGCCAGCATGTACGCGGCCGTTCGCGAATCGACCTCATGTTTGTCGGCAAAACGGACCAACTCGTTAAAACTTGCGACCATTTTGTCTTCGAGCCGTGCATTGACCTCGGCCTCCGACCAGAAATATCCCATTCGGTCCTGCACCCATTCAAAGTACGAAACCGTGACGCCGCCGGCATTTGCAAGAATGTCCGGCACGACGAATATTCCCTTATCATGCAAGATCTTATCGGCCTTAGGCGTGGTCGGCCCATTGGCACCTTCAGCGAGGATCTTGCATTTGATCCGGTCGGCATTCTCTGACGTGATCTGATTCTCGGTCGCACACGGGGCAAGAACGTCGCATTCGATCTCGAGCAGTGCCTTATTGTCTATAAACTCAACATCCGCATATCCATCGAATGTCTTATTGTTCTTGAGATACTCGAGAACGTGCGGAATATTTAATCCGTTCGGATTGTAGATACCCCCGCCCACGTCTGAGATCGCGATGATCTTGTAGCCGGCCGCATGCATCAGTTCGGCACCGATACCGCCTACATTTCCAGAACCCTGTACAACTACCGAGGTCTGTTCCGGGGTCAAGTTAAAACGTTTGATAGCCTCATTTACCGTGAACATCACGCCTCGGCCTGTGGCCTCACGCCGTCCGAGCGATCCGCCAAGGGCGACGGGCTTTCCGGTAACGACGGCGTTTACCGTATGACGCATGTGCATTGAATACGTATCCATGATCCATGCCATCGTCTGCTCATTGGTGTTCATGTCCGGGGCTGGCACATCCTTATCCGGGCCGATGAAATCGATCAGTTCGGACGTATAGCGACGCGTGAGACGCTCGAGTTCGCCGATCGACATCTGATGCGGATCACAAATTATGCCGCCCTTACCACCGCCGAATGGCACGTTGACGACCGCGCATTTCCAGGTCATCCACGCCGAAAGCGCCTTGACCTCGTCGAGTGAAACGTCCGGGGCATAACGAATACCGCCCTTTGCCGGCCCGCGAGCAAAATTGTGCTGCACGCGGAAGCCCTCAAAAACCTGTATGTGTCCCGTGTCCATTCGAACGGGTATGTAAACCTTGATCTCACGACTCGGAACGCGCATGACCGCGTAAAGGTCTTCCTCGAGGTTAAGCAGCTTTGCGGCACGGTCGAACCGTTCGCTCATTGCTTCGAACGGATTCTTTTCGTCGCTTCCACGGAAGCGCCGCATTTCATCAGCCATCGGATTTGCCATTATTAAAGTGTCTCCAACAAAAATCTCTCTATTCTTCGGTCAGCCCAAATGAACGCCAGATCGTTTCCAACAATCCCGGGCGTTAACGCATCATATCCAGTCGTCAAGAATACTCAATATCCTTGATCTCAAACCGTCGTCTTAGGAGAAAGATTTTCCAACGAAACGGTCATTTTCGGGCAGGCAAACGCCAATAAATATTTCGGCGTTCAATTCGAAAATCTTAACTTACAAAAAAGTAGTAAAGCAAATGAATGAGGCTAAAAATGGACGGTTCGACGATCAGCTATTTGAGAGCCCACGATTGCAATGCTAATGTAACTATAATCTATAGTAATGATCGGCTTTTTCAACATTGATGCACGGACGGGGAAACCAGTCTCGACCTTTATCCTTATCGTGATCGCACTTTGTTCGATCAGTATCGTCGTTCCGGCACAGGAGGAAACTGCGCAGGATCCGGTCGCGGTATTCAATCAGGCTCAGGATCTTCACGAGAAAGGCGATCTCGCGGGTGCAATAAAACTGTACGAGAATGCTCTGAAGATCGAACCTGCGTTTCCAGAGGCCGAGTATCAAAAGGGCACGGCGGAACTAGCTCTCGGTAAGCTGGCCGAGGCCGAAAAGTCTTTTCGCCGGGCGATCTCGCTGCGGGAAGACTGGACGCTGCCGATGACTGCCCTGGGCTCGCTGCTTCTCGACAAAGGCGAGATCGTTGAGGCTGAAAAGCTATTTGCCCGCTCAGTTGAGATCGAACCGCAGAACGCCGTAGCCCTGTCGGCCCTGACGGAACTAAGAGTATCGTCGAACGCGCCGCCGGCCGCACTTGAAGATCTGCTCGGCAAGGTCAGCAGCCTGGCTGGAAAGGCTAACGCGAGTGCCGCACTTTGGGCGGCCAAAGCCGCCCTCGAAAATACTCTCAAACGCCGCCCGGCGGCAAAGTTAAGTGTTACCAAAGCTCTTTCGATCGATCCTAAAAATCGGTCGGCGATCTTTCTTCTTGCGGATATTGCCCTCGCCGAGGGCGATCTAAACCAGGCTCGCCAACTTGCACAACGCGTCGCCCAGCCTCCGTCCGATCAGGAAAAGCTCCTCCGCGCAACGATCCTCGCGGCAGAAGGATTCCCGGATGAAGCTCTAAAGGCTCTCGAATCGATCACGAAACCGGGAAAAGCCGCAAACGACCTGCGTTCAAACCTAAACGTCGCTCGAAAAACGACCCCGGCCGAGTTGGAGAAGCTGCTCGAGGCTTCGCCGAACGATGTCGCCGTACTGGGCCGTCTTTGCGTTATGCTCAGGCGTGACGATCCTGAAAAAGCTCTACGATATTGTCGCCGGGCGTCCGAGGCTCAGCCTGATAACATCACCCACGCGATCGGTTTCGGTGCCGCTCTCGTACAGGCTAAACAATACGAATCAGCGGTTGGACTCTTTCGAAAGCTCTTGCAGATCGTCCCGGACAATTCGACCGCTCGTGCAAATCTGGCGACCGCTCTTTTTCAACTTAAACGGCCCGTTGAGGCGAAGGCCGAGTTTCAATGGCTGGTTGATAACCAACCGACGGCTCCCGGAGCATATCTTTTTCTCGGAATAATTCACGACGAGGCGGGGGAATATTTGGACGCGATGGCAAATTACCAGCAGTACTTACGCTTCGCCGATGAATCCATAAACAAGCTGGACATCGAAAAGGTAAATTTACGTCTCCCTTTACTGCAAAAACTGATAAACTCTAAGAAAAAGTGAACGTTAAGATCGATCAAGGTAAAATGCAAAGAGCGAAAGGTAAACTAGGCCTGTTCGCTGTCTGGTTTTCTGCTTTTGCCTTTTGCCTTTCCTCTTTTGCCTCCGCAACTGCGGGCCAGGAACCAGTTACTGATACAGCACCGCCGCCGATCAAGATAATTTCCCCCGACGAACAAAAACGCCTCGACACCAAGACCGACGTCAAGGATCGAACCAAAATATCTATCGATATGATGAAAGTTCGCATCGCGGCGGCGGAGAAGTTTGCGGCGGAACGCAATTTCCCAGAAATGTACCGCGAACTCGGCCACTTTCACGGCCTGATGGATGACGCCCTCGATTATCTTCATAAACGCGATAACGGCAGCGGCAAGGTGCTCGACAGTTTCAAGCGGCTTGAAATATCGCTTCGAGCCGTCGCTCCGAAGATCGAGGTGATGCGTCGCGAACTTCCGCTTCGTTACGATCCGTATGTCCGCCGGTTGATGGGTTTTCTCAGGCAGGCTCGTGCTAAGGCAACCGATTCGCTCTTCGACGACTCTGTATTACCAGCAAAGAAGCCCGGTAATTAAATCCGCTATGAGACACTCATTTTTCATCTTCGCCGTTGTTCTGGCGTTTTTAGCAGCTCCGTCGTTCGTTTCTGCCCAGCGCGATTATTTCACGCCCGAAGAGGTCGAGCTTATCCGCGAAGCTCAAAAGATCGACGAACGCATTAATTTGCTTACGAAGATCATTGACCGTCGCTTTGCGGCACTCAAGGTCGAGGTCGGCGGGGCCAAGATCTCGCCGAAAGAAGCTGATAAATGGGGAGTTCTCGCAGAAAGTTCGCGTCACGAGTTACTGCTCGATATCAAACGCATCCTTCAGAAGGCGATCGACGACATTGATTCGCTGGCCGAGCGGCCGGAATCCGCGATCCTTCCAGAACCCGACAATAAAAAGGCAAAACAAAGCTTTGCCGACCTTTTCCCGAAAGCCGTTCGGTCACTGGCCGCCTCGGCGAAACGTTATCAACCTGCCCTCAAAGCCGAACTTGACAGGCCAAACGACAATGCCGAAAAAGGCTCGGTCCTGGCCTCGCTCGAATTCTGCGACCAGATAATCGCCGCAGTCGAGAAACTCCCTGCCCAAGTGGAGCAGGCAAAGAAACCGAAGAACTAGATTCATCTAAATTTCCCGGCCGAAAACCCGCAAAAAAAATCACGCATTTTACGCATTTTGCGTCGTTTCACGCGGAAAGGCATTCAAATGTGCCACTCGGTTGTGGTAGCTTCGTCTCGTGGCAAAGGTTTTTTCAAAATTTTCGATCATCGTTTCGGCTCTTTTCTTCACTGCGTGCTCGACCAGTATCGAGATACCGCAGGGCTTCCCGACCCCGCCGCCGCCCGCCGATGCTAAGCGGCTCGCCGCGATCAACCTCAAACGCGACCCAACTCTCGAAAGCCAGATCGCGAAGATCGCTGAAGCCGCGAAAGGCAAGGTCGGTGTGGCCGCCGTCGATCTCGATACGGGCGACGCGGCGCTTTTGAATGCCGACGACAAATTCCCGATGCAGAGCGTCTACAAGCTGCCCATTTCGATGGCGGTCATGGAGCGGATCCGCCTGGGCAAAGCCGAGCTTGATGAAAAGATCGGCGTGACGAAAGACGACTTCGTCCGCCCCGGAATGCGTTCACCGCTCAGGGACGCAAACCCGAACGGCGGCGAATTCACCATCCGCGAACTGATCCGCCTCTCAATGGTCGAATCCGACGGCACCGCAAGCGACGTCCTGATGCGCGTCGCAGGTGGTGCGGGAGCCGTTCAGGATTACCTATCACAGATCGGCATCGACGGCGTCCGCGTCGTTAACACCGAAAAGGAAATAGGCCGCGACTGGCAAACCCAGTTTGCCAACTATGCCACCCCAACCCAAGCCGCCGAACTCCTACGTTGGCTCGACGTGGCCGCCTCGGACGCAACCGCCAACGACGCGCCTGTCAGAACCGCGAGCGATAGCGACCGGGCCAATGGGGTCAGTACCGGGAACGATAGTGACCGGGGCTCTCAACCCGCGACACGAGACAACGACGCGCTCACCGAATACCAACTGCTCCTAAAATTCATGGCCGACTCCAACCCCGGAGCCAAACGCCTCAAAGGCGAACTCCCGCCCGGAACCTACGTCGCCCACAAAACCGGAACTTCTGGGACGCAAGACGGAATCACCGCAGCCACCAACGACATCGGTATCATCCGCCTTCCAAATGGCAAGCGCGTCGCTATCGCCGTTTTCGTCTCCGATTCACCGACGGACGAAAAAACACGTGAAGCCGTCATCGCGAAGATCGCCAAAGCAGTTTGGGACGCATGGAGTCAGAACCGGGAGCAATAGCGACCGGGTAGAGTTTTGTTATGTCCAACGGTGTTCTTGGGACGCACTACCACAAACGGTTCAGCAGCGGGCATGCCTGCCAGTGTAGGGCTTGAAAATTGGGACGCACAAAAAAGTCTTGCGGGCTCGGGCAGATCGTAGTATTATGGGCCCTCAGTAGCCATATAGCCATTTTATGATCTATTCAGTAAAAGATGCGAAAGATAACCTGAGCGAGATCATCCGTCTCGCCGAGAGCGGCCGTCCGCAAATCATCAAGCGGCACGACACCGAAGTAGCCGTCGTCGTTTCGATAAACGAATGGAAACGGTCACGCGGAAAAAGAAAGACCTTGGTCGAAGTTCTTCGCACGAGCCCGCTGGTCGGACTAGACCTTGATCTCGAACGCCAATCCGATCTTCCACGTGACATAAAGCTCGGAGAATAACGCCGATGTCCTATCTCCTCGACACCTGCACGATCTCAGAAATGGTCGCCGTCAAACCGGACGCAAACGTTCTCGAGTGGTTCGAAAACCAGCCTGAATCAAAGCTATTTCTGAGCGTGATCACTCTCGGTGAGATCCAACGCGGGATCTATCAACTGCCGGCGGGAAAAAAGAGATTGAAGCTGGAAACTTGGTTTTTTGACGAGCTGATGCCTGTTTTTCTGGGACGCATCCTAGCAATAGATGAAGAACTGGTCGGCTTGTGGGCAAAAATGACGGTGAAATTAAAGGCTCAGGGCTTCGTCCGGCCATCACTCGATTCCCTGATCGAGGTAACAGCGCTTCGTCACAATATGATCCTTGTGACCCGAAATGTTCGGAACTTCCAAGCTTCCGAAGTCAGCATTCTCAACCCATGGACTATAGACGAAGATAAATAAAAAAGGCGGGCCCGAAAAAGTCCGCCTTAAAGAGTATGTATTATGTCATGGAACCCAACGCCTTACTTTTGAATTCCAATACTAATAAACGCCTGGAACGCGCGTTTGTTGCAAAAATGTTTAGCACGGGTTTTGGGACGCATACGACTTGACAGCTAGCGTCCCGCTTGCAAGTTTGACTCGCTGACTTCAACTCTTTAGACTTCTAATTTGATCTAGTGGTGAGTTATTGCGACTTGCGGCCACGATAAATAAGCGGCTAAACAGCAGAGAGGTTATCCGGAAAGTATCGCGAACTCTGTGCTTGTTTAGGCGCAGAGTTTTTATTTTGAACCACGGATGGACACAGATGAACACGGATAAAACTATCGATCCTGATCTATATTTATCCGTGTCCATCTGTGGTTGATTTTCTTATGAATTTCCTCGAGCTACTAAAAGAGAAAGTAATTGTTTTCGACGGTGCAATGGGCACGTACCTTCAGTCGCTCGATCTGTCGATCGACGAATGGGGTGGGCCGGCGTTTGAGAATTGTTCGGAAAATCTGCTTTACACACGGCCCGATGCCATTGAGAAGGTTCATACCGCGTTTCTCGACATCGGCTGCGATGTGATCGAGACCAATAGCTTTGGCGGCAGCGAGGTTGTGCTGCAGGAATTCGGCATCGCCGAAAAGACCTATGACGTGAATCTGCGGGCCGCTCAGCTTGCCAAACGGATCGCGAGCGATTATTCGACGCACGATAAGCCCCGTTTTGTCGCAGGTTCGATCGGGCCCGGCACCAAGCTGCCTACACTCGGGCACATAACTTATCCGCTGCTGAAAGATGCGTATCGCGAACAGGTTCGCGGCCTTGTAGATGGCGGAAGCGATCTTTTGCTGGTCGAGACCTGTCAGGATCTCTTGCAGACCAAGGCTGCGCTGGCCGCAATCTTCGAACATTTTGAAAAAAACAAGATCCGCATTCCTGTCATCGCACAGGTGACGATCGAGGTTTTTGGAACAATGCTTAACGGGACCGAGATCGGAGCGGCCCTGACAGCTCTCGAGCCGTTTCCGATCGACGTCATCGGCATGAACTGCGGCACGGGGCCAAAGCAGATGGCGGACAGTCTGCGGCATCTTTGCGAAAATTCGCCGATCCCGGTTTCCGTACTGCCAAACGCCGGTTTGCCCGAGGTCAAAGACGGGCAGCAGCATTACGACGAGACGCCGGATAGCTTTGCCGCCCAGGTCGAGCATTTTGCACGCGATTTCGGAGCAAACATTGTCGGCGGCTGCTGCGGTACGACGCCGGAACATCTGCGGCAGGTGATCGAGCGTGTTGGCGGAATGTCGCCGAAACAGCGAAACGCTAAACTCGCCCCATCCGCTTCGTCCATCTATTTCCAACAGCCTTACACTCAGGATGCTTCGTTTCTGATCGTCGGCGAACGCGTCAATGCTTCAGGCTCAAAGAAGATGCGCGACCTGCTCGATGCTGAAGATTGGGATGGGCTGGTCAATCTCGCCAAATCTCAGGAGAAAGAAGGGGCTCACATTCTCGACGTCAACGTCGATTTCGTTGGCCGCGATGGCGTAGCGGATATGCACACGCTGGCAGCTAGGCTCGCAACAGCGGTAAAGATCCCGCTGATGTTCGACTCGACCGAATGGGAGAAGATGGAAGCCGGGCTCGAACACGCCGGCGGTAAATCGATCCTAAATTCGACCAACTATGAAGACGGCGAGGAGCGTTTCCTAAAGGTCCTCGGCCTCGCCAAAGAGTTCGGTGCAAGCGTCGTCGTCGGCCTGATCGACGAAGACGGCATGGCTCGTTCCTATGAGGACAAGGTCAAGATCGCTCGCCGCGCGTACAAACAGGCGACCGAATTTGGTATTCCGGGTCATGATATTTTCTTCGACCCGCTCGCTCTGCCGATCTCGACCGGCATCGAAGAAGACCGCAAGAACGCGGTAGAAACTATTAACGCCATCAAGACGATCCACGAAGAACTGCCGCAAGCCAACATCATTCTCGGCGTTTCGAATATCTCATTCGGATTGAATCCGGCGGCCCGCGTGGTTCTTAATTCGGTTTTCCTCCACGACTGTGTCGAGGCGGGAATGAACTCGGCGATCGTAAACGCGTCAAAGATACTGCCGCTGATGCGGTTTAGTGAGCATGAGATCGATACCGCACGCGACCTTATTTACGACCGGCGAAAATTTGACGGTGATATTTGCACCTACGATCCGCTAGGCGAATTCTCTACGATGTTCGAGGGCAAATCGGCACAGTCGATCAAGCCCGACATTTCGAATCTACCGATAGAAGAAAAACTGAAACACCACATCATCGACGGCGAACGCATCGGGTTAGAAGATTCGCTAAAAGTGGCGTTAGAAAAATACCCGCCGCTTGAGATCATCAATGACATCCTGCTAGACGGGATGAAAACGGTCGGTGACCTTTTTGGCTCGGGCCAGATGCAGTTGCCTTTCGTTCTGCAATCCGCTGAGTCGATGAAGGCGGCGGTCAAGTTCCTAGAACCATTTATGGAAAAGGTCGAGGGCTCGAACAAGGGCGTGATGGTGCTCGCGACCGTCAAGGGAGATGTTCACGATATCGGCAAAAATCTGGTCGATATCATCCTAACCAACAACGGCTACAAGGTAGTAAATCTCGGCATCAAACAGCCGATCGACGACATCCTGCGTGCCGCCGAAGAAAACAATTGCGACGCCATCGGAATGAGCGGCCTGCTCGTTAAATCGACGCTCATCATGCGAGACAATCTCGAACTGATGAACGAACGCGGCATCAACATTCCCGTCATCCTCGGCGGTGCCGCCCTAAATCGCCGCTACGTCGATGCGGACCTGGTCCCGCTCTATAAAGGCAAATTGTTTTATGCACGCGACGCCTTTGATGGGCTGCATGCGATGGATGAGCTGACGACCGAGTCAGAACCGGAAACGATAGTGACCGGGGATTTTGCCGCGGGCAGTTCAAACGGCGAGGGTTCCAAAGCCCCGGTCACTATCGTTCCCGGTTCTGACTACTTGGTCGATTCGAACATTGTTACAGTTTCGGATGCCGAAGACCTAGTCGGCGAAGATGCAAAACTCGGTACAGCCGCCGCTCGTGTTTCGACCCGCTCGACGGGCGATACAACGCACACGACCCGATCAGACACAGCGGTGATCGAGCAACCGCCCAAGGCACCGTTCTACGGCTCAAAGGTCGTCGAGATCACTGACCTGACCAAGGTTTTTGAATTCATCAATGAGACCGCACTGTTCAAAGGCCAGTGGCAATACAAGCAAGGCCGCAAAACTCCGGAAGAGTATCAGGCCATACTAGAGGAAACAGTTTATCCGAAGTTCAAAGAGATAAAGGCTCAGGCTATCCGTGAAAAGCTGCTCGAGGCAAAACTAGTTTACGGCTACTTCCCTTGTTATTCCGAAGGCAACGATCTCGTGATCCTTCACGACGACGAAAAGACCGAACGTATGAGATTCACGTTCCCGCGACAGCCGCTGGAACAACGTGGCGGGAAGAATCTGTGTCTGGCGGATTATTTCAGGAGCGCGGACACTCCTGTCCGCATCGCCGGTTCCTCCGGCGAGACCTCCCTCGCAAGCTTTTCTACCCTCGCCGAAGCGTCGAGCGTTGCGGACAAGAGTGTCCGCCCTCCAATCGACGTCGTCGCGTTTCAGCTTGTGACGATGGGCCGCAGGGCGAGCGAGCATTCGGCAAAGCTTTTCAAATCAGACAATTACACTGATTATTTGCTTTTCCACGGCCTGTCAGTCGAAGCGGCTGAGGCACTGGCTGAAATGTGGCACAAGCGGATTCGCGAGGAACTCGGCATTGCCGGCAGTGATGCTCCTGAAATGGCCAAGCTTTTTCATCAGGGTTATCAGGGTTCGCGATTCAGCTTTGGCTATCCCGCGTGCCCGAATATCGAGGACCAGACCAAGCTTTTCGAACTGCTCCAACCCGAGCGTATCGATGTCGATCTCACGGAAGAGTTCATGCTCGACCCCGAACAATCGACCTCGGCGATCATCGTGCACCACCCTGAGGCGAAGTACTTCAATATCGAATAAAAGAATGGCCGCAACCCGGGCGGGCTGCGGCCATCGATCGATCTATCTTGTAGAGCTTACTCCAGCCCCACGAAATTCACGTTCGTCGCATCAGTTACGCCGAGGCTCAGTGTCTGAGGCGAGAACCGGTACCGTTTGCTCGCGGCCGTGAGCGTGTAGCTCGACCCGCCGTTTACATCTGAGAATGAGTAGATTCCAAATGAACTCGTCGTCGCTATTCTGCGGTTCCCTGCCCCATCGATCAGAGTTACGCGGAGATTTCCGAGATTCTGGCCTGTCGGGGAGGTGACCCGTCCTGATACCGTGACCGGGACAGACACGACGATCGAAAAGTTATTGTTGTTAATATCGAAAAAGATCTTACCAACGCCCTCGATCTTGATCCTGGCATTGGTAGTGTTCACATTCGGCAGAACAACCGTTTCCGAACCGTCGTTCGGCGTGCTTGCTGCCAGTACCGTTGGAAAGGTCAATCCGCCGTCAGTTGAGAGCGATATCTTGACGTTCGCGGCATTGACAGGGCTGTTGTTAGTACCGTTTACGTTCCACGTAACAGCCTGACTCGACCCGCCATTGTAGCTGATGCCCGCGGTCCCTTGGGATGTTATTTCGAACGGGCCACTGTTACCGTCTACCGCGATGTTGGCGGTCGCAGTGTTAACGCCGCCGCCATTCGGGCGGTTATCGCGGACGATCACCTGAAAGGTCAATGCCCTGCCGATCTGAGGCAAAAGCTCTCCGGTGAGGCACGTAGACGTGATACAGGTGTACTGTGCCGGCGGAACATTGGCATTGTTCAGAATGTACTGGAGCGATGGAAATATCCTGGTCGGAGAGGTAGTTGGCAAATAGGGCCTAAAGATCGGCCGCGCGCCGTCAGCATCTGTATTCGGTATCGCCGTCGTTACGGCACCCAGGTCGTACTGCTGCCAGTCGTATGTTAGCGTATCGCCATTCGCATCGGTCCCGATCGCTGTTAGAGAAAACGGCGTTTGTTTCGGTATATCGAAGATTATCCCGCCCTCGACCGAAACCTCAGGCGGCGTATTTCCAGTGTTCGTAGTCTGGGCACAGGTGTTACCGTTACCGTTCTGGCTAAAGTTGACTATCGCTTCGATACTACGCACATGAAAGGTATCGATGCTGTTGCGGGCCAGGTTCTGCGAGCCGCAGATACCCGCATAGGCCATGACTGTTACGCCGCTTCCCGGTTCGTAAGCGGAACCCGCCGAACGCTGTCCGGAACAGCCGCCTCCGCTATTGTAAGTGTGATTAGCACCCCACTGATGCCCCATCTCGTGAGCGACATAATCGATCGCAAAAGCGTCGCCGATCGGATTGGGCAAGCCCGTCACCCCTCGTGCCTTGCTGCCGCCGCAAGGGCCGTTGAGAGTAGCGACCCCGCCGCCGCCAGTGCTAAAAACATGGCCGATGTCGTAGTTAGCGGACTGGATCAACTGGTTTACGATCGTTGTGTTTTGACCGAGCAGGGTTGAGCCGTTGTCATTGTTGAAGGGATCGTTGGTTGAGTCGCAGGCCGAACCGCCAGTTCCGACGGGGCAATTCATGTTGTTGCCCGCGAATATCAGTAGATCGTTATTCGCTATCATCACCATGCGTATGGCAACGTCGCGTTCAAAAACGCCGTTGACCCGGTTCATGATCAAAACCTGAGCCGCAAGCGTTCCTGCGATCGTGTTGCCGCCAACGGCGACCGCATATTCGTTGGTCGCCGAAACGGCCAGTCGATAGGTGCGAAGCTGAGTTCCGGCGGTTACCTCCGGTGCATCACCAAACCCGCTGCGAGCCGCGTTGAGGCTTTCGTGCAAAAACGTTTCGAGCGACGGGTCACCGACTTCGCATTTGAAATCACTGGTACGCTCGAGGTCGTTCTTGTAGTAGGTAACGTAATTGTCCGTGTCGCCGACCGCATACGGATCCACCAAAACGGTTCCCGTTGCAGACAAAACGATCGCGTGAAACCCATTCGGCAAGAGGTCAAAACGGGCGGTGGCGGTCGGGTCATCGATACCGCGGGCGACGTACGTGGCTCCCAATTCCGGGTACTTTTCGAGCAGTCCCGGCTCAACAATGAGCGAGTGCTCAAAACTGTACTTTTCATAACGCCCGTCTGGCATTGGCAGTTCAATGATCGCCTCCGAAGCCGACCGGGAAAATTCTTTTGGCGCCGTTGCGAGCAGGTTACGCAATTCGTCCTTGTTCAGGCGAACGGTGCGGTAAATCTCGGGCGTTTGGGTTCGCTGTACTGGCCGAAGTTTCAGGTCAGCATCGCTTATTTCCGTCCATATCCCATCTCCGCCGGACGCAAAGGTCGAACTGGCGGCGGCAAAAACACAGGTGGCAACGAGTAGAAACAAAAAACGATTCTTTTTCATAATTGTACTGCCGGAAGGGTAACAGATGAACCTATAACCGATGGCTTGAAAGTGTTAAGTTAGAGTTTAATAAAACGAAATATAGTTGTCTACAATTTCCTTCCGGATTGTTCGACGAAGCAGCAACAACAAGCGTATTAAATGCTAATATAACGGTTTGCCGATGAGCCAGAATTCTCTTCAAACAAAGCCGGAAACTGCGATCGAGCCTCGACCGCTGCTCCCGGAACCCGACGAACTAGCCGCAATTACCGCCGTCGAGCGGGCGGGCTTTTCGCTCGCGCATCGGATGAATCTCGGCGTTTGGAAGCGGCTAATGACCTTCTGCCAACGGCACATCGGCTCGCTCTGGATCTACATCGCGACATACAATCTGATGAACGTTTTCGGTATCGAAAATGTAGAGAATAGCGATCCGAACCGCCCGCTCGTCCTCGTTGCAAACCACCGCTCATTCTTCGACATGTACACGGTTTCGAGCGTCATTTTCCGCCGCACAAAGCGGCCGATCACGCTCTACTTCCCTGTCCGGGCGAAGTTTTTTTATGACAATCCGGTTGGTTGGTTCGTGAACTTTGTTATGGGCTGGATGTCGATGTACCCGCCGTTTTTTCGCGAAGATCGCGAAGTGAGAAAGCGTGAGTTCGATAAATATTCGATGCGGCGGCTCGTCCAACTCTGCACCGAAGGCCACGGCCACGTGATAGGCTTTCACCCCGAAGGCAAGCGAAATCTCGAAGGCGGCCCGTATGATCTGCTTCCCGCACAGCCGGGCATCGGAAAGGTTATCTATTCGGCCAAACCCGAAGTAATTCCGGTCTTTATAGCCGGTCTAGGCAACGATTTGCCGAAACAAATTCTCGGCAACTGGACCGGAGGCCCGAAGATCAGGATCTGGTTTGGCGAGCGGATCGATCTGACTGAGTTCTATGAAAAAAGCGACCGACTGCGTACCCACAAGGAGATAGCCGATCATCTGATGACGAAGATCGCTGAGCTCGGTAACAATGATAAAGAATCAACCCTACGCGACTAGTGTAGAGGAAGATCAGTTTTCGCAGCACGCTTTTAAGTAGGTCTTGAAAGCACCAAAAGTCCTGAACTTTTTCAAGTGTGAACTTCCGAGCGTTGTGGACGAGGCCAACCTATTAAAGTCATTTAGTTCCAATCGAGATGTCAGGGCCTTGACCGACAAATGTTGAAACAAAGAATTGTTGTTCTTGTTAAAAACCTCTTCAAGTAGGAAGCTGAGGAAATCATCCGTCAATGCCAGATCCAGATACGCGAACGTAGCAAGTGCGCTGTACTTAGGCCCTTTGTTGCTTCTGCGTTCTCGTAAGTAAAGATCCTTTGCTTGTTCGAAAATTTCTAGTTTACGACGTTCGTCAAGTCGACCTAGTTTACCAACATCAATGCCGACTTCATTTCGAATCAGCGTAACTATGTCGTTTGAACTTAGACTCCTGTTTTGCCTCCTTATTGCGGCCAATAGAGTTTTAAACGCATCTGGCTTACCGCGCTTCTTTGCCTTCGTCAATATCTCCCTTAACAATTGGTGTGAAGCACCATAGTAAAGAACTGACTCGGCGTTGAAGGTTGCGGGCGAATACGTCCAACTAAGAAGATTTGCGCGGATCGGATTGTAGTTCAATGAAATTTCCGGGAGGGTTTCCATTTGCCTTTTGATCGATTGCGGCGGTGAAAAAGTGTGGCCTACTTCGCTACTCACATACTCAGCAAAGCCTTCGCTAATCCATGTGGCACCTTCCAGAAACAGTCCGTCGTTGATCCGGTGAGTGAGTTCATGCGGGATATTTGTGTAGATTGTTTCACAGTGCTTCGTTACTCGCACGCAGCTAAGATCTATCTCCTCGCTACGGTCGTTAACGATAGGATAAACAAAATCAGCTCCTGTTGGGGCAGTCACCTGATAGCTTTCAGGTAATCGATCAAACTTCGCGACATATATCACTATCTTTAGAGGAGCCTCTCGCTTAAGCATTTGTCCGGTAAGTGAAATAACCGGTTTCAATTTTTCGAGGACTTTTTTAGCAAAATCTCTGGAATTAGTGTCGCTTTTTACTTCAAGTGTTAAACCATCATCGAGCTTCGCCGTGTAAGAATGCTTGCACTCTGTTTCGAACATCTTTGTTAGGTTCCTGGGAAATCCGGTATTAAGCCGACCCATGACAATCGCACTCTGACCCTGCGCCCACGAGCATAAGGTCAGAACGGCAAAAAAAAGAAAAACAAACTTGCAAACAAATTTCATGCTAGCAAAAAACGCAAGGCCATCAGTTTCTCGATAGCCTTGCGCGACGAAATGTTATTGTTTCACGGATGCGGTGGAACCCTCACAACTACCTTGAGTCTCAACCTCGTAATTAATTGTTACTGAACCAAGATAAACTAACCGTCCAGGACCTTGACCGCGGATATGAAAGGTATATTCTCCAGAGGGCAAATCGCAGCTATTTTGAGTCACGCTATACTGGTATGACAGTTTTGCGTCACTTCCACTCGACTGCGAAGAGGCCGCCGCTAGAATCGTAGTTTCGTCACCAAGAAACGTGTGTACTGTGGCTCCAGTTTCTATCGGATCAAGCGTTGTTGTCGTCGGAGATAAAGCAACGTTGAAATTTCCGCTTCCAGAACCTTCATAATTTGTAACAACGTCGACAGTCGCTCCAGTGAAATCAGAAGACCAACCGCCCGGAACATCAACGATCAACTTCGAATCCTCGGGATCCTCTATGGTGGGGGCGTCCCATTCAATAGACACTCCTCCACCACAGGTTAGGGTACCATTAGCGTTACGGGTGCACTGACCATTTACGGTAGTTTTCTTGGGCTTCGGACATCCCGTGGCCAGCATGGAGCAAATAACAATTAAACAAAGCACTAAACCTTTGTATCTTTTACTCTTGTCAATCATTTTCCTCTCCTATTATGATCGGGAAGAAAACAGGCCCTAACGGGACACGCGCATTAAAGATAGTTTCTTCAACATCGGTTGAATCTCTGCAGTGTTTCGCGGTAAGATACTTGAGCTTTTGGTGTATCTCGTGTCCAGCACACAGAGACGCTAAAAACATAGGCCGCCCGATTTTGTACGAATCGAGCGGCCTAATTTGGATCTGAAATAATGGCTACGGCGCCTTGGGAGCGACCTTCACCGGAAATACTTAAATTCGATACGGGTGGAAAACGCATAAAAACCGCCACATTAATCGATTTCTTAGATTATCGTCTTTTAAATAGCACCCTGTCAAGCATTTTCTCGAGCAAATTGGGGGGGGGAAGTGATTGATATAATTAGGCTTAGCTCGCCGAAACGGACTTGAACGAACGGCCCGCTAATTAACGCCATTAAGATCTTACTAGTTCTGAACAGAAGGCGTTGAACTATCGGTATCGGCGACCTGGGTTTCGGCTTCCTTTTGAATTTCCTCAGGCGAACGCCAGCCTGCTTTCTTCAGCAATTCAAGGGCGAATCGTACTGGAACCGCCATGTTCGCGGCGGTACTCTCAGTAAACACCCCAAAATTAACTCCTATCACCTTGCCCGACTGCCCAAACAAAGGGGCTCCCGATCCGCCCTCGGCCGTTTTGGCATCGTGTACGATGCGGCGGGTATCCAGATCCGTTATTGCTCCTTGCGTGAGCAGCGGAACTATCTTTTGCGACTGGGCAAGGAAATTGATCAGATTCTGTCTTGAGTTGCCAAACCGCTGATTTATCGACTTTGCCTCGGCATCATCGATCATTGCGAGCAGGCGGTCAGGGCCGCTCGGGTAGCCCATTGTAACAACGGTTTTACCGATCGTCGCAGAATCGGAATCAGTATCGATGGGTATCACCGGAATTTCTGCCGGAAGCATCGTCGGGTCTATCGTTCCGACCGCTACATCTTCGCGAGGCCCGAGTTGGCGAACTTTGAGCGTGAACGGCTGTCCAAAATTGGGGAAATAGACAACGAGCTTCTTCAGCCTCGCCCGGCCGTTTGCCATCTGCATGATCTGCTTGACCTGATCGTCCTCTTCCCAGGGCTGGACGACGTGGCGATTGGTCACGATGTAGCCGGTCCCGACATGAAAACCCGTGCCGATAAAATCATATTCAACCGGAGCTCCGTTGCCCTCGGTCGTAACGCCGATCTGCGGCTGCATCAACGGTTGGCTCGGCTCTTCGGACTGCATCGGCTCGTACGGATTTTCGCGGAATGCCTGCGGGTCCGCATATCTCAAGACTTTCCCGCTGCGTTTGTCGACCAGATCGTAAACCCCAACGATCAGGCAAACAGCGCCGCCATATTCGACCCGAAGATTAGGAGCCAGCGAAACCGTCTGGATCAACGTCTTGTTTGTCTTCCCAAGTTCGTCGATCTGATCGGTCTGTTGGCCCAGCTTTTCCTCAAGCTTTTTGATCACGTCGTTTTGAGCCTCGGCAGTGCGGCGGCCCTCGCGAAGTTCGTTGTTAACGGCAAACCCAAGATACAAAACACCCGTAATAAAGCCGAGAACCAGGACAAGCGTGATCAGCTTGGTCGTCCACGATATCTCACGCGAAAGTTCCCGTACGAATTCACGAAGGAAAGCCTTGGCATCGTCGCGTTTGGCCGACGATGCAGACTCGAGAGCAGCATCCTCTATGAACCGCGAAATGTGCGGCTGATCGCGGTTTGTCGTGATCAGAGACGAGCGATTCTCGAGCGAGAAGAACGAAAACGAGATGTCAGTCTCGTCGATCGCAATCGAGTCGCCATCGGTGATCGCGATGTAGCGGCGGATCGGGTTCTGATTTATCTTTAGCCCGACCTTGTCGTCAAACTCAACTATGCGATAGACACCATCGGTATTTTCGAGATCGAACCACGGGCGCACATCGCCGGTCTGCGGAGCATGTATCTGCAGATCGCACGTCTCGTCCGAACCGATGCGAATGCGTTCCTGCGAGAAGAACTCAGTCCGCCTTTCGGTGCCGACGCTGATGTGAATTATGAGCCCAGTTGCCATCAAATACGCGACGCGTTTCGTCGGTGAAATTCTAACATATCGCCGACCTTTTGCATCGAGATATCAAAGGATGAACGCCCGTCAGAAGAAAATGTTGCAGTTCTGATGTGTCGTCGGGATCAACAGTTGCAAGATAAGCGATCCGCCAAGGTTGATCTGCCCGCGAAAGACGCTCCTTTCGCCTATTTCGCGGGCAAATTCTTTTTTGGTAGCCTATCAATATGGCAAAGCCCAAGTTCATCACCGACCGCCAGGAACTAGAAAAACTCGCCCCGATGCTCAAGGCCCCGATCAAGCGGCAGGTCTTCGTCTGCACCGGCAAATCGTGCTCAGCCGTCGGCGGGCAGGAAGTAATGGCCGAATTCTCTCGCATCCTGACCGAAAAAGGCCTCCGCCAAGGCAAAGAATCAAAAGGCCGCAACCCGCTCGGCGAGGTCGTCCTGACCGAATGCGGCTCCATCGGCTTCTGCACCATCGGCACCGCCGTCATGGTCTACCCCGACGGCACAATGTACGGCCAGGTCCAGCCCGAGGACGCAGCGGAGATCGTAGAGGAGCATTTGGAGAAGGGGAAGGTTGTGGAGAGGTTGGCGTTGATTGAGTTTGGGAGAGCCTAGAGTGAAATTTGCAGTTATCAAACCAATCAGTGTTATTTTAACCGTCATCGGTATTGCCGGTTCGGTATTGGCTCAGGATCGAGTAAATCCGAAGGTCAAAAAGATAGTCTTCGAAGGTTCCAAAGTTTTCTCGACGTTCCCGTTTGAAAAATTCGCAACTAAAGTTGGTAAGACTCAGATCATTGAGGTGGATGGTATCAAAACTACCGTCACAACAAAACTGCTTCGGAAGCCTGTTTTCGTTAATACGGAAACGTGCGATCCGAATGGGGTGCCACACGTCGATGGAGGCTTCTTTTTTCGCGTAACAAAATTCCTTTCTTATGCCGTGGCTGGCCAGGTATTCGCATACGATGTGGATTACGAGCTTTTCGACGTCCGGTCGGGTCAAGAAGTCGGAGCGACAACAGGCGGTATCTATGTGGCGTCAAATAAAAAAGGAAGATACAGTCAACAATGTCCACCTGACTTCAAGCTGGACTACATCCCTAAGTGGGCGAAGAAGCACGTTAAGTAGAACCGCTCGCGAGATCGTCCTAAGCGAATGCGGCTCCATCGGCTTCTGCACCATCGGCACCGCCGTCATGGTCTACCCCGACGGCACAATGTACGGTCAGGTCCAACCCGAGGACGCTGCGGAGATCGTTGAGGAGCATTTGGAGAAGGGGAAGGTTGTTGAAAGATTGGCGTTGATAGAACTATCTTAAATGGGCGGCTTATCACCGCCGGGGATAACTCGCCAAAGAGTCGTAGGTCGTTCTGGTTGGCGGCGCTTAGCTTCAATGTAGAGAACACGAAACCCAGGCCAGTGGCATCGACCGCCTACCGATTCAGAAATTATTTCCATTTGTCTCTTGAACTCGTCTCGATCCGCGTAGATTACGACATAGAAAACTTGGGGATCGTCGCATTTATGAGCTTCCCAGATCGGAACTAGCTTTTCCTCAACAATTTCTCGATTTATTTCGGCAAGTTCAAGTAGCTTCTCGGCATGTCGTTTTTCCTGTGCGAATGAAACTGTTACTAAGGCCATCAGGGAAAGTACCATTGCGAAGCATATTCTTTTGACTGACCTCGTCATTTAATTCCCCCGTCGTCTCATCCAAGACTTTTCTTCGCGTCGTCAAACAACCTCACCATTTCACTCAGGAATCAGAAACGCGCCCGGAATCCGTTCATCGAGTGTCGCCAGAACACAACCTTTCGCGACTGCAAGCTCAAGAAGATGTCCATCGGTTGTTTGTTTCGCTCCGAGCACCCACAAAGGCAGCCTTGAGGCACCGTGATCATCCGCGACGAATTCGAAATCAAGGCCGTCGAATTCTTTGACGGCAGCTAAAAGTCCTTTGGCTTCTACGATCGAGACACTGTAGACCTGTGACATAACCCGAATGAAACCGAGTTCGGTGATAGGGCATGTGGCGAATTCGGGGATATCGTCACCGGCAACGGTCGCCGCCCATTTTACAACTCGTGCATGAAACAGATGATCGGTGTGCCCGAACGCAACAAGTGCGTTCACATCGAGGAGGTATCTCATGGGAAGTCGGCAAGAATTTCCTCAACCATCTCGTTGGTTAAAACGGGAGCGTTGGGGCCAGAAGTCAGGACTGGAAATCCCGTGATCGGATCCTTGATCAATCGGGTTTTGAACTTTGGTTTACGCCCCCGAGAGAGAACTATCTCTCCGTTTTTAACCTCAGCCTCAACTTTGTCGCCCGACTTCAGGCCTAGGCGATGATTCAATGATGCCGGAATAACTACTTGATCTTTCTCTGTCACAGTCATTTCCATAATTACAATCTTAGCACTGTCGTCAACCCCGCATCACACCCAATATTTCATCCACCACCTTCTTAGCATCGCCAAACAGCATTAGCGTGTTGTCCTTGTAAAACAGCGGGTTATCGACACCAGCATAACCGCTGGCCATGCCGCGTTTCATTACTATGCAGTGGCGGGCGTTCCAGACGTGGAGGACGGGCATTCCGGCGATGGGTGAGCCGGGGTCGTCCATGGCGGAGGGGTTGACGATGTCGTTGGCACCGATGACCCAGGCGACGTCGGTCGAGGGGAAATCGTCGTTGACCTCTTCCATTTCGAAGACGATGTCATACGGGATATTTGCCTCGGCGAGCAGGACGTTCATGTGGCCGGGCAGGCGTCCGGCGACCGGGTGGATCGCGAATTTAACATCAACGCCTTTCTCTTTGAGGATCTTGCAGACCTCAGCCAGCGAATGCTGAGCCTGGGCAACCGCGAGGCCGTAGCCGGGGATGATGATGACTTTTTTTGCTTCCAGCAAGAGTTCGGAGGCTCCTGGCGCATCGACCGAATGAACCTCGCCCGCCGGCGCCGCCGCAGTGCTCGATGACGTTCCGCTCTCCGTTCCAAATCCGCCAAGCATTACCGAGATAAACGAACGGTTCATGCCTTTGCACATGATCTGGCTGAGGATGGCACCGCTTGAGCCGACGAGGGCACCGGTGATGATGAGCAGATCGTTCCCCAACATAAAACCAGCCGCCGACGCTGCCCAGCCGGAATAGCTGTTCAACATCGAAACGACCACCGGCATATCCGCTCCGCCGATCGCCATGATGAAATGGACGCCGAGGAGCCCTGTGATGAGCGTCGCGGCGACGAGTTCGGGATAGCCGTTTGTGCCCGGGGATAGGAAAAATGAGACGCCGATCGCGATGGTCATGACCAGCATCAGGAGGTTGATGAAATGCCGGCCTGGTATCATCAACGGCTTACCGCTAAGCGATCCACGTAGCTTAAGAAAGGCTATGACCGAGCCGGTAAACGTGATCGAGCCGATGCAGACGCCGATATATATCTCGACGTTGTGCAGATTATGCTCGGCCGGAGTCATTTCCTTTTGCGGCCCGAGATACGTCGCAAACCCGACCAAAACTGCCGCGAGGCCCACAAAACTGTGCAATATCGCCACCAGCTCCGGCATCGACGTCATCTGCACACGGCTCGCAAGGATCGCTCCAATGACCAGCCCGGGAATAAGAGCCGCCGCGAGCACCGGCAACCCGCCGACATTCATCGCCGCCGCCGTCGCGACGAGAGCGATCAGCATTCCCAAAATGCCGTACAGGTTCCCCCGCCGAGCAGTCTCCTGCCGCGACAGTCCACCGAGGCTCAAAATAAACAACGCACTCGCGGCGATGTAGGCGATTGTGATTAGGCTTTGTTGCATTTAAGTTGACGCGACGATGACGATATCGCACGGTGCGATCGATTCGAGTTCTTCAAGTGCTCGTGGCACAAGCGGCTTTAGATATGGATACGTACTTCGACCTGCCCGAAATACCAGAATCGAGATATCGAAATTCTTAATATTCTGCTGAAACCTTAGATTCTGATCGACCGTTATCAATACATCGAATTCTGTCGAAGCTGCCGCAAGAAGCTTCCCATTTTTCAGCCCTTTGAACCCGGCTTCATCGATCGTCGAGACCGTGTGGCCAACGAGATCGGGTTTCAAATAGTTCGTTACACATTCATCAAGCAGCAAGTTCATATCCGACGAGTAGTTGCTCCTTAGATTCTTCAAGTACGGCCGTCACTTGCTCTCTCTCGACCGTCGGATACTGCTCTAAAAACTGCTCAATCGACTCACCGGTCTCCAGCGAATCGAACAAATTCTGAATCGGAACCCGGGTACCTCGAAAAACCGGCGTTCCACCGAGCTTTTCGGGATCGATCTCAACAAGATTGTGTTCAATGTTGTTCATATATTTGTCAATTCTACCACGCGAATCACTGTTGCGACTGCAACTGGTCTTGGCCCCTCGACAAAATACCCCTGTGTTCCTACCCCTATACGGTGACTGTGCTCGGTGCGGCGGAGATCGTCGTTAAGAATAAACATTCTCGCGATACCTTCAACGTTAGCTGCCGTGTTTTCCGGAAGCAATTCCCCGTCACTGCCAAGAAAGACCGGGTAGATCGCCCAAATTTGATTAGATTCTAACTCTTCGTTTGTTTGCTCGGCATACCTCCAGTCGGTTCGTATTCCCTGCATCGGAGGTCCGGTTGTTCGACCGCCCTCCTCGGGAGAAAGGAATCGGTATCGAACCTCAAAATCATTTCGCAAGGTAGTAAAATCCATCTACTTCCTAAACATTGCCAACATCCGATTCGTCACCAAAAACCCGCCAGCGATATTGATTGCGGCGATCAGAACGGCGACGGCTCCTAAAATCGTCGTCAGGTTCATGTCTGTGCCGCCGAGTTGGAGCATGCCGCCGACGAGGATGATGCCGCTGATGGCGTTGGTGACGCTCATTAGGGGCGTGTGGAGGGCGGGTTTGACGTTCCAGACAACCTGATAGCCGACGAAGCACGCAAGCATGAATACAGTAAAATGCGACAGCGTAGAGGCCGGTGCAACGATGCCGATGCCGACGGCGATCAGTCCGACGACGGCCAGCAACCACGGGCTAGCTCCTGTGCCTTCGTCATGGCCGTGTCCGCCGGATTTTTTCGGGCTTGCTGCGGCTACGGCGGCACTGCTTTGTGAAGGAACGCCAGGTTCAGGCGGCGGTGCTGCGGTAACGGCAACGACCGGCGGTGGCCACATCATTTTGCCTTCGTGGAGGACGATTGCTCCTCTCACCACCTCATCGTCTAGGTTGATATGGATCTGCGTATCGGCATCGGGTGACCCAGTCGCTATCGCTCCCGGTTCTGACACGGGCGGCTTAGCGAGGTCGGTCAGCAATGCAACTATGCACGCACCGTACAGTTGGGATGACATTGACGCCATTCTCGACGGCAGATCGGTGTAGCCGATGATGGAGACGCCTTTGTGTTTTACTACCGTGCCGGGTTCGGTGAGGACGCAGTTGCCGCCTTGTTCGGCGGCGAGATCGACGATGACCGAGCCGGGTTTCATCGATTCGACCATGCCTTGCGTGATCAGTTTTGGGGCTGGTTTTCCGGGAATTAAGGCTGTCGTGACGATGATGTCAACCTGCATCGCCTGAGCGGCGAAGAGTGCCATCTCCGCTTTGAGAAAAGCGTCGGACATCTCTTTGGCATAGCCGCCTTTGCCCTCGCCTTCTTCTTTCTCTTTGATATCGAGATCGAGAAACTCCGCTCCCATGGAAGCGACTTGATCTTTTGTCGCCGAACGCGGGTCAAACGCCCGCACTATCGCGCCGAGACCTTTCGCCGCCCCGATCGCCGAAAGCCCGGCGACACCGGCACCGATGATCAAAACCTTCGCCGGATCGATCTTACCTGCCGCGGTGATCTGACCAGTAAAAAATCGCGGAAAGTGGTTCGCAGCCTCAATGATCGCTCGATAACCGGCAATATTTGCCATCGCCGATAAAGTGTCCATCTTCTGAGCACGCGTGATGCGCGGAACGCAGTCCATGCCGAAGACCGTGGCCTTTCGCTTCGCCAGCCGGTCGAGCCTTTCTTTGTTCTGAGCGGGCCAGATGAAGCCCACGAGCGTTGCTCCCTCGTTCAAAAGATCGGCTTCGTGAACACCAAGTTCCTTATTCTCCTCGGGCGGACGCACCTTCATTATCACGTCGGAGGCGGCCCAAAGTTCGCGGGTGCCGTCGATCACGGTCGCACCGGCTTCGCGGTATTCGCTGTCGATGGTGTTGATGCCGTGGCCCGCATGAGACTCGACAACTACATCAAATCCCAGCTTTTTCAGCTTCAAAACAGTCTGCGGAGTCGCAGCAACGCGCTTCTCGCCCGGATGTATCTCTTTCGGAATACCGATCGTGGTCATAGTTTTTAAAACTGCAGGTTTGGGTAACTTTTCCGAGATAATACTGGAATTCAGTGCTCGAAACAACTTCGCAGCTGTCACCTACTTCACAGCGACGGTCACCGAGCCATCGCCGGGTTTAGCCTCATAGGCCTTGATGGGTGTTTCGGCGGGCCCTTCGACGACGCGACCGCTGGCGGTGTCGAACTTTGAGCCGTGCTTCGGACAAGCAAGCTGGTTCCCTTTGTACTCGAGCAGCCCCCGCTTGTGAGTACAGAATGCTGAAAAAGCTGCATATTTATTGTCCGCAATGCGGATAATGATCAGCTTTCCGGCGGACGAATCGACGATCTGCGAACCGCCAACTTTAGCAAGCGAACTATCGGTTCCAACTGGAACTTTCAATTCCTCAAGGCTCGAGGCGAAAGCTCTGCTGCTCGAGATCTTTAGAACTGTCGCCCCAGCAACCAGCCCGGCCTTCACCAAAAATTCGCGACGCCCAATGCAAGGCAGCTTCTCTGTACAATCTTCCATCTATGAGTTCCTCCAAAATAAATCTACTGTTGCGTCTAAAGGTACGATAATTCCAGACTCAACGCACGAGTTTCAGCAGGGATCCGCCAAAAAAAATGTAACACACGCACAATATCAATTCGCCGACGAAGATCGCTCCAATAAATTTCCAGAATCTCATTCGCGTTGTCCCAGCCAGATAACAAACGAGGTCGGTCGGCACAAACGGAAAAAATGCCCAGGCCGCGACGATCACAGTTCCTAGTGGATGTTCTAGCTTCGCCTTTATTTTATGGGCAAGAGCAGGTTTATGACTCTCAAAATACTCGCTAAACCCAAGGTAGTCCGAAAAGTAATAGATCATGGTCGACGAAAACAGAATTCCACTCATCGATACCGCAAGGACGGCAAAGGGCTGGTCGGGAAACAGGATCGTTCCGGCAAGAACTAGTGGTGTGGATGGAAGCAAAGTGATCCCGCGAACGATAGACAAGAAGAGATAGATCAGCCAGATCAAACTGCTGAACTCAGCAAGGAACGCGGCGATATTCTGTGCCGTGAACCTCGAAGGATCACTCAAGTACCATGTAACTGCGCCCAGAACGGTCAGCGCCCAAATGATAAGGAACAGAGTGCGAAGGATCCGAGTAGTTTTGGCTATTTGTTGCGACAAAAAAGAAGGGAGGGCCAGTTCTATCCCGGCGAGCTCTGTGAGAGACGCTGCATCAATTGTCCGGATCCCATTTGAATGGAAATATTTTTCCCGCCTGATCGGCGGTCAGCTCGTGCCCGAGAAGCTGAAGCGCCGCTGCAAGAGCCGGATCGCGGCTGGCCGCCAGATCGGCACCGGTTGGAACGATCTTTAGCTGTGGCGTGACACCGACGTGCTCCAGGCTAACGCCATCGGCCATTATCACATCTGCGTTGGTCAGGTTCATGCCATAGGGAACTATCGAATCCACACCAAGCTCCATCTGCACGCCGCGAGATTGCATCACCGCACCCGCTGACTGGTCGCCTATCACTACACCACGCTGATTGAGCTGTAGAAACCGAGCGAATATCTCCGAGGCTGATCCTGAGTTCGCGTCGAGAAGCACGATCACGCGTCCGTTGAAAACGTCCTTACCTCTGGACTTGGCCATCTGGGGCTTCATCGCTTTTCGGCCCTTAAGATCAGCGATCTTCGTGTCTTTATCAACGAAATATCCGGCCAGGCGTTCGAGCGTGACGACGTAGCCGCCACCATTATTTCGCAGATCGAGGATGAGATTCTGAGCACCGGCGATTCGGCTAGTCATGATCTCATCGATCGAGTCCGGCGGAGTCACGAAGGTCGGCATCTTCCAAATGGTAGTTGACGCGATCTTAGCAAAACGATGCTCAACGCGTGCCCCGCTGTTTATCTCGAATTCGCGCACCAGATCCTCAAAGCCGAGAACCGTTTTCATCGTCGTGACTTTTGACGCTACGTTCAGTTCGCGAGGCTCGGACGTTCCCGGACTCAGCACTTTGAGGTTAAGCCCCTGACGCGGGCTGATGGCGTTGTAATAGTAGTTGATCTTCCAGAGGTCTTTACGAGTGGGCTTAAATCCCTCAACGGATAGGATCTGATCACCAATTTTCAATCCCTGACGCTCTGCATCGCTTTTTGGCTGCACCGCCGTTACAAAACAGTTGTCCCCGATCATTTGCATTCGCCAACCATATTCTATCTTTGAGGCTCGCGATGGCGGATAAAACGTTGTGTGCGAATCATTTAGTTCAAGGACGGCCTGTGCAACGATGCCAAATGCTTGCCCTAGCGATGTCGCCGAGTCAAGCTTTTGATCAGCAGCCTTGAACTTTGCATCAATATCTACGCCGGCAAATTTGGGGTCGTAATAATTACTCTTGATCTCGTTTTTGACCGCGTTCAGGATATTCTTCGCGCGTTCGCGATCGATCCTGTTTAGGGTTTGCGAAATCGAAACGGAAACAAGTCCGACTGTCACAAGGCCCAGTACGAGGACTCTGGGTAAAACTAAACGCAGGAAAAGCGTTGATGATCGTGGCATAGGATCAACTCCTGTTTTGGCTTGTATCAGATCACGCGGTCTTCGCTGTCGATACGGTATCCGGACGCCAACGAAGCACCGGCTTTCTCGCCGCGGTCGCTTCGTCTAGTCTCCCGATCCTGGTCGAATGAGGAGCTCCAATGACGAGTTGCGGGTTCTCGGACGCTTCGCGGTCGATGTCGATCATAGCCTCGACAAATGCGTCGAGATCGGCCCGGCCTACGGATTCTGTCGGCTCTATTAGCATCGCTCCTTCGACGACGAGCGGGAAATAGACGGTCATTGGATGAAAACCGTAATCGATAAGCCGCTTGGCAATATCGAGGGTCGATACTCCTTTTTTCGACTGATTCTTGTGCGAAAAGATTGCCTCATGCATACAGTCTGAAGCGAAGGGCTTGTCAAACGCTCCTTCCAATTTCTTCGACACATATCGGGCGTTCAAAACTGCAGATTCTGTTGCCTCTCTAAGGCCGTCGTGCCCGTGGGTATAAATGTACGACAAGGCACGGACCATCATGCCAAAGTTGCCGTAAAATGCTTTGACGCGACCGATCGAAGTAGGGACGTCGAAGTTAAGGTGGTAACGCTCGCCATCCTTTTCGATCCTGGGTGCCGGCAAAAACGGAGCGAGATCCGCAGAGCACAGGCATGGCCCGCAGCCCGGGCCTCCGCCGCCGTGCGGGGTAGAAAATGTTTTGTGCAGATTGAGATGAATGACGTCGACGCCCATGTCGCCGGGCCGGGCGACACCGACGAGAGCATTCATATTCGCTCCGTCCATATAAACGAGCCCGCCCGCATTATGGATAGTGTCACAGATCTCTTTAATGTCCGTTTCAAAGATGCCGCAAGTGTTTGGATTGGTAAGCATCAATCCGGCGACACCTCCCTCGTTACACAATTCCCGCAGATGAGCCATGTCGGTCAGGCCGTCTGCGGTCGCGCGGATCGTTTTGACCGTGAAGCCGGACATCGCCGCCGAGGCAGGATTCGTCCCGTGAGCAGATTCTGGAATGAGCATCACGCGACGATCTTTCGAAGCCTCGCCATCCCGAGCGTCGAGAAACGCCCGGATGAGCATCACGCCCGTCATTTCGCCCTGCGCACCGGCGGCCGGTTGTAAAGATACGCCCGGCAGTCCGGTGATCTCTGCGAGATCTTCCTGAAGTTTGTAGATGAGTTCGAGAGCTCCCTGCGACTCTTCTTCCGGAGCAAGCGGGTGAAGGCCCGCGAAACCGCCGATCCGTGCCGTCTTTTCGTTGAGCCTGGAGTTGTACTTCATCGTACACGACCCGAGGGGGTACATACCCAGATCGATCGAGTAGTTCCATGTCGATATCCGCGTAAAATGCCTGATAACATCGACTTCACTCACTTCCGGGACACCTTCTAGACCGTCGTCTCGCCGCAGTTCCGCGGGCAGCAACTCGTCGAGGCTGATCGGATCGACATCAAGTTTTGGCAAACGATATCCAACCCGCCCCGTCTGCGAACGCTCAAAGATCAAGCCTTCATTCTGGCTTGGGTGCTGTGTAACTTTCTTAATACTCATAAAAAACTACTTGCAGGCTGGCCGCCTGCGTGCCGACTAAACTTTCGGCAGTCCCTTCCTCGCTATGTCTCCTACGACGTTGCAAAAACGGTCCAATTCCCAAAGCGTCGTGTAAACATTCGGCGTGATGCGAATCCCCGTAAACTCATCGTGGACGATCGGCGTCGTAAAGATCTTGTGCTTATCCATTAAATAGCTGCCGAGCCCTACCGGATCGACCCCATCGATCTTAAAATTGCCGATCGCACACGATTGTTTGGGATCGAACGATGTGTTGAATCCGACTTTCGGCAGCGACTTCAGGTTGTTCATCCAGTAACGTGCGAGGAATCGCAGGCGTTCCTCTTTGCGTTTCGACCCGATCGCATTGTGAAACAGCACCGCTTCGCCGATGGCGAGCCTCATGGCTGCCGAATGCGTACCTATCTCTTCGAACTTGCGGATGTCGTTCCTGTTCTTATCCTCAGACGCCATTAAAGCCCAAACCTTGGCGATCTTGTCTTTTCTGACGTATAGGAGCCCGGTGCCTTTTGGAGCGTAAGTCCATTTGTGCAGCGAAGTGCCGTAGTAATCGCACTGGATATCGTCGCGTTTGAAATCGATCTGAGCGAAAGCATGAGCTCCGTCGACTATCGTTTCGATACCGCGAGCACGGGCAAGGTCACAGATCTTTCTAACGGGCATTATCTGGCCGGTCAGATTGATCTCGTGCGAAAGCAGGATCACCTTGGTCCGCGGCGTGATCGCTTTTTCATAGAGTGCGACGATTTCATCGGTGTTTGCTGGTGCGATCGGTATCTTGATCAGATTTAGTTTCAGTCCCTCACGCAGTTCACGCTGCCTGAGCGTGGTCAACATCCGTGGATAATCCTGCGTGTTCGCGAGGATCTCGTCACCTTTCTTTAGGTCCAATCCAAGAAGCAGGATCTCGAGCGATTCACTTGCATTCCTGGTGATCGCGATCTCTTCTGGCGAACAGCCAAACATTTCGGCAAGACCAGTTCGCACCGTCTCGGACTGCGGCTCAAGTATCCGCCACATCGTGTAGGCCGTGGCGTCTTCCTGTTGCCAGGTGTAACGCACAAACGCCTCGGTCACCATTCGCGGACTTGGGCTTACGCCGCCATTATTTAGATTAATAATGCCTCGCGTGACCGAGAAAGCCTGCTGGATCGTCGCCCAATAGTCCTCGTCTGCGGCCGCTTCTATCGGTGACAAATGCCCTATTGATGTGCCTGCCGCTTCGACCTCACGAAACAGAGAACCGACAACTCCTGACGACATGGCCATTAGCCCAAAGCCCTTTCCGACCGACGACAAAAAACTCCTTCGGTCAACGTCGTGTTTGAGCTCTTCAGTCATCATCTTGCCCCTCCGATTCGCGTTGCTTGAAGTCCGATCGTACGAGAAGTCCGAAAATAACGATCCCGACCAGGAAAAATGGTACGAGGCAGACGAGCAGTTCGCCCGGCCCCAATCCGTAAAGCATATTTATCCGAGAGCAGCGACGAGTTGGTCGATCTGGCTCCGACTGTTTGTTTCGGTCACCGCAACAAGTAGATCGTTGTCGTGCCCCGAAAAATACTTCGACAATGCAATGCCTCCGACGACCCCGCCCTCAGTCCTTACTTTCTCGAGTGTTTCGACAGCTGAGCCGGGCCCTCGAACTACAAATTCATTAAAGGTCGGTGCCGAAAATGGTATTGAAAAGCCGTCGATCGCCGCGATCTTCTTCTTGGCGTAGGCGGCCTTTTGGGCATTCTGCTCAGCGACTTCCTGCAGGCCTTTCTTACCCATCGTTTCCATATAAATGGTCGCTGCAAGGGCTATCAAGCCTTGATTGGTGCAGATATTCGATGTCGCTTTCTCGCGTCGGATGTGCTGCTCGCGAGTCGAAAGCGTGAGGACGAAGCCGCGATTTCCGTTCTTGTCATACGCCACCCCGCAAAGCCTTCCAGGCATGTTGCGCACGTACTTTTCCTGCGTTGCGAATAACCCAAGATGCGGCCCGCCGAAGCTCATCGGAATGCCCCACGACTGCCCTTCGCCCACGACGATATCCGCACCACAGGCACCGGGCGACTTTAGGAGCCCAAACGATATAGCTTCTGTGACAACAACTATGAACAACGCCCCGACGGCATGGGCCGCATCGGCAAGGCGTTCGAGATTTTCAATACAACCGAAAAAGTTTGGCGACTGAACCACCAAAGCCGCGGTCTTGTCGTCGAGCGTTGAAAGGTCTGCCACTCGGCCCGTCGTTTGGTCAAAATCAGCGGTAACGATCTCAAGGTCACCGTGCTGCGTATACGTAGCTGCAACTTCGCGATACTGCGGATGAACCGAATTCGCGACCACGATCTTATCGCGGCGCGTAACCCGCTGTGCCATCAAGTAAGCTTCGGCCATTGCGGTCGACCCGTCGTACATCGACGCATTCGCGACCTCCATGCCAGTCAACTGACATACCAGGGTTTGGAATTCGAAGATGTATTGCAGGGTTCCCTGTGAGATCTCCGGCTGGTACGGCGTGTACGAGGTAAAGAACTCACTACGTTGGATCAGATGATCGACGACAGTCGGCGAGTAATGCGAGTAAACTCCGCCCCCCAGAAACGAAGGTTTGGTCGCTGCCGTATTTTTTGCCGCCATCACCTCCATCGCCGCGATCACTTCCGGCTCGGCGAGCGGATCTGTGACATTTAGCTGCCGGCCAAGCTGGACCTCGGTCGGGATCGAACGAAAAAGCTCGGCTGCGTTCGAAAGGCCGACCTCAGCCAGCATTTCTTCGCGTTCTTCAGGTGAATTAGGTATATATCGCATCTCAATTACTAAAAGACAATGATAACAAAACGCAGGAGCCAAATGAAAAGCCGCATCGTGTCCGACGCGGCTAAATAGTTGGAAATATTCACCGAGGCTATTTTACTGCCGGTAATATTGCCGCAGCCGCCATGGATAGAACTCCTTCCGCCGCACGCGCAACGTCAGATTCGGTCTTCGAAGAGACTTTATTCTTCATGACCGACTTCGAATCGGCGACCTTTATGAGATTGAAATTAAACTCGGCATCGTATTTCGAAACCGAAGATGTGTCGGCCCCAGTAACCCTGCCAAACATTCCGCCGATCTTCCCTGCCGTCGATTGCTTCAACTTCGAGAATTCTCCGGTGACGATGTAGTCACAGCCTGCGGATCTCGCTTCAGCCTCATTCGAGACGGACACAGCCTCAATATTCCCGGCGGTCAGTTGGCGGGCGAGAAAAGCTTGCATGTTAGCCGCCGAGACGTTGTCGCCCTTGTTACCGGGAGCCAGCACGCCGATCCGTATCATTCCGGGCTTCTTTTCGCTCGAGGCAGTCGGTTCAGGTTTTTGAATTGGCGACGAACTTGTCGGACGGTCCTCGCGATCGTTTTGAGCTGCCAGGATCGAAGCCATAT
Organism: Acidobacteria bacterium Ga0077534; assembly: GCA_001464455.1. Classification (GTDB taxonomy): domain Bacteria; phylum Acidobacteriota; class Blastocatellia; order Pyrinomonadales; family Pyrinomonadaceae; genus OLB17. Next base: position 56,874 of record LNEI01000018.1, read on the forward strand.
CCGGGCGGCCGTATAGATCATTTGAGTCGCTAACAGCCGTATAACCCGGCGGTATATCGAAAAGAGAGTCGGCAAGTGTCGCCCGACTGAACTCAAGCGTCTGTAGCGTCTGGCTAAAGGTCGAACCCCCGCTGAGGTCTGTTATCGTCTGAGTGAATTCCAAAGCAAACCCGAGCCGCCCGCTCCCTGTTTGTTTTACTATGGTTCGATCCGTGCATCCTCTCCTTTCGTCGCGCATCGGCATCGGATCCCGCTGCGTCAGTTCGACCGGGCAGGCAAAAGCAGGCAGATCAACGTACCAGCCATCGACCTCAAACTTCATATTGCTCTTCGAACACGCGTCTGGCGAAGACTGCGAGGTCATCGATGTTTTGATCCGTCGGGCTGTCAGCCCGAACATCTGCTTTCGCTCGCCGGTGTCGGTTATCGAGCTCGTCATCGTTATCGTACCGCCTCTTCGCTCCTTTGCCGGAGCAGGAGTCGGTCGAGGACCTGCTGACGCTGGCGTATCATCCGCCGTAGCAAAAGGTTCAATGAAGTAGGACTTCTTCTTGTCATTCACCTTTAGGCTCCGCTTGAGATCGCACTGCTCAATGTCCACAACATCGGCTCCCATGCCCATAATGCCGCCGTTTTCCGTTCTCTTTCGCGAGCCTTTCACATAAACAGTCGACTCCATCTTTTGACCGCCCATGTCGGTCACCTGCCTGATCTTATAATTTTGGGCCGATGCGTTTAGCGCAGGAACCACGAGCATCGCACAGAATAAAACAAGGATACTTTTCATAATGGATCTATCCTCCTTGATAATTACCTACCAACCTATCATTTGGGAACACTCGGAATAAAAATGAGGCTGCGGGGGCAAACCCGAGCCTCACACCAAAATCCGGATCGCCGAACCTGGAATTATATGGAACCTTTAGATCAAGCGCTGGCTTCGAGGTATTCCTCGTACTCCGCGGCGGATAACATTGCATCGGCATCACCCGGGTTGTCCATCTTGACCTTGATCATCCAGCCAGCCTCATACGGATCGTTGTTGACCGCTTCCGGCGTATCGTTCAGGCCATCGTTGACCTCCGCGATCTCGCCCGCGATCGGTGTAAAGACCTCAGAGACCGCTTTAACGGACTCGACCGAGCCGAAAGCCTCATGTGCGTTCAACTTATCACCGACCCGCGGCATGTCAATGTAAACGACATCACCCAGCGAGTGCTGTGCGTAGTCCGTAATGCCGATAGTTGCAACGTCGCCAGACACCGCGACCCATTCGTGGTCTTTGCTATAACGTAGGTTTTCAGGAATGTTTGACATATTATCCGATCAAGGTCCGTCCAAATAGAATTTTATTTTTGCCGCTTATAAAACGGAGTCGGCACCACCTGTGCGCTCAAATACTTTCCGCGAACTTCAATTTTAATTTCTTGCCCCACATTTGCAAACTGCGGCGGCAAAAACGCGAGACCGATGTTCTTTTTTAAGTATGGAGCAGGGCTTCCGCTGGTGACGACACCAACTTTCTCGCCGTTCACGTATACAGCGTAACCGTCTCGTGCTATCCCGGGTTCGGTCATCTCAAACCCGGCGATCTTTCGAGCAACGCCCGTTTCCTTCTGCCTGATAAGGGCGTCACAGCCGTTAAAATCTCCCTTCTTAAGCTTCGTTATCCAGCCCAAGCCGGCTTCGTAGGGCGTGATGTCATCGCCGAGTTCGTGTCCGTAAAGCGACATCGCGGATTCGAGTCTTAGCGTGTTACGAGCAGCCAGACCACATGGCAAGATACCATCAGGATCGCCAAATTTACCGTGCTCGAGAAGCCGATCCCATATCTGCACGGCATATTCAGGGGCAGCGTAGACCTCGAATCCATCTTCACCGGTATAGCCCGTTCTCGAGATGATCGCCTTGACCCCATCGACCATGCCTTCCGTGAAATAGTAATACTTGAGATCAGTGATGTCAGGCTCGGTCAGAGGCTGCAGGATCGCAAGAGCATCGGGCCCCTGGATCGCGATCTGACAAAACTCCGAGCTTGCGTTCCGTAGTTCGACCTGATCACTGTCGCTCTTATTCGACGAGATCCAATCCCAGTCCTTCTCGGTCGTTCCCGCATTTACGACTAAAAACAACCTCTCCGGGCCAAAGCGATAAACCAAGAGGTCATCGACAACGCCGCCGTTTTCATTCGTCAGGGCCGAATAATGAGCCTGGCCGTCAACGAGCTTCGTAACGTCATTTGTTGTCAGTCGATTTACAAATGCGATCGCATCCGGCCCTTCGACCCAGATCTCGCCCATGTGCGAAACGTCAAAGAGGCCGCTTCGGTTTCGGCATCGCAGATGTTCTTCGATCACGCCGGCCGGATACTGGACCGGCATGTCCCAGCCGCCAAAATCGACCATCCGTCCGCCAAGTTCGCGGTGCCGCTCATTTAACGGAGTTTTCTTAAGATCCTCATTACCCATATGGTGAGTTTAGTTTAACGGGTTTTTGGTCGGCAACCCGGTGCTGAAGAATATTGTCGCGGCCGGGTCGTTAATTAAGCAAAGTGCCCGTTATTCCGCACGGAACAGCAAAGACACTATCATTTGTCGCAACGATCATCTCGCCCTTTCGGTTAAAGCAGATGCCGACAACGTTATTCCCTGCGACAAAATGCTCACACGAGCGAGCGTTTGGCGTGATCTTCACCACGCCATGACGGCCTTGATAACACGCCGCTATGTACAAATTCCCTGCCTTGTCGAAAGCAAGGCCTTGTGGCCGGCCGAGACCGCGGAAATACTTCTCGTCAAAACCCTCGGCATCGATCGCATGGACCGCATCGTGGCTCGCAAGTCCCGGAGCGGTCATAAAAAGCCTGCCATCCGGGCCAAACGCCAGATGATAAGCAGCGACCGAGGCCTCCATGACGGTGAAGGTCTCGACCTCGCCGACATCGACAACGCGATAGATGGTTCCCGCACGGTCGCCGACATACATTCGCCCTGATCTGTCAAAAGCAATGCCTGTGGCGATCCCGAGTCCGGTCGCGTGAACGGTAGCCGTTCCGTCTCGCCCAACCGCATATATCTCACCCTGCGCTCGATTGCTGACGAACATCTGCCCGTCGCTGTCGAAAGCGATCCCGGTCGGATTTAAGACAGCCTCCGGCATTTCGTCCAGATAGCCGTCTGGTTCCAGCCGAAAGAGGGTCACAGGCAAGTGCTGTCCGCGTGAGCCTGAACGGGTGAGTATCAGTGCATCGTCCGAAGGATCCACCGCCGGATTAGCCACGATGTGCATCCCGTCGATCAATTTGCGCCCGATAGTTATGTCAAAGATATTGCTAGTTACGCCGTGGCTTTCCAGATGTACGGGCGTTCGCTTCTCGGTCGACTCTGCACCCGCAACTTCGTTTGGAACGATCGCGATCACACGGTTCACTGAGGCCGCTACAATGCGGCACTGCATTCCCTCGACGTACACGCCATCCGCCGAACGCGGATCGATCCTGAATTCTTCGCACGTGATCGCGATCTCGCCGCCAGGGATCGCATACGCGGGTTCGACCGCAATGATCTTCGGTGAATTTGCCATTAGCTTTACAGTTTACGGATTGCTCTTTGCCGTGTCGAATTGCGGAAAATATCCGGCAAACACGGGCAAATAATTAAATACTATTCGCACAAAAAAATCGTTGACCTGCCGCGTTAATAAAAGATAAACTCAGTTTAGACTTTTCCGGCCGAAAGGCGCCTGGCAACCCGTCCACGCTTAAACCCTCGGCCAGCCCCTTGTAGCATCTAAACTATGCCAACCCGAATCGACGATCTTCTACGAATGGCCATGAGTTTTGGCGCTTCTGACTTGCATCTGCGAGCGGGTTCTTATCCTGTTATTCGTGTCACGGGCGAGCTAAAGCCCCTTTCGGGCGTCAGCCGAATGACGCAGGACGAGACGTTGGAAATGGCTTTTTCGATGATGTCCAATCGTCAAAAGCAGCATTTCAAGGAGGCTTACGAGGTTGACATCGGCTACGGCGTTCCGGGCTTAGGCCGTTTCCGCGTAAATATTTTCCAGCAGCGAAACTCGATCGGCATCGTCGCCCGCGTTATTTCGGATACCGTCAAGAGCTTTGCCGAATTGGGGCTGCCACCGATCCTGACGACGATCGCGGAAGAAAATCGTGGGCTCATTTTGGTAACGGGTACGACAGGTTCTGGTAAATCGACCACTCTGTCTGCGATCGTTGACCACATAAACCAGACCCGAAATTGCCACATCGTCACGATCGAAGACCCGATCGAATTCCTTCACAAGGATAAAAAATCTTTCGTCACTCAGCGCGAAGTCGACGTAGATACGCGAAATTTCGCAGAGGCTCTCCGAGGTTCGCTTCGTCAGGACCCGGATGTGATCCTCGTCGGCGAAATGCGCGATCTCGAGACCATCGAGACAGCACTGGTTGCTGCGGAAACGGGGCACCTCGTTCTTTCGACACTTCATACGCTGGACGCTCCCGAGACGCTGACTCGTATCATTTCCGCATTTCCGCCGTATCAGCAAAAATCGATCAGGATCCAGCTTGGCGGCTTGCTCAAGGCAGTTGTTTCTCAGCGCCTGATGAAGTCGGCAAAGGGCAGCAGCCGCATTCCGGCGGTCGAAGTGCTTCGCTCGACGCCTCTTATTCGCGATTACATTCTTCACGAAGACAAAACCGCCTCTATTCGCGATGCTATCGGCGCCGGAACGTCGCAGTATGGCATGCAGACCTTTGACCAGTCGCTGTTTTATCTCTATCAATCGGGGCTCGTAAAACTAGATGAAGCCCTGCGCGGATCGACCAATCCGGACGAATTCCGCCTGCGTCTCGCCGGCATCCAGAATACAACGGCAAGCTCACGCGAAGAGATGGAGAAAATGAGTGGTGTCGGCACCGTGTCCGAATACATCCAGCGATGACCGATTCGCAACGCGACCAGTAAGCATCCGTTCTCACAAATTGTTTATTTTTCAGGGCTTTTCGGCGTCGTCGACCTTGACACGGACGCTGTTTCCCGTGTATTTTTGTCTATTACCTCAGTGAGCGGACCGACGGGTATTTCCGGCAATTATCGTTGCACAGCCTTGTATCTGCTTTTGGGATCGCGGCAGCAAGTTACGATAGTTGCCTTCGGTACGTTTCGCTCAATGCGGTAAATTGTTGAAAACAAAGTAAATTAAGGATATTAGACACGCGTAAATGACAAACGAGTTAACCCAGGACGCTGAAGGATCGGAAACGATTGAGAAAACAGCGGTAGAAACAACAGAATCGACACCGGCAGCCGTCCAGGCTGCTCCAGCACCCGAAACAGCTTCAGCTGACACTCCCGCTCCGGCCGCAGAAACGACCGAGGCGGCAGCATCAGAACCTGCGCCCGCTCCGGCAGCTGTAAGCGAAACCGAACCGACACCAGCCGCTCCGGAAGCTCCGGTTGCCGCAGCAGCTCCAGAAGCTCCTGTGGCCGCCCCCGCTCCGGCAGCTCAGGCTGACGAGGAACCTGCCGCCGACATTGACTTCGGCGCGATCCTCGAACAGTTTGAGCAAGAGCAAACGGTTTTCCACCAGGGTGAACTGGTCGAAGGCAAGGTTGTCGGGATCACCGATCGCGGCGTGCTCGTTGATTTTGGTTACAAGTCCGAGGGTTTTGTGCCCGTCGAGGAATTTACCGACGCTAATGGCGAAATGACCGCAAAGGTCGGCGATGCCGTCGAGGTGACCATTCGCACGATGCATTCGGGCGACAGCGCTCCGCAGCTTTCCAGAATGGATGCTGTTGGACGCAAGGTCTGGGACGAGATCGAAGCCGCGTTCAACGCAGAAACGCCAGTCATCGGCCGAGTTGTCGACAAGACCAAAGGCGGACTTCGCGTCGACATCAATGGTATCGAGGCATTCCTGCCCGGCTCGCAGATCGATTCGCGTCCTATCCGCGGGCTCGACACATATATCGGCCAGGATATCGAAGCAAAGATCATCAAGTTCAGCCGCCGCCGTAACAACATCGTTCTTTCGAGAAAGGTCATTACGGACCTTGTTGTTAACGAACAGAAAGCCGCGACCCTGTCGAATCTCGAGGTTGGCTACATCGTTAACGGCGCGATCAAGAATCTTACCGAGTACGGTGCATTCGTCGATATCGGCGGTATCGACGGCCTCTTGCACGTGACCGATATGTCCTGGGGACGCATCCACCATCCGGGCGACCTCTTTAAGGTCGGCCAGGAACTGCAGGTCAAGGTTTTGAAACTCGATCGCGAGAAGGAAAAGATCTCGCTCGGATACAAGCAGCTTCTGCCGGATCCATGGTCGACGGTTGTCGAGGTTTACCCTGTCAATTCGAAGGTCAAGGGAACGGTTTCATCAGTTACCGAATACGGCGTGTTCGTCGAACTCGAAGCCGGTGTAGAAGGCCTCGTGCACGTTTCCGAGATCTCGTGGTCGCGTCGTGCTCAGAGCCCGAAACGTCTCTTTAACAAGGGACAGGAAGTCGAAGTTCAGGTGCTCGGCGTTGATACGGTTGAAAAGCGTATCAGCCTCGGTATGAAGCAGTTCCTCGAGAACCCTTGGGATTCGGTCGATCTTCGCTATCCTATCGGCGGCAAAGTATCAGGCCGTGTCCGCAATATCACTGACTTCGGTGCATTTATCGAACTCGAAGAAGGAATCGACGGCCTCGTTCACGTCTCTGATATTTCGTGGGCCAAGAAGATCAAGCATCCTAAAGATGTGCTGAAGAAAGATCAGGAAGTCGAAGCCATCGTCACCAGCATCGACAAACGCGGACAGCGTCTGTCGCTGTCGATGAAGGATCTTACGCCAAGTGCATGGGAAGGCTTCGTTGCTACCCATCGTCCGGGTGACGTCGTTCGCGGCAAGGTCTCGCGATTCACTAACTTCGGTGTTTTTGTCGAACTCGGTGAGGGACTCGAAGGCCTTTGCCACATTTCTGAGCTTTCAGACGAACGCGTTGAAAACCCGGAATCGATCGCTGCTCTTGGTCAGGAGATGGACTTCAAGATCCTCCGTATCGAGCCAGTCGATCAGAAGATCGGCCTTTCACACCGTGCTGTCGGTAAAGAAGGCGAGCCTATCGTTGACACCAGAATGTACTCGACAGAAGCTAAGGGCGGTATGGCATCGCTCGGCGAGCTGGCGAACCTGAGATTCGGCGGCGAAGCCCCTGCGGCTCCGGTGGAAGAAGATCCGGAAGAAAAGAAGCGTGCCAAACTTGCGGCGAAGGAAGCTAAAGCCAAGGAGTTTGCGGAAAGAGAAGCCGCCGCGGCAGAGGCAGCGGCAGCCGAACCGGTAGCAGAAGCGGAAACTGACAGCTCTGAAGCACCAGCGGAAGAAACCGCGTCTGAGCCCGAAGCAGAAGCGGCTAGCGAAACGGTCGAAGCCGAAGCTCCTACGGAAGAAGTTTCTGCGGCGGATGAACCCGCGGCAGAAGCAGCCCCGTCCGAAGAGGTCGCAGCAGAAACCCCTGCGGAAGAAGCTCCTGTCGAAGAAGCCCCGGTCGAGGAAGTTCCCGTCGAGGAAACTGCTGTAGAAGAAGCTCCTGCTGAGGAAACTCCGGTTGCTGAGGCCCCTGCGGAAGAAACTCCTGTCGCTGAGACCGCGGTAGAAGAACCGGCAGCGGAAACCGCTCCTGAGCCTGAAGCTGAGACCGTATCAGAACCTGAAGCATCTACGGACACCGCCGCAGCTACAGATGAGGCAGAAGAGTCGGAGAAGAAATCGGCTTAATGTGCCGGATTAGTTTTTTGGAAAGGGCAGTACCTGGGAAATTTTCTGGAGAGAGCACAAAATGACGAAAGCTGATCTAGTGGAACGAGTCGCGAACGAAGCGGACATGACCAAGAAAGATGCTGAACAATTGGTCGAGATCATCTTCGATAGCATTACCGGCACGTTGAATAAGGGCGAGAAGATAGAGCTGCGCGGCTTTGGCAGTTTCCGGGTTCGCGAACGAAATTCTCGTAAAGGCCGTAATCCAAAAACCGGCGAAGCCGTTGATATTCCGGCGAAACGCGTCGCCTATTTCAAACCGGGTAAGGAACTTAAGGAACTTATCAATCAAGGCTAGCAGATGGACGTACTCTGGAGCCCGTGGCGATATGCCTACATAACGGGCGGCCCAACCGAAAAGCAAGGCTGCGTCTTTTGCAACATACTAAATAACTCGGCCAGCGATGAGGATAATTTTATCCTCAAGCGGGCCGAGTTTAATTTTGTCATACTGAATATTTACCCTTATTCGACAGGCCACTTGATGGTCATTCCCTACCAACACGCCGGATCGCTTGCCGCCCTGCCGAAAAGCACTTCAGACGAAATGATGGACCTCGTCAAGACGTCTGAGAAAGCCCTTGTCGAAACCTATAGCCCGGACGGCCTAAACCTTGGATTGAATCTTGGCAAAGCCGCCGGAGCCGGCGTCGACGGTCATATTCATATGCACGCTCTGCCACGATGGGTGGGCGATGCAAATTTTATGACCGCAATAGGACAGACGCGTACCATACCGGAAACCCTTCCGACCTCGTTCGAAAAGCTAAAGGTGCATTTCTAGATCCGTGTCGGCCATCGGCCGGCTATATATTTGATTCTATCTTAGGAACAAAGATAAACGCGGCCAACAGGTTGAAAACTATCAAGCCCGTAAACAGTATCGGCGGAAGGAAGGTAAAATACGCCATCACCACGAAAAGAAAAGCGAATGTGCCGAGATTTATCGCTACGATGCCTCGCATCACCGCAGGCTCAGTGTGCTTGAACAGCAAATATCCATTGACGAGCGCCGCGAACAGGCATAAGAAAGTAAAGCACGAACTCAGGGCCGTCATCAGGTTGTAATAAGTCGGAGCAAAACCGGCACCTGCCTCGATCTTATATGTCGTGAGCAGCTCGAGAAGTTGGCGTTCCGTCTCATTATCGGCGATCGGTGTAAGAAAAAGGCTTAGTGAGTGAAAAAGGCCCGTCAAGCCCTGAAAAAGGATCGCCGCCGTAAACCAGAATGTATAACGCTTGAGCATTTTAGCTTTTTCCTGATCTCTCTTCCTGTTAAAACGATCGAAGGCCGCAAGTCTCTAGTCAGCCCCCTTCGCTCCCGCCTTACGCGGCTCGTGTGAGCGGTCGATGGCTTCGTCCTCGATCTCGCCGCCAGGGCTTATCGGAATGTCCTTCGGATCAGCGTACTTCATCAGGCCGCGTTCCTCGCTGTCGCTTTCGATCGAAGGGAATTTGAACTGGCCGGAAGTCGGCGGCACGTACCCCGGATAATCGACGCGCGAGTGATAGATAGCGATCAGCGATTTGATCATCGACTCACGTATCTGGGTCATCTCTCTAAGCGTAAGATCGCATTCGTCGAGCTGATCGTCCTGTAGGATGGCGTCGATGATCTTGGTCACGATGAATCGAATGTTGTCGGGATTCGGTTCCGCCAGCGAACGCGCCGCTGCCTCGCAAGAATCAGCGATCATCATTATCGCGGCTTCCTTGAACTGCGGCTTCGGCCCCGGATAACGGAAATCGTTCTCGGAAATATCAGCCGGGTCGCGAGCCTCGGACTGAGCCTTCTTTAGAAAATAGTGGAGCGTCCGTGTCCCGTGGTGCTGCGGTATAAAGTCGATTATCCGCGACGGCAGTCCCATTTCTTTGGCAAGCTTCACCCCGTAGGTAACGTGACTAATTATAATCTTCGCGCTCTGCGTCGGTTTCAGGCGATCGTGCGGGTTCTTGTTCGACTGGTTCTCGACAAAGTGCTCCGGAGCCGCACTCTTGCCGATATCGTGATAGAGAGCCCCGATCCTTGCTAGCAGTCCGTTTCCACCTACGACCCGGCAGGCTTCCTCAGCGAGTTGGCCCACGGCGTGTGAATGTTGATTGGTACCCGGAGCTCGCAGAGCGAGCTGGCCGAGTGCCGGCAGATCGGCATTTGAAAGCTCGAGAAGCTTAACATCCGTTAAAATACCGAACAGGTTCTCGCATATCGGCAGCAAAACCGCAGTGACCGCCGCCGTGATGATGCCGCTCGCCAGCCCGCACGCTATCGCGAGCAAGATGGTATTAAGGATTATCGGCTGCTGCGTAAAAAATATCAGTGCGATCGCCAGGATCGCCCCAGCCCCTCCGACCAACGCTCCCGCGATCGTAACTGTCTGGCGGCTTCGATACCGGCCAATGCCATATACCGCGACCGACGATACCAGTGCAGCGAGCATCGCAAATTCAAATCCTCGCGGAGCCAGAAATCCGGCGATAAACGAACCAAACAGGCCGGTAAACAGAGCCGTTGGCCTATCAGCGAGCATCGTCATCAGCAGACTCGCCGTCGCGAAAGGCACCGCAAATGACCATAGCATCGGATCGCTCAGCGGAGCTTTTATATTCTGAAGCGCGGTAAATTCGGCCAGCCTGAAAAACACGGCCATCAGGATCGTTTGAATAAAGATAACAAAACCGAGCAGGGCAAAGGTCTTGCGGGGCGAAAGAGCGAGTCGCGGAACAACGCCGCGGTGCTGGATGAATTTCCAAGCGAGCCAAAACAGCGCGGAAACCAGGGCTAGAATGCCGAGAAAGCGGTTTAGCTGCCGCGAAGACGCCGAGTAGCTTTTCAATGCGGCGATCTTCGATAGGATCGAAGCCGTGACGATGTCGCCCTCGTCGGCGATCTTTTGGCCACGTTTCAGCGAGACCGTCCGCGGTTCGATCGCGTCTGCAGCCGATTGCCTAGCCGTTTCGGTCGCGACGCTGTCGTATGAGACGCTCGGCTCTATCAGTATCTCGCCGGCGGTGTAGAAGGCCTCGGCTTCTTTGGTGCTTAGACTCCTGGTTGCCAGCAAGCGTGCCTTAAACTTTTCACGGGCGGCCGAAAGCGGTGTCCAGTTGCTTTCGGGCATCGAGACGGTCGACTGTTGATTTGGCTTTGCCCTATCGAAGATAAAGACTTCGTTCTGAAAATACTGCCGCTCTGCATCGTCGAAAATATACCCCTGCGAACCCTCGCGAAGAGCACTCTGTACGGCATCCAATTCGTTTCGGCTGAAGCTTCGGGCAGCCAGGATCTTACCAACTTCCGGCCCTCCGGCCCCCGACCAACTTGGCTCCGGCTTCGTATTCGAATTCGTTGGCTTCGCCGTAGAAGTCTCGCCGCCTTGTCGCTGAAGCCTCTCCCACGAAGAGATGAACGTCTGCACCGCCTGTTCTGATTTATTCGACTCGTATCGAAAAATAGGCTTTACCGCACGCCGCGCTTCGTTTTGCAGCTTCAGTGTTTCCTCTGTATCTGTGAAGATAACGTCCGCCGGAGCGATGATACTCTCACGAACGATGTCACCTTCGCGATATTGCTGCTCACCGGAGCCACGCCAAAAGGGGTTGTGTATCAGGATACTGGTTAGCACGCATAGCAGAGCAAAGCCGATCCAGAATTTCCTCTCAACCGGCACCGTAGCAAATGGCCGCGCCGCCGCCTTAAGCAGCCCATCAAGCCACTTCGTAACGGGCGATCTCAGATCTTTTATGCGTTTGTCGGCCACCGGTCTCCTATCCAAAATGTCCAGTCGCGATCTCTTCTTTACCGAGGATCTCGCCGATCATCTCAACCATTGGCCGCAGGGTTTCGCGTTTTATGGCGGAGATCGCCACGGTTGGCGAGCCGAGATCGATCGAGATGTGCCGCATCAGGTTCTCGATCTCCTGCTCGTCCAGCAGATCGGTTTTGTTTAAGACTATCAGTTGCGGGATCTTTCCGAAATCAAGATCGTTAATGATCTTCGTCACTGACGCGACCTGCTGCATTACCTGGACATGCGAAGCGTCGACGACATGAATAAGCAGATCGCTGTCGGCGATCTCTTCGAGCGTCGCTCGAAATGCCGAAACCAGAGCGTCAGGCAGATCGCGGATAAAACCGACCGTATCATTGATGATCACTTCCTGATCGTACGGGAGCCGCAGCCGACGCGAGGTCGGGTCGAGCGTGGCGAACATCTTCTTTTCCGCATAGACCTCACTTTGCGTTAAGGTGTTGAGCAAAGTTGACTTACCGGCGTTGGTGTAGCCGACAAGCGAGATTATCGGCAAATGCTTTTGAACACGAGCTTTACGCCGCTCCTGTCGCTGCCGCCCGAGGTCGTCGACCTGACGCTCGAGCTGAGCGATGCGGTCGCGGACACGCCGGCGATCCGTTTCAAGCTTCGTTTCACCCGGCCCACGCCCGCCGATCCCACCGGCAAGTCGAGAGAATGCGCTGTTCTGCCCGATCACGAGCCGAGGCAGCAAGTATTTGAGCTGGGCCAGCTCAACCTGCAGCTTACCTTCCCTGCTCTGCGCACGCTGGGCAAAAATGTCGAGTATCAACTGCGGCCGGTCAATAACTTTCAGCTCGGTCGCATCGCTTAGCGAACGCACCTGAGCCGGCGAAAGCTCGGTATCAAAAACCAGAATATCCGCCCCGAGCCGCATCGAGCGGATCAGCAGATCGTCGAGCTTACCTTTCCCAAGCACCGTCCGCGGATCGATCTGCGGGCGTCGCTGGATTATCGTATCCAGCACGACGACATCGGCGGATAAAGCAAGTTCCTTCAACTCGGCGATCGATTCGGCCGCGGTATCGGCGTCGCCGGTCGTCACGCCTACGAGAATGGCCCGGTCGCGCCCGGTGTTTCTGTTTCGGGCGGTCAGGCGGATCCTCGCCATTTCGTCTTCGAGCGAGTTGATCAGATAGGCAAAGTCAGTGTCGAGCTGCGAGGGAATATTCGGCTCGAGAAACTCGTACGGCAGCGACTGAGCTTCGGCCTCGAGGCTTTCGGCATTTGTCGGGACCAGGTGGGCCGAGTAAACGAGCCCCGGCAGTCCGTCCTTGCGGTCAACCTGAATGATCGACATCAGATCGAGCCGCAGCAGGGCGAGGTCGGTTAGGTCGTCCTGTGTAAGTTTTTCGCCTAGAAGATGGGTGTGAACACAGCGAAGGCCGCGGAAACGGTCTTCGGAAACGCGTGCGCGACCAAAATCCGGGAGTTCGATCTGCTTGGCGGTGCCGACCATCACGTACTCGACCTGTCCTTTTCGATTGATAAGAACCCCGATCTGGCGGTTAGTCTCGTGCGAAAGCTCGGACATCTGACGGGCCAGCTCGGGCGATACAATGGTATCCTGAGCGACACGCCGAGTGCCGAGCCGCTCGATCCGCTTTAACTGATTTTGTTTAAGGCCTCGGGTAAACCCGTGAACATCACTGATAGAGAAAAATCCCCCCGTTCCACGCGATTATAACAGAAACATCCGGCATTCAATGCAAAAGCCCGCGTGTGAGCAAGGGCGATTCCTGCGAGCGGAATATTTCGCACTTGACTGCCCGCGGACTTTGGCGATCTCGCCAGATGGCCTTAGAATATCCGCATGCCCGCACGAACCCGACGACAGCAGGAAGTTTTGGATGCTATCCATCAGCATCTCGAAACCAATGGCTATCGTCCGTCCTATCAGCAAATAGCGACGAGCCTGAAACTGCGCTCGAGGGCCGGGATAGCCCGAATGGTCGGTGAACTCGAGGATCAGGGCCTGCTGGAACGCCGTCGCGACAGCGGGCATTTCTCGATCGAGGTAACGCGAACAGGCTTCTCACCCGTCGAGTGGCTTTCGAGCGGGCCCGCCTCAGACGGGACGGAAAAACCCCTTGTGCTTCCGGCGTTTATCACCGGCGACTACGCCCCGCACACGCTGCGGCTCTTTCGCGTCAATGACGAAGGAATGTCGCCCGAGATAAAAGAAGACGACGTCGCCATAATCGAACTCCGCGACTACTGCCGCGACGGCCAGACCATCCTCGCCAAACTCTTGGGCGGCGAACTCACACTCCGAAAATACTCCCGCACCGGCTCCGAAATAACCCTCCGCCCCACAAACGAAGATTTCCAACCAATCCACACCCCCACCAACCGCCTCCAAATAATCGGCATCCACCGCGGCCTCATCCGCCCGGCAATTTAGCATCGGAAAGCCTGTTTGATCTACGCTTCTTCGCGCGCATCCGTGGCCCGCATCGCGACGCTTTTGTGCTAGAATTCCCCCATGTCAAATCTGCAGTACATTACAGACGCCAGCGGCTATAAAACAGCAGTAGTTTTGCCGATCGAAGATTACGAAGAGCTGATCGAAGACCTTCGCCTTACTGAGGCCTACGAAGCGTCAAAAACCGAACCGAAACGCGATTTTCTTGAACTGGTAGAAGAAATGCGCCGCGACGGCGAGATAGATGTATAAGGTAACCATAACGCGGTCTGCCGAGAGATCTCTCAAGAACCTCGACCGCCAAACCAAGAACCGGATCGTCGGCCAGATCCTCTCGCTTTCCGAGGATCCACGTCCGCAGGGTTACCGCAAGGTCGTCAGCGAGCCGGGCCTCTATCGGATCCGTATCGGCGACTGGCGACTCGGCTACGAGATAAACGACTCAGATGAAGAAATAACCATCATCCGCATAGACCATCGCAGTTCGTTCTACGATTAGTATCATCGGTCAGCCTTATGGAAGTTCCCCGGCAGAACATGAGCGAACGAAATACAAATAGCGATCCGCCGAACTGGCATCGTGAATACCTCGCCGACCGAGAAAAAGCCCTAGCCAGCGGCGAAGACGTATTTATCACCCTAGACGAGCTAGAAGCCGATCTCCGCAGTGAATTTGGACTGTAAAGAATTGCAGGATCGCAAGACTGACCCTTTTATTTTTCACACCCTTTTATTTTTCATTCAGATTCTTAGGGGCCGTTGACTGGAACAGACTTCAGCCGGTCCAGCTCAAGGTACAGCGAAAACACCGGGTGTCCTGAATTGTCGATCGTGTTGTTGAAGTCCCTGCGATCATTGCCGGTAAGCTTCTCGCTCATTTGCAAAACGCTTCTTACGTAATAAAGCCATTGCGCGGGACTTTCCTTTTGCATTTTCGAATCTCGCAGATACTGCGCGTAGGAACGCAGGATGTCCGCACGTATGGCACCGGGCGGCGTGATTTCAACCAAACCGCTGTACAAAACGCATCGTTGATGAAGATAATCCGCCTCGGTTTCCTCGTCCTCCGGCTTCCAGTCGTCCATCTCCGCTAAAAACTTCATTAGCTGCTGTCGCCACTCCTGAGTGTTTCGCTGGTCCTGTTCAAGAGCGGTCTCCGCCTCCCCGAATCGCAAAGCTCTAAAATTGGCTAAAAGCCGCGAACTTTTCTTCTTTTCCCAGTACCGGAAAACCGGGGTCGCGGGATGGATCTTTTCCGGCTTGATCTCGTCTTCGGTTAACGGGACATCCAGTATCTTATTAACAGCTTCGATGAATAAATGCTGCTTCTGCGGAGGACCAGTCATTTGACTATCGGAACATTGGCCTGCTATGAGCTGTCGCACGACGTACTGGCGAAAGGCTCTTGGAATTTGACTCGTGTCTGATCGAGTAATTCTAGCTTCAGCATCAATTAGATTCACGATCGAGCGTGATAAACCGTCACGCATTGAAAGGGCGAACCCCCGAGGGCTGGTCTCGATCCTTCGCAATCCCGCCAAAAAGCTATCTCGCAAAATCGAAAACTCGTTTCCCGTTGATTTGATATTTGAAACAAGTAAGGCAGCCGGGCCGACCTCGGCCGGGGAGTGCATTAAATCAAGGTACGCCGAAGCAAAGTAAACATGCTGAGCCCGCCGTCGTTCTTCATCTTGAAACGTCTGATCAACAATTTCCTTCAGAACGAGGTAATATTCTGAAAGATCATAAGAAAGAACCTCATCGCAGGATTGGGACGGCAGTTTGACTGGAGGAATATCAGCAAACATCTGCCGCGCTTTCAGCTTATCGATATTCAACATCAGCCTTACGGCACGAAGCCGGATCGAGAGTTGATCTAGGCCTAACGCAAGGGAGTTGCGCCGATACCCAGGCCGTGTATCCAAATTGCCGCCGTAAAAAGCCAATTTGATCGGCTCCTTAGCGTACGAGGCCCGGCGGAAGAGTTCCTCGATTATTTCACGCTGCCTGCGCTGATCTTAGGGTCGCTAGGGGGTCAGTCATGCAATATTGCAATTCTTTCGTCCTTCCCCTTATCACACCTCTCTGAACATATGCTTGCGATATTATTCCCCTCAGACGGGCATGTGTCAATGAAAATTCTGTGAAAACGTGCTATTCTTGCAACATTGTATTATGCTAATACGTATATATCTGGGTCGCTAGTCTTTGAAAATTCCAGCCGCTGCGCATGTGTCTGCAGTAGGCCCTTTCCATCAACTATCTTTAATAGTTGACACCGTGTGGCAATGTCTTACAAAAAGTTTTTGAAAATTCACGTTTTCGGGGC
The DNA here is from genome assembly GCA_001464455.1 of Acidobacteria bacterium Ga0077534. Classification (GTDB taxonomy): domain Bacteria; phylum Acidobacteriota; class Blastocatellia; order Pyrinomonadales; family Pyrinomonadaceae; genus OLB17. Next base: position 73,250 of record LNEI01000018.1, read on the forward strand.
ATTTTTTGTTCGTAAGCTGTTGATAGCACGGCAGTTATGTGTCCCATTGGGGGCGTGCGACCAATGTGGAACGATCCACGCTTGTGAAAAATGCAGGTGGAACGATTTTTCGCCGTAGGTTGTTTGTGATCAGTGAGTTAGGCGTTCCACTTTCAGCACGGAGGTGGAACGATTCCGATCGAACTGTTCGTCCGCTCCGGTTGCCCTATTGCGGGTTTTTCGGCATACTTTTGTACATTACAGCCTGCGTCGAGCCTGAGAAAAACAAGGGACGTGCGGGCTTTTGCATTATGACCAACAAACCAACGCCGAACGCCAGTTACAGCCTTACCCTCAGAGTCCGCATCCACAACCAGCCCGGAAAGCTCGGACAGATCACCACGGCGATTGGACTCGCGGGCGGAGACATCGAGGGCATCGACATCGTCAGCGTCGGAAAGGACTTCCTGATCCGCGACATTACCGTCAACGCTTCGAGCGAATCGCACGATCAGGAGATCGTCGCGGCTGTCAGCGACATCGACGGGGTCGAGGTCGTGAATGTATCGGATCGAACGTTCCTGATGCACCTGGGTGGCAAGATCGAGATCGCTTCAAAGATGCAGCTAAAGACACGTTCAGATCTTTCGATGGCATATACGCCGGGCGTTGCTCGCGTCTGCCAGGCCATCGCAAAAGACCCCGAAAAGGTCTTTAACCTGACGATCAAAAAGAATACGGTCGCGGTCGTCAGCGATGGAACCGCTGTCCTCGGCCTCGGCGACATCGGCCCGGCGGCAGCAATGCCGGTGATGGAAGGAAAGTGTCAGCTTTTCAAAGAGTTCGGCAACGTCGACGCCTTCCCGATCTGTCTCGATACAAAAGACCCGCACGAGATCGTCCAGACGATCAAGAATATAGCGGTCGCATTCGGCGGAATAAATCTGGAAGACATCTCGGCACCGCGATGTTTTGAGATCGAGGACCGGCTAAAGGAAGAGCTTGATATCCCCGTTTTTCACGACGATCAGCATGGTACGGCGGTAGTTGTTCTCGCTGCCCTTATTAACGCCCTAAAGATCGTTAATAAGCGGATGGAGGATATCAAGGTCGTGGTAAACGGCGTCGGGGCAGCGGGCGTCGCCTGTTCGAAGATCGTTATGAAAGCCGGCGTGAAGAACATAGTTGGCTGTGACCAGACCGGTGCCATCTATGAGGGACGAATTGAACACATGAACTGGGTCAAGGACTGGTATTCGCGAAATACCAACCCGAACAAAGAAAAAGGCTCGATCCATGACGTCATCAAGGGTGCCGACGTATTTTTCGGCCTCTCGGCCCCCGGCGTGATCGACGAGAACGATCTGAAGAACATGGCCGCCGACCCGATAGTTTTTGCAATGGCAAACCCGACGCCCGAGATCATGCCCGAGGATGCCGCCGGCCTCGTTGCCGTCATGGCAACCGGACGCTCGGACTACCCGAACCAGATCAACAACGTCCTTTGCTTCCCGGGAATTTTTCGCGGTGCGCTGAACTGCCGGGCTTCACGGATAAACGAAGAGATGAAGATCGCCGCCGCCAACGCCATCGCCGACATCATCGGCCCCGAGGAACTCCATCCCGACTACATCATCCCGTCGGTTTTCGACCGGCGAGTCGGCGAAGCAGTCGCCGCCCGCGTCGAAGAGGCCGCGTATGAGTCCGGCGTTGCGAGAAGGCTGCGATCGACGGCGGATTCGGAGTTTTAGACGATTCACAGCGATCGAACCATTTTTTGCTGTATAATTTGTATAGAGGATTTATCGTGGTAACCCAAACTTTAGAGCTTACGCTACCATCGCAGATCGTGAAAGACCTTGAGGTTGAGGTGACATCTGGCAAATATGCGAATTCTGCGGAATTGATCAGCGATGTTCTCCAGAATTATCTCGACGACCGACGAATAGAAAGACTCGTGCAGGAAGGCCTCGCCGACAAAGACGTTACTCTACTGACGAAGTCCGACTTCGCGGAGATGAAAAGCGAGCTGATCGAAAGTTTTCGGAATTGATCGATGCGTATCTTCGTCACGAGCCTTGCCCGTCGGGATATCACCGAGGCGGCATCTTTCCTCGCTCAGGACAGCCTCGAGGTTGGGCTCAGATTTTTTGACGCGACCGAGAGCTCCTTCGAATTGTTGAGTTCTTCACCGAAGATCGGCCGCGTTTTAACCATTTCTGGAGAAGAAGTGCGAATGTGGTTTGTTAAGGGCTTCCCTAGGTATTTGATCTTCTACACTGAAAAAAGTGCAGAAGTAAAGATTGTTCGGGTAATACACAGCGCGCGGGACTATAATAGGGTATTAACAAAGTAGTAGGAAAAAACCGTTGAAAACCTTTGTCAAAGCAAAACTCTCCCCGCTGCCAATCGAAGAGCTGGCCAACACTATCACACACGGTTTTGGTCTGTTTCTAAGCATCATCGGGTTTGTGGTCTTGCTTATTCTTGCGGGCTTTCGCGGCGATGGTTGGTCGATCTTGAGCTGCTTTATTTATGGCCTCTCGCTCGTGGTTTTGTATGCTGCTTCGACGGTGTACCACAGCTCGAGTTCACCGCGGATGAAGCAGAACATGCGGATCGTCGATCACTGCTGTATTTACCTGCTGATCGCCGGAAGTTATACGCCTTTTGGAGTTGTGATAGCGGATAAGCCGTGGGGCCGTGAGCTGATGATAGGCATTTGGACCTTTGCCCTTGTCGGCATCGTTGTAAAGCTGATCGTCCGCGAGCGCTTTCCGGCTATCAACGTCGTTTCCTACCTTCTTATGGGTTGGCTCGGCGTATTTGCGATAAAGCCTCTTTTTGAGACGCTAGGGCCATCCGCCGTCGCTCTCACCGTCGCTGGCGGCATCGCGTACACCTTGGGCGTGATTTTCTTTCCGATGACACGGATCAAGCATCATCACGCGATCTTCCACGTATTTATTCTGCTGGGCAGCATCATTCATTACGCGGCGGTGGTTTTATTTGTGGTTTAACTTAGTGCCGCCAGCGAACGGGCGGCCGGACAGGCGGAGTGATATTTGAAAACCTAACTAAGCTTGAGTGCCGTCCATGCCTCGAACTGATCAGGCGGTAAACTTGTAACCAAAGCCGTGTACGGTCTGAATGTATTGCGGATGCTTCGGATTGTCCTCGAGTTTCTGCCGTAACCAGGCTACATGAACATCGACCGTGCGTGTGGTTGGCATCGCGTCATAACCCCAAACAGCGTCGAGCAGATCGTCGCGAGAGTGAACACTGCCGCGATTCTCGATAAAGAACTGCAGCAGCCGAAATTCCATCGCAGAAAGCTCGACAGGAGTATTAGATTTAGTGACCTCAGCCCGTTTGAAATCGACTCCAACATCACCGAAGCGAAATGCCCCATTAATGGCGGCTTCTGTCTGGCTGGGCCGACGCCGCAGCAATGCCTCGATGCGGGCGAGCAGCTCCATCACTTCAAACGGCTTTGTCAGATAATCGTCAGCACCGAGCTTTAGGCCAAGAACCTTATCGATAGTCTCGCCCTTCGCGGTGAGCATCAGGATCGGCGTCTGAATTCCCTTCTGTCGCAGATCGCGAGCGACGTCGTAACCGTTCTTTTTCGGCAGCATCACGTCTAGCAGTATCATATCGAATTGCTGCGTGCATGCGAGATCGAATCCCAATTTGCCATCCGCCGCCGAAGTAACGTCAAATCCCTCGCTCGTCAACCTGTCGGTCAGCGTAACGATCAAGCCTTTTTCGTCTTCGACTAGAAGGATTTTCATAGTGGAAAAGTAGAAAAGGAAAAGGGGTTCGAGTCACGCAGAGCGACTTTTCCACTTTTTCACTTTTCAACTTGGGATCTCGATCGTGAACTTACTTCCCTTACCCAACTCGCTTGTTGCACGAACGCGGCCGCCGTGAGCCTCCGTTATCTGCTTCACGAGCGAAAGTCCCAGTCCGTTGCCGTGAATCTGCGCATCCACGACTGCCCTGGCACGGTAAAAAGGCTCAAAGATCTGTTTCAAGTCGCTCTTCGAGATGCCGATGCCGCGATCTTCAACAGTGATCTTAACCTTGCCGTCGCCATTCGATGCGGAAACTCTGAGCCATGTGTCACCATTGCAGTATTTGATCGAATTCGCGATCAGATTCTGTAGAGCCTGACTCAAAGCGTTCTTATCCGCCGATACGACCGGTAGCCCGGCCGCAATCACCGTCTCGATCTCAAAGTCGCGATCGCCAACGAGCGAGCGGGTTTCCTCAACCGCATCCGCAACAATCTCATCGATCGGCGTCGGCTTAAAATTGAACCGCCGCTTGCCCGAATTCGCTCCCGCAAAATCGAGGATCTGCTCGACCATCGACGAAAGCTTACGTCCCTCGCCTTTTATCAGGTCGCCGTAACGCGAAACCTGCTCAGTCTCTTTCGCCACGCCGTCAGCCAAGTTCTCGCCAGCGGAATAGATCACGGCAAGCGGCGTGCGGAATTCGTGCGAAACGCTCGACACGAAATCGATCTGCCGCTGGGCGAGTGCACGAGCACGCATCGAGGAAATAATGATCGCCGCGACCGCTGCAGCAAGCAAAAATAGGATGCCAAATCCTATTGCGAGATTGCGCCGCAGGGTCGATGCAATATATCCATCTAGCGAACCCGAAACTTGCTGCACACCGAGCTGCCACGCCCCGCCGGATGGCTCACCATTCGTCGTGGTCGCAGTGAAGACTGAAGTTCGCGGTTTCGCTCCCTTTAGCTCAATAGTGACATTGCTTCCTTTTGCCTCACCCGTTCGCTCAAAGCTATGAGCTTCTACCTTGGAATTGACGACTACGCTCGACCGCTTTTCTCCGATCGAGTTCATCAGTTCACGATTTGCAAAAAAAACAAAATTGTTCGGCGATACATCCAGCAGCCGAGCCGTCGCGTCAGCATCGCCAGCAGAAACCTGACTAAAAACGGCATTCCCCGATCTGTCAGTAACCTGGACGCGAAACTCATTGGGGTCGAAGTACTTGCCGATAAGGTCCGGTAACAGCCTGCCCGTAACAGTCTCGCGCTCGAGTTCGATCGCGAGATACCCATAGGGTTGGGGCATACCGAGCGACAAGGGGATGTCCGGCGTTCGAGTACGGACAACAATGCTTCCATCCTTTGCTTCGGTTAAATGTATGGGCAGAAAAAGCGTGTCTAGGTCTTCCTGAACTGGCTTGAAATTCTTCGGATCGGCGATCCTTTCCTTCATTTGACCGAGCTTGGTCGTGATCTCAGGCGAGTTTGCTGCTTCAACCGTTACGAACCCAACGCCGCGGTCGTAACGAAGAGCCGGTGCGTCGCCCTTCGCCTCAAAAAAGTAGAATTCTCTGATCAAAGTTGGATATGCGGTGTTTTCGGCCCAATACTGATATCGCTCGTTGAACGGTGCCCAGTTATTGCTTTTCCAACTATCAACATCTGTCTGAAAATTGAAATAGGCGTTCTGAATCTCGCGGTTAAAGTCAGCAGCGAGCCGGTCGGCCTGGTCCTTCACCCTCGCCTTGGATTTTTCACCTTCTGCAGCGCTGATCTGCGTCATCCAGCGATACTGCAACAGCCCGAGCGCAACGAGCAGAACCGCCAGACCGCCGACCATAAGATATGTAAGCCACGAACGCTTCACATCTGCATTATGCAACTAACAACGAGCACCGAACAATGAACTTTCGCCACATTTTACATTCTTTACAATTTCTTTGCGTTGTCTTAATCACTAGTCCCGCGATCGAGTCCACAATCCAGAATGTCGAAAGTTTACGCTTGGGCGTGAGAGGGATTGCGGCTCACGCACATGCTTGCCACTCACATAGCAATAATGTAAAAAAACGGAGGCAAATTTTATGAAACGATTTATTTTTTCAGTTCTCACGGTCGCGGTATTTTTTCTCGGGGTCGGTGCATTGGTCGACCGATCAGGTGCAACGTCAAAGTCAGATGAACGAGCTCTCGAACTGATTCGAAAAGCTCGTCTCGCCATCGGCGGTGACGCAGCTATCAATAGCGTGCAGAGTCTTACGATCGTTGGCCGCACGACCAAGACGATCGTGGTCGACGGTGCGGCTCGCACCGAATCGGGTGAGACAGAGATCGCCATGCAGCTACCCGACAAAATGATGAAGATGGTCAAGATCGGTAGCGGCAACGGAACAGCCGAAGGACATCGCGTGATCAACCGAACGGTAGACGTAATTTCGACCGGCGAGGCAAAAGATAAGATGAAGGTCACGATCGACGCTAACGGAACCGATGGAAAAGCCGTTGCTCGGCGTGTAATGGTTCGCAAAGATGACGGAACAGTAGTCGAACTAACGGGCGATGAGGCGGCAAAGTGGGTTTCGGAAAACCCTGTTCCCGCTGGAGCTCATGTGTTCACGGTAAAAAAGAACGCCGATGGCACGATCGCTCCTGGAAAGGAAGACGTTATCGTCCTTCGTAAGAGCGAAGGCGGCGATGCCACTTTTAGCACGAAGGACGGAAACACGATCGCTCTGAAGGATAAGACCTACACTGTACAGTCAAAAGACGGCGGAACTCACGAGGTCGTAGTAGTACGCAAGGGCGAGGGCGGCGAAGCAACCTTTACTGCAAAGGACGGTAACACCGTCAAGCTCAAAGAGCATGACTTTACCTTCCATCCGTCCGCTGGCGGATTGCACGCATCGGGAGTGAAGTCGAATGAAATGCTCCGCACGACCCTAAGCCTTCTTCTTTCCGCTCCGCAGGGAATGGACGTTACCTACACTTTCGCCGGCGAACTGAATCTTGACGGCACCGCATGCAACGTTGTAAAAGCTGAGTTTGCGGGAAGCACTTATAAGCTTTTCCTTGACCGGTCATCAAATCTACCCGTCGCGATATCATATCGCGGAATGCCGGCTCCGCAGGTAATCAAGCTTGACAAGGCACCTGCCGGAGATGGCAAGCAGGATGTCGTTTTTGCAAGGTCGATCGCCGGAACCAAGGAACTTGCAGACATTCAGATCAAATTCTCAGATTTTCGAAACGTCGGCGGCGTCCAGCTACCGCATCGCTGGGCTCAGAGCATCGGCGGTAAGGAAGACGAGATCTTCGACGTAACAAATTACGAGGTCAATCCGGCGAACATCGCGGAAAAGTTCCAGAACCAGAAGGTGATGGTCCGTACGTTGAAGCCCGATAGCAAATAGATAGTTCAGCCTGCATAGGCGGGCGATCGTATTCCAAGTAAATGAAAAGCCGCACTGATACTGTGCGGCTTTTCGATCTGAAGATCTAAGAAATACTTTATCCCCAAAAAATCAGTTCGAGTTCTGAGTTGAGCGATTCTGACAGATGCCGCCAACAGCCGCTTTTCCGCCGTCGATCGCACCCTTGATGTGTCGCTGGTTAGTGAAGTGGCCAGCAACGTAGATGCCGGGGATATTCGTCTCAAAGGTCTCAGGATCGTAAACCGGAACCTCACCATATTTCCCCTGTTCGGTAGCTACACCAAGGCCCTTCATGAGAGAAAGATCGGCGTCGGAACCGATCAGAACGAAAACAACATCATTCTCCATCACAACGCGTTCGCCGTTCTCATTCTCAAGCTCAACTTCCCGCTCACGGATCTCGATCACCTTGCCAAGGAAGAAGAGGTTCAGGCAATGTTCGTTTAACTCGTGTTCGAGAGGCTGTTTGACCCAGTACTTAATGCAGCCCTGTTTCGGATCGTTGTTCTCCCAGTCATCCCTAAAAATTGCCAGGGTAGTGTCTGCTCCTTCCTGAGCCAAAAACAGTGCGGCCTCACCCGCCGAATTCCCTCCACCGATGATCAACGCCTTCTTCTTGACCCACGGATACGTCTCGCGAAAAAGATCAAACACATGCGGCAGGTTTTCGCCTGGAACGTTGAGTTTTCGAGGATAATCCATCGCCCCAAGGGCGAAGAGAACATTTGACGCAAAATATTCTGCCTTGTCGGTTTTAACCAGGAACGAGCCATCAGTTTGCGAAAGCCCACGCGTGAGCAAGGGCGATACCTCCAACTTGCGCCTATCGCCCTTGCTCACGCGCGGGCTTTTGCAATTAAGGACGGTTTCCTCAGTATGTATATTGATCTCATTATCCAGAACAAACCGAACATAATAGGACAACAGTTCTTCCCGAGTCGGCTTCTCCCTAGCAGGCTTGAGATCACCCTCGTTAAACTCCAATTCATTCGTCGTCGAAAAAACCGTCAGCCCGACCGGATAGTTGTAGATCGTATTCCCGATCAAGCCTTTCTCGATCACGAGATAGTCAAGCCCGGCTTGCTTCGCGTGGTAAGCAGCCGAAATCCCAGCCGGCCCGGCCCCGATGATTATTAAGTCGTACATTCGTCCTTAACTAAAAACTAACAACTACCTGACTAACAACTGTTAGAAAAAGCCCCCTGACTAACAGTTATCAGTTTGAAGCTAGTCAGTTACTAGTTTCGTGCATTGCTTTTAGCACCTCGGTCAGCTTCTCTATCTGCAAGTGGGTCTTCTCGAGTTCCCGCTTTGAATCCAAATATTTTTGCCATTCGCCTGTATTGGTCAGCGCCTTTAACGTGTCTTCGTCCAAAGCATGTGCCATCAAAACGAGCAGGTCCCCGAGAGCCTCATGCCCATCGAGCAGCGACTGAATAATGGTGTACGCGAGTTTAGCGTTAGGTAGGTCTAGGTCGAGTTCAGTGTTCTTCATTGGGTGGAGTTTATATTTTAGGCGGCTCGGCTCCTTGCGGAACAATCCAAATAACAGTCCGGAGGTTCTTCTCCGTCGGAACATCAACAAACGTAATTCGCATAAGATCGTGCGGGCCACGTCGGTTGTAAGCAGCCAAGAACAACTTCACCCGCGTTCTAATGCCTTTCGGATTTCCGTAGTTAACGACGTAACCCCGTGCATCTTCGTTTTCGAGAACCGCCTTAAATGACGGAAGGATAAACGCCAGATTTGACCTTGATACAGCAGCAAATTCAGCAAATTTGTAAGGCTTGGGAGCGTCTCTGTTTTGTGCAGTGTTGACGCCTGCCAATATAGGTAAGAGGACTGCTATCCACAAAACTCTTCTCATTTTTCCTCCATAGACGGTAATTCCTTCAAACAAACTTCCGTATCGCCTGCGAACAAAGATGCTCTTTTAGTTAGATAGTCATACCTAACGAACCCGAGTGCGATGGTTCTACCGAGCTCAGACGAATACGTCACGGATGTTAGACGTCCGGCGTTCTTTCCATCTTCGGTAGTCAGCTCTGCACCGGGCGAAAATCCGGTCGCTACCGCTCCCGGTTCTGACATCAGCCCAGTCAAGCGTTTCGCAACATGACCGCGAAAGTGAATTCTTGCGATTATCTCCTGCCCGATGTAGCAGCCTTTGTTGTACGAGATCATTCCGTCGAGTCCGAGTTCGGGAACGATGGTCGTCTCATCCATATCGACGCCATATTTTGGGATGCCGGCCTCGATCCTTAGTGTTTCATAAAGCGCATCCGAGATCTCGACCGCTCCATTTGATCTGAGCGAGTTCAGAAACTCATCTGACTCGGACGCTTTAACAAATATGCCAGAAGCCCCAGTTCCGCTAAACCTCAAGCTACCCGCCGGAACGGGTGGTTCTCCCCAGACCTCAAAATACTGATATTGCTCCGAAAGATCCTCGACGAAAAAATCGCCGGCAAAAGTAAATCTGAAAAGGTTCTGAAACAGCTTCTCCCGCGTCGGTTCTTCAGTCTCGATTAAAAATCGTTCGCCTTCTCGCAATATCCGGACGACCCCGATCAATCGCCCCTGAGCGTTCGGAAACGCTGCGAGCATCTCCCGCCCATCCTCGAGCGTCTTCATGTCGTTCGTGATCATTCCGTCGAGGAACTTTACCGCCTCGCTTCCCCAAACGGCGATCAGTCCGCGTTTTTGTTGATAAAACCCGGTTCCGCCGTTTCGTACCGTTTGATAGTCGTTTTCGAACCCAGTCATATTTTTAGCTCAATACCGCCTTCAGCGCCTGTCCCGTATATGACTTCTTGACCTTCGCCACCTCTTCCGGAGTACCGCTGGCGACGACTTTGCCACCGCCGGAGCCGCCTTCGGGACCGAGGTCGATTATGTGATCGGCTGATTTTATGACATCGAGATTGTGTTCGATGACGATCACCGTGTTGCCGGTGTCGACGAGCTTTTGCAATACATCGAGCAGCTTGTGGACATCGGCAAAGTGCAGGCCCGTCGTCGGTTCGTCCAGGATGTAGATCGTCTTGCCGGTCGCTCGCTTCGAAAGCTCCTTCGCGAGCTTTATCCGCTGAGCCTCACCGCCCGAAAGCGTAGTGGATGACTGGCCGATCTTGATGTAACCAAGGCCGACATCGAGCAGCGTCTGGAGCTTTTGCTTTATCGTCGGAATGTTCTCTAGTATCGGGAGGGCGTCTTCGATGGTGGTATCGAGAAGATCTGCAATCGAAAGGCCTTTGTATTTGACGGCAAGCGTCTCGCGATTGTAACGGTGGCCGCGACAGACATCGCACGTTACATAAACATCGGGAAGAAAATTCATCTCGATCCGTTTCATCCCGTCGCCTTCGCAGGCCTCGCACCGACCGCCTTTCACGTTAAATGAGAAACGGCCAGCCTTGTAGCCGCGTGTTCGCGACTCCGGAAGCATCGCGTAAAGGTCGCGGATCGGCGAAAAAAGGCCGGTAAATGTCGCCGGATTGGATCGGGGCGTTCGACCGATCGGCTTTTGGTCGATCTCGATGATCTTGTCGACCAGATCGAGGCCTTCAACAGAATCATGCTCGAGCGGTTCACCGCCAACCGTGGATCGATAAACGTGCTTATAAAGCGCCGGATATAAAATATCTTCGACCAGCGTCGACTTTCCGCTTCCCGACACGCCCGTAACGACGGTAAGCAAGCCAAGAGGAAACTCGGCGTCAATGTTCTTCAGGTTGTAAGCCCGAGCCCCCTTTACCTTGATCCGATGGCCGTTTGGCAGCCGGCGAACTTCAGGGACTTCAATACTAAGTTCGCCACTTAAGTACTTTCCCGTCAGTGAAGCCTTGTTATTTTCTATGTCCTTCGGTTTCCCGAAAGCGATCACTTCGCCGCCATGCGTTCCCGCCAAAGGGCCGAGATCGATCACGTAATCGGCCTTCTCGATGGTTTCTGCATCGTGCTCGACGACCAAGACGGTGTTGCCAAGATCGCGCAACTCGTGCAGGGTATCGAGGAGCCGCTGGTTATCACGCGGATGCAGGCCGATAGAAGGCTCGTCGAGAACATACAAGACGCCGCGCAACTGCGAACCGATCTGCGTCGCGAGCCTTATCCTCTGTCCCTCTCCGCCGGAAAGCGTCGCTGATCCGCGACTCAGCGTTAAATACCCAAGCCCGACCGCGTCAAGAAACCGCATCCGATCATTGATCTCTTTCAAGACAAGGCCGGCGATCTTCTCGTCACGAGCTGAGAGACGGATAGCCTCAAATTTCTTTGCGGATTCCGTGATCGGCAGCGAGCTATACTCGCCAATTCCGAGCCCGCCAACCTTGACTGCAAGACTTTCAGGCTGCAAACGTCCGCCGCTGCATTTGGGGCAAGGGATCGGGGCGATAAGGTCTTCGAGTTCACCTTTGATCTTCTCAGAGGGCGGATTCTCGATGCGGTCACGCATCGCACGCATAGCCCCGAGCCATTCACGTTCGAACTTGTAATCGCCGTGTCTAAAAGTCAACCGACGCTTCGTTCCGTTGAAAAAGGCGTCGCGGATCTTGTCAGGCAGCTCAGCAAATGGCGTCGCAAGCAGAGCATCGACATCATCACCGCCCAATTCATCTTTCGCTTTTCTTTTCTTAGCTTTGCGAACTGGTGCCTTGGTTTTGGCGGCCGCCCGCGAAGTCGGAGGCTCGAGTGGATCACCCTCCAGAAATTTCTCGATAATGGCGATCAACGCTGAGCGAAGGTAGCCACCTCCTGCCTTATCTGCGCCGTTTAGAAAATCCAGTTTACCGGCTGGTTTCGTTTGATCAGGAACGATCTTCCCGGCATCGATCTCCATCACCGTACCGATGCCCTGGCAGCCTTTGCACGCTCCAAAAGCGGAGTTGAATGAGAACGAACGCGGTTCGAGCGGTGCGATATTTATGCCGCAGTTGATGCAGGCCATCTTTTCGGAATATAGCTTTTCCTCGCCATCGATGACCGAGACGATGACCGCTCCGCCGGTAAGTTTGAGAGCAGTTTTGACCGATTCGGCGAGGCGTTCCCTAACGCCTTCTTTCATTAGCAGACGGTCAACAACGACCTCGATCGAGTGGTTCTTTCGCTTGTCGAGCACGATCTCTTCGTCGAGCTGCCGCAGTTCGCCATTGATCCTGGCCCGCAGAAATCCATCTTTGTGGAGTTTTTCTAGTTCCTTCTTGAACTCGCCCTTTCGTCCACGTACGAGCGGTGCGAGTATCATCACGCGCTCGCCGTCTGGCAGGTCGTTCACACCGGCGACGATCTGGTCGACCGATTGTAGCGTAATCGGTAGTCCGCACTGGTGGCAATGCGGCTGGCCGATCGACGAAAACAGCAGCCGCATAAAATCGTAGATCTCGGTCACGGTGCCAACGGTCGAACGCGGACTGCGGGAAACCGTTTTCTGCTCTATCGAAATTGCCGGCGAAAGCCCCTCGACCGAATCTACATCCGGTTTCTCAAGCTGATCGAGAAATTGGCGTGCATAGGCCGACAGCGATTCGACGTAACGCCGCTGCCCTTCCGCATAGATCGTGTCGAAGGCAAGAGAAGATTTTCCTGAACCCGAGAGTCCAGTGATCACGACAAACTTATCCCTCGGAATATCGACATCGATATTCTTCAAATTATGCTGCCGTGCCCCGCGAACCGTTATCTGCTTAATGCTCATTACAGACGAAATCCCTTACTAACGTCGAATCCCTTATCTTACCAAATGCCGTGACCACGACGAAAAGTATACACAAAATGTTTCACATGTCGTACGCCGTTGCACACGGATCCTGTAAAACAGTGAGAATATTCGTATGTGATGGGGGATTATTGAAAGAAGATGTCGACGTAATCGGCGATCGCTTCGCAGGGGCTGTCGATCTGCTGCATTCGCCAGTATTTTCGCGTGCCGGTGATGCGGAAGTTCAGCGTGCCCTTACGTTCGCAGGGTTTGCCGCCGTTGTTGTGGCTAACTTGAGTGATGACTGTGCCGTCGAAGGTGAACTGCTTCGCATCGATCTCGGTGATCACGCCATCCACACGGACAAAATCAGTATTTCCGCGGCCTTTCTGCTCCCCCTTTAGGTAATAAAGGCCGCCCTTGTTTGTTACCCTGGCGATGCCGAAATAGTCCCAGCTTATCCACTGGAGCGAGAGCTTGTGCTTGCCGAGCAGCATTTTCGCGGCCTTGGCGTCGTTTACGATGGTTTTTTCCTGGGCGGGGACGATGGCAACCAGCCCCGTCAGCACTACTGCTACCAAAAAGATTCGCTTGAACATCATTTTTTCATTCGCCGCTCGGCTACCGATAAGAATTCTCTGATCTGATCATCCCAGAACACCCAATCGTGCACGCCCGGGTGTTGACGATATTCGTGAGGCACTCGCTTTTCGACGAGAAGCTTCATAAAGTCGCGATTATTGTTGATGAGAAAATCTTCATTGCCGCAGGAAACATACAAGAAAGGCACTGCTTTCAGTTTTTCAGGCGTGATATCGCGGATTAGTTTAAAAACATCGTTCGCCGCCCGGCCTTCGCTTCCTTCGATGCCGTATATCGCATCGAGGCTCTTGCCGATCGCTCCCGAAGACTTTTCCGTGAACTCAGCCGCGCCGATAGCCCCGCTGAAGCTTCCCGCCAGCCAAAACATTTCAGGATATTTTAAGCCAAACTTCAGAGCTCCATACCCGCCCATCGACAAACCGGCGACGATTCGATGAGCCCGATCAGCCTTAGTCCGATATTTCTTTTCGATCTCGGGTATCAGTTCCTTGACGATGTAGCTTTCGAATCTATCGTTAGTATTCGAAACACTATCGGTGTACCAACCGTTGCCGCCGTCCGGCGTGACGATGATAAAGTTTGATTTGAGCGCGTACTCCTCGACCTTTGTCCGGTCCGTCCAGTTAGCAAAGTTGCCTGTCAGTCCGTGCAGCAGATAGATGGTGGGATAGGCCGTCGCCTGATTCGCGGGGTCATAGTTAGCCGGCAGAACGACCCGATACGACATTTCGCGAGCCATCAGTTTGCTCGCCAGCTTGTGTTCGCGAACGTTCGGAGCAAGCGTTTGCGGGGTTGGCGCCTGCGCAAAAGCCGTAGCATAAACAGCAAGGACGATCGCAAACGGCAATGTTGAACGAAAGATGGCTTTCATCATTTTTGTCTAGTTATCACGGACTGGCAGATACTATCCGGTCATTAGCTAACGAAATAGCTTGCCAAACCAGCCCGACTCCTCGTCTTTATCCGCTATCATGGTCAGTTCACCGGCGTCCAGCCAGACGCCCGAGCATTTGTTGCATACGTCGATCTTGATCTTTTCAAAATCGGTTTCGATGAGTGTGCCGTCGCATTTAGGGCATTTGATCTCGAGGTCGACTGAGCCTTCGGCCTCGATCTTTGCCTTCATTTTCGCGATCAATTCCTGTTCTTTGCGGTGAAAATACTCGTTTTCGAGAGCTGAACCGCGTTCGTCTAAGTCAATTGGCATAAGCGTAAATTAAAAATACAAGAGAAAAGTTAAAATTTCTAGCCTTCGGTTTTGTGGATGCTTCGCATTCTCTGCCTCGCTTTTTTCGATCGGCGTATCGTGTTTCTGCGTTTCAGGCTGCTTTCCGCCCAATCGGAAACCTGTTTTAGCGGATGCCATTCAAAACTCTCGAGAGGCAGCACCTCGCTGGAGGCGTTCTTCAGCTTCAACGTGCTGAAAGCCACAAAAAATATTATCGCATTAAAGATCACACCAAAAGTAATGACCAGCCACCCAGGAGCCAGACCAACGGTCGCCCGCTGCATGAAAAGCCCCCAAAACGCCTTGTAGTCCGCATCGGACGCAAGCGGGATGGGCGAGGGATGAATATATATCTTCAGCGTCCACGAAAGACTCAGTAGCACAAATATCCAAAGATAATTGGACCGCAAGCGTCGTCCGACAGCTTCCCATTCGCTGATCGTAAAATGGGGTGAAATAAGGTCGGCAGCGATGTGCTCTGCCCACTCTTTGTCAGGCGGCATTGTCCGGTGCGATAGCATCGGGGCGTAGTAGCCTGTTTCGAGGACGCGGACGCGATTGGCCCAGACCTCGTAATAGCGATAACGCCGAGCTTCCATAAACAGGAAGATCGAGACGAGCAAAGTATTGATCGGGATCGCAAAGTGCGGATTATCCGGCGAACTGAAAACAAACGACAGCGTCGCACCGGCGGTGATCACGGCCCAGTTTGTCGTAGCATCGAGCCGGCTGCGCCACACGTTCGACCGCTGGATCTCACCCCGGTAAAAGTGAGCCATCGCCATGTTAAACTCGGCGGGCAAAAGCTTCTGCGGGATCGTCGCGGGCGAAGGCTTCGGTTTCTGCGAACGCTTGTGCACTTCCTCAGCGAAGGCGCGGAACGACGGAGGCACATTCGTTATGTGAATGTCATCGGTTGACTGGGTTCCTGGCCGAACCTCATCGTTCATAGCGTTTTACGGCGGCACTCTTTGCGGAAGTGAAGAGATTATTAAGCTTAATGTTTAACATTTTGCCTGCGCTCTTGCAAACAAAACACGAGACTGAGAGGGATTTCGTTACCTTTTCGTTGTTTACTAATTTTTTGGCTAAACTCAAACACATGGCTGAACTCGAAACTGACGAAAAGTGGATGTATCGGGCGGTCCACGTCGCACGCGAAGCTGAGAAACTCGGCGAGGTGCCGGTCGGCGCCGTTTTGGTCGACGCGGACGGCAAAATTCTGGCTGCGACATCAAACCGAACCATCAAGAATCTCGACCCGACTGCCCACGCCGAGATACTCGCGCTTCGCACCGCGGCGATCCGAATAGGCAATTATCGGCTTCCGGGAACGACGATGTACACAACGATCGAACCCTGTGCGATGTGCGCCGGGGCTCTTGTCAACGCTCGCGTCAAACGCCTTGTTTTTGGTGCTCACGACGAGCGTTTCGGGGCGGCGGAAACTCATTTCAACGTGTGCGACAGCCCAAAGCTCAATCATCGGATGGAAATCACGTCGGGCATTCTCGCTGAAAAGTGCCGGATGCTGATGCAGGAATTTTTTAAGGCGAGACGCTGAAATACCGGCGGGCTTGCTAAAATCCGCGACAAACATTTACAATCTTAAGTTCGCGCGGAGAGGTGCGAGAGTGGTTGAATCGGGCAGTCTCGAAAATTGTTGTACCTTAACGGGTACCGTGGGTTCGAATCCCACCCTCTCCGCCACTTAGGTTACGTCGACAGCTGGCCGTTGCCGCATTAGCAAAACGGCCATTTGTTTTGTTCTTTGAGAATTTATCGGTTATCATCCCCGCGTAACAAAAAAACAAATTACGTGGAGGGTTTAGCCTTATGCCTTTAGCTAAGAGGTTGTCAGCCGAGTTCATCGGAACTCTGTGGCTCGTTCTCGGAGGTTGTGGAAGTGCCGTACTTGCCGCCGCTTATCCAAATTTGGGTATTGGCTTTGCGGGTGTTTCACTTGCTTTTGGATTAACGGTTTTGACGATGGCGTACGCGGTCGGACACATTTCCGGCGGCCATTTCAATCCGGCAGTCACTTTTGGACTGTGGGCGGGCAAACGGTTCGATTCGAAAGACATCCTGCCATACGTTGTTGCTCAGGTCTTGGGGGCACTCGCGGGTGCGGGTATTCTTTATCTGATCGCAAAGGGCAAAACATCGTTTACGATGGCCGGCGGTTTCGCTTCGAATGGTTACGGGTTAAATTCACCCGGGCAGTACGAAATCGTTGCTTGCTTTATCGCTGAGGTTGTTCTGACGTTCTTTTTTCTGATCGTCATCCTGGGAGCAACCCACCGACTCGCTCCTAAAGGTTTTGCCCCGATCGCCATCGGCCTTTGCCTGACGCTCATTCACCTAATATCAATTCCGGTGACGAACACGTCGGTCAACCCGGCCCGCTCAACAGGCCCTGCGGTCTTTATGGCGGTTTTCTCTGACCCGTGGCCGGTCAACCAACTCTGGCTTTTCTGGGTCGCTCCGATTCTTGGAGCCCTTCTCGCCGGGTTTGTTTACAGCTGGATGGTAGGCGATGACGACCCCGTGTCGGGCCGGTCAACATCGGAATCGAGCGATGATGACGACGAGATTGGATCAGACGATGATACAGACTCCGGCGCAGGGGACAGTGATTCAGGATCGTCAGATTCCGGGTCCGGAGACGGCGGCGGTGATTGATCGATATTTGGTTTGAAAATTTAATTTCGCGGAAAGGTGCAAGAGTGGTTGAATTGGCAGCATTGGAAATGCTGTGAGCCTTAACGGGTTCCGTGGGTTCGAATCCCACCCTTTCCGCCATATGGTCCCAGGCTCCGCACAACGTTTTGTTGTGAACTCCGCTAGGCGAGGAATCGAGCAACGGTAGCAATTACAGACGTGTGTTGCGATCAAGTCTGGGGCCACCAAAATTGGAAAAAAGGACGAGGAGTATTTTGGCTCCTCGTCCTTTTTTGTCTAGCGCGGGCCCGTATCAAGCATTTTCGTCTTTGACGTCCTTTGGGTCGACTTTCCCGAGTAAGGCCAAAACGACCACGCTGACGATCGTCGCTAGGAGCGCGAGTCCTAGTTCTCCTAGTCCAACGGCGACACCGACTGCCGCAGCCATCCAAATCCCGGCAGAAGTGGTTAGGCCTTGGATATCTTTTTCATGGTTCAATTTCAGGATCGAGCCCGCTCCGATAAACCCTATACCCGTCACGATTCCTTGAATTACGCGTGACAAACCGTCCGAATTCATACCGTAACCAATACCTGCCAGAACAAAAACGCACGTTCCGAGAGTGACGAGAATATGAGTCCTCAAACCCGCCGCCTTGCCCGCCTTCTCACGTTCAAACCCTATTAGGGCACCAAGCCCCGCCGCGATCACGAGCCTTATCGAAAAACGGACGAACTGCTGCCAGTCAAAAGTTCCAAAGCTAAGTTCCTGCCACAAAATATCCATAGTCGATGTCTATTAACACTTTCGTAACATAACGGTAACACGGGGCGAACCAGGCAGACTGTATGGCAGCACTCAATTTGGAAGGACCTTACGGACTTTTTTCTCGCGTTATGTTGCGCTAAACGGCCGATCCAGTTGAAGATTATCCTAATGCTCAATTTTGCAATCGAAACCGCTCGCGAAGCGGGCCAACTGCTCCTTGAGAAGTTTGGCCGCGTCGCGGTCTCAAAAAAAGGCGACATCGACCTGGTCACCGAAGCCGACCTGGCGAGCGAAGCCCTTGTGATCGAACGGATCGAATCCCATTTTCCAAAGCACTCAATACTCGCCGAAGAATCAGGCAATGCAGTCGTAATCGGCGGCGAGAATCGATGGAAATGGATCATAGACCCGCTCGACGGCACGACCAACTATGCACACGGCTACCCATGTTTCGCAGTGACTTTAGCTCTGGAGCATCAAGGTGAGATCGTTATCGGCGTTACCTTTGACCCAACCCGCAACGAACTTTTTGCAGCCGAACGCGGCCGTGGTGCGTCGCTGAACAACAAACCGATCCGCGTCTCCGCGACCGAGCAACTGAGCGAGGCCTTGCTCGTCACAGGTTTTCCATACAATTTCAAAAGCCGCCAGGACTTCGCACGGCATTTAACTCAGTTTCTACTCAATGCGCGAGGTGTCAGACGAGATGGTTCGGCGGCGATCGACCTTGCCTACGTCGCCTGCGGAAGATTTGACGGAATGTGGGAAGAGGGCCTGAACGCTTGGGATATGGCCGCTGGCGTTTTGTTGATCGAAGAAGCTGGCGGCCACGTCAGCGGATACGACGGCTCGCAGTTCAGCATCTACACGCCACCAATGCTGGCTTCGAACGGGCTTATCCATGCGGAGATGCAGAGAGTTTTGAGCTAGCGCCGTGAGCGGCAAGCTTGGACTCTCGTCGATCCCGTCAAGTTGCGACAAGGCTATGCTCGTATGTTAGTCTTATTCTTCGACCCAATTGCCTTTGTCGGGTGCTTCGCGAGGCGATCGCACGACCGATAATGGCCACGAAAATTTCTATGTCATGGTTTCGCCGAGACAAACCGAAGATCGCTGATCAAGAGCACGACGAAGAGCAGACCGTTCGCACGGAGGGCATCTTTGTAAAATGCCCTGACTGCGACAACGCTCTCTATCGGCGTGAATTGACCGTTTCGCACGAGGTTTGCACGCATTGCGGATATCATTTTCGATATGCGGCGGTAAACCGTCTGAAGGATCTTTTTGATGACGGGCGTTATGAAAAGCTCGACGAAGAAGTGACCTCAGGAGACCCACTCGATTTTGTCGATTCAAAGCCTTATAAGGATCGTATCGAGCAGGCAAAAGAAGTTTCCGGACTTCCGGAGGCGATCGTGTCGGGCAAAGGAATGACCGGCGGCCACCTTGTCTTCGCTGGGGCGATGGATATGACTTTCATCGGCGGTTCGATGGGCTCGGCCGTTGGTGAAAAGATCACTCGGCTGATCGAACGAGCGGTCGAAGAACGCGGAGCGGTTATCATCTTCTCAGCATCTGGCGGTGCGAGAATGCAGGAAGGCACGCTGAGCCTCATGCAGATGGGCAAGATCTCAGCGGCACTACAGCGTTTGCACGATGCCCGTTTACCCTTTATATCTGTATTGACCGATCCCACAACTGGCGGTGTTACTGCGAGCTTCGCAATGCTGGGCGACGTGATCCTCGCCGAACCGAAAGCCCTTATCGGCTTCGCCGGGCCGCGAGTCATCGAGCAGACCATCCGCCAAAAACTTCCGAAAGGATTTCAGCGCAGCGAATTTCTGCTCGAACACGGCATGGTCGATCGCGTAGTCGACCGCCGCGAAATGAAAGATACGATCGTGCGAATGCTCGATTTTATGATGAATACTGCCGTTAAGTGATCCGGTGCCTGGCAACTTTCTATAATCGTATCGGCGTTACCTTGTAGCCCTTCGCTTTCAATAGCTTTATCACGCCCTTATTGCCGCCTAAATGTCCGGCTCCGACCGCGAAGAAGGTAGGCTTTTCGGTCATTGCCTTGCTGATCTTCGGGATCCAGTCGAGATTTCGATCGGCTAGCAGCCGTCGGCCAAACTCACCTTCCGTCGCCATCTGCCTTGCTGTTGTTTCGTAAAGCTTTTCCGAATCCTGCGATTTGTAGATCGCCATCATCGTTTTCAGCTCATTGATCTGCTTCTGAGGATTTTCCGCCAGTTTCAACAAGTCACTAGCCTGCTTTTCGAGCGGCTGGCTGTTGAGAACGGCGATCTGAGATTCGACCGATTCGAGCCCGAACACCGGCTTTTTCGCGTCAGTCGCGGCTTTCATCACCTGAGTGTCGACTGCGCCCGGCGTGCAGCCGAGCGATTTCGGGCTCGTGGCAACCATGACCGAAAGCATCGAAGGCTTGATGCTCTTGACCATCTCGATCGGCACACCGACACTATCTTTCAGCAGAGCTTCGATCTTGGCATATTGCTCGGCATTGAACAGGTCCTTCAGTATTTTACCGTCCGGCATCGCGAGGCCGCGGGCCATCGATTGCATTACGGCAGGATCATCAAGATCGAGTTCCAAATACATCTGGTCGGTCTCGTTTACAAAGCCCGTAAGCTTGTCGATCGGCAGCATATCCGTCGAGCATATCGCGTGAAACGTTCCGAGAATATATGATGGTTTTGCGAGCCCTTTGCCCGTAACCTTGTAAAGCATTGCCGAGTCGGCTTTCTTCTGACCAAACGAAACGCCGGCGACAACAACGACCAAAAATGCGGAAACGAATATGGATGTTACTCTTTTCATAGATTTATTGATATCACATTTGAACACATAAGTTCTTAACGTTTTTACGCCAGAATGAACTTTTCCGATTCTGAGATCTATCTAAACTCTCTAGGGAACGAGGTCCTCGCGATGAAGCTAGGGCTCGACAACATCCGCAAACTGCTGAAGGCCCTCGGCAACCCTGAAGAGAATTACCTTAAAGTTCAGGTCGCGGGCACCAACGGCAAAGGTTCCGTATGTGCGTTTCTCGACTCGATCTGCCGCGAAGCCGGCATAGCCGTCGGCGTTTTCACATCGCCCCATCTCGTCTCGATCACAGAACGAGTTCGAATTAACGGCCTCGATATCAGCGAAGACGAATTCGCCCGCATCGCAACGATCGTACGTGACACATCTGAAAAACTCGTGTCCGACGGCAAACTCGAGACTGTTCCCACCTTCTTCGAACAAGTCACGGCGATCGCCCTCGTCGCCTTTGCCGAAGCTAAAGTCGAACTTGGCATCCTCGAAACCGGCCTCGGCGGCCGCTACGACGCAGTTACAGCCGCCAACGCCGAGATCGCCGCGATCACGCGGATCGACCTGGATCATCAGGAATATCTGGGGGACACGATCGAAAAGATAGCAGGCGAGAAGGCGGGAATCATCCATAAAGGATCCCACGTTGTCATCGCCCCGCAAAGAAAGTCCGCTCGATCAGTTATAGATGGTCGCTGCCGTGAGATGGGGGTTGAACCTCGATTTGTCGAGGTCAATGTGAAATCGAGTCGGAGGCCAGATGATTATTCCTATAACGCCGTTTTTAATACTGGCAGAATCCAGATCAGATCGGCAAACCGTATTTTCCAGGACGTTGAATTGGGGTTGTGGGGCAAGCACCAGTGGGAAAATGCGACTGTGGCGATTGAGATCGCGGAGTTGCTATGCAATTCCGGTTACCAGATTGACAACACGCAAATCCGCGAAGGTCTGCAAAGAACTCGACATGCGGGCAGATTGGAGTTTGTTGGCCATTACCTATTAGACGGAGCCCACAACGTTGGGGGAGCAACGGCACTTGCAGAATATTTACGGGAGTTCATACATCAGCCGATCACCCTTGTTTTCGGTGCAATGAACGACAAAGATGTCGCTCAGATCACAGAAATTCTATTTCCGCTTGCGACGACGATCATTCTGACCAAGCCCGCGAACTCACGGGCGATCGAGACCGCCGAACTTAGGAAGCTTATACCAGCCCACTTTGCTCCGGAAGAAGTACTGGTGGCTGACTCGGTTGAGGACGCCCTGAAGATTGCTCCATATCACTGTCTTAGCGGCCTAATGCTTGTTACGGGATCTCTGTATCTTGTTGGCGAAGCGAAGCGAATTCTCAGATCTCAAATTTGAGATTTCCGATCACAGACTTAAGATAAGCGTATGTACAAACTAGTATTGATCCGCCACGGCGAGAGTCAGTGGAATAAGGAAAACCGTTTTACTGGCTGGAAGGACGTTGATCTTTCTGAAAAGGGCCGCGAAGAGGCGAAGGCTGCGGGGCAATTGTTGAAGGCGGAGGGGTTTACGTTTGACGAGGCGTATACGTCGGTGTTGAAACGCGCGATCCGGACGCTCTGGATCATTCTCGACGAGATGGATCTGATGTGGATACCGGTTACCAAATCGTGGCTGCTCAACGAGCGTCATTACGGCGCGTTGCAGGGGCTGAATAAGGCTGAGACCGCGGCGCAGTACGGCGAAGAGCAGGTGCTGATCTGGCGTCGAAGCTATGACATCCCGCCAGGCGTGCTCGACGAAAGTGACGAGCGATATCTAGGCAATGACCCGCGCTATACCGTCATAGAGAAAGGAAAGTTTCCTGGAACCGAATGCCTAAAAGATACGGTCGCACGGGTGATACCATACTGGGAAACTGAGATCGCTCCGAAGGTCAAGGCTGGGAAAAAGCTGATCGTCACTGCTCACGGAAATAGCCTTCGCTCGCTGGTCAAACATCTCGACGGCATCGCCGACGACGAGATAGTCAACCTGAATATCCCGACCGGCATTCCGCTGGTATACGAACTCGATGCCGAACTGAAGCCTATTAAGAGCTACTATCTGGGCGACGCCGACTCGATCAAGGCCGCTCAGGACGCGGTTGCGAATCAGGGGAAAGCGAAATAAGGCAAAACTATGTTGAGAATGCTTAAAATCGTCTTTTCTTTGGCAGCTCTGTCCGTGACTATCGCCGCTCAGACTAATCGGAATATTTCGGATACTGATATTTCTGCGGGCTTGAAAGAAGCCCTCGGGAAGGGCGTAAGAACAGCGATCAACTCTCTTGGCAAAGAGAACGGTTTCCTTCTCAATCCGCGGGTAAAGATACCGCTTCCGAAATCGCTTCAAAGGCTGGAAAAGGGCCTCCGTATTGCGGGACAAGGCAAGTCGGTCGACGCATTCGTCGCCTCGATGAACAACGCAGCAGAAAAGGCGGTACCCGTTGCCGTCGATGTTTTTGTCGACGCGATCAAGCAGATGTCTTTTGACGACGCACGGAAGATATTATTCAGCAGAGAGAAAGATGCGGCGACTCAATTTTTTAGAAGAACCAGTGAAGAGACCTTACGAGGAAAGTTTCGACCGATCGTCGAGGAATTTACGGAGAAAACGGGCGTCACGCAAAAATACAAAACGATGATCGGAAAAGCTGGTTTCGCCGCCCGCCTGCTCGGCGAGGACGCGACCGATCTCGACGGCTATGTCACGCAAAAGGCCCTTGACGGGCTCTTTCTCCTCGTCGCCGACGAAGAGCGAAAGATCCGCGAAAACCCGATCCGCCGTACTACTTCACTACTTCGTAAGGTCTTCGGAGTTCTACGTTAGTCACGCCCGCTATGTGGCAAAAGGCCCTATTCTTTCTCCTGATCTTCTTTATCCTCTCACCGTGGGGCTCGCCGGTCTATGCCCTGGCCCTTGGGCTGGCAATGGCTCTTATCATCGGCAATCCGTTCCCATCACTAACAGGAAAACCGGCAAAGTACCTGCTTCAGATATCGGTTGCGATGCTCGGGTTTGGAATTGACCTTAGCTCAGTTTATCGTGCGGGCAAGGACGGGATCGGATTTATCGCTTTTGTCGTGTTCGGGGCGTTGATACTTGGTTATCTGATCGGGAAGGCCCTGAACGTTGCGCCGCGCGTTCGAACGCTCGTTTCATCCGGGACGGCGATCTGCGGTGGCAGTGCGATCGCGGCGATCGGGCCATCGATAAAGGCTGAGAATGACGAGATGACGGTCTCGCTCGGCACCATCTTTGTCTTAAACGCCATCGCTCTCTTCGTCTTTCCTATCGTCGGCCATTCTCTCGAGCTATCTCCGCAACAATTCGGCCTGTGGGCGGCGGTCGCGATCCAGGACACCAGCAGCGTCGTCGGAGCAGCCACCGCATTTGGCGGCGATTCACTCGCCGTCGCGACGACCGTCAAGCTTGCTCGTACGCTTTTCATAATCCCGCTGGCTCTCGCTCTCGTATTCATGCATCGCGGCGAGGGAGGCTCGTCAAAAGTCACGCTGCCGTGGTTCATATTCGCCTTTCTCGGCGCGGCAACCGTCAAGACCTTCAGCGGGTCGATCATTTTGCCGAGCATACTTGATTCATTCGTAAATCTTGCCAAAGCAGGTCTTGCCGTAACGCTCTTTCTCATCGGCCTAAGCCTCACCCGCAAGACACTCGCAAACGTCGGCTGGCGGCCTTTCGCTCTTGGGGCTATTCTCTGGGTCCTGATATCCGTGATCTCACTGATCGCAATTACACGGCTGACCTAAGGCATGTTGCACGACCACTTCGCAAAAGCCCGCGCGTCAGCAAGGGCGAAAATCCATGTCACATATTTCGCCATTTTTTATCTGCACTGACGACGAGAATTCGAATACGAAACAGATTTGGTACAATAAAGGCTAACTAAAATGAGTCAAATTACACACGAAACGGTACTAAACGCGCTTAGCCAAATCATCGACCCCGATCTCCGCAAGGACATCGTAACCCTCGGTTTTATTCACAATCTCGAAATATCCGGCGGTGATGTTTCGTTTACCATCATGCTCACGACACCGGCCTGCCCCGTCAAGGAACTGATGGAGCAGCAGGCGACTGAGATCGTCAGCGGTCTCGAGGGCGTGTCGAACGTCAAAGTCACGATGGATGCCGAAGTGCCGCAAGGCCGCGGGATCAAAAACAACATCGCGATCCCCGGCGTCAAGAACATCATCGCCGTTTCCTCAGGCAAGGGCGGCGTCGGCAAATCGACTGTTGCAGTCAATCTAGCCGTTGCTCTCGCTCTCGACGGAGCGAAGGTCGGCATCATGGACGCCGATGTTTACGGGCCGAACGTGCCGTTAATGCTCGGCACCGGATATGATCAGCCCGAAGTTTTCGAGGGTAAACTCGTTCCCATCGAGGCACACGGCGTCAAAATGATCTCGATGGCGGTCCTCGTCCCGCCCGACAAGCCGATGATCCTCCGCGGCCCGATGCTGCACGGTGTGGTCCGGCAGTTCCTATCGGACGTCAATTGGGGCGAGCTCGATTATTTGATCGTCGACATGCCGCCGGGAACAGGCGACGTACAGCTCTCACTCGCACAGCTCGTGCCGGTTCAGGGTGCAGTTCTCGTTACTACACCGCAGGAAGTCTCGCTTTCGGACGTGCGGCGTGCCGTGAAAATGTTCGAAACGGTTAACGTTCCGGTTCTCGGCGTGATCGAAAATATGTCGTACTTTATCGCCCCTGACACCGGGAATAAATACGAGATCTTCGGCAAAGGCGGCGGACAGAGCCTCTGCGACGAATACGGCCTAAACCTTCTCGGCCAGGTCCCGCTCGGCATGGAAGTCCGCGAAGGCGGCGACAGCGGCACGCCAGTTGTCGTCGGCTTCCCGTCATCACCCCAAGCCGCAGCCTTCCGCAAAGCCGCCGAGGAAGTCGCAAGACAGGTTTCGATCGAAGCCATGAAACCGGAACTGGTGTTGCTGACCCGGGCGTAGCGGGAGCCTAATTCGTACTTTGAAATTTGTGATTCGTAATTGAATCTTTCGGGACAAGCCCCGCGAGAGTCAATTACGAATTTTCACTTTTAAATAGAGCATTGAAGACTTCGCGTGATCATATCGAATTGAAAAACCAACTCTATAATGTTAAATTCCGGTTATTCCGAATTACATCAGGGTTTCGTCCGAATTACGTTTATGAACAAGCGATTTCAAGTTCGCAAACTTGCGATAGTTGCCATTTTTATCAGCCTTCTGGCGGGCCAGTTTCCCGCTCAGTCGACCAAACGTTCCATCTCACCAGCAGATTTCGACTCGTGGAAAAGTATCCAGGGCACAGCGATCTCGAGAGATGGGACGTTCGTTGCCTACGTCATGCAGCCGCAGGACGGCGATGGGGAACTATATGTGAAAAGCACGACCGCCGATGCGGAGTGGCGTGTCCCGCGTGGATATAGGCCGCCGACTCCGCCGCCTGATCCGGCTGATCCGGCCGCGACAGCCGCTTTTCAGGCTCAGGGGAGATTGCTTCGACCGACGTTTTCGGCGGACAGTAAGTATTTGTTTTTCAACATCGAGCCAAACAAGGCCGATATCCTGAAAGCCCGAAAGGACAAGAAACCGCCGGCAGAGTTCCCGAAAAATGCTTTGGGAATAATGGATCTTGCGACCGGCAAGGTCACGCGTGTCGAAGAGTCAAAATCGTATCAGGTGCCAGAGGACGGCTCGGGCTACGTCGCGATCCTGAAAGAAGCCGCAAGAGAAGAACGCCCACGAGCGGAAACGGGTGCAAACGCGAACGCGGCGGCTGCAAATTCCAATGCCGCTCCGCGACCGTCGCCCTCGCCATCGCCGGCCCGCAGACGCGAGTATGGAAGCACGCTCGTTCTTCGCAGCCTCGCCGATGGTAAAGAACGGACGTTCGCCGATGTGCTCGAATACAGCTTTGCAAAGGACGCAAAGACCCTCGTCTATAACGTTTCATCTCGCAGAGAGGCGGCAAATGGGACGTTTGCCGTCACGCCGCAAAGCGACGCGGCTCCCGCAGCACTTCTTGCCGGTCCCGGAAAAAATACCAAGCTTACGTGGGATGAGGACCAGAAACAACTAGCTTTCATCAGTGACAAGGACGATGCCA
Source organism: Acidobacteria bacterium Ga0077534 (assembly GCA_001464455.1). GTDB lineage: Bacteria > Acidobacteriota > Blastocatellia > Pyrinomonadales > Pyrinomonadaceae > OLB17. The sequence continues at coordinate 100,416 of LNEI01000018.1, forward strand.
CGGCTAAGCAGCCGCGATTTAAGGTTTATCATTGGCAGCGAGGTGCGGCTAAGGCCGAGGAGGCTGTTTCGGACAAGACCGGTGGCTTCAGGCCAGAATATGTTGTGAGCGAAAAAGGCTCGCTCGGCTTCTCGTTCGACGGCAGCCGCCTTTTTGTGAGCAGCGCACCGCCCCCCGCTCCTGAGCCCGATCCGAATAATGCCGTTCCTGATGAGGAAAAGGTTACCGTTGATCTCTGGCATTGGAAGGACGATTTCGTTCAGGCCCAGCAGAAAGTAAGAATGATCGCGGACCGCGACCGTTCGTACCGGGGAGTTTGGCATATTGCGGACAAGAAATTTGTACAACTTGCCGACCCGACGATGGAATCCTTCAACCCGAGTTCCGACGGCAAATGGGCGATCGGCACTGACGACCGCGAGTATCGCATTCGTAATAACTACGATCCCGGCTTTTCGGATACTTATTTAGTGAACACGCTCGATGGGACGCGTAAATTGCTGCGAAAAGGGGCTCAATGGGGAGCATCCTGGTCACCGAATGGTCGTTACGTCGTCTATTTCGACGGAAAGGACTGGAATTCGTACTCAGTCGCAGACGGGAAAATTGCGAACCTGACCGCGAAACTCAAAACAAAATTTGCCCGCGAAGATCACGACAGCCCAAGTGCGGCTCCCTCATACGGAACCGCCGCATGGACAAAAGACGATAAAGAGATCCTGATCTATGACAAATTCGACATCTGGCAGGTCGCGGCCGACGGCAGCGGCGGCAAGATGTTGACCGGCGGGCTTGGGCGTCAGAGCAAGACCGAGATGAGATACGTCCGTACTAACCCGGACGAGCGTTTTATCGAACCGGGACAGGCTATGCTGCTTCGAGCCGAAAGCCACGTGACCCGTGATTCCGGATTTTATCGTGTAAAGCTTGATGGTAGTCCTGAGAAGCTAATGATGGGTGCCAAGAATTACACAACCCCGCAGAAGGCCAGGAATGCCGACCGCTACGTTTTTACGGCTTCCCGGTTTGACGAATTTCCGGACGTTTGGACGACTGGAGCGGATTTTGCCTCGCCCAGAAAGCTTTCGAGCGGCGATGCTCAGATGGCAAGTTTTCGTTGGGGCACTTCTGAACTTATCAACTATAAGAGCGAAGACGGCATTCCGCTCCAGGGCGTGCTGATCAAACCAGCCGATTTTGACCCGAAAAAGAAGTATCCGATGATCGTTTATCTCTATGAAAAACTTTCGGATACTGTCCACGATTTTCGTAATCCCGGCCCGGGGCAGAACGTAAACCCGAGTATCTATGCGAGTAACGACTATGTGATCTTCCTTCCGGATATCGTTTACAAGGTCGGATATCCCGGCAAGAGCGCTATGAAATGCATCATGCCCGGCGTCGAGAACATCGTGAAGATGGGCTTCGTCGACGAAAAGGCGATCGGGATCCAGGGCCACAGCTGGGGCGGCTATCAGATCGCGTATATGGTCACGCAGACCAATAAATTCAAGGCAGCCGCACCGGGAGCTCTGGTCGCAAACATGTTCAGCGCTTACAATGGCATCCGCTGGGGCACAGGCTTGCCGCGTCAGTTCCAGTACGAGCGCACTCAAAGCCGTATCGGCGGAACGCCATGGAACTCAACGGATAAGTTCATTGAGAATTCGCCCCTTTTCGCCATCGAAAAGGTCCAAACGCCGATCCTCATGATCCACAACGACAACGACGATGCTGTGCCGTGGTATCAGGGCATCGAGTTCTATCTCTCGCTCCGTCGTCTTGGAAAGGAGGTCTATTTCCTGAATTACAATGGCGAGTTTCACGGCCTAAGAAAACGTCAGAATCAAAAGGACTATGCCCGTCGAATGAGAGAGTTCTTCGACCATCACCTTAAAGGTGCTCCAGCACCGGAGTGGATGCAGAAAGGTATTCCGTATCTAGAACGTGAGAAAGAAAAGGAGCAGTATCGCCGTCAGGTAGCAGGCGATGAAATGGAACCTTAAACCTGTAAGAGACATTTAGTTTAGCGGTGGTCGTGCCCGCCGCTTTTTACGCGTCGTTTGACGATCAGGTATTGTAAATCTGATCAGTTTTCGTTAATATTTACTTTTAGGTAAGGATTCGCTGATGCGAGTCCTAAATTTTGGCAGGAGCGAATATTTATATGGCAGCAGTTGCAGCACCTTCGGTTGAATTGAACGTTACGGAGTCGGCTATCGCCGAGATCAACAAATTTCTAGCGAGCGAAGACGATCTGCCGGAAACGGCGGGGCTTCGCGTTCGTGTTGTTCCCGGTGGTTGTTCGGGTTTCCAGTACAGCCTTAATATCGAGGAAGAATCGAAAATGGGCGATTTTGTTCTCGACAAAGGCGGCGTAAAGATGTTTGTCGACATGTTTTCGGCACAGTATCTAAACGGCATCACCATCGACCACACAACAAACATGATGGGGTCGGGCTTCACGTTCGAAAATCCCAATGCGACCGGCGGTTGCGGCTGCGGAACATCGTTCTCGGCGTAAACTAGTAAAACAGTCTCACAACTCGAAAGGCCCGAAATTATTTTTCGGGCCTTTCGTCCGTTTTGTTGGAATGCGAACCCGATTGCGTCTGTTTCAAAGACATACAAAACAACTGAAGGAACGAGTCGGTAGGACCAAAAGGCGGGCGTTGGACGAGGGTGGACCGGAAGAAATTCCGGTCCAGCCCGGGCCTGGAATAGCCTCTCGAAACTCACCGGACTTGCATCGATCGTGTCCGTAAGGCATACTGATCCTTGCTTAGTTCAAGGTTTTCAAGGGTTGCAAGTTTATGGAGATTCGACTGGGTTCTTGATTTTTCAGGAAATCCCGGGTCGTTGCTTGTTTTCTTATAGTAGGTGAGCGATCGCTGACCTTCTCCGCAGACTTCCCCCCAATAATAAAAAATACTGGAGATTACGGTTTGAAAGATTTAAAGAAGTATCTATTACTATCGGTTTGCGTCGCGGTGTTCGGCGTTCTGTTTACAAGTACAGCATTCGCTCAGAGTCGCGATCGAGTGGTCAAAACCACCTCGAGCCAACCCACGAACGCCCCTTCCCCGGCGAGATCAACCGAAGTAGTCCGCACTTCATCCTCACGCCCCACACTCACAAATTCTATTGAAGTAGTAAGGCCCGCGACGAGAGTCGATGCCGCTTACGAGCCGCTGTCAAACAATGCGACCGCCAAGGCGAGCATGCTCAGCGTCGCCGCAATGGTCGCAGCCGGTAAGTCACGCTATAACGCGACGACCAGTTCGCTGCTCGACCAGGGTATCAAGTCCCGCTACGGTCTTCGCTACAAATACGGCTCGATGGGGCCAAATACATACGATTGTTCCGCTTTTGTTTGGGCGGCATTTGGTGACGCCGGAATAAAATTCACGCGAACCAGTGCCCGTGCGATGTGGGCGATGTCCGAGCCGGTTTACGGCGACGAACGCTACAAGTTTGGCACGCTCGTATTCCTCAACGGCCTCGGCCACATGGGTATCGTTGCTGACGAGAATGGTTTCTACCACGCATCGTCGAGCAAGGGCATTACGTACTCGCCCTTCAAAGGCTATTGGGAAAAACGCATCGTCGGGTTTGGGAAACTGAAGCTTGCAGAGCCTGCTAACTAACTTACAAAGCTTACAAATGAAAAGAGGCTGCCCGTAAATGGACAGCCTCTTTTTTATCTGCATAGAAATGACCGATCAAACGACAAATCCCGGCCGCGTCTGCGGGTCCTTACATTCGTAAATAACTGCGATCTTGTCGATCGAAACATAAGCGACCTCGCTATCTTCGTCACGCAGGTAAAGTACGCCGCTTTTCACGTCTACTACATCGCCACGAAACGTGGCATTCGTCCCGCACGTAACGTCGATCTTCTTTCCCAACAAATTCTTTAGTAGTTCTTCCATAGTGTGAGCAAAAGTATATCAAAACCGTTCGCCCATCGCCGCTATTCGGCCGGACATGACCCAGCGGCTGGGCCGGGAACGATCATCTGATGCAGCAGCGGCCGGTTTGGGTTGATCGCCCGCGTGGCTGAGTGCAGCCACGATAGCGGCGATATCTGAAAGCATCTGGTCGGGCTCGACTTTTTTCTTTCGTTCGTTAAATCCTGTTATGAAGCCCGTATCAAGCCTGCCCGCGACGAACTCCTCGTCCTCCATTATCTCGCGAAAGAAAGGGATCGTCGTCTTGATCCCGCCGACCTCGTACTCCATCAAAGCCCGCCGCATACGGTCGATCGCCTCGGCTCGGTCCTTTCCAAAGGTGGCAAACTTCGAGATCATCGGATCGTAATAGATCGAAACCTCGGCTCCCTCGTAAACGCCGCCGTCGTCACGAACTCCGGGCCCGTGCGGCAGCCGCAGCCGTGTGATCTTGCCGGGTGAAGGGAGAAAATTGTTATCGGGATCCTCGGCGTAAATGCGGCATTCGATAGCGTGGCCGGTCAGTTTCACGTCTTCCTGCGTAAATGAAAGCGGTTCGCCCCAAGCGACGCGAATCTGTTCGCGAACGAGGTCTATACCGGTGACGAGTTCCGTGACCGGATGCTCAACCTGAAGACGCGTGTTCATTTCAAGAAAATAGAACGACCGGTCGAGATCGGATACGAGAAACTCGACAGTTCCGGCACCGACGTAATCGACAGCCTTCGCGACCTTGACGGCGCAGGCTCCCATTTCCGCTCGAAGTTCCTCGGAATTGATGGGCGATGGAGCTTCTTCGACGACCTTTTGATGCCGCCGCTGGATCGAGCATTCGCGCTCGCCGAGGTGTACGTGATTACCGTGCTTGTCCGAGAATATCTGTATCTCGATATGCCGCGGGCGAACGATCGCCTTTTCAACGTAGACAGCGTCGTCGCCAAAACTTGCTAACGCCTCAGACTGAGAATTTTCAAGAGCTGATTTGAGCTCGCTTTCCTCATGTACGAGCCGCATTCCCTTCCCGCCGCCGCCTGCCGAAGCCTTTAGCATCACGGGGTAACCAAACGACTCTGCGACTTCTCTAGCATCTTCGAAAGATGTTAGCGGTTCTGTCGTTCCAGGAACGACAGGCACACCCGCTACGATCGCGATCTTGCGGGCAGACATCTTGCCGCCCATTCCTTCCATCGCTTCGGGCGGCGGGCCGATGAATGTTATCCCGGCCTTCGTAACTTCGCGAACAAAGTCCGAGTTCTCCGACAAAAATCCATATCCCGGATGTATCGCTTCGACATTGTTGTCTTTGGCGATCTCGATGATCTTTTCCCACCGAAGATAGCTCTCATTCGATGGGGGCGGGCCGATATAAAACGCTTCGTCTGCCATCCGCACATGCAAAGCATCGCGGTCAGCATCCGAATACACGGCAACCGTCGCGATCTTCATCTCACGGCAAGCCCGGATGACTCGGCAGGCGATCTCGCCTCGATTGGCAATAAGAATCTTTTTGAACATCCTATAGATCTAGCTCATTTGAGAGTTGATGGGGAAGCCCCCACACAATATTAGGACTCTGCCCGATTCGTGGCGAGAGAGCCCTTACTTCGTGCGGGCTTCTGCACTTACTTTTTTACTCCAACACCGAGTTCCCCTGATTTCGCGGATCGTACCTTACGCCGACCCGGGCGCCCGGAGCGTAGCCTACAGGCGAGCGGGCTTGCTCTGCGGTCAAAACGTCTGACGACTCGAAATCGACTCCATTTAACGTGTACCGATAAAATACGATCTCTTCGCCGGACGGACTCGTTTCGCCGTCGATGATCTCGCCGTCGGTGATGCGGCCGTTTTCGAGCAGCCACCGACGACGGACCTCGGGGTCGGCCTTTTTTCGTCCCAAAATTCTGTCGACAATTCCCATCTTAGTCGTCCAACTCAAGCGGCGGTTTATTGTACTTCGCTCGCAGGTTGTTGATCGCCGAAAGCACAGCCGGGCGTTTGATTATGCGTGCTTCGATCGGGCGTTTCCCCGGGATATCAAGGAATATTATCCCTAGAAGGATGGTCAGGATCCCTTGTCCGGGCACACCGGGCAGCGACAGCACGATCCCGAGCAAGATCAGGATCACGCCCGCTATATTCTTTGCAATTACAGCCCCCCATCTTACAAGAAAAGGACTGTTCGGCATAAAATCTCTACTATGCTTCGAACTAAAGTAATGCGGCGGCACCTTGACCATGACGATCCCGATGGCCAAGAAGCTAAGCAGAAGCGAACCGAGAAAAAGCCCTACCCCAAGCAAGACTCGGCCGAGCGTCAGCGATTCCCAAAAAGAGGTGAGATATTCGATCATTCGCGAATGCCGAGATCAGTAGTAGGAGCAGGAGCACCTCGCAGCAGGCCTTCTGTGCTCAGGTCTTCATCAATGTCGGGCCAATGCATTCCATAGCCACCGCCGCTTACTTCCCAGTTGTTACGCTGCTCCTCGGTTGCATGGAGCAATCGCGGATACCACGCAAGGGGGACACGAATATTCCGGCCGTCCATCAGGAAAACCGACAACATTCCGTCTTCGAAACTAACGTCCGTCACTCGCTCGTCAGCCGCTAATGCCAAAATACCCATTCCATCTCTCCAAAAACTCTTCTTGGTACTCGTAAACCAAACGTTCCAAGGCTAGTAGGTCTCGTGCACTGAATCCTAGGTTACGCGCCAACCCTACCGGATTCAACCAGAATTTTGCTGAAAGCCGTTCACGATCCACATGCACGTGGGGCGGTTCATTGGGCTCATGACTGTAAAAATAGAACCGGTATGCTCTATGGCGCAAGATCGTCGGCATTTAAACACTATTGTCGATCGCTCGCAGTTCACGCCGGATGTATATCATTCGCTGAACCAGCGTCCAAAGCGAGCCGATCGCTAAGACCCACAGAACCTGCGGCATTCGATTAGCGAGAAAATGCGACGAACTCCAGTCCCACGTCGACAGAGCACCGATTATGAGCAAAACGATGCGTTCCGGCCGCTGCAAAAATCCTACGTTCGCTTTTACGCCGAGGCCTTCGCTACGGGCGGTTGTATAGCTTACGAGAACGGAAGCGACCATCCCGATTCCCGCGAGGGCGACGTTCAGGACAGAATGCTCGGGCGTCATTCGGGAGTAAAAGACCATGATCCCGATAAACTGAGCCATGTCCGACAGTCGGTCGAGCGTTGAATCAAGGAAACCGCCGTATTTCGTCACGCGGCCTGTCAACCGGGCGACGTTTCCGTCGAGCATGTCAAAAAGATTTGCGACGATCAATACGATCCCGGCCCAGAAGAACTCGCCGAAACCAAACAGGACCGCGCAGCCCATGTTGATCATCACGCCGATGGTCGTGAGTACGTTTGGAGGAATTCCGGCAGACGCAAGCCCGCGCACCATCGAATTGATGATCCGCATCGCACCTCGTCCTATGCTTGCTCCAAACATGTTTCAGCAAGGAAAAAGTAAAAAGGCGAAAGGCAAAAATATAACTCCGCCGTTTTATTTTTTGCCTTTTACCTTTCGCCTTTTGCCTTCATTCTTTCTCGTGGATCGTCGTCAGCCTTGTGATCTCAAAATTACGCCAGCCGGTCGGTGTTTTGACCTTTATTTCGTCGCCTTCCTGCTTGCCCATCAGAGCCTGACCGATCGGTGAGACGGTAGATATCTTACCGTCCTCCGGGGCACTTTCTTCAGAGGTGACAAGCTCGTATCTGACCTTTTCTTCCTTTTCTAGATCGAATAGGACCACCTGGGAACCGTATGCGATGCGGTCGGTCGGTATCTTCGAAATATCGATCGAATCGACCTCCATCATCCGCTGATGAAGCAGACTGATGCGCGCCTGTACCATCGACTGCCGATCCTTCGCAGCCTTATATTCGGCATTTTCGCTCAGATCACCAAATTCGCGCGCATGCTGTATCGCTTTCGGGAGCTTAAAATGTAATTCTTCTTCGAGTTTATCCAGTTCGGCCTGCAGTTTCTTCTTGATTTCTTCCATAAACTAACTGTGCAACGGATGCGAAGTTTCCGCGCTGATAAATCTTGGGTCGATGCCTACGGCATCGGCGAGTCTTGACTCCTTAGGTGCGGCAAACGAGATACCGATGTCCCGTGCTGTCCTTACCAACTGTCCGTCGACCTGCACGCGCTTTATCGACGTACACGCCTGATCGAGCGGAACTGTAACTACGGTTCCGGCCTGTAATGCGACCATTTTACCAGTTTCACCGCTTGCCAACGCACGCACGGCACAGGCTCCAAAGTTGGTACCCAACATTCGGTCGAACGCATTTGGGCTGCCGCCTCTCTGAAGATGGCCGAGCACAACGCATCGAGCTTCCTTGTCCGTCAACTCCTCTACCTTTCGGCGAACATAGTCACCGACACCGCCGAGCCTCTGCGTTCCGGGATCTTGATATAACTCTGATTTACCGATCTCCATCGCCCCTTCGGCGACAACGATGTTTGTAAATCTAGAGCCCTGCGCTTCGCGTGACTGAACCTTACGTACGATCGAATCAAACGAAAAAGGTATCTCCGGGATCAAGATAATGTCTGCACTTCCGGCGAGCCCGGCATGAAGTGCGATCCAGCCGGCGTTGCGTCCCATGACCTCGAGGATCATGACCCGGTCGTGCGAGGCAGCGGTCGTGTGCAACCGATCAAGAGCCTCGGTGGCGATGTCGATGGCCGTCATAAAACCGAACGTGAATTCGGTCGCTGCCAGATCATTATCGATAGTTTTCGGAACACCGATCACCGGAAACCCGCGTTTGTGAAATTGTTCGGCGATACCGAGCGTTCCCTCGCCGCCAAGTACGATCAGTGCTTCGATGCCCAGAATGTCGAGATTCGCTATCGCCTCACCGATCGGCATTTCCGGATAGACCGGAACGCCGTTAACGTTCTTAACAAAACTGCCACGATTCCGTGTCCCTAGGATCGTTCCGCCGCGAGGCAAAATGCCGCTGACGCTCTTTAACGTCAATTTCTGCGTATGCGTCTCACCCAGAATGCCCTCGAAGCTATCTTCGATGCCGACGCACTTCATGCCAAATTCCCCGATCGCCGTGCGGACGACTGCCCTGATCACAGCGTTAAGGCCGGGGGCGTCCCCACCGCCGGTCAATATCCCAATCTGCTTGTACATAGAACCCTTGCAGCCAACAAGTAAGCGATTATTTTACTTTAGATGGCAATAAATACGAAGCCCGTTCGAAGATCGATCTCGTCCGGGCTGCGGGTTTGCCAATCTATCTCCCCGCTCAAAATGACCAACGGCGGGCAAGCCCGCCGCTTTAATGAAACCAAGATCCAAACGATTTCCGCGCTTATCTAAAATTTTTCGCAAAGACCGCTACCAGGTTCGCTGCCTGAGGCATTATTTCAATGGCCTTAAGTATCTGCGGGTCGGCTTCGAGCAGAACTTGCGTGCCGGCCTCGGTCGAATAATTCGCCGTCGCGATCTCCTCTCGTATCCGTCGCCTGGCGTATTCCGCCTGGCTCGAAATATTTTCTGCCGTCAAGCCGTTTTCCTTGTCAGCTGCCGCAAAACTGCGGTACGCCTCATAAAGTTTGTCACTGACAATAAAATCATTGGCCGCAAGCGTGGTCTTAAAATTCTGCTTTTCGACCTTGTAGTTCTCAAATCCAGCGACCTTTCCGGCAACCAGTTGCCTGACAAAATAAAACGCCGATTCATTGATCCTGCCGCGCAAGGCTGAAAATTTTGCACCTTCGGCGACCACATCGGGTTCGATTCCTCGTCCGCCATAAAGAACTCGCCCGTTCGCGGTGGCTACGGGCGTACCTGCTGGCTTTTGTTTCTCAACCGCATCGCCTTCTTCGGAATTCCCATCGCCGTTGGTGTAGTACTCATAGATCGAGCCGCTCGAATAATCCCGCTGCAGCGAACGTCCAAAGGGCGTGTAATACCGCGCCGTGGTGAGAGTCAAACCGGTTCCGTACGGCAGGCGAAATATCCGCTGCACAAGCCCTTTGCCGAAGCTGTCGCTTCCTACAACCAGCCCGCGTGCGTAGTCCTGAACTGCTCCCGCGACGATCTCCGAAGCCGAGGCCGAGCCGCCGTTTATCATCACGATAAGCGGAAAATTCTCCGTTCCGCCGCCTGTTGTCCGCAGTTCGCGAACTTGTACGCCGTTGGCTCCCTTCACTGAAACAGCAACCTGGCCAGCCGGAACAAACTTGCTCACAACCGCGACCGCCTGTTCGAGAATGCCGCCGCCATTGCCCCTTAGATCGAGGATCAGGCTCTTCATTCCCTGCTTTTTAAGATCGGCGATCGAGTTCGAAAGCTCCTCAGACGTCGTCTGCTGAAAACCGCCGGTCAACCCGATGTATCCTACCGAATCCGGCAGCATGAACGTATTTCGCACCGAGGGCAGCGGCACACCGCCGCGAACGATCTCGTAATCAACGGGCGTCGAACTGCCGACGCGTTCGACCTGAACCTTGACGGGCGTTCCACGCTCGCCGCGAACGTTCTTAGAAACCTCCGCACTGGTCCATTCCTTCGCGTCCTTCCCGCCAACCGTCACAAACCGATCGCCGTACCGCAACCCCGCCTTGTCCGCGGGCGTACCGGGAATGACCGACTGGACATAAACACCGTCACGATGCTGCAAGATCGAGACGCCGATGCCGTAAAACTGAGATGCCTGATCTTCGTTGAGTTTGCGATACTCTTCGCGGGTAAAGAACGATGAATGCGGATCGAGCTGCCACAGCATGCCCTGCATCGCACTGTCATTGACCTTTTCGAGATCGGCCGTGCCCGAATAGCCCTCTTCGATCACACGCAAAGCCTCACGATAATCCGTCAATACCCGGTCCGTCGTGACCTCGCCCTCAGCCGCCGTCGTCCGCGCAGGCATGCGCCCAAACAACCCGCCAAGCACAGCCCCGGCAACGATGACCCCAACAGCAAAAAGTGTAAAACTTCGATTCATATATCGGCCAATTCCCAATATAGCATATACGCAGAAATGGTCGTTGAGGTTGCCTATTGATGATGGATCTCGCGATATTCGAATGTTTTACCTGGCCGCAAAGGCATCCTCGCCGGTAGTAACAACGAGATGGCGTGTGTCATTAATCGCGAGAATGCGCAGGTTTCGCGGACCGCGGAATTCGAAGCGGTTGATGCCGCAGTTTGAGGTGATGAGCCACGGCGTAGTCTTGGTGCCGCGATGGATCGCTCCCATCAGGTGCAGCGTTAGGAAGCAGATCGCGCCCGTGTGGGAATAGATCGCGATTCGCTGCCGATTGTGGTTGCGAAGAATGTTCCTCAGCTCCGCGGTAATGCGGCGAAGCAGGTGCCGATAGCTTTCGCCTTCGGTAATTACGTGGTTTATGTTTCGGTTGATGAGCGCGTAATAATCGTTTGGGAAGGTCTGTTTTGATTCGTCAAAGGTCAACCCCTCGAGCACACCAACGTGCCTTTCCCTAAACGCTTTTGACTTGTGGATCGGAAGATTTAGGAGTTCCGCCAATGGTTCTGCGGTTTGAACCGCCCGGTCCAGGTCGCTCGAGTAGATGACGTCGATGCCCTCTTTCGCCAGCATCTGTGCCGTCTTTTCCGCCTGCTCACGCCCTAGATCGGACAAGGGCGTCGGCCCGTGCCCGCCAAAACGCCCCTCGGCATTTCCGGCTGACTGGCCGTGGCGTATTAGATATAAGCGCGTAGGTGGCGGCATAGGATCGTAGAAAAAGCGGCTTCTAGAATTTTAACACGCCCCTCCGGCTTTTGCTTCACGCTCCGCAAGTTGGGACAGCCATGCCACGACCGAACGTTCAGCGAAATTTACTTTTCCGCATCAAATAATTAACATTACACTTTTGCCTGATGAAACCCGACGTTTCCATTATCATCCCTGCATATAACGAGAGCGAACGGCTCGGCGATCCTTTGCGCCTTGTTTTGGATCACCTCAAAAAGAGCGGAACGAATGCCGAGGTCATAGTGGTCGACGACGGATCATCGGACGACACCGTGGCGGTAGCTGAACGTGCTTTCGAAGGTCTGTCAGCCGACACGGCGCGCGTCGTTTCGTATGAAAAGAATCGAGGCAAGGGGTTCGCAGTTAAGACGGGCCTGCTTGACGCAAAGGCTGATATCGCCCTTTTCTCCGATGCCGACCTGTCAACGCCGATCGAAGAGATGTCGAAGCTCGTCGCCCCTATCAGGTCGGGAGAATTCGACGTAACTTTCGGTTCTCGTGCCCTCGACCGCAGCCTCATCGGCACGCACCAACCGTGGCGTCGCGAACAAGGCGGCAAGGTCATGAACCTCATCATCCGAACCCTCTCGGGCCTGCCTTTTGCCGATACCCAGTGTGGATTCAAGGCTTTTAACATGGTCAAGTTTCGCCCGCTGCTCGACGTGATGGCGATAGACCGCTTCGGATTTGATGTCGAGTTTCTTTTCGTCGCAAACCACCACAAACTTCGCCTCGCCGAGATCCCCGTCCGCTGGAACGACGTCGCCGGCTCAAAAGTAAGCGTCGTCCGCGACACCCGCCGAATGATCAGCGAACTGATGCAGATCCGCCGAAATGCAAAAAGCGGTTTGTATGAATTGAATGCCGAATAGGCGTATAATTCGAAGAAGTATGACCGCTAAACTCAACGTCAACATCGACCACGTCGCAACGATCCGCGAGGCTCGTAAGACCATCGAGCCGTCCATCATAACGGCTGCAGTTATTTGCGAACAGGCCGGGGCCGATGGGATAACGGTGCACCTTCGTGGAGACCGGCGGCATATTCAGGACCGCGATATCGAACTCCTTCGCGATGTGGTCACGACCTATCTCAACGTCGAACTGGCAGCGACCGAGGAAATGATCGAGATCGCCGTCCGCACCAAGCCCGACGCGGTTTCGCTCGTACCCGAAAGCCCGAATGAGGTCACGACCGAAGGCGGCCTTGATGTGCTTGGCAACTTCGAAACGATCCGAAGCGCCGTCGAAAAGCTAAAAGCCGCGGGCATTTTCGTCAGTATCTTTATCGACCCGGATGCCAAACAGATCACCGCCGCAAAAAATGCCGGTGCTCAGCAGGTCGAGCTCTGCACGGCTGAATATGCTGAAATGACGCTTTCGTCCCGTGCGGCTCACGGCGAAGGTGCCCAGAAAGCCGCCGCCGAGGTCTCACGAATCGCCGCCGCTGCCGCACACGCCCGCGAGTGCGGAATGATCGTCGCCGCTGGCCACGGCCTGACCTACCGAAACATCGCCGCCCTCGCCGCGATCGACGACATCACCGAATTCAACATCGGCCACAACATCATCAGCCGCTCCGTCTTCGTCGGCCTCTCGCAAGCAGTCAAAGAAATGATCCAAGCCTGCCAACCGAGTCGCGCAAACTAAGACTGGACCGCAGGCGTCCCGCTTGGCAACGCCGCTCTGATTCGACTGGACCTCAGGAGCCCTCGCCTGCAAGCGTCCGCTTCGGGACGCTGACAGCGTGCGGCCCATGATCAACTCTCCAACGTCAAAACCTGATCACGCCCGAGGAACTGCCGTTGCCGGCAACCTCTCCAGCCGACTGGGCCGCACAACATAGCGATACTCGTTCAAATTCAAGATCAGAACCCCGTCCTCATCTATCTCCGCCGTGTTAAAAACGATCGTGTGGTCAGTCAATATGCCGTAATGCCGGCAAAACAAATTCGCCCGTATGACGCGGTGCCCGCCGTTCTTCTTTTCGATCAGCGGATAACAATTCGTCGCCTTCGCCGTCGTCGGCACGATCCCGATCGTCTTCAACCGCCTGTCAAACAGCAGTAAAACCTGCTCCGGCTCGCCAAACTTCCTAAAAGTCCGGGCCCCGATCAAGATCTCGCCCTTCCTGTTCAAAGAAACATGCAACCCCGAAACCGCCCCACTAGGCCCCACCGGAAACTCTTCCCATTTTCTGAAGATGTTCATAGCGTGCAAGAGCGTACCATACTTGCAACATCTTGTCAAGGGCTTTCCGGCCTGTCCCCGCGTACGACCTAGGCATGACGCGAATCAGGCTACCCGCTCCCCATCCCTCGCCGCAAGGCAGCTTCAGCCACCTTCCCGCGCTTCGCGGCAAATAGCCACGCCGTTCACGGCGTGGTCAGGCCGCCAGAATACTCGAAGGGCGTTTTAACGTCCTTACAAATCGTGGCTTCGAGTCCATTAGCTACGATCTCGACTAACGCTGTGATTTCAGGCCAGTCCGTGATATTTTGTTCTTTCACAAAAGATTCCATAACCTCCTGAACCTATGGCATTAAGCTGGAACGAGATCCGAGATCGTGCTCTGACATTCTCAAAAGAGTGGGCAGATACGTTTAACGAGGACGCGGAGGCAAAGCCTTTTCTTATTGAGTTTTTCAACGTATTCGGCGTGAGCCGTAAAAAAGTGGCGTCGTTCGAGCATCGGGTTAAAAAGCTTGATGAACACGACGGTTATATCGACCTTCTTTGGAAGGGCAACATTCTCATAGAGATGAAAAGCCGTGGCAAAGACCTCGATAAGGCTTTTCGACAGGCAAAAGACTATCTCCACGGCCTCAAACAGCACGAACTGCCAAAATACATCCTCGTCTCAGATTTCGAGACCTTTCGCCTGCACGATCTCGAAGAAGACTCGATCGTCGAATTCAAACTCAGCGAACTCGTTCAAAACGTCCAGCATTTTGCCTCGCTGCTCGGCTATCAGAAAAAGGTTTACAAAGAACAAGACCCCGCGAATATAAAGGCCGCCGAGCTAATGGGCAAGCTCCACGACCGGCTCGAAGAGATCGGTTACCGCGACCACAAACTTGAGGTCTACCTGGTCCGCATCCTCTTCTGCCTCTTTGCCGAGGACACGACGATCTTTAACAAGCAGCAGTTTCAGGACCTGATCGAACAGCGGACGAGCGAAGACGGCAGCGATCTGGCGGGGCGTTTGCAGGAACTGTTTCAGGTGCTGAACACGCCGAAAGAAGAGCGATTCACCAATCTCGACGAACAGCTTGCCGATTTTCCGTATGTGAACGGCAAACTCTTTGAAGAGATCCTGCCGACCGCGCATTTTGACAGCAAGATGCGGCAAGCCGTTCTCGATTGCTGCTACCTCGACTGGAGCCGCATTTCGCCCGCGATCTTTGGCTCGATGTTCCAGAGCGTGATGAACCCGGTCGAGCGCCGCAATCTCGGGGCTCACTACACCAGCGAGACCAACATCCTAAAGCTCATCAAGCCGCTTTTTCTCGATGATCTGTGGCGGGAATTTGAAAACATCAAGGACAACCGCAACAAACTGCAGGAGTTTCACCAGCGGCTCAGCCGTCTCAAATTCCTCGATCCGGCGTGCGGCTGCGGCAATTTTCTGGTCATCACCTACCGCGAACTGCGGCTGCTCGAGATCGAGATACTGCGTTCCCTGCGAAAGTCGGGCGAGCAGTTCCTCAATGTCGGCGACATCATCTGGCTCGATGTGGATATGATGTACGGCATCGAATTCGAAGAGTTCCCCGCGCGCATCGCCGAGGTCGCCATGTGGCTCATCGACCACCAGATGAACCTTAGGATCAGCAACGAATTTGGCCAGTACTTCGTGCGTTTGCCGTTGAAAAAGAGCGCGAAGATCGTCCACGACAATGCATTGCAGATAGATTGGGAAAGTGTGGTATCGAAGGAGGAGCTTTCGTATATTCTCGGAAATCCGCCGTTTGTAGGGGCGATGATAATGAATGAAAGCCAGCGTACGGACATGAGCGTTGTGTTTAACAACGAAGTTCCGAGTTTCGGCGTGTTGGACTACGTCACTGCCTGGTATTTCAAGGCAGCGAAATTCATTCAAAGAACCAAGATACAAGCTGCATTCGTCTCGACAAATTCAATCGTTCAGGGCGAACAGACCAATATATTTTGGAATCCG
The DNA here is from genome assembly GCA_001464455.1 of Acidobacteria bacterium Ga0077534. Taxonomy (GTDB): domain Bacteria; phylum Acidobacteriota; class Blastocatellia; order Pyrinomonadales; family Pyrinomonadaceae; genus OLB17. The sequence continues at coordinate 116,320 of LNEI01000018.1, forward strand.
GTTCAATCGAATTTGGGAATTCGAATCAACTTCGCGCATCGAACTTTTAAATGGCGAAATGAAGCAAAAGGAAACGCTGCTGTCTTTTGCGTAATCGTCGGGTTTGCGACGTTTGATAAGCCGAATAAACGGCTTTTCGAGTATGAGGATATCAAAGGCGAACCCCACGAACTACAAGCAAAGAACATAAACGCATATCTAGTTGATGCGAAAGACTTATTCATTCACAACAGATCAAACCCAATATGCGAAACACCGAAAATGAGTTTTGGGAGCATGCCTCGCGATGGTGGAAATTTAATTTTTTCTCTGGAGGAAAAAAACGATTTTCTACAGATTGAACCAATGGCTGAGAAGTGGATTAGGCCTTACACCGGTGCACAAGAGTTTATTAATGGATATTCGAGGTACTGTCTTTGGTTAGTCGATATAAAACCCGACGAACTGAAAAAGATGCCGATGGTTCTTGAACGGGTTAGTAAAGTAAGAGATTTCCGTCTTGCGAGCAACGCTGCATCCACGCGCAAATTTGCCCAGATTCCCGCATTGTTTTGTCAGATTGCTCAACCCAGTACATCATATTTGCTAGTTCCACGGGTCTCTTCGGAGAGGAGGAAATTCATTCCAATTGGCTATCTTGAAAGCGAAGTCATCGCGAATGATCAGGTACTAACAGTTCCGAAAGCATCGCTCTACCACTTTGGAGTCCTAACTTCGTCAATGCATATGGCGTGGGTTAAGACTCTTTGTGGACGTTTGAAGAGCGATTACAGGTACTCGAAAGATATCGTCTACAATAATTTTCCTTGGCCCGATAGTCCCACTGAAAAGCAGATTCAGGCAATCGAAAATGCAGCGGATCGAGTACTGGAAGCTCGAACCGAGTACCCGAATAGCTCACTTGCCGACCTATACGATCCGGTTACGATGCCACCCCTGCTTGTAAAAGCACATAACGATTTGGATAAAGTTGTTGATCTCGCATATCGTTCTCAGGCTTTCACGAGCGAAGCTAACAGGATGGTGTTTCTTTTCGAGCTTTACGAAAAATACACAGCAAGTCTCTTCACAATCACAAAAAAAACTAAGCGAGCAAAAAATGTATAGACATGAAACCTTTGTCCAATGTGATGACAACGCTGGAGCCATTAGGCGGGGCCTGATTATGTCTGCCACTGCTGCCGAATATGACAGTCTGACGGTCGCCGTGGCGTATGCAACAGCCCAGGGTTGTCGAATGCTTACCGAGGATTTTCAAGAGTCAATTCCCAATTGGAACCAGTTAGAAAAAAGGTGGCTGATCTCTTTCGATTTTGGAATAACTGATCCCGGGGCACTAAACCAATTGTCGGAGCTGCCAAATTCCGAAGTTAGGGTGCCGAACGCCCTTAGAGTGATACAACAAAGACTCCGTCCATCTGTAAGATTTCACCCCAAACTGTACCTATTTGAAGGGGTAGGTCAATCGCTTTTTTCAGGGTCGGCAAACCTTACACCTAGTGGACTTGTGAGAAATCAGGAACAGGGCGTTTTTCAGGCTTGGACACCGCCGTTCAGCCGCGGCAATACTCGCAGCTTACGCAGTTTAACGGAGCAAAAGAGGTTAATAGATATTGAGTATGAGAAGAGCGAACTGCTTACTGATGACCTTCTGGAACGGTATACAGTTGCTCGAAATCGTTACCGCCAGCGAACACCGTACGTTCCTGATGATCCAAATTTTGAGCGACAGATTGCCGATCCACTGCAGGGACTCGCTCTTTCAAAAGCAGCGTTGTTGGCGACGAGCCCGTCTTTTTGGGTAGAAGTTGGAAACGTTGTTCAAAACTTGGGAGCGAACCGTCCAGGAAATCAAATTGATCTACAACGCGGCTCACGAGTATTTTTTGGCTTTGACGCTCGAACGGTTGCCCGGAATACTTCTCTGGGAGAGGTTTCCATAAGGTTTAACAATGAAGTTACCCAGTGCCATATGCGTTTCGGAAATAATTCGATGGACAAATTAACGTTGCCGATTCCAAACCATCCGGGACCTCGTACCTACGAAAACACGACTCTCAAATTTGACCGGGATGCTGATGGCATCTTCGACCTGACCGTTGGAAATGCTCAACGAAAGAGGGTATGGCGCCAGCAATCTCAGCTAGTTAACGGTTTATATCAAATGGTGGGAGGTAGAGAATTTGGGGTGTTTTAAGATTCGCTCGCCGATCTCTACGACCCGCTGACAATGCCGCCCGCGCTCGTCAAGGCCCACAACGACCTCGACCGGGCCGTCGACCTCGCCTACCGCCCCCAACCCTTCACCACCGAAGCCGGCCGCATGGTCTTCCTCTTCGAACTGTATGAAAAATACACGGCAGGGCTGTTTGTGGAGACGAAGAAAAAGAAGAAGAAAAAGTGAAGTGCACAGTAGGCGTACACGCGGTGGCATCGGGGGCGGAGGTGAAGAAATGACGGCGGCGGATGTGGGTGAGAACGGGGGCTCGTGGGTATTTTTGAAACAAATTATGAGCCAAAATGTGTTAAATTGTCATTCCGACACACCGTTGCAGACCTCACGACTGGACCGCAAGCGTCCCGCTTGCCCATGCCGGTTCCACCGGCGTGACGTAGCTTAGGTTCTCTCAACTCGAACAACCACCAAGTACGTCAGCGTCCCGCAGCGGAACGCTTGCAGGCGAGGGCGCCTGCGTTCCCGGCTCGCGTCGCTTTATCCTTTCGCCGTTATCCTTTATCCTTTAGTGAATGTCCTATCAGGTGATCGCACGGAAATGGCGGCCGCAGACTTTTGAGGAAGTTACCGGCCAGGAGATCATTACGCAGACGCTGCGTAACGCTCTCGAATTCGACCGTTTGCATCACGCTTATCTTTTTTCGGGTGCGAGGGGCGTCGGGAAAACGACGACCGCGCGTATTCTCGCAAAGGCATTGAACTGCCACAAAACCGAAGGAAAACCAAACCTCACGCCCTGTTTGCTGGACGATCCGACGGCTTGCCCTTCGTGTATCGAGATCTCGGAAAGCCGTTCGATGGACGTGCTTGAGATCGACGCGGCTTCGCATACGGGGATCGATGACGTTCGCGGGACGATCATCGACAACATCAATTTCAACCCGGCGCGCGACCGTTACAAGGTCTTCATCATCGACGAGGTCCACCAGCTCTCAAAGGCGGCATTTAACGCCCTGCTCAAAACGCTCGAGGAACCGCCGACGAACGTCGTTTTCGTCATGGCTACGACCGAGCTGCACAAGGTACCGGAAACGATCCTGTCGCGATGTCAGGAGTTCGAGTTCAGGACGATCGCCCTGCAGAAGATATTCGACCGACTGAAGCTCATCGCGTCTGCCGAAAAGATCGATATTTCTGACGAAGCTCTTCGCGAGATCGCCCGCTCGGGCGAGGGCTCGATGCGTGATGCTCAGTCTAATTTTGATCAGGTCATAAGCTTTTCAGGCGAGCAGATAACTGCCGTCGATGTCACGAACGCATTAGGTTTTGCAGGCGTCGAGGTGCTCTCAAAGGCGATGGCCGCCATCTCGGACCGGCAGCCGAAAGCCGCTCTCGAGGTTGTCGACAACCTGATCAGCCGCGGCCACGACCTGCGAAATTTCTGCCGTGACCTCCTCGGGCTTTTCCGCGACCTTCTTGTCTACAAGGTCAGCGGCGGCGACACGAGCCTTTACGAAGGTGCCGTCTTTTCGCCCGACGAACTGCGGGCACTTGCAGAACCTTTTTCGGAATCTGACCTGCTGCGTTTCTTTAATTCGCTGGCGGATACCGAAGCGTCGCTCCGCGAGGCGGTTCACCCGCGATACGTCCTGGAAATGGGCCTCGTAAAGCTCATCGAAATGCGAAAGGTCGCGACGATCGAAAGCATCCTCGAACGCCTCGATGCCCTGTCGAACGGACAAGGCTCGCCCGCTTTGGCCTCCGGATCTACTGCTTCGCCGGAAAAAAAAACTCTGATTTCTGAGCCAAAGCCGCCGGAACCGGTCTCCACATCGATAACAGAGCCGGCGAAGGAACAACCAGCGGTCGCGATTCGCGAACCGATCATTGAGCCGCCCGTCGTACCGGTTCGCGAGAAGGTCATCGAGCGGCCGCCCGTCGAAGAGTTTTTTCCGCCGGACGACGAACCGATATTTGAGGAATCACCGTTTTCGGCTGAGGAGATATTCGATCCTGAGCCCGAGATTGTTGCGGTAAAGCCCGTTCGCAGCTTCGAACCGCCGCCGGCTCTGAGGCTGGCACCGATCGCCGCCGAGGACCTTGAGCATTTTGACGACAAGCGTTTGGACGACTGGTTCGAGGACAAACTCGCGATCATCGGCGACGATCTGATGCCGATACGCGGGGCCGCCGATCTGGTCCGACAACTCGTCGGCGAGCCTGCGATCAAGCCGCGATATTATCCGGATGCGAGGAATGGCACCGCGACCGCCGCGGCTCCGGCGTTCGACGCCGCAAAGCTCAAAGCCGAGCTCGCCCCGACCGAAGAGGCCGTCGAACTGCCCGTTCTAAGCTCGGACCCGACGCCGGAGGAACTGATGGCCTATGCCGAAGCACATCCGGCGGTCCGAGCCGCAAAACGCATCTTTCGCGGCAAGGTGATCGAAGTTTCGAAGGCGTAGTGTCGCGTAGCCGCGATTTTTGCAGAAGCCCGCGCGTAAGCAAGGGCGTTACTCACAACGTGGGCTTCGGCATCGATCGAACTTCGCGACAAATATTTCGTATACTATTCTGATCCGGCAAAGTTTTATGCCACGATCGATGAGAAAAAGTTATTTGCAGCTCAAATTCCGATCCTTGTTCGCCTCGCTGGCGATCTTGATTGCCGTTTTCGCGGTTCAGGCTCAGGAAAGCCAGCCGTGGTCGCAAAACGCATCGCCGCTTCCGGCACCGACCGGTTTTGTCAACGATTATGCTGGCGTCCTCGACCCGGCGACCAAGCAGAGCCTCGAAGCGACCCTAAAAAATCTCAAAGAAACAACAGATCCCCAGGTCGAGATCGCCGTCGCCATCGTCAAAACGACGGGCGAACGTCCGATATTCGACTATTCGCTAGCCGTCGCACGTGGCTGGGGGATCGGTTCGAAGCAAGACGACAACCCGAGCGCACTGCTGTTTATCGCGGTCGACGACCGAAAATATTTCACCCACGTCAGCCGCGATCTTGAGGACGAACTTCCTGACGGCGCCGTCGGCTCGCTCCAGAGGCAGTTCCTTGTTCCCGAATTTCGCAAGGGCAACTACGGCAAAGGCATCACCGACACCGTCAATGCCTACATCGAAACGATCCGCAACAAAGGCAACACGGCCGGAAATTCGAACACCGCCACCAAACCTGCAACGTCCGGCGGCGAAGGCATTGGCGCCGGAATGTTCGGCGTCTTCTGCTGCGCGGCCATCGTGATCGTTATCCTTATTTTGATCTTCAGCCGCTCGGGTGGCGGCAGATCAAAAGGCGACCGCGACCGTTGGGGTGGAGGAGGCTTTGGTTCCGGCGGCGGCGGTGGTTCGGACATCGCATCCGCAGTCATAGGAGGCATCATTGGGTCGGCATTGTCCGGTGGATCGTCATCTTCGAGCGATTGGGGCGGTTCTTCGGGTGGAGGTTCTGACTGGGGCGGATTCGGAGGAGGCGGCGATTTTGGCGGCGGTGGCGGAGGAGGTGATTGGTAAATATGGAGAAATTTACGGCCTTTATCGACGATCTAAAAGCGACACACGGCAAGAATCTTGTGTCCGTGATCCTTTACGGCTCGGCAGCGGCGGGCGATTTTGTACCGAAACAATCAGACTACAATATCCTGATCGCTCTCGATCGGATCGGCCCCGCGGATCTTCGCGACGCTCACGCCTGCATTCGCGAATGGTCGCGTATAGGCAACCCGATACCGGTGTACTTCACGCGTTCTGAACTGAAGAACGCGGCCGACGTCTTCCCTATCGAGTTTCACCAAATGACCGTCGCTCACAAGGTTCTCTACGGCCCTGATCTGATCGCCGAAATGGAGATATCCCTAAAATTCCTTCGGCTTCAGTCCGAATACGAGCTGCGAAGCAAGCTTTTGCAGCTGCGTCGCCAGTACATCGCTGCGTCCGCATCGCTCGAAGGATTAAAGCGGCTGATGGCGGAAAGCCTGTCGAGTTTCGTTGCTCTTTTCCGTTCGGTTCTGATCTTAAACGGTGCAAATCCGCCAGCGACGAAGCACGAGGTTATCGCGATGACCGCACAAAAACTCGGCATTGACGGCAGCCCGTTTGAAAAAATCTTTGATATTCGTGAGAATAAGCTCACCGAAACACTGACCGATCGAAGCGCAAATGAGCTCTTCGGCGAATATATGTTGCAGATCGAAAACGTTATAAACGCAGTCGACGCTATAGAAAAATAACCTTGCTGGATAGTGAAGGAGAATGAAAATGAAAAAAGTAATCTTATTATCGATCGTCTTATTCGCAGGCCTGTTCTCAAGCGGCTGCAGCTACAATGACCTCAACGCCAAGCAGCAGAACGTCAAGGCGAAATGGTCCAACGTAGAAAGCTCGCTCCAGAGACGTGCCGACCTCATACCAAACCTCGTCGAAACCGCAAAAATGGCGGGTGTTCAGGAACAAGAGGTCTTCGGCCAAATAGCCGATGCCCGTTCACGCCTGCTCGGTGCCGCTCAAGCTGCTCCGGCGGGAACTGACGGTGACAAATCGCCTGAGCAGAAACAGGCGGTTATCGAAGCAAACAACAGCTTCGGCGGAACGATCGGCAGGCTGTTAAGCCTACAGGAAACGTATCCGCAGCTCCGCTCGAGTGAGGCATTTATGAAAGTTCAAGACGAGCTTTCGGGTACTGAAAATAGGATCAACGTGGCGAGGATCGATTATACACAGGCAACGCAGGACTATAATACGCTGAGAAATTCATTCCCGGCAGTCCTGACCGCGAGCCTGCTAGGCTTCAAGGAACAGCCGTTTTTCGAAGCAGATGCTGGCTCACGTTCGGTTCCTACTGTGGGTGATGCAAACTCGCTTCGCAAAACAGCTCCTGCGGCACCGGCCGCACCGGCTCCGCCAGCAGCACCCGCGGCCCCGGCAAACAAATAAGTTAGAATCCCCGGGAATTACACATCGAACAGTGATCACAAGGCTTGCTCGGCTCAAACGTGCAGGCCTTTTCCTTTGCCTGCGAGCCAAAGATAGAATCAGCGATCGCTTCGGCGATGTTTAGCTTGTCCAGGCTCGGGTGGGGCGGCTGCAAACTAGGCATCGGTGTCTGAGGATTCGCCTGCTCCATCTTGTCGAGCCGGCGATTGAGCTTTTCGATCGCCGCAAACAGCGAGGCGAGTTCATTTTTCGAGCTATTTTGAATCTCAGTCATTTTCGCGTGAGGTCTTCGATATTGATGCGGTAATCTTGATCATTTCAATACAATCTGCATTTATCGAGCCATAATACTTGTCCTCAAGCCAGCCACCCTCGTGAAGGAGAAATAACCAAAGCTCCGTGTCGGATGCCATCTGCATCCCTTTGAACATCTCCGAACCGAAGATCCCACGACTCTCAGCAACAGTCGCAGCCTTCACGTGCTTGGCTACAAACGTACCGGAGATGAGCATTTGTCTGCTCAAAACAAACTCCTTCTTCTCTTCTGTCAGGAACTTGTAAAGCTTGACTATCCTTAATGCAAACTGGATCGCCTTCTCCAATGCGATACTCTTAGCCATTTCCTTCTCACTTGGATCCTAACAGTTTATAGTTTTTGAGTTTATAGTTAAAAGTTGTATCTGTTAACTGACAACTACCTAACTAACAACTGTTAGGCCCTATCAGCTTCTAGCTATCAATTTTCAGCAAGTCAACATAATCTACGACCCCGACTATCGCCGAATCGATCGCGGCACCTGGCTTTCCCGTCGCGGCCGTTGAGGCTGACCAGCCTTCCTGAGCAATTATCACGATATCGCCTTCGCCGGAGTTTACGGAATCTAGTGCGATGCAGGTATAGTCCATGTCATCGCCTTCAGGCGTGATCTGTCGGCAAAGCATCGCACGGGTGCCCTCGTAACGCTGGTTCTTCTGCGTTGCTACGATATTGCCGATGACTCTCGCCAGTAACATGTGCTATTTACCCTGAAAAACGTGGGCGTCGGAATCAATGATCCCGACGATCGTACAATCGGTAGGGGTTTCGTCACGTTTGAACGGAAAGGACGCCTCTTTACCTCGACACCAGAAAACGAGCTCCCCCTCGCCGGCACCGACCGCATCGAGAGCTATCATTGGCTTGCCTTTTGGTTTGAGGTCAGCGTCAAGTGTCTGGACGATGAGAAACTTTCGCCCATGGAGGGTTTCGTTCTTGACCGTCGAAACGACGTTGCCGATGACGCGTGCGATCTGCATTACTACCTTCCGTAACGTCTATAGCTCCGTGGACGTTCGTAACTCGCAAACGCTATCGCGAGAAACGAGGCGACGAGCAGAACGCTGTATTCGATCCCGTTCCGGCCGGCACCGACGACAAACCAGCCCTCCTGCCAGTGAACCAGCACAATTCCAATTGAAAGATGAGCGGCAAAAATGAGTGCGATGACCCAGGTGTAGAAACCCGCCGCGAGCAAAACGCTGCCGACGAGTTCAAAGATCGTGATCGCCCATGCAAGATAGAACCCTAAAGGTAAGCCCTGCATACCAAGAAACTCGCCAAATCCACCGACCGTTCCGTTGCCTATCCGGGCCGCTCCGTGGATGAACATCAAGATCGCCAGCACCATGCGGATAAATACTATTACTTGTGCTTTACGATCAGAATGTTGCATCTTAGGCCTGCGAAAAGTCGATCTCGTCGATAACGCCGATTATCGCCGAATCGACTGGGCAGTCCTTATTTCCTTCAGCCATACGCGCCGATGAACCGCTGACGACGATCACCTTTTCGTGAAAGCCCGCCCCGACCGTGTCAACAGAAACAATATAGCCGCTCTGGTCAGTACCGTCTAAATTGATGGGTCTGACGATGAGCAGCTTTTTGCCCTTGAGACGTTCGTCCTTATGGGTGGACACCACAGTGCCCAGGATGCGTGCGATTATCATTTGCAGTTGTCAGTGATAGGTGGTCAGTGGTCAGCAGCAGAGAGCATCTGGCTACTGACCACTGACCACCGGCCACTATTTTCTAACTACCGGCAGCGTCTCGTCGACGCTCGAGTGCGGGCGTGGAATAACATGAACACTAACCAGCTCGCCGACCCTTCGGGCTGCAGCTGCTCCGGCGTCGGTAGCGGCTTTTACCGCAGCAACGTCTCCACGAACGATAGCGGTAACAAAACCGGCACCGATCTTTTCGTAGCTGACCAATTCAACGTTAGCCGCCTTGACCATCGCGTCGGCCGCTTCGATAACGGCGACGAGGCCTTTGGTTTCGACCATTCCTAATGCTTCCTGCATTTAGTTTCTCCTTACTATCCTGATAGTTTACCCCGAAATGACTCCGTTGCAGAAACCCGCACAAAGTAAGGGCTCTCGCAAATGACTCATGCCGAAAAATGCCTTTAGTGCGTGCGGCCTTCTTCAAGTCCGGCAGCTTGACTTAAGAGCTCGATAAGTTCCTCTCGTGTGAACGATATCTTCTGCTCGCTGTGACCATTAGACCCGGGATAACTGACGTCGAGATCGCACACGATGCCGGCGTCGTGGAGATATCCACACGCCTGGCAGCGGGCGTTCGATTTGAGAAATCCAGCTTTCTCCCTGATCTCGATCAGCTTGGATATGGAGTCTGCGGGCAGTTCGTTTGCTCCGCCAAGCGTCTTGGCGAGCGTCGCTATCTTAGCGGTGTGCTCCAGTGTTTCGAGCCGATCATAAGCCTGCCAGATGTCTTCGCCGTAAGCAACAGCTCCGTGATTAGCCATCAGTAGAGCGTTGTGATGCGGAACGAAAGGCTTCATCGCCTCGGTCAGTTCGTTTGTCGACGGAGTTCCGTATGCAGTTAGCGGCACGCAGCCCAGGGTCAGTACAACTTCCGACAGTATCGGCTTGTCGATCGCCAATCCCGCCACGGCGAAAGCCGTTCCATACGGCGGATGAGCGTGACAGACCGCTCTAATATCGGGCCGCATCTTATATATCAGCAGATGCATCGCAAGCTCGGACGACGCCTTTTTATCGTTCAGGGCTCTGCCGTCGATATCCGTAAGAGCGAGACATTCCTCGGTCATGCGGCCTTTCGACGTCATCGTCGGCGTCGCCAAAACCGCATTTTCGTCTAGACGAATACTTACATTACCGTCGTACGCCACAACATAACTACGGTCGTACAACAACGTGCCGACCTCAACGATCAGCTTCCTTGCTTGCGATTCATCCATCTAAAACTAGTTCAGCGAAAAGTCGTATTCGATCATCTTCGTCGAATCGACTGCAACGCCGTCAACGACGGCCGGACGGAACCTGATCTTGCTCGCGGCTTCGATCGCCTGCGTTGTAAGCCCGTGCGGCAATTCAGACAAAGGCTTGACATTGCCGACCGTACCATCCCGAAGGAACTCGACCTTAAGTTTCACAACGCCTTCGGTACCGGAACGCCGGGCTGAATCCGTATAGGCCGCCCGTGGCTTGGATTCGATAGCGAGCGGGGTTTCGGCCGAATTTCGGTAAGCCTTAAATTTACTTCGTCCAGTGTTGCAGTACGTTTTACCGGATCTAAGCCCGTTCTCAACTACGACTGGCGACACATCCGCGAGCGGCGAAAAGATAAACGTCGGAATGATCCCGACAACAAGGCCAAGCAAAAACGGAATTGCTCGTTTTGCGACTGCCAAAAGCTCCATAAAAACCTCCTATATGAAACAAGAAACCACAGATTAACACATCGCTTGTCGGCGCGTTAACCTGTGGTCTGGGTTATCGGAAAAAAATTATTTTGCCTGTCTCGCCGGTGCGGGAGGCAGCGGGGGCATTTCTACCGGAAACTCAGGACCGACGCCGCGAGGCTTTTCGTGAGAGACTCCGGGGATCTCAGATAGATCGCGTGTTTCTAATTCCTGACGAAGACGAAAATTCTCCCTTTCGAGCCGCTTGTTTTCGTGTTTCAGGCGTTTACATTCAGCTTTTCGTGATTTCCAACTGTTTGAGCGGCTAAAATTCGGCGCCACATTCACAAAAAAGCTGGCGATAAAAAGACCGATGGCGAATGTCGCCAGAAATGGCAGAAGCCTACGTAAAATTCCCTTGTTTCCCATTAAATAATACCTCTTGAGATGTCAATTATGATTACGCCTGAATGAGACTTTCAGTTTCAGCCTCAAACAATATTTTATACTTCTTGAGCGGCGCCGCAAAGCAAAATCTTTTGCTCATGAACTATTTCGTTGCAAATCGCCCGCGAGCCGTTGCCCTAGAGATGAACTTGAACTAAAATTGTCGTTTCATTAGTGAAACATGATCGCCTTTCTGTCAGGAAAACTGCTTGAAAAGCAAGCAAACACGGCCATCGTCGATGTTGGCGGCGTCGGGTACGAGGTTTCAATACCGTTGACGACCTTCTACGAACTCGGCGAGGTCGGTTCGGACGTCGAGTTGCGGATATACACGCATGTTCGCGAGGACGCGATCCAGCTTTTTGGTTTCAAGACGCTCCGCGAACGCGACCTCTATCTGAAGCTTATCGCCGTCCAGGGAATCGGCCCGAAATCCGGCATCGCGATGCTTTCCGGCATGAGTGCCGACGAGATCATCGCCGCCCTTCGGTCAAACAATCTCGCCCGGCTGACGACGATTCCCGGTGTCGGGCGAAAAACGGCCGAGCGAATGGTCATCGAGCTCCGCGATAAGGTCGGCGATATCGCCCCCGGATCCGCATCGACCGACGTTGGATCAGGTTCTTCGCTCCCGGCTGACTCCGTGTTCGACGACGCCCTTTCCGCTCTCGTCAACCTCGGTTATCAAAAGAACGCCGCCGAAAAAGCCCTCGATCAGGCCGCAAAGGAAGGCACCGATCTCACCGTACAGAAATTGCTACGTCGGGCTCTGCAACTTCTGGCAAAATAACATATGAGTTATCTCTAATTATCTGTGTTGTTTACGCTAAAAGTACGCACCTTAGGTCAAAATCAGCATTTTGCGTCGATTTGTGCATAATAGGCCAATTCACGCGATTTGGCATTCATTTTTCTATCGAAATAAGGTTCAATCGTTCAGGCGTGGATTACGTTCCGCGGTTTTGTCTCCAACAGCGACCAAGAATTAAGAATGCTCTCGATGATCCGACAATTCCGCCACGACATTTCCCCGCTAGACTCGCGTGCGATGTTTGCTCTTGTCTACGCGGCGGTCGGGCTGACATGTATTGCTTACCTTAAAGACGCCACCTACCTGCGAGTATTGCTTGCAAATACACCGTGGGTCTCGGCCGGAGTAGAAGCCGCCGAACCTACGACCAATAATCTGTATGCGCTCGTTTGGTGGGTTTTCGTTTCGGTGTTTTTCTATTTCGTCATTCCAGCCATCTGGGTGCGTTTTGTCCAACGACGCGCTCTGAGCGAGATCGGATTAAAGCTCACGATCGAAGAAGGTTTTTGGAAGCTGCTCGCGGTGTGCGTCGCAGTTATGCTGCCGATCGTTTATGCGATGTCCCTGACCGCGAGCTTTGCGGAAAAGTATCCGTTTTTAAGATTCTACAGCTCCGACGCGCCCATGGGAACGGCGCTTTTGATCTGGGAACTGATCTATTTCCTGCAGTTTTTTGGACTCGAATTCTTCTTCCGCGGCTTCCTGGTCCACAGCCTGAAACCGTCGCTCGGCATCTATTCGATCTTCGTGATGACCGTGCCGTACACGATGATCCATTTCCAAAAACCCATGCCCGAAACCTTCGCCGCCATCTTCGCGGGAATCTTCCTCGGCTGGCTAAGCTACCGCAACGGCTCCATCTGGCTGGGACTGATATTGCACTGCGTCGTAGCTTTCTCGATGGACATTTTGGCTTTGTATCAAAAGGGATTGCTGTTTTGATACGTGTGATAAAATTTGGCGTTTCAGGCCAAAGGTTGGCAGTGGGAGATTGCGATATGGAAAGTTATATAGATTGTAGGAGGAAAGGAGTGAAAATCTTTTTGTGTGTGGCCGTCGTTTTAGCATCACTATTAGGGGTTCAATCGTTCGAAGCATCAAAAGCGAAGACTGTAGATCTAGAAAAGGTAATAGTTCGAGCTCATGGCTTTGCTCGAACCAAAGACCGACCGGAAGAGTCTGCACTTTTCCAGCTAACTAGTGAAAATCGTTCGTCATCTGCTATGACGACTGTTCCGAAGGGGAAAAAATTGATCGTGACCGATTTTCTTTTCGACGCGCGACATATGAAGGAGGACGTTGTAATCAATTTAAATCAAAGGATTGAAGACAAAACATCACCGAGCTACAAGAAGACGCAGCCTTTGCAACAGGTCGCCCTAAAGGCTGGTGAGTCGAGGGAAATCAGTTTGTGTACAGGTTATGTTATTCACGCCGGAAATGGAATTGTTGGATGGACTAACGCAGGTCTTATGCCTGACCAAGGTGTCCAGATGAATTTTACCGGCTACTTGATCGATGAGGATAAAAATCTCTAATGTCGAACGCTGCCGCCATCAACATTCGAGACGAAGACCTTTCCCCCGACGAAACCCGGTTCGAGGCGACCTTGCGCCCGGCACAGTTATCTGAGTACATCGGGCAGGCGAAGGTTAAGGAGAATCTTCGTGTTTTTATGAAAGCGGCGCTGAAGCGGCGTGAGGCTTTAGATCATATTCTGCTGACCGGCCCGCCGGGTTTGGGGAAGACGACGCTTTCTAACATCGTGGCAAACGAAATGGGCGCGTCGTTGAAATCGACTTCGGGGCCGGTTATCGAAAAGGCGGGTGATTTGGCAGCGATCCTCACGGGTCTCGAAGAAGGCGATGTGCTGTTTATCGACGAGATCCATCGGCTCAATCCGGCGATCGAGGAAATTCTTTATCCGGCGATGGAAGATTACAGCCTCGACATCATGATCGGCCAGGGCACGGCGGCGAGGTCGATCAAGCTGGAACTGCCAAAATTCACCCTCGTCGGAGCAACGACGCGCCCCGGAATGCTGACCGCTCCGCTGCGGGCGAGATTTAATATTGTCTTCAATCTCGATTTCTATTCCGTCACCGACTTGCAAACGATCGTAAACCGTTCGGCAAAAATACTCGGCGTCGGGATCGACGAATCCGGTTCACACGAGATAGCCCGCCGCGGCCGTGGGACGCCGCGAATCGTCAACCGGCTCTTGCGGCGAGTGAGAGATTTTGCCGAGGTCGATCACGAAGGCCACATCGACGAGCACGTTGCCAACGACGCGCTCAATCGGATGGAGGTTGACAATTTCGGCCTCGACGAAACCGATGCCAAGATGCTGAAATGCATCATCGAAAAATTCGACGGCGGCCCGGTCGGTCTTGGGACGCTTTCCGCCGCGATCCACGAGGAGAAAGAATCGATCGAAGAAATGATCGAACCATATCTGCTCCAGATAGGATTCCTAAACAGAACTCCCCGTGGACGTATGGCCACCCGCCTCGCCTACCAGCACTTCGGCCTCGAAGCACTAATGCGCCGCGACGATAATCCGACATTGTTCGGGTAGTGGGTTACGAAAATCTAGGGACGCAAAAAATGTCAGTACCACCTTCGGTAGCGGGTGGGGTTTTCGAAGCAGCGGATCGAAAAAGTTGGGACGCAACGCGCGTCAGAACCGCGAGCGGTAGCGACCGGGTCAACACACACACGAGGCTACGCGACGGGAACGAAGAATTTTTACACAGATAAACACGGATGAAACGGATGAACACTGATTATTATGGGGCCGCATCGAACCTCCTGTCAGTACCGGGAACGATAGTGACCGGGGGCCTTGAACGCCATCCACTATGAATCTATCGGCAACCGCAAAACTGCGACTTCGAAAGCCCGTCCACTCCGTTCCTGGTACTGACAACAATTTTGGGACGCATACCGCGGAATAAAAGTAACGAGAACCGACATAACTAAGTCATGACTAAAAAACTACTCTACATCATCGCACTTGTAACCGCCGTTGCACTTTGGGACGCAACTGCAAATGCCCAATCCACAACCATCATTTCCGCCGAAGACGCTGCCAAAAACGCCTTGAACGTCGGTGCCAAGGCTCCTGCTTTCGAGCTAAAAGACAGCACGGGCAAGCTGGTCAGCAGTAAAGACCTGCTCAAACAAGGCAGTATGGTACTGACATTCTATCGCGGCGCGTGGTGCCCGTTTTGCAACACTTACCTGCGAAAGCTCGGCCAGCGCACTGCCGACATCAAAGCCGCCGGCGGCCATCTGGTCGCGATCTCGGTCGAAAACCCCGACTCCTCGATGGCAGTTGCAAAAAAGAACGAAGTTCTGTTCCCGGTTCTCAGCGATCCTAATCTCGACCTCGCAAGAAAATTCGGCATCGTTTTCCAACTGCCTCCTGACACAGCCGAAACGTACAAAAGCCGGGGCCTCGACCTTGCAAAACGCAACTCAATGGAAAAACCCGAGCTGCCGCTCGGCGCGACCTACATCATCGACAAAACAGGAAAGATCACCTACGCCTTCATCGACGCCGACTACCGCAAACGCGCCGAACCGGACGTGATAATTGAGAACTTGAAAATGAAGGCGAAAATGTAGCTGCGAGGTTTTATTCGGTGTGGTTTCGTGGTTATTCCCAAGAATTTATACCCGAATATTGCGGAAAATTTCCGTAGCGGCCATAAAAGTAGCTGTCAGCCTTGGCTGACAGCTACCAGTTCTTTGAAAATTAGAAAACGTTTCTAGTCGTCCTCTTCATCCATCGCCAGCAGCGACGCGCTTGTGACGAGGTCGTCTTCGCCGCATTTGATCAAGGTTACGCCTTGAGCTGACCGGCCGGTTTCGCGGATCTTGTCGACGCCGAGGCGGATGAGTTTCGCCTGCTGCGTGATGATCATGATCTCGCTGTCGTCCTCGACCGGAAACGCCGCGACGACCTTGCCGGTTTTTTCGGTGGTCTTCATATTGATGACCCCGATGCCGCCGCGTTTGGTCAGGCGATAGCTGTCGACAGTGGTCTGCTTGCCAAAGCCCTTTTCTGAGACGGAAAGGATCTTTTCGGTTCCTTCGGGCGAAACGGCACAGACCGAGACAACGAAATCGCCCGGCCGCAGGTTCACTCCGCGAACACCGCGAGCGACTCGACCCATCGGCCGAACGTCTGACTCGTTGAACTTAACGGCCATTCCGTCATGCGTTGCGACAAATATCTGCCGCTTGCCGTCGGTGCGGATAATATCGAGCAGCTCGTCACCTTCGTCGATATTTATGGCGTTGATGCCTGATGCACGAATGTTCTGATAGTCAGCGAGCGACGATTTTTTGATAACGCCCTGCTTGGTGACCATCGTCAAATAGATCTCCTCGGCAAAATCGCGAACGGGCATGACCGCTACGAGCTTACGTTCGCCTGAAAGCTGAACGAGATTCACCACGGCTTTGCCGCGAGCCGACGTATCGCCCTCAGGTATCTCGTGCACCTTCATCTTGAAGACCTGACCGTCGTCGGTAAAGATCATCAAATAAGCGTGTGTCGAGGCGATAAACAGATGCTCGACAAAATCGTCATTCTTCGCCTTCGCCCCCAAGCGACCTTTGCCGCCGCGGCCCTGTCGGGTGTAGGCGGTAACCGGTGTGCGTTTGATGTAGCCGGCGTTCGTGACCGTTATCGCTACATCTTCGTCGGGGATCAGGTCTTCGATATTGAACTCGGCATCGGCATCGACTATGACCGTGCGGCGAGGATCGCCGAATTGGCGTTTGACCTCGGTCAGTTCATCGACGATAACCTGACGCAGAACGCCCTCGTTCTGGAGGATGTTTTCGAGTTCGGTGATGTATTTTATGATCTCGGCGTACTCGTCGAGGATCTTCTGGCGTTCGAGAGCCGACAGCCTGCGTAACTGCAGATCGAGGATCGCCTGAGCCTGAATATCGGAGAAATCCAGATCTTTGACAACTTTAGAGAGCTCTTTTTCGAACTGTGCTTTCGACTTATCGCCGGTAACACCACGCCACGCAGCGATGTCGCTCGTGGTCGCAAGATTAGACGTCAGCCACTGTCTCGCTTCATCGACAGAACGCGAGGTTCGGATCAGCGGGATGATGTAATCGAGAGCGTCGATGGCTTTGTTCAAGCCCTCTAATATATGAGCACGAGCCTGAGCTTTGCGAAGGTCAAATTCCGTCCTGCGGCGAATAACCTCGCGGCGAAACTCGACAAACGCCTCGAGCATGTCCTTGAGCGTCAGCAACTTAGGCTGGCCGTCAACAATGGCGATGCTGATAATGCCGAACGATGACTGCATCGGCGTCAGCTTGTAAAGCTTGTTAAGCACGACCTGCGGCACGGCATCGCGTTTGAGTTCGATGACGATCCGCATACCTTCGCGGTTCGATTCGTCACGGATCTCTGAGATACCGTCGAGGCGTTTTTCATGAACAAGTTCCGCTATCTTTTCGATCAAACGGGCCTTGTTTACCTGATAAGGAAGCTCGGTGATAACGACCGCATCCTTGACGCGGTCACCGCGGCCGATCTCATCAACAACGGCACGGGCACGAACTTGGATGATCCCGCGACCGGTGCGATACGCACGATGAATTTCCTCACGCCCGTAGATAAATCCAGCTGTTGGAAAATCAGGACCCGGAATGTGTTGGATCAACTCGTCGACAGTGATCGCGGGGTTGTGGATCAAGGCGATGGTTCCGTCCAGGATCTCGGTCAGGTTATGCGGCGGTATCTTGGTCGCCATCCCGACGGCGATGCCTTCAGATCCGTTGACCAGCAAAAGCGGAACTTTTGTCGGCAGGACCTTTGGTTCCGAAAGCGACTCGTCATAGTTTGGCTGAAAATCAACGGTTTCCTTCTCGATATCATCGAGAACCTCGTTGGTGATCTTCGCCATGCGGACCTCGGTATATCGCATCGCGGCCGGATTGTCGCCGTCGATCGAACCGAAATTACCCTGGCCATCCACGAGCATGTACCGCATCGAAAAGTCCTGCGCCATGCGCACGACCGTGTCGTAGACAGCAGTGTCGCCGTGCGGATGATACTTACCGATCGTATCGCCGACCACACGAGCCGATTTCTTGTACGGCTTGTTGAACGTGTTACCAAGCTCGCTCATCGCCCACAGCACACGACGGTGAACTGGCTTGAGTCCGTCACGCACATCCGGCAAGGCGCGTCCGATGATGACGGACATTGCGTAGTCGAGATACGACCGGCGCATCTCGTCTTCGATGTTGATCTGATTACGGTCTAAGAGTGAATCCATGAGTTATTTCGAATTTGAAGTTTCGGAAAAGATGTTCGCGGCGTGGTTCCACTTTCTGGAATAATGCGCGTCTTACTTATTTCTTAATTTTACAGGCAAAAAGCCTGGTTAGCAACTGACCGAAACTCCCGTTTCACGAAGGCGAAATCCTGATATTCACGGAGCCGAATGCTTACTTCGACCATAACTCAAACTTCCTCGATCGAACAGGCAGCACCGCCGCCATCGAACGTAAAGGAAAACCGGCGCACGCAGCGTATATCGTTGCCGCTGCCGGTCAGGGTGGAGTTTCGCATCGACGCCGAAACCTCCCTGAATGAGATCACCCGTCTGAGCGACGTATCGGCGTTCGGAGCCGGCTTCGTTCTCAAAAAGCCCCTGAAACGAGGCCGTTTGATCCTCTTGACGATCCCTATGCCAAGACAGCTGCGGTCGTACGATTTTGGAGAGAACCAGTACCGCATATGGGGCGTAGTTCGACGTTGCATATCGATAGGAAGATCTGTCGATAAACCAGAGTACTCAGTCGGAGTAGGGTTTATAGGCAAGAAACCACCTGACGCATATTTTGCCAACCCCTCGATGCTGTACGACATCACCCAACGAGAGGAAAATGGGAATGGCTTCTGGCACCTCGCACCGGCCGACCTCCACGCGGACGACAGTTCGCTGCCAGTTGACATTAGAAAGCAGACCCGCTTCTCGATCCCTGAGAGCCTTAAGATCGAACGCACGGACCACGCCGGCAACATAATCGAATCCGAAATAACGGTTACGGAAAACATCTCGCTTGGCGGAGCAGCGGTCTTCACAACGATGAACGCCGAACCCGGAACATTTTTGCGTGTCTCGAGTGAGCGGTTTAGTGTTACAATACTGTCGGTGGTGCGAGGATCCCGCATCGGTCAGGACGGTATTACACGGCTGCATCTCGAATTTATCGACCGTCTTTTCCCGCTCGAAGGTATCGGCTGAGCTGATTCTTCGCTCCTTTCTTTCACGCCCGCCTACTTGCTCATCTCATGAGTCCTGATAAAATTCAAGAAAAACGCGCGCCGGAGAATATTCGGGTGGATAAAGTTGATTCGGATCTAAAAACAATAGTTCAGGTAAAGGAAGCCAACGGCGAGATCTGGAAAGAGGTCACCAAGGTAACGACTGTCTCGCGCAATGGTGCGGGGTTTAGTTTGCCGAAACCTGTAACTGTCGGGCGACTGCTGACACTTGTAATGCCGCTCGACCCTGAACTAAGGGCCTATGACACGGATAAAGAGGTTTATCCTGTCCTTGGGCTAGTGCAGTATTGCAATCAAGGTAAGATTGACGGGCAGACGGTATATCACGTCGGCGTAGGGTTTGTTGGCAAAAACGTGCCCGAGAGCTTCAAGACCGACCCGACCCAGAGTTATCGTATTAGCGGTATGCGGAAAGACGGGCTTTGGGAGATAACCGAAGCCGAATCCCAGTTCAAGAACCGCAAAACACCCCGGTACTGGATATCGCTACCCGTCACTATCTCGCTTCTGCAGAAATCTGAGCAATCAGTAACCCGTGAAGATACCTTTACTCAAAACATTAGCGGCGGCGGCGTTTCTGTTGCTTGTTCCCTTCTGGCAGCGGTCGGAGATAAGGTAAAGTTCGCCTGTAAAGAAATAGATTTCTACGCAGTTGCTTTGGTCCGCAACCGCAAACTAGTTAACAATGAAAGCCCTACGCTACATCTTCAGTTCGTCGACGCCGAGCTCCCTGTCGAGAAAGTGATCGCATCGCGAACAGTGGGTGCTTCGGATAATTGAGAGACACGTCATTTGCGGTGAAAGGTGCTTCAGATCTTAGATATCCATCGCAATTCGTGATGGATATCTTGCGCCTGATCGGCTACTCGATCAGCAAAACCGTCTGGTTTATCCGGTACGTTGACCAGACCAATATCCCGCCAAATGACTCGCCGCCCTTCCTAATAGTCGCCAACCATCAGACTTACGTCGACCCTGTCTGGATCTGTTTGCCGCTCCGGCGAAAGATCCGCTACATGGCCATCGGAGATGCGTTTTCGTGGCCGCTGATCGGTAAACTGATCCGATATATCGGGGCTTTTCCTGTTTCGACAACTCGTTCGGGAGCGATAAGTGCGATGAAGGAGTCGCTGAAAACCCTCCGCGACGGCGCCGTGCTCGTAGTCTTTCCGGAAGGTGCCCGTGAATTTGATGACGGCGAGCTGCTCGAGTTCAAAACCGGAGCGGTCAAGATAGCCCTTCAGGCAAAGGTTCCGATCCTACCCGTCACGATCAGCGGAGGAAACCGCATCTGGCCGCAGAAGCAAAGGTATCCGAAGCTATTTCGTCGAGTGACCATTACTTATCATCCGCTGATCGACCCCGCTGAAATGTATCCAGCCCCATCTGACGAGGAGATCTCTGAAATGACCGGCCAGCTAAAAGCCATCATCGCAGGCGAGCCCAGAAGTATCAGTTCTTCGTCTGCGGCGGAGTAGGCTGCGGCGGCGGGCGCAGCTGAGGATTATTTCGCAGGATCCGCATGACCTTCTGCCGCTGGGCTGGCGTCAGTTTACTAAGGTCAACACCAGGCGGGAGTACCGGCACAGGGCGGCCGTCCATCGGCGGGCGATATCCTCCCGGAGGCGGCTTAGGCGTTACCCTGATCGTGCGAACCTGACCGTCTTCGTCGCGTTCGGTGAAGGTCACCCCGCCACGCGGGATCTCCGGATCGTCCACGGTAATTTCAGTCACCGCGCCGTCACTGTTATTCTTCTTTACATCCGTTGTTGCGGTGGTCGACTTTGTAACGTCTTTCGACGGCGGGGCCGCCCGATCCGGTTCCGTTTCCTTTACTGCATCGGCTCGAACCGAGGCAGAATTGGACGGCACATCCGATACGGGCTCAGCCGCCGCAACCGGCGCGTTAGCGACAGCGTTGTTTGATTGCGGAGCAGAGGCGTTCGCCGTAGTAGCGGCGGAAGCCGGAGTCTCTGGCGATTTCTGAGGCTCGGCAGCAACGCCAAAAACAGAAGGACGCACAAAATATATACCCGCCACCGCCGCAACTCCCAGAAGTAGCATCATGGCCGCACCGGCTGCGACACTTGACGCTCGACGCGAAGGCGGAGCCTCAGTGGTGCTCGAAGATGCCACGGTATCGCCGCCCGATGATGTCCGGACAGAAGTCAACTCTGACGCGTTGGTCGGCATGACCTCGGTTTTCGCGTTGGTATCGCTGAAAGCCGGCCTCGTGGCTTCGGGCATCAGCCTGGTCGGTTGGGCAAAGATCCTAGCGTCCGCGACATTTGTCGCGATCGTGGCACCTTCAGCCAGATAGGAATATCTTTCACTCTCGGCGAGCATCTGCCGCATCTCGGCAGCAGAAGCAGGCCTTTCTCCAGCGTTTAGGTCCATTGCCTTTTGCAAAACACCGGCTACGCCCCGCGGAACTTCCGGATTTATCGAGCTGGCCGGAACTAGCGGATCCGGTTTCTGGCTCAGAACGCTCATCGCACGTGTCAAAGCGTCCTCCGGCGGAACTCGCGTCAACAGGTGATAGAGCGTAGCTGCGAGCGAATAGAGATCGCTTCGCGGGTCGGTACCGGTTCCCTGTATCTGCTCAAGCGAGGCGTAGCTGCGCGAATAGCCGAAGATGCTCTTGGCGGCTGTTTGATGGCTCGCGTCGGTCGGATTCCCTTTTGCGAGGCCGAAATCCAGCAGTATCATCTCGCCGCGAGAGTTGAGCTTTAGGTTCTGCGGCTTGATATCGCGGTGGATGACGGGCAATTCCTGGTTATGAAGATAATCGAGAGCGTCGAGCAGTTGATCGGCCCACTTCATCACCTGATCGACCGTGAATTTGATGCTCGTATTCTCGAGCATCGCGGCAACATCGTCACCCGGAATGTACTCCATGACGAGGAACATCCCGTCGTTCTCCTCGAAATGGTCGCTGACTCGCGGCAGGGCTGCGTGTTTTAAGCTGTTCAGCAGGCGTGCTTCGCGTTCGATGGCTTTGCGGAAGTTGTCGTCCATGCAAAGCGTTTCCTTGATCGCGACCGTCGAGCCGAAACGCGAATCTGTCGCAACATATACCGCGCCCATTCCGCCTTGCCCGATCTGCTTATCGATCTTGTAACGCTGCTGAAGTGTTGTTCCGGTTTCGATCATCGTTTTGCCCTCGCCGCGCTTCGCGAAATCAGCCCTATACTACTACAAAATCGCGGCGATATCAGCTATAAGACGCCCCATCTGGCCGTCAGGTCACGGCTAAATCTGATCCTTTTTGTTTCACCCCTGTTTCACTCCCGACTGAAACAAATAAGTCCTTTTTGTATATATAGTTAGAGCTTTTCTTGGCGTTCGTTTCACTGTTCTCGAAAAAAACTTTTTAACCTTCGCTCAAAAACCCCAAAAGGCGGACTCGCCCTCCGAGCCCGCCTTATATGTTACGTGGATGCGTACTTTTTGTTCTCAGTTGTAAGCAGATGCACCCACACGAGGTAAATTGTAAACGTCAGCGAGGCTGTTCAGTTCGAACCGCACGCGTGCCCAGTTGGCCTCTGCTGCCGCACCGAACTTATAGTTCCGCATGTTGCGGTCGATGTCGCTCGCGATGTTCAGGCATTTCCTGACCTCGTCCTTATTCTCGATCCATGCATCGCGGCGGTCAAATTCCCTTCTGAGTTCATCGGTCGCCTTTTCCAGATCTTTCGCCCGCCGATTGAGCCAATCCTCACGGCTCGAACCGTCAAGACGGCTGCGGTCAAGAGCCTTGTCGTAATTCCTTACAAAATTATCGACCCGATCCTCGACCCGAACGATTATCGCCTTCACCTGAGCCTTGGTCAACGCCCGCCCCCGAACCTCTCGCCGCTGAGCACTGGCTGAATCCGCCGCCACAAGCAGCATCACGACCGCCGAAACACCAACGAAAAATCTTAAAATATTGCTACGCATAAAATTGATCTCTCCCTGCTCAAAAATAAATAAAACCTCACGAGCGATTACGGCTCGTGAGGCTTCAGACGAAGAGGGGTGAAGAAAAGTCGAGAAAAGTATAATCCCGATGCCGCGCTCCTACGACCCCACGATCCACTTCTCCGTCATGTCGCACCAGATGACTAGGCCGCGCCACTCGCCGAATTTTTTGTAGTGTTTTTCGATCTTCTTGTCGTCGCATTTCTTTTCGCCGTTGTGATTCTTGTAGAACTGCGAACGCAGCCAGGAATCGAGGGCGAGGCCGTCGTAGCGGCCGACTAGTTTTAGGAGGTTTTCGGCGGCGTAATCGCCGACGCCTTTGACCCGTTTCATTTCTCTTTTGAGTTCGGGTGTCGGGAGATCGCTGGTGAGCCACGATTCGGGGTCGAGTTCGCCCGAAGCGACGCGTTCGGCAAGCTCGATGAAGTAGGGCGAGCGATAGCCGGCACGGATCTCGTTGCGGTAAAAATCCTCGGGCATCGCAGCCATCGCGGCGGCGGTTGGGAATGATCTGTCAGTACCGCCTGCGTTAGCGGGCGGCATTGAGGCCGCGCGTTGATTGCCCTCGTTCGCAAGGTTCGACTTCCCCACATTCGCGCCGCCCGCTAACGCAGGCGGTACTGACCCTGGCCGCGACTCGCCGAGTTTCTCGACCAGGTTGTTCACCATTATCTTCGTTAACGCCCAGGAACAGTTTGTGGTACAGATTGTCTTTACGAGGTCTTCCCAGACGGTTGGTGAGCGCAGCAGGCGACCGGCTTTTTTTTCGTTAACCCAAGTGAGGCGTTCGTGGCCTTCGACAGCGTTGTAGAACCCCGCGAGATCGTCATCGAGCCGGAGGATATGGCGCGTTTCGCGGACGATCCTTTCCCGGTCAAAACCGCCGACGGCAAGCTCGATCTGGACTTTGCCGGAATTCTCCAAGATCACTGCGGGGACCGCTCCGATCTTTCCGTCAAAAAAAACATAGCTCAGCCGCCACTGATCGATGTCGAGAGCGAAGGGAGCAAGCTCGGACCAGCCGTGAGAATACACTGTCGAGCGAAAATTGAAATCCGCCGGAATATCGATAAACACTGTATTTGGCATAGTTTGCAAGCGGCAGGAAAAGCGCGGCCTGACGTTTCTTTACTTTTGTTCGACCAACCGATTATATTGTACGTCTAAGTAGTCGGGAATATAGTTAGCGGGTATTTTTTGCGGCAGAATAATGTGTTGAATTCCGTCTGCAATTGTAGTAGCTTATGTGTGTAAAACATTTTTATACGGACACAATTCCCGCGTGTTCTTCGGACATCTCAGTTCAGTTTATTGCAGGTTTCTCAGGAGGGTAATATGGGTAGCAGTATATCGCGACGGTTCTGGCGAAGTATGGCTTTAATAGCCTTGGTCTCGCTAGCTTCGATCGCTGTCATCGCACAGGATCCTGATCCAAATTCGCCGACGCCGGTGCTTTTGAGCGAGCGTGATTCGACGCGGGCTCTGGCAGCGGCCGCGGGTGATGTTCGCGGCGGGAAGGATCTTTCGCAAACGGCGTCGCGAGCGTTTTCGCTTGGCGACACGGTCGACATCTTTGTCACCAATCTCGACCTGATGGACGGCGAAGGTGCAAATGCTTTTCGCGTCTATGCGATAGATAAGGCCGGGCATATGTTCCGCTTTCCGGTCGTTGGGCTGGAAAAGATGGACAACGCCGACGGAGTCTATCGTGCGACACTATTGCTCAAGGACGAGATCGGCTATTGGAGCTCGATCGAAGGCGATGGCGATATAATTATATACCTGACTTGGCGGGGCCTTTCGAGCAACCGGGTAAAACTCGGCCTCGGCAGGATCGGCGGCGAGATCAAGGAAGATCCTTCGGCCCGACCGACTCCGTACGGAACCAAGATCGAACGCTCAGCAAATCGTGCCGACGAGATGAACGCCATCAGCTACCGCTGGACCGGTGACCGCCACAGATTTGCACAACAAGCCACCTTCGGCCCGAACCTGGCTCTCGATAACAAACTTCGACGCATCGGCGTGCGGGCTTGGATAAACGAGCAGTTTTCGCTGCCGTATCCGGCTGCGACAAACCCCTATCCAAGTAACATTCTTCAGCCGGTCAACGCCCCCGCTCTTTGCGACGGCGGTGCCGACGACAGTCCCGCGAACTGCTTTCGCGATACCTACACTCAGTACCAGCCTCAAACGTGGTTCTTTAGGGAAGCATTTTATGGTGATGCTCAGCTGAAGCATAGAGTCACATGGGCTCTTGGACAGATCTGGGTCACCTCGGGTAACGACATCCAACAGGGCCGGCACATGGTCGAATGGCACAAGGTGCTTTCGAAGCATGCTTTCGGCAACTATCGTGACCTGATGAAGGAAATGACGCTCAATCCGACGATGGGCGAGTATCTGAACATGCGTGAAAGCACCCGGACAGCACCGAATGAAAATTATCCGCGAGAAATAGCCCAGCTATTTTCGATCGGCCTTTTCATGCTGAATCAGGATGGGACGCTTCAAAGAGACGGACAGAACAATCCGATCCCAACTTACTCGCAGGATGAGATCAATGCCTTGACCAGGGTAATGACTGGATGGTCATTTTGCTCTGTGCCGGCTAACTGCCCGAATATTGTCGCCGGAACGGTCAATTTCATCGACCCGATGTTGCTCAACCCCGGTATTACAAATGCCGTTCAGAACCGACACGACATAGGTGCGAAGACGCTTTTCACCTATCCGGGATCAGCGGCCACCCAAACTGTCGCGGCCTGCCCTCCAACCGGTACTGGCGGCTGCGGCATCACTTGTCCGACATCCGGCACCGGAAACTGTACGCTCCAATCGGGTTTTACTAGTGCCCAAGCATTGGCGGCAACCCAGACATATGCGAACAATTCACTCGAACGGGCGCTCGATAATTTGTTCTATCACCCGAACGTTGGACCATTCGTCGGTAAGATCCTGATCCAGCACATGGTCACCAGCGACCCTTCGCCGGCTTATGTTTCCCGCGTTGCGGCTGCGTTTAACAACAACGGCCAGGGCGTTCGCGGCGATATGAAGGCTGTGATCCGGGCGATCCTGCTCGACCCCGAAGCACGTGGCGACGTTAAAACCGACCCAATCTACGGCAAACTTCGCGAACCAGTTCAGTTGATGACCAATTTCGCCCGCACGTTTGGCGTTCGCTCGGCAAACGGAACGGGCCTCAGCGACGGCAGTGTTGCCGGCGATAGAACGTGTGGAAGAGGTCAATTTAACGGCATGGCTCAGATCCCGTTCAGGTCGCCCACGGTTTTCAACTTCTATCCACCCGATTACGGGATCCCGGGAACGACGCTGATCGGGCCGGAGTTTGCGATCATGACCACGGGTACGGCGGTCGCAAGAGCAAGCTTTATTAACCAGCTGACTTTCGCGACGAACGGCGGAACTGCCCCGACGACTACCCCTACGGCGGCCTACGCTGTACCGATCCCGGTAAGCGGCGTCGATTGCCCGAATGGAACATCGTTCAATTTCGCCGATCTCGTCGCTCTTTCGCAGGCTGACATGACCGGTGGACAGATGGTTGACGAACTCAATCGCCGAATGCTCGGTGGATCGATGTCGCCGACAATGAGATCGACCATCCTCGCGACGCTCCCGTCCTACGCCGGCACGACCGCACTCACTCATGAGAGCCGCGTTCGTCAGGCAATTTATCTGGTGGCTTCGTCATCGCAATATCAAGTCCAGAGGTGAAGACAATGAATGAATCAAGAAGAGATTTTTTGAAAAACTCGTGCTGCGGAGCTCTCGGCATGGCGGCGATGGCAACGCAGATGCGTCACTTCGGGGCTGTTTCGGCTCATACGCAAAAAGCGATCGACGACGGCCCGCTCGGCGGCCAGAACTACAAGGCGTTGGTGATGCTGTATTTTGACGGCGGGAATGACTCGAACAACATGTTCATCCCCGTCCATAACGACTCGCAGATCAGCAACTACGCTGCTTATGACGCCGCGAGAGGTGGGGCGTTTGGACTAGCTTTGTCACAAGCACAGCTGCAGAACACCAACTTTACGGTTCCCCGTCTGGGCAATCTGACCTACGCCATGCATCCGGCTCTCGGGCCTGCAGCAACAGGTGCGATAAACCCCGGCATCTATGAGCTTTATGCCCAGCAAAAGCTGGCGATCGTCGCAAACGTCGGAACGCTGGTTCGTCCGCTCTCAAAAGGGACAACCTATAACTCGACGCCAAAACCCTACCAGATCGGTTCGCATTCCGACCAGAAGACGCAGTTCCAGACGAGCATTTCGCACACTCAGTCATTCACCGGCTGGGGTGGACGCGTGTCCGATAGGATGACTGCCAGTCAGAATCCGAGCGGGTTGGTTCCAATGATCACCTCGATCGCCGGGGCACAGCTATTCACCGCCGGCCAGACGACGCTGCCGCTAGCGATCGGCGACTCGAACACGGCACTTAACTCGGTTTTGAACCCCGCCGGATTCGGAACAACTCCGACCGGGGCAAACTTAGCTCGTCGTAATGCCTTTAACGCATTACGAACTCAGGACCTGTCGAACCATTACATAGAGGCGGCAAGTCACGTGACCGACCTCGCGATGACCGCTAACAACGCACTGCAGGTCACTCAGGACGTAACCGTTACTTTCCCGAACACCGGGATCGGCCGCCAGCTCCGTCAGGTTGCTCGCCTGATCAAGGAACGAGACGACCTAAACGTCAACAGGCAGATCTTCTACGTTCAGATCGGCGGTTTTGACACGCATACCGGAGAACTGAATCAGCACACAAACCTGTTTAGCCAACTAAGTCAGGCAATGCGTTCTTTCTACGACGAGATGATCGTTCAGGGTGTTTCGAACGACGTGACGCTCTTTACGATGTCCGAGTTCGGCCGCACCTTCAACCCCGCCGGAACTGGCGCGAATGTCGGCTCCGACCACGGCTGGGGCAGCCACATGATGGTCATGGGCGGCGCGGTCAACGGCGGCAACATCTACGGCAGCAAGCGTCCGAACGGAACCGGCGATTACCTCCCGACGCTGCTAATGGGTAACAATCCCGCCGCTCTTGACGATGCCGACACTGGCTCAAACGGACGCGGACGCTGGATCCCGACAACATCGGTCGAGCAATATTCGGCTCAGCTTGCAAGATGGTTTGGACTGCCGCAGGACCCGGCAACGCTGTCTGCGGTTTTCCCGAACCTGCAGTTCTTCCCCGGAACTCATGCACAGCTCGATTTTCTTCCCTAGGATGCTTTGGGCGGGCATTTAATGGATGAGCGGGCTCTCGGGCCCGCTTTTTTTATGCCGGTTTTAAGGGCTATTGATTGAACTTTAGAGCCATAGCTCATAAACTTTAACCAACGCCGTGAACCTTCCGAATTACATCACACTTGGCCGAATAGTTTTCGTACCGCTGCTAGTGGTCGTGCTTTTGACGCCGATCGCCGACTACTGGTTTGGGCTGAATGCCTACGCCCTGGCGATCGTGATCTTTCTGATCGCAGCCATCAGCGATATTTTCGACGGCCATCTCGCCCGCCGACGTAAGCAGGTCTCAACTCTCGGTAAATTTCTCGACCCGATCGCCGACAAGCTATTGATCTCGGCCGCTCTCATAGTCCTCGTCGAGAAGAACCTCGCTCCGTCGTGGGCCGTCGTTGTCATCATCGGCCGCGAGTTCATCATCACCGGACTCCGCAGTGTCGCGGCGAGCGAAGGCGTCATCATGCAGGCCCAGTCGATGGGTAAGCTTAAAATGTGGGCTCAATGCGTCGCGATCGTCGCCCTGCTAGTATGTGCGGCTAACGGTACACCGCCGGTTTCGAACTTCGGCCTGGATTACCCGGCGGCTTTCTGGGAAGTCCCCGAGGTCCGCACCGCTTTCTCAAATCTCGCGACGCTTACCATCACTTCCAATGACTGGAAGGTCTTCGGCTACCTCGTCGGCCGCGGAGCTCTATGGGTGGCTGTCATCACCGCTATTTGGTCAATGTACGGGTACTTTACATACTTCTTGCGCGAGCGTTCGAAAACCGACAGCACCGAAAAGGAAAAGGGCCCCGCCGAATAGCGATCGCTTTCGGCAAGGCCCCGTTTCATTTTCCTTAGGTCTTAAACTACTGTATTTCGACCCAGTCGCCCGTATGTACTTCCTGAGCGGTCCGAGTGATAACGACCGTCGCGGTTCTTTCCTTAACGTTCAGAACAACAGCCTCAGCTACGACCTTGCGAAGGGTGTTTGGTCTTTCCTTCCGAACGTCGAGCGTCCTTACCTCACGCCCTTGAGCTTTATCGCCGGTTTTTCGCGAGGACTGGTTCGAGAATTTCCCGCCCTTGTAAACCTCGCTTGAAAACCCGTAGTCCCGCGAACTGACTGATTCACGATCCGGGTGAAGGAAAAGATTTCCCTTCTCGATCGGCCGAAAGACCGTGAGACGGTCACCGATCTTAACATTGTCATCCGCACCAAGGTCGACATAAGCGATCTGGTCGCGAGTCATCATTTCGTGGTTGTCGCGACCAAGAACAACGCGGCCCATCGCCTTTCCACTCGGATCCGAGAAGCGATTCAAAGGCTTACTGAAATCTTCCGCGACCGGGCTCCTGCGAAGCGGAACAAGCTCGACGAGATCGCCGAGAAGCATCGTGTCACACGACGTCTTGACCTTGACGACCGAAACCTCTCGTTTCACATCGACGACCTCGACCGCGCCAAGTTCCTGAACATAGAATCCAAGCTGTTTGGCCGACCACTTGCTCTTTAGTTCACCGCGAGGGCGAACGACCGCAAAAACATCGCCCACATTCACGCCTTTATCACTGCCCATGTTTATAAAAAGATGGTCATTCTGGGAATACGTAAAACGGTCCGATTCATCTGCACCACCGATTATTTTGTTGGCGGTACTGATCGCGTTGTATTGGATAAAGCCAGCACAGTAGAGGTTGTTTCGACCAGCGATGGCTTGTGCCGGTTTCGGCTTGTCGCTAAGCGTAACCTGCAGAACAGGCTCCTGCTGTGCGACCAGCATCATCGAACAGCTGATGGTAAACAAGCTCAACAATAAAAGGCGGGACAAGAACGATGTTTGAAAACTCACGATTTTCTCCTTACTCATTTCGGATGATTTCCGCCGCGAGAAAAATCCGAAAGGACCCGGATATACGCGGCATGCTGAATGCGATGGCTATTTAGCCTTCATCATTGTACGAAATCCAATCGTCAATGGTCAACATGTTTTTACAATATTTAACACGCTGTTTATTTGCAGTACCCAAACCCGATTTGCTAATATTTCCGTTCGAGGCCAAACCCCGCACACGCCCAAATAAGCCGGTGTAGCTCAGTTGGTAGAGCAGTTGATTTGTAATCATCAGGTCGTAAGTTCGAGTCTTATCACCGGCTCCAGTATTTAAGGGCATCTCAGCAGTTTTGCTGAGATGCCCTTTTTGACAATGTAGCGAGAAATGTAGCGACTTTACGCGGCAGCTTTCAAAAAATCATGTTCAGACAGTAATGGGATAGCCTGCCACGCGCGTGGGTAAGATCTCAGACATCGGCCATGACGATCAAGTCGACGCCGTCGGCCTAGCCGTTAAGATGTTGGAGACTAGGAAAAATCTGGTCTGGGCGTTTTGGGTTGTAAGTTATCGGGGCCTGGTGCCTGCGGTACGATTCGAACCATTGTTTCGAACACTCGCGTGTGAAGCGAGTGGTCATATAACGTGTTTTGATATAAAATTTCGAAAATAAATCCCAACATGCCAAAACAGACGAAAGTCGAAAAAGACGAACCTCTTGAGAAGAAGCTTTGGAAAGCTGCGGATAAGCTGCGTAAGAATATGGACGCAGCGGAGTACAAGCATATTGTGCTTGGGCTTATCTTTCTCAAATACATCTCGGATGCGTTCGAGGAGCTTTACGAAAAGCTTTCCTCGCCTGAGATGAAGGCCGAGGGCGCTGATCCTGAGGATAAGACCGAGTATTCGGCGGAAAAGGTTTTCTATGTTCCGCCATCGGCGAGGTGGAAATGGATTCAGGGTCGCGCGACTTTGCCGACGATTGGCAAAGATGTAGACGATGCGATGGAGGCGATCGAGAAAGACAATCCATCTTCGCTTCGCGGTGTTTTACCGAAAGTCTTTGCTCAGGAAAAGCTCGACAAAGCTAGTCTCGGCGGATTGATCAATCTGATTAGTTCTGCCGTTCTTGGAACCAAGGAAGCTCAGAGTAAAGACCTTCTCGGAAAAGTGTTCGAATACTTCCTTGGCGAGTTTGCCTTGGCCGAAGGAAAGAAAGGCGGGCAGTTCTATACGCCGGGGAGCGTTGTTCGGCTGCTGGTCGAAATGCTAGAGCCTTACGAAGGCCGTGTTTTTGATCCTTGCTGTGGTTCGGGCGGGATGTTTGTTCAGTCCGAAAAGTTCATCGAATCTCATCAGGACAGATACAAGAACGGCAACGGCTTGAAAGTAAATCCAAAAGACCGCATCTCGCTTTACGGGCAGGAGAGCAATCAGACGACGTGGCGGTTGGCGAAGATGAATCTTGCGATTCGCGGCATCGACAGCTCAAACGTCAAATGGAATAACGAAGGCTCGTTTCTCAATGACGCTCACAAAGATCTGAAAGCTGATTTCGTCATTGCCAATCCGCCATTTAACGACAGCGACTGGAGCGGCGAGCTTCTGCGGGATGATGCCCGTTGGAAAGTTACAGGCAAAAACCTGCCGCCGCCGGTAAATGGAGCGAATTACGCGTGGATACAACATTTCCTTTTCCATCTCGCCCCAAACGGTTTGGCAGGATTCGTCCTTGCCAAAGGCTCGCTTACCT
The DNA here is from genome assembly GCA_001464455.1 of Acidobacteria bacterium Ga0077534. GTDB lineage: Bacteria > Acidobacteriota > Blastocatellia > Pyrinomonadales > Pyrinomonadaceae > OLB17. Next base: position 148,539 of record LNEI01000018.1, read on the forward strand.
CCAAAACAAATAACGAAGGCGAGATCCGCAAAGCCCTTATCGAAAACGACCTGGTCGATTGCATCGTCAATCTTCCGACCAAATTGTTTCTAAACACACAGATTCCCGCGTGCCTCTGGTTCCTGCGAAGAAATAAACAACACCGCAAAGGCCAGATCCTGTTCATCGACGCCCGCAACCACGGCTTTCTAATAAACCGAAAGAACCGCGACCTTGCCGAAGAAGATATCAAGCAGATCGCCGGAACATATCACAACTGGCGAATTCCTTCAGGCTCTCCTCCTTACGAAGGAGGAGTGGCAGCCGCTTCGGCTGACGAGGTGGTTCTCTCTTCCGGCGAATACCAAGACATCCCAGCCTTCTGCAAAAGCGTAACCACAGAAGAAGTTGCAAGATTGGGTTTCGTCCTAACTCCCGGCAGATACGTCGGCCTCGCGGATGATGAAGACGATTTCAATTTCCCCGAACGCTTTGCTTCTCTAAAAGCCGAACTCGAAAGTCAGATGGCCGAAGAAGAAGAGTTGAACAATCGGATCAAAGCGAATCTTTCCAATATCAAATTGGAGGTCTTGGCGAATGGCTGAATGGATTGAAAATCGCCTTGGCGACATCGCAGAGGTTCTAGACAGCCTACATAAAACTCCGCGATACTCCGCGACTGGATATCCAATGGTTCGAGTGACTGACATACGCCCGACTTATTTGAAGTTGGAAGAATGTTTGCGGGTTGACGAAAGCACTTATCGAGATTTCTCTCAGAAGAGAACACCGCAGGTTGGAGACATCGTATTTTCCCGTGTTGGTTCATACGGCGTTTCAGCGATAGTTAAATCGACGAATCCTTTTTGTCTGGGCCAGAACACAACCTTCATCATTGCTAAGCAAGATCCGTTTTTTCTGTTTTATTTTTTGAACAGCCCCAACGCATTTAGCCAAATAGATGGATTAGTCGCTGGATCGACGCAACCCACAATTAGTCTCAAGAGCATTAAGGAAATTCTTGTTCCGACGCCACCACTTCCCGAACAAAAAGCCATCGCGGAAGTTCTTAGCAGTTTGGACGATAAGATCGATCTGCTCCACCGCCAAAACAAAACCCTCGAATCCCTAGCCCAAACCCTCTTCCGCCAATGGTTCATCGAAGAAGCCGATGATAGCTGGGAAACAAGAACCGTAGGCGACGTTGCTTTGATAAATCGTCTAAGTATTGACAGAGATTACGAGCCTAGAGAGATCGAGTATTTGGATACGGGATCGATCACCGACAACGTCGTTTCCGAGTATCAATATCTCTCACTAGAAGAAGCTCCAAGCCGGGCGAAACGAATCGTAAAAAAAAACGACATCATAATTTCAACAGTTCGACCAATTCATCGTCATTACGGACTTCTAAAATCGGTAGAACCAAACAGTATTGTATCGACGGGATTCTGTGTAGTTTCTTGCACCAAAATCGATCCGCATTTCATGTATGTTTTTCTAACGCAAAAGGAAATGACCGAATATTTTGACGTTATCGCCGAAGGCTCGACATCCGCTTATCCGTCGCTAAAGCCGTCCGATATTTCAAGCGTCGAATTCAAAATGCCTCCGCCAGATTTGCTCGCGAAGTTTTCCGGCTACGCGGGTAGTGCGTGGCAAAAACTAGAGGTAAACAAAGAACAAATCCGGTCGCTGGAGTCTTTACGCGATCAATTGTTACCAAAACTAATGAGCGGCGAGCTACTGGTTAAGGAGTAGGCATGGCAAAAACAAGCGAAAATCCTCTTTTTGTGCCTCAGCGCGAAAAAGCGGGTGCCCAGACCTTCAGCAAATATGCGTATCAATATCATTGGGGTCTTTACCGAGTTCTGCAAGAGCATAAAGGAAATCGGGAGTATGCCCTATTCGTCGAAGTCCACGAGGACGTTGTACTTGCCGATTCCTTGGACGCCGTGAAAGCCAGGTTCGAGTTTAATCAGGTGAAGACGAACGCGACGAAATTTACAATACAAGGACTGACAAAACTCAAAAACGGAAGTTCTGTACTCGGCAAACTAGTTAGCAATACGAAAAACGAAAGATACGCTAAGAAGTTAAAAAGCCTTAATCTAGTCAACGTCAAAGGATTCAGCCTCCCACTAAAGACTGACGGCCTTAACCTCAAAAAGATTTGCCTGGATGATCTCCACGCCGACACGAATAAAGCTCTTTTGGATGCGATTTCACAAGAAATCTCAATCAAGGAACTTCCGAAAACGCTGAATTTCCTGCTACCTGACCTTTCTGATCAGAACTTTCAGGATTTGATAGTTGCAGAGATTGCCAATACAGTTTCGTCGCTGTTCGTTGGGCATCTGTACGAACCCAAGGAAATCTACAGAGTGCTTTACGACGATATAACTCGAAAAGGGATGACGACGTTCGACATAAGAAACTGGGAGGAATTCTTAGAGGGAAAAGCTCTTACGTCGGACACGGTGACTCGTGTGATCAACGAGTTTACCGATTTAAAGGATGAAGCATCGATTAAGGCAGAGTTTGCAGCTATCGCTACAGAACTTGGCTTGAACGCAATAGCTTCCAAATCCCTACAACAAAGTTTCAACCGGTATCGACGGGGAAGAATTGCAACGAGAAGCACGTTGCAAATCGACACAACAAGGGAAATATCGACGAAGCTAAGAGCAGCTGTGGATTCGGGAATCGTCAATATGAATGAACTCCTCGAACACGTTAGTTCGCAATTACCCAAGGGAATCACAAAACAATTTACCACAGAGGACGAAACGAAGGCCGCGATCATTTACGAGTGGATATGCCTAGAATAACGAACATAGAAAATTACAAATTGTTGATTAGAAATTTACGGATAAGAAAACATGAGAAACTTAAGGTTCAATCGTCTGCTAATTCTAAGCAGTTCCGAAAGGTCGGGAAATGCGTTTCAATTCCAGGACAAGATCAACTTGATAACCGCGACAGAGAATAATGTAGGAAAGTCTACTTTAGTTCAATTAATTTTCTGGACACTTGGGTGTGAGTTTCCGTTTGATACGACGTGGACAAATCTCGATTGCAAAACCATTGTCGAATTTACGGTAAATCGTGATCAATACAAAGTCCACCGGTATCAGGACCGAGTCCGGCTTATAAAAGGCGACGAAGAAATACAGCGCTTTGATAAGATCACAGGCGAATATGCCCGTGTCTTTTCTGAAATCGTGGATTTTAAACTTTTATTGCCAAATCGCCAGGATCGCTTAGAAATTCCTCCGCCAGCTTACTATTTCCTGCCTTTCTATGTTGATCAAAAGAAGAGTTGGACAAAACCGTGGGATGGATTCGACAAACTTCACCAATACGAAAAATTCAAGCAAACATTAGTTGATTATCACACGGGAATTTTGACTCCTGAGCATTTTAGAATCGAAGAAGAACGGCACGTAAAGCAGGCCGAAAAGAAACTAATCGATGAAAGTCTTGGAAAATTCACTGCGGCTCTTGAAGTCGTTTCGAAGTACATCCCCAAGATAAGCGAAGCCGTAACGACCAATGAAGAATCATTTCAAGCTATGACAGACGAGATTCGAAATGTATTGACTTCGTTGGCCAAAAAACAAGAGAAGCTTCTTGATGCCTACGCTACCGATGAGGCTGAAAAGACCTTTTTGACCCATCAAAAAAGCATTGCCGTTCAAGTTGCAGAACAACTTGAGCTTGACTATAAGTTCTCGGTCGAAAACGTCGAGGGCGACCTCCTCGAATGTCCTCTCTGTGGAACAGAACATCGCAACACAGCGGTTGAAAGAGCTTCGATGCTTGCCGACAAACAAAAAGCAAGCAATCAGCTTAAAGATATAGACTCAGCCCTCAAAATTGTCAGTAATCGCGTAGAAAAGGCGGCTCGAGAATTAACCGCAACTCGCGTCGAGATAAGCCAATTGCACTCGAAATACTTAGTCATAGAAGACGGACAACAAACGCAAGACCTTACCTCGATTATTGAGAGTATCGCAGGCCGTTCCATCGAAGATAAAGTCAAAACGGATCAAGAAGCAAAGATGGGTCAAAGCTATTCTACGGAACAAGACTTGAAACGACTTCGAAAAGAACAAAGAGAATTACGGCTTAAGGAGAGGACGGAAGAAATACACGCATTTTTCAATAACACGTTCATCCAATATGCCCAGATATTAAAAGCTGACGAAGTAAATCTATCCGCGATTCGAAAACCGACCGATTACACAAAGGTTGAAAAGGAGGGCGGTGCAGCGGAAAATACGCGTGTTACCCTTGCGTATTTTCTTGCCATCTACACAGTCGTTGAGAAATACGGAAGCAGCGTTCTTGCCCCGTTGGTGATCGATACGCCAAACCAACACGAGCAATCAGAACCCAATTATGAGAGCATTCTTCATCTCATTTTGAACGGTGTTTCCACTGAAGCTCAGATATTTCTCTGCGCGATGAAGAACCCTCATCTCGAACAGTTCTTTCCGAACGCAAATGTTGTCGAATTAGAAGAAACTCGACTTCTGGACAGCGAAAAGTTCGACATCATCAAGCCAGAGTTTGATCTATTTGTCCAACAGGAACTCGAACAGTGAAACCAATCAACGAAAACCATATCGAACAGTACGCCATAGAAGAATTGCAGGCTCTTGGGTACGATTACGTTTATGGGCCGGAGATCGAAAGGGAAGATTTTGGGCAGGTTGTTCTGGTCGAGCGTTTGCGGCGGCAAGTTGCGGTTATCAACCCTGATATTCCCGAAGAGGCGAGAGAACAGGCGATCCAAAAGGTTTTGCGGATATTCTCGCCGGACCTTTTGGCGAATAACGAGACATTTCACGAGTTCCTGATCGAGAAAGTCAGAATCCCATATCAAAAAGACGGTTTCGAACGCAGCCATGAGGTTGCACTGATTGATTTTGAGAATCCGGCGAACAATGAATTCCTCGTCGTCAACCAGTTCACGATCACCGAAAACAACCAAAACAAACGGCCCGATGTTCTGCTGTTTGTAAACGGCATTCCTTTGGTCGTGATCGAGCTAAAAGGAGCCGCGGACGAAAAGGCAACGATCCGTTCGGCGTTCGAGCAGATACAAACTTACAAATCGGTTATCCCAAGCCTCTTTACCTATAACGCGATCTGCGTTATCTCTGACGGACTCGACGCAAAAGCCGGCAGTTTGTCGGCGGGCTATTCCAGATTTATGAACTGGAAGACCGCAGACGGTAAGAAAGACGCTTCGAAATATATCCCGCAACTCGAAACCTTGATAAAAGGAATGCTCAACAAGGAAACGCTTCTCGACCTTGTACGCAATTTTATCGTCTTCGAAAAGTCCGCCGCGAAGGATTTAAAGACAGGCCTCACCACCGTAAACACAGTTAAGAAACTCGCAGCTTATCATCAGTATTACGCGGTAAATAAAGCTATCGAATCAACGCTCAGTGCGTCATCGGAAAGCGGAGATCGTCGCGGCGGCGTTGTTTGGCATACGCAAGGAAGCGGAAAGTCGCTCTCGATGGTTTTCTATACCGGAAAACTCGTCGTTCGGCTAAATAATCCGACCGTTGTCGTCATTACTGACCGTAATGATCTCGACGAACAGTTATTCGACACTTTTTCAGGAGCAAAACAGCTTTTACGACAAGAGCCAGTTCAGGCAAACAGCCGCGAACATCTCAAGGAACTTCTAAAAGTCGCCAGCGGCGGGATCGTGTTTACGACGATACAGAAATTTCTTCCGACGGACGGCGGCTCGGTTTACGAGCAGCTTTCGGACAGATCGAATATTGTCGTCATCGTCGATGAAGCTCATCGAACGCAATATGGATTTGAAGCAAAGGTTCTCGATGAGGTCGATAAAGATACAAAGGAAGTTATCGGGCAACGAATAGCTTACGGTTTCGCAAAGTATCTGCGTGATGCGCTGCCGGATGCGACATATATCGGTTTTACCGGAACTCCGATAGAAAGCGACGACGTAAACACGCCGCAGGTATTTGGGAATTATGTAGATAAATACGACATTCGCGATGCCGTCGAAGACGGAGCGACCGTAAAGATAATCTACGAGAGCCGTTTGGCAAAGGTAACGCTGACGGAAGAAGGAACGCAGCTTCTAAAACAATTCGACGAGGAACTACAGGAAGACGAAGAAGTCAGCGACCGCCAAAAAGCTAAATCAAAATGGACCCGGATCGAGGCAATCGTCGGAAACGAAAGTCGCGTAAAGAATCTGGCGGCCGATATCGTTTCGCATTTTGAAGCAAGACGAGCGGGCAGCGTCGGAAAGGCAATGATCGTCGCCATGAGCCGAAGAATTGCGGTTGACCTTTACGAACAGATAATCGCTCTTCGCCCCGATTGGCACGACAGCGATAAATCGAAAGGAAAGATAAAGGTTGTAATGACCGCGTCGAGCTCCGACGGCCCGGCGATGGAAAGGCATCATACGAGCAAGACCGAACGGCGAGCTTTGGCAGATAGATTTAAGGACGTAGATGATCCGCTACAGATCGTAATTGTTCGCGACATGTGGCTGACAGGTTTTGATGCTCCGTGTTTAGATACATTATATGTAGACAAGCCAATGCGCGGCCACAGCTTGATGCAGGCGATCGCGCGCGTCAATCGAGTGTTCCGCGACAAGAAAGGCGGACTTGTTGTCGATTATCTCGGACTCGCAACCGATCTAAAGAAAGCCCTTTCCTTCTATTCAGACGCCGGGGGAAAAGGCGACCCGACAGAAAGCATTGAACAAGCCGTAAATGCCATGCAAGAAAAGCATGAAGTCGTTCGGCAGATGTTCGCGGAAACAAGCAGATCACAAGAAGACATTCTTGCAGAATCGCCGGACGCTTATCCGGTCGGGAATGCTTTTAATTACGACCGATTTTTCCGCGCCGACTCTAAAGGCAAGATGGAAATAATCTTGCAGGCGGAAGAACACATTCTCGGACTGTCGGACGGAAAAGAAAGATTCGCCCGCGAGGTTGCGCTTCTCGGTCAGGCCTTTGCTTTATCATTGCCTCAGCTCGCTGCGATGAAGATTGCTGAAGATGTCGCTTTCTTTCAAGCCGTAAGGGCTCGTCTCGTAAAATTCGAAGGCACCGGAACCGGAAGATCTGATGCAGAGATAGAAACCGCGATAAAACAGATCGTCGATAGTGCTCTGAGCAGCGACCAGGTAATAGATATCTTCGAAGCAGCCGGAATCGAGAAGCCGGAAATCTCTATTCTTTCCGACGAGTTCCTCTTAGAAGTAAAAGGAATGAAGCACAAGAATCTTGCTTTGGAACTATTGAAGAAGATTCTTAACGACGAGATCAAAACAAGAGCAAAAACGAACCTCGTAAAAAGCAAGGCGTTGCTGGAAATGCTCGAAGGTGCGGTAAAGAGATATCAAAACAATCTGCTCTCGACCGCCGAGATCATCGAGGAACTAATAAGAATCGCGAATGAAGTAAAAGAATCGGACAAACAAGGCGAACAGCTTGGACTGACCTACGACGAAGTAGCTTTCTATAACGCGCTCGAAGTAAACGAAAGCGCGGTGCAAGTTCTCGGTGATGAGACCTTAAGAGACATTGCCCGAGAGATCGCGGACAAGGTGAGAAACAATAACTTTATCGACTGGACGATAAGAGAAAGCGCGCGGGCAAATCTCATGAGATTGGTCAGCCGAACTTTGCGCAAACATGGCTATCCGCCGGATAAACAACAGAAGGCAGTGGATACGATCTTGAGGCAGGCCGAGCTCATTGCAGACTTAACGTCGGGAAAATGAGTTGCTTAACTGTTTAGCCAAGATGAGACGTATTTATTTGGGCATTGATGCGAGACCCCGGCCTAAAATCGCCCCGGGGCTCCTGAAGGATTAAACGGGACAACTAAAATATGCCGGTCGGTATCATGTAGCAAATGCACTGAAGAAGCACAGCGAAATCACAGAGGAAACACAGAAAACACACACAACGACACAGTGAGAATACAGAGATTTACAGAGATTTTGTTGCGGCAATTTCACGTAAATCTCACGTAAATCTTACGTAGGCCGTGCGGAAATCTCACATTCACATATGGAACCGTTATCCAAGTCGGATACGGATAACTGCTTTACACGCAAACCACATCGTGATTCTATTTTCTTTTCTTAGATCCCTGTAGCAGCCCTCCGAGCTGGTTCAGAGTCAGATCGTCCGCGCACCTGTTCTTCCATCCGGAGCATCGCCTCAAACTGGTGTTTTTCTGATGGATGGGCATAACGGGTAACCATCGATAATGTTGAATGGCCAAGAAGGGCCTGAAGGGTAATCAAATCACCCCCGGACTCAAGAAAACGTGTAGCAAATGTGTGTCGAAGATCATATAGTCGGAAATGATCGACGCCGGATCGTCTTAAAGCTCCTGCGTGAGCCGTTTTCAGAGTTGTAAGGGGACTTTCAGTCGCGTCGGATTTGAATAAGTAATTGCTCGGAACATCGCGAATACGTCGTAGAACTAGATCACGCACGCGCCGCGTCATGGGTATCTTGCGTTTTGCAGCCTTTGTTTTGCCGACAGGAACAAGGATGAAATTCTGATCGATGTTCACGTTTCGCCTCTCAATACTCGCCACCTCGTCCGGACGCATTCCTGTATCCGCCATCACAGTAGCAAAATCTTGAAGTGGCTGGCTCGCGGCCATGAGGTACTTCATTTCCTCCTCAACCGTTATGACCCTCGTGTGAGACTTTTCTTCGGATAGCAATTTAACGCGGCTTACTGGATTTTTTACAAGGATATCTCGACGGATATAGTAATTGAATAGCATCTTCAGAAGTGCGAGTTCCCTATTTACTGTCGCCGGTTTCAATGGAGTCGGCTTCCAGTCCGTTTTCGAATGACGCTGCTTTGTTGCCGCACTTCGGGGCTTTGTTCGTTCCGTACTTCGCCAGATTTTAAAGCGTTCTATGTCATCGGCAAAAATTTCGCTGATTGGGCTATCTCGGAAGAAACGAAGCGGCGCCTGGCTGGAGTTGATGTAAGAGCGAACAGTATTCGGCTTCCCTTTATGTTCGATCGCTGACCAATCAAGAAACTCGCGGACAGCCTGATCAAAATTGGGCGCTTTACGTTTTTCAGTCAGGCCAACTCCGTCCTTTGCCAGTTGGGTGCGGTAGGCTCGTTCGTACGCCTCCGCGTCTCTCTTGTTCTTACATCCTGTAGATTTCTGAAAGTGACGATGTTCATGCTGAAAACTCATCCACCAGATCGAACCGCGTTTATATAAAGCCATCTTTATTGTTTCCTCCTTTCCTCTTTCAGTTCTTTCAAAGCCCGATTTGCATTGTATTTTGATCGCTGCTCCTCTGTTGTCTTGTCACGCCATTTGCGGGTACGAAGAACATTCGCACACGGCCGCGAGCAGCCTTTCTGGTCCTTTCGAGAGAGCCAAAACACCCGCCGACAAGCAGGGCATCGCTTCATTTTGCTAAGGTCAGCTCCAATTAGTGCATTTGTAAGTTCATCTGGAACTAGTACGAGAGCATTGTCCGCTAATCCGACGTTTGCAGTAAAAATGTCCGGTACCGGAATTAAGACTTTGATGTCGTCCGGGACGCCCTCTCGTTGTTCAAGATAGTCAAGCAACTTATAGATCCGGTGGTAATGGCTCCGAAACCGTTCATATCGGTCTGCAGATTCAAGAATCGACCGCCTCGCCCACTGTAGGAAAAAATCTTGATTAGTGTTCAACTCAGCGGAAAAAGACTCGAGTGATAGCGGGTCGGGACTGAAGGTCGCGACAGCGATGTAATCCTCAAATATTCGTTCGACGCTAAGGTCTAATCCTATTTCTTTAGCAATCGCGGAGGGCAGAACCGCAAGACTCTTTTCCAACCGTTCAAGAACCTTAGCGGTGTAGTCCTGGCTTCCAGAGATGGTGCTCCAGTCGACCTCATCTGGGCCGACAGACACTGAATGTAAGCACGTCCCCGGATCCACGAGACTTACGAAGTCTATAAGCTCCCGAACATTCTCCTGCTGTATGGAATTAAGAATATTGCTCATTATGTGACGCTTTGGATGTCATTCTGACCTCTAAAGTACGTTGGGATAAAATAATCGCCTTCCCGTCTTTATATGCTATTCTGAATGCCATCCTAGCATATGGAGCAGTTTATGCAAGTACTCAAAAGCATCACCAATCAAAAAATGGCATGGAGCCTCGCCGAGATAGCTGAAGCCACCGGACTTAGCCTGAATTTTCTTCGTTATGAGGAGAGAAGGGGAAATATTAAATCAGTCAGGTTCGGCAGACGCGTGCTCATACTGAACGATGAAATGCGGCGCTATCTTACCGAAGGAAGCGTCGGCGGTCAATCACTAGAATCCGGGATTTCTAATGAGTAACATCGACAAAGAAATCGAATTAACCGCTATCGAGATTGAGCGATCGAAAGCGATCCCAACCAGCGATCCAGATGAGCTAACGGAGGTCGCAAATGCTCGCCGCTTGCTCGAACTTCGTGGCGAAGAGATCGTCTTTGTTCCCGAGGTAGGTGCATGGCATATTTGGGACGGTCGACGTTGGAGACCCGACGGGTCGGCGGAAGTCTTTCAGATGGCTGTCAACTATGCTGAAAGCCTTTCCTATATTCTACCTGTCAATCGAGACAGCCTGACCTTCGTGAGACGCTCAAATAGCAAGTCAGGCCTCAAGGCACTTTTGGATATAGCACAACACCTTCATAGCTCACCGATCACCTCGTTTGATAAAGAGCCTTACTATTTGAATTTTCTCAACGGAACCCTCGACCTAAGAACGGCTGAATTAAAACCCCATGATCGAGAGGATAAGATCACACGGTTGATAAGCTGCGAATACGATCGTGAGTCAAAATGTAGCTTTTTCAATACCTTTCTTGCAACGATTCTGCCAGACCTCCAGGTGCGGGACTATTTGCAGAGAGTTATCGGGTACTCACTCTTGGGCAATGTACGTGAGAGAGCTTTCTTCATCTTCCACGGCTCCGGCAATAACGGTAAATCAGTACTTACAAACCTGTGTCTTGAATTGATGGGGGAGTATGCATGCGCTGCCGCAAGTGGTTCGATCATGACCGGTAGGCGAGGCTCCTCTCCATCAAATGACATTGCTCGACTTCGTGGCAAGCGTTTAGTTGTGATACCTGAGACGTCTGAAGACGGCAAGATCGATTCTGCCCTGATAAAATCCCTTTCGGGGGGAGATATCGTAACAGCTCGTCAGCTCTACAAGGAGTTCTTCGATTTCCAGTTCACGGCAAAGATTTGGATCGTAACCAACCACCTTCCGGCAGTGACAGACAATTCGAATGGGTTTTGGGACCGAGCAAAAGTTATCTCGTTCAAAGAGGACATTCCGCAAGATAAGATAATCAAATCGGACGAGCTTATGACGCGGTTGCTTGCGGAACGGACAGGCATCATGGCCTGGGCAATTGAGGGTTGCCGGCAATACTTACTCCACAATGATCTGGGTGTCCCGGACGATGTCGCGAGCGAGATAAATGAATATAGGAATCAGGAAGACGTAGTACAGTCCTTTCTAAATGACTATTGTGAAATTGATCCTCACTCGTCGGTTTACAAAGGCCCACTCTTTAATGCCTTTTCTCAATACTGCCAAAGACGGGGACGTGGCGACGCTGTTAATCATTCGAGGCTTACCCGTAAATTGCGCGAAATGGGTTTTCAAGACGATCGCGATCATATCGGAAGAAAGTGGCTTGGTCTGAAGCTTCCAAGCCTCCCGTAACCAACTTACAAAGATTCGCTCTCGTTCCGGACAAGCAAACATCTTAATTAACACTCTTAATATCACGAAATAAACCAAAAGCAAGCCGAGTCCGTGACAGCGTGACAGCGTGACAGCAATGATCTAAACCTTATAACTTAGCAGGAATCAAAGAACTTTATAGAATCATCTGTCACGAACACACTAAGCTCAGGGTCACGAACAGAAAGATGGTGACATTAGGAAACAATTCGGCCCCAGAAGCTGGGGCCGAATCCGATTATTTCCAGTAAGATCAGTTTACCCAAAATGAGGCCAGCTCGGAATACTTACCATTCTCGTTAAAGATCTGAATCTTGTAAGTCCCTCGTGTACTTAGAGTCATGTAAGCAGACAAAATACCATTTTGAACAGTGCTCAGCTGGGCGTCCTTGAGAGTTGCCCGCCCGCCGCTTGGAAATATTACTACCGCACGCTTACCAGGATTTACATTGGTAACGCGAAACTGTACCGGCTGATTCGCATTGCGTTTGAAGATGGGCCCGACTGTAGCGAGCGAAACCGTGGGCTTTGGTGCATTGATTGGGCTAAGAACGTAGCCTTTGTTAAAGCTTGAAACTGATCGCCATTTTTGGGTAATTCCATTTGCCGATGACCCACAGTTTTGCTCGAACACAAGTACCATGTTGTCTGCGATCTCCATTACGAAAGCAACGTGCCCGTAAGACGAGATCGTACTACTTACTGCGATCGCATAAAGCCCAGGAGTAGTAGAGGTGGGCAAGCCGGACGTTCGCGATTTATCGTGCCAATGTTTCGCGTCGCTCGCGCCATTTCCGCCCCACGTTGGCATCGAGTATCCCCAAAAATGTCTAGCCGCATGCCAAGCGTAAAATGTGCAATTTCCCTTATTCGTATTACAGCACGGATATGGATTGCCAGGGCTCGCAACCCCAGCACAGGTTGGAACCGCGGCAGCTATCAAGAAATCCGGATTCGCTTCAATACTGGCTTCCCGCGTCCCTCCTTCGGCCGGCAATTCCTGATCGACCGTTTCCACCTTCCATTTGGAAGGAAATGTATCCGTATGCAGTGAAAGTGAGTCGCCATTATCTACTAAAAGGGACTCTGTTGTCCGGTCGCCCTCTGTAAAACTGAAGGTTACGGCGGGCTTCCCGCTGGCGAAAGTCTCAGTAATCGAACCAAGGTCGATCTTACTGGCAAAGTGGATTTCAACAAATTCTCGGAGGCTTGTCATATTTTCGGGCCGCTCAACCTCAACCTGGCGTTGCGTTGATTCCGAATCCACCTTTCTGTTTTCATCTGTTGGTGGAGACTGCGCCAAAACACCTGCGGCGGCGATAGCGATGACGACCATGGCAACTAGATTCTTAATAACTTTTTCCGTTTTCATTTCGGTTTTTCCTCTGCGGATACTTATCCCGACGAAGAGCTTATATCGGGCTTGTCCAATAGGAATGATGAAAATCAAGAAACACTACACAAAAATGTCAATTGATGGAGAGCTCATTCTGCAACCATGTTTCACAAACGGTCTATCGCATCTACACGAACTACCTCGCGGGCTTAGTTTCAACAAATAAGTGCAACAAAACAGTTATAGAAGACCTCGTTAGGAGTCCGGAAGTTAAGGACTTTGCGAGGGCGGTTGTTAAGACGGTCGGCGACGAGCTGAACGTCCGCCATGACGAATAAGGGTCGGCAAAGAAGAAGTCGGCATCGAGAGACTTGGCGATCGCCTGGTGACACCTGAACTCAATGCCGTTATCGGAAGTGATCGTTAGAACCTGGTCTTTGACCGGAAATAGCGATGAGCAAATAGCTTCGGCGACCGTTTGTGCCGATTTTGTCGGCACCTTTTTAAGAACGCAATAACGTGAGCGTCTCTCGACCAGCGAGACTATTCCGCCATTCCGCTCGCGGCCGATGACCGTATCCGCTTCCCAATCGCCGATCCGGGATCTTTCGTCGACGACGCCCGGCCGCTCGCTGATCGGCCTGCGTGTGTCCCAGCCTTTTCGGCTGCGATACTTATGATTACGCTTGCGGTATTTATGTCGCCGACGCAAAAAACGATACAGCCCTCCCCCATCCTGTTCATTCTCAGCGATATATCGATATATCGTCTCGTGTGAAACCGCTCCGAGACCCTCGAGATTAAGACGTTAAGATATCTGCTACGGGCTCCAACCGCGAAAAAGCAGCTGATCGACTTTTCCTAGCGTCTCCCGGTCGCCCCCTCGCTTCTTCTTCCTCTGGTGCCGCTCTCTCGTTAAGCGGATCGCATGACTGGGATTATATCTGTGCGGCGTACTGTTGCGCTTTATCTCACGCCAGAGTGTTGAGCGGGCGACATTTATCTCCTTCGCGATAACGCTCTTTTTCATCCCCATTTTCAACCCCGCTCCAATCTGATACCTTTGCTCCTGGGTAAGTTGTCGATAGCCCATCTGATGCTCCCTTTGATTGCAGTTAGAAGATGCGTCAAATCTACTTCAACTTACCCCTCTTCTGCATTTCCAAAAGTTGCACTTATTGTATGAATTCAAGGGGAGCATCAATCACAAAACAAGATTCGTTCCAGATCCCGGGGCCCGATGGTTATTGTCGAGGTCAATACCCGACGGTCCAGCAATCGCTCATCCGCCTCGCCCTGCTGCAGGCCCGCCGCCCATGGCTATTGGGAGCGGACAATTCGCTTGAATCGGCAAAGGGTCGGAGCGGTTCAATCACATTTACCCCGTAAGGTTCATGGACGAAAGGTGAAGGGTATCTTTCTTTCAGCAGCCCGCCGGTTCAATTCGTCAATCTGTTTCTTGCCTTCGGCGATTCTCTTTTCCGCCGCCAGATCAGTAATGGTAAGAGCCACCGAAGTAATCGGGGAGACGCGGGAGCCCCCGGAGATTGAGTGCTGGACTCTGAAACCTGAACAAACTAAAGAGTAAAGCCCCTGCCCCTCTTCAATGCGCCTCCAGGTTCCATTCAAACGTAATGACTTTCTCACCGAGGTTTCAGCCTTTTCGTAATCATCTGCGGTTTGCAAGATAGCTCTGGAAAAAACCCGACCATTGATTTCGAAAAGCCGTCCTTCGAAAAAAGCAAGTTGAAACGCAGCGTCAGTACCGAGACCACCTTTCGACCCGGGGAACGAGTTAGAATGCACGTATGGACACATACCGGATCCGCGTGTTTACTTGTCGAACAATTCTCCTGGAGATGAAACCCATCTTTTTTTTAACAACCCAGCTTCTTCAAATATTGGAGCGACCTGTTGCGGCGTCATACCCAGCCGAAGACCACGCAGAGCGGGTGCCTGTGAGACCGGCGTAGTCCGCCAAGGATCGGGTCCCGATGAGGGTCATCATTACGACTAGAGCTGTTGTTAGACTTTCTTTCATTTTCTGTTCCTCCCTAGATATGGTATCCCCCAACCGGAGCCCCAAAGTATCATTTGCCTTCCATGACGCCCGTCTAAATGATCACGGTCTGAATACCCCAATCTTTTCGGCCGCCTTTTTGCCCTTACGGTCCAAGGCGCTTCGCCTGCTTAGAGCGATTTCCGTTTCGGCCGCTAGATCCTTAACGCTCACACTACCGAAACGGTTTAACATAAAGCGCGAGTTAGAGGTTCGGGCTTCAAAGCCATTGCAACTAAGCGTTCCATTTTGCCAGTCGCCCGGCAGTGCCAGTGAGTTAATGATCAGTTTTTGGTAGTACTCGGGGATCCCAGATGCGTTCAGGGGGCGATTCGCGGCAACGTATTCCTCGGTCACGCTGGCGAGCATATAGTTTGTTTCGATCCTAGAGGCCCTTGTTCCCCAAAACTGGATCTGAATATCCACGATGTCCTTAAGTGGGCCGCTCTTTACGTTTGGCGGAAAGGCAGAACTGCTTATGCTCAGCCTGCTGTTGCACCTTCCCGATGCATCGTCCCAACAATCCTTGTAGATCCCAAACGACTTCGATCCTGCGGGAAGTCCGGCGGCTTGGAATACCGCATCAACCTGCTGCGGTGTCATGCCCAGCCGAAAGCCGCGTAAAGCCGGGGCCTGCGAAATGTGCGTTGAGCACGTCGACTGCGCGGCTGTTGGTGACATCGAAACGCCAACCACTAACAAACCCATTCCGAAATAAACGATCGCTCCTGCGATTGATCTGACTAAACGTTTCTTCATATTTCACACTCATCGTTTTAGTGGGGTTATCTGCCCTTCAGCGATAAATGGCGAATCTGCAGAAACACTACACACCTTTGTTCATTGGACGGTCGGAATCGGCGCTCAGCCTTACTCCGACCAAACTATTGCGGGCGCCAATTCGAACGAATCAGGGGCTGGACGTAGTGTTTTTAAGTTTCCGTCATACCAGTGTGAATGGCCTTGGTACTAAGCAGGCCCGATCAACAAAAAGGAGAAAATACAATGAATAAGAGAGTCCCCATATCTATCCTTGGATTCGCGATAGCAATAGCGACATTCGCAATCAACTCTGCCGCGCAGCTGCCAACACCCACTCCGTTCAACTCGGGCAAGCCGCAATCGATCAACGAGCTTTTCGATTTCGGGATTACAGGTCCAAGCGGTGCTCAATCGTCGCCGGTGCCAACGGTTCAACAACCGCTGCCCGGCCACGTTAGGGCAAAGCGACCCGGAGCGATTCGCGTAGGGCTGGTAAGCAAGGATTCGAAGGCACCGGCCGACCAGGTCAGGGCTTCGTTATCAAGAATGAGCGAAATGCTGTCGGGAGGTGACGCCTCGGGAGGGTACGATTCGGTCCTCTTAGACCAAAAGCTTGACAGGAATATATTAGAGGAGGCTCGTTCAAAGCAGTGCGATTACATCCTCGTCTTGGATACGGTAAGCACTCTTAAGGGCATGGACGAATCAAAAAAAAGCGGTGGATTCTTGAGCGGTATCGTCAAGGACATCATCGAGGTAGCCAAGGACCTTCCCGGCGTTAAGAGCGGAACCGTTTCAAAAACAGCCGGGGCAGCAAGTTCTGCGTCCGCCTCAGTGGATCGCGTCGAAGGACTCTTGTCCAAAATTTCGCAGGCTACAAAAAGAGGAGATAGGGTCACGATCTCGTACTCGCTTGAGTCCGTCGGTGGAGCAATGGTTTTACCCAAGACTTCCGAAAAGATCACCGCGAACCAAAACGGAGAACCCATTCTGGACAGCATCCTTGTCAGCATCGGAAACAAGATCCTAAACGCGATCCCTGAACCGACGATGAGGACGGTGACGGTTGCGGAGCCTGTCGTCGGGCAGCCGGCCATCGTACGGCCGCCGTCAAGTGTGCCACCATCGTCTGGCAGCGGGGCAACGAACGGCAGTATGGTCAATGCACCAGGTAGCATCGTAAGTTCAGCGGCACAAAGTGGCCGAAATTACGTTACTGGCAACCTCAAAGAAGAGGGCGGCCATGCCTATGTAACCGGGGGTGATCTAACGAGCAGGGCGCGACACACGGTAAAGCCCCAACTCCCTGCTTCCTTAACAAAAGCTGTATATACCTCTACCGTACAAATCACGGTTGATGAATCGGGTAATGTAATTGCCGCGGCTCCACTGGACGGAAATGGGTCTTTTCGGGCGTCTGCTGCGCAAGCGGCGCGACAGTGGAAATTTGCGCCGTTTCTCGCCTCCGGTGTTCCGGTAAGGGTTCGTGGAACAATTACAATTGTCTACGCTCCATACTAGATTGTCGCAGAGCTGATCACAGGAACGATTTACCAGTAATGTGAGATCCGACGCGTACGAGGATTCCCCCAATAATTTGACCTAATTTCGGAGAACTCC
This sequence comes from Acidobacteria bacterium Ga0077534, assembly GCA_001464455.1. Lineage (GTDB taxonomy): Bacteria > Acidobacteriota > Blastocatellia > Pyrinomonadales > Pyrinomonadaceae > OLB17. The sequence continues at coordinate 166,113 of LNEI01000018.1, forward strand.
ATGAAAAGCCTCCATTTAACCAGTATTTTCATCGTCATTCTTCTCGTTCTGACTTCCTCCGGATTTTCACAAGCCGGAGTTGATCGGGAACCGCCTGAAATCAACATCCTCTCCCCCAAGAGCGGCGGCAGACACAGCTATTTTCCTGCGATATCGGCGAAGGTTATTGACCGATCCTATACGGGAATTTATGGCGAACAGGTCCATGCATCCGGCGTCGGTTCGGTTAAGTTCGCAATTTGGGCGGACGGCATGGCCTGGAACGGTTCGGGTTGGTTTCCAGTCACCAACCCCAAACAAGGCTATGTGCTAACACCACAAGCATCGGGAGAGAACTGGGAATTGAAGTCTGGTCTCCCTTCCTCTTTTAAGAAAAGCAGGACTGACCCGAAGCAACCAGTAACTTCGTACACAGTCTACGTTCTTGCCCGCGATAATGCCGGCAACGAAAGGCATGACAGTGTGTGGATCGGGATCAAGCCTTTGGAGATAGCTTTTGTTGATGCCAATAGGGAGTTCTCCGGGGTTGACCTGTCGGATTCGGATACCCGACGGCCATTGAGCGAGAGCGAACTCGTCTCACTGACGCGTATGGTGTCCTGGGGCGGTGCTGGGCAGTCGTATGTGTCGGGAACAGTTGACCCGCAGGCCATGGCAGCTTCGTACACCCAGATGATGAACTCTATTCGCCAGAGGATCGCGGCCCTGCGAATCGGTGCTGTTGCCGATGGCACAACAAAGATCCTGGTCATTGCGAAGGGCCATGATCCGGGTCTCGTTACCTTCCGTAGCTCTGCGGAGGCAAAGCACCCCGAAAAGTGTACGACAATAACAAAGCATGGAACTGCTCCGGTCCTTCCTGTTTCAGATTCAACATTTGAGTTTCTCGGAAATGTTAAGGAGATGAGGGCTGCGCTGGACGCGGCTCAAAGACGGCTGTATGGCTTTCGCGTTTGTGCAACCGGTCCCTTGAGTGGTGACAAACTGACCGAGATAAACTCAAACGCCGCTGCAGACAATGTTCAAGCTATCAAGGTCGGCGATAGCGAATACTATTGGTTCGCTCTCTATACGGTGCCGGAAGCGATCGATCCAACTGTTGACAACTCATTTCTCGGGCAGCAGATCTCTTTTGAGACGTCGATCATCCCTAATGCAGGAGCGGGGCGAAACTTCTCCACCAATGATGGCTTTGTAAATTCAATGGCGTTTTACCTTAAACGGCCCCCCGTACTTCTAGTCCACGGGATGAACGACTATCCGACGTCATGGCAGACAAACACAGTGCTCGAAGACGCGCATTTCGATGTTCGCTATGTTGACTATGGTTCGACGAATAATCGCTCATTCAAGGTAAACCAGTATGCCATTCTGCGTAACAGCTTGCCGAGTCCCGTACCAGCCCCGATACCGTTCCAGATCCAGCCAGATATTCAGGGAACAACAATTCTGGCAACACTTAAAGGGTATCGGCATCCACTTGGTTATGCTATTTCAAAGGTCGATGTAGTAGGGCATAGTATGGGCGGGATTCTCGCCCGCCTTACAACACAACTGCCGGGCTACGAAACGGACGATAATCTCGGGAAGGGATACATTCGACGCCTCATAACAATCGGCACTCCACATCTGGGTTCAAACATCTCAAATGTCCTTGTCGCAAAGCGGGCAGAATACAAATGCGCAGATCTCGCCTATAACGCAGGAGGTCCCGAATCGATCCGAGACCTTATGATCGGCGGGGACGGGGTTCGAATGCTTCGCTCCAAGGCTGTACCGTCCCACGCGATTATTTCAACAGCAAAGAATGTCAAAGGAGCCTATTACCTTAGATTTCTGCTAGCGAAGACTTGCAATAACGCCACATTCCTATCGCCATCCGTATTTGACACCCGCACAACAGAGAGTTTCAAGGACAGCCTCCTTGCAGGCGAAGCGGGTGACCTGACTGTCTCGGACAAGAGCCAAATGGGGGGCCTGTTTCCACCCTTTGTAACTGTCTTTGGTGAGTCCGACGACATCGACCACGGAGAAGAGATCGGAAGCCAGAAAATCAGAGAAAAAGTACTCGAACTTCTGAAGGGCTCAAAGGACGCATTCGATCCGAACGGCTTCCCTGATCCGATGACTGTCAAGCCTCAACCACGCATAGGCGACGGCACTTCCAATATAGAGACCACACCACCCTGCCCACCGAATCGGCCATGTCCTGTCCCTGCACCAGCCCCTACTGCGGGATCCAGCTGGCGGCTAAAAAACTCTAAAGATCCCGTAAGACGATCTATTAACCCGAGCAGGGCAACCGGCTCGTGGCCTGGATCACAACAACCGGCTAGGCCTGCCTTCAACGGACCGCAGACTCCTACGCTAGTATCAATCGATCAGGCTGCGACCGGGTCGACCGCACTCTGTCCCTTCGAGGCCGGGGTTCCTTTCAAGGTCAACGTGCCCACGAACTGGACTTCAAACGTCAATAGCCCCTTATCCGTATACTTCGCGCCGGATCAGGCCGGAGCTAATAATCCGTTGCATGCTGGGGTCTTTGTGGAAGCAACGGCGATTGAGTGGCAATCGCTAGAATCCGCGGTCGAACGGCTTCGCGATGTCGTCACCTCGACTAGGCCCTACTTACGGCTGATTGGAAGATCGGAAGGGTCCCTCTCAGGTTCGCGTTCGATCGGACTGAGATTCGCCGGAATAAACCCCGCCTCTGGAAATGAAGAGGAGTTTACATGCTTCAGCATTCTCCTAGCCGATCGACGCCTGCTTTACCTAGCCACTGTTCTTCCGTCGGGTAGCCCGGAATCGACGCGAAATGCGATGACAACACTGATCACGTCGTTCGCTATAGATACGAAGTAGATATCACCCTAGAACATCATACTAGGGAATTGGGAGGGTTTAATAGGACGACTTTGGGACACGGAGGCTCTCCTATCATGGTTATGAAGGAGATTCAGGTTTGAACGGGGATTGGAATTTCGATCGAGCTGGTCACGATTGGACGATTCAGCTTTGAGACATGGGCGCGCAAGCAGAATTACCAAAACACTCTGCCATCAACACTCATTTATCGTAACAATGAAAAAGGCGTGGTTTGATTGCTACCTTCAAACTCTGATACGATTTGGCGACTCCGTAATATCCACTGAATGAACGAAGCCGTATCTTCAATTCATAGCTCCGACCTTCGTCGCGGGTTCGAACTTCTTCTGGAGGCTGTTAAGAAGCCCAATCGAGATGCCGTAGAGGATTATCAACGAATAAGGACAAAGCTGTGTCGATTTTTTGGGGCCTACTCTGTGGTAGATCCGGACGAGTTAGCTGACGAGTCGATCGATCGAGTCGCTCGTAAGCTCGGTTCCGGTACCGTGCTAGATCTTTCTAGCGACAGCTATTTCTTGACTGTAGCAAGATTCGTTCTCCTGGAACATCGCCGCGGCCGTCTAAACAGAGCCGTCTCGCTGGATGATGAGGAATCCCATTTTGAACCAAGTTATGATCCAACCGAGGAGGTAGAACTTATCAGTGAACGCCTCAAGAAAGAGATTGGCCTTGATGCGATAGCGGAATGTCGACGCAAACTTTCGAGCAAGGAACAGGAGATACTTGGCACCTACAATGGTGGCGCCGGACGAGAAAAGATAGAGCGAAGAAATGCGTTAGCTCTGAAGCTCGCTATGAGTAAGGAAGCCCTTGTCGTCGCGGTGTCACGTATAAATTCGAAACTAAAAAACTGTGTCAGGCAAAAATTGGCAAATCAGCCGCTGTTTGCCGGAGCGTAGTGTTTTTAAAGATCGCTCATCTACATTTGGGATGGTGTAGCTTAGAACGAAGTAATGACAGACGAAAAACTTGTCCAAATGAGAAGCTACTGGCTTGGAAGCCAATCGGAGGACGAACGTGCCGCGCTGGAAGATCTCTGGTTTGAAAGCGACTCAGATGTCGAACTCCTTTCAGCGGTTCGCGACGACCTCATTGAGGACTATCTGTCCAACGATCTGACGGCCGAAGAAAATTCTAAGTTCAAATCATTTTTCATCGGCGAACTTGGAATGGCTACGGAAGTAGGAATTTCGGCAGCAATCAGGGAAGCCGTATTTTCGCCGATTGTTAAGAACCTGTCGGAAGAACGCGCTGAAAGTCTTTTTTCATGGCTCTCGACTAATCTTCGCGGATCCTTTCTTTGGGGGCCGCTACCCGCTGCGGTTGGAGCCTGTTTGATTTTCTTCGTGATCGGGGCCTTTTGGTTTTGGAGCTTTCTTTCGCCAACTATCGACGTTGCCGGCGTTCAGGTTGCTGACAAGGAAACTCCCCAGCCAATAAATGTAAATTCCGGGGATGCCCCGCAGGATCCCCCAAAAACCCCCGACCGACCTGATTTAAGACCGCCCTCATCGCCTCTACCTTCGCCTAAAGCTCAGGATCCGCGTTCAACTTTATCAGGTCCTGTAACACTAGTTCTAGGAGCAGCTGTCCGTGGCGAGGGGAAAATAACGGAAGCGTCGATTCCGAAAAACGCCGCTGAAGTTCGTCTCCTCTTCCCAATGCCTGGGCTTCGTGAAAATTACGATAAGTATCTGGTCCGGGTAGTATCTGATAGCTCCGGCAAGGTTGTAAAACAAATTTTGCTGGAGGACCTTTCGACGAAAAGGATTGGCGAAGATGTCTTGGTAGTCATTGATCGTCCGAGATTTGCAGTAGGAGAATACAAACTAGTTTTGCTCGGTATAGTCGATTCTAGGACGGAGAGCTTACTTGAACGAGGCTTTCGGGTCAAACCGTAAACTACGTGCCGCGAGCGAGAATGCGCACCTCAATCTCAGTAAGCCCTCTAAAAGGAGAGACTTTCGATTTCGTCCTTTCCAGTGCACGCGAAGTTACGCGCCGCGAAACTCTCGCCTCACCGATACCAAATTCCAGGGATTTTTCCGTAAGTAAAGCCGCCCTCGCTTCTGCAAGCGCGCGAATCTGGGATTCGTCTCCGATATCCTCAACGTCGATAATGATGACGATCTCAAAATCATTTTTTTCAGAGAGCTTTGAAAATAGCGGTGTGAGCCGATTGAAATTGCTTTCAGCCACCATAGCGGACCGAGCTGACCAAATATCAGCAGGAAGAGTTAAAACAAGGCTCCCGCGATCCTCACGTACTTTACCGAATTCAGCAAAAAACCCGCGGTATAGCGAAAAGTCCGCAAGAATGTCGAGTCGTCGGGACAACGCGGTTTTCTCCGCGGTTACGTCGGCGACTCTTTTTTTTAGCTCTTCATTCTCCAGCTTGAGCCGAATGCTCTCCTTGTTCGCGTCGTCCAGTTTAATCTCCGTGTCCTGAATTCGCTGCTCCATCGATAGTCGCCGACCTTCTTCTCTTTGGAGCTGAGAAGTAAGTTCATCTGTACGCTCCTTGAAAAAGGCCAGACTATCTTCATTCTCTTTCCGCTCATTTTGACGCCTGGTTTCAAGTTGTGTCTCGCGCCGAAGTTGACGGAGTTTTTCAGCCTCTTCCTCGGCATTGGAGGCGAGGATCTCAACCTCAAGTGCAGACTGTTCGATCTCGGTCGACGATGCCTTCTTTTTGATCCTTTCGTTAAGATTAGTAAACTTCTCCCTTGCTACCTTATATTTTTCCGAGGCATACAGCTCGGCATTTGCGTACCGAGCCAAGCTCAGCGCCCGTTCAGCTCTAAGCACTGGCAAAGGTATCTTTCGGTAGGCTTTCTCTCCGCTACCAACCACCTGTTCGTTACTAAAGTAATCGCTGTTGTTGACAGTGTAGGCGACACTGGTTGTTGTAATTGAATACCTTATCTTAGAGCTAGAATAGTCGTTCTCAAGCATAACAAAACGGCTCGGAACCCGAACCTGAGTGTGCGGTTCAGCTGTTACAACTATCGCAAACGCTTGTAATGGAGTTGTCGCCTTGGCCTCTCGATCCCCGGCCCCTTGAACCTTGCTATCAATTATCGCAACGTTAGATGTCTTCCCGTTCGGCTCGATCGTCCAGGCAATATAAGTCGTGTAAAGCCCGCCAAGATCAAGAACGGCTGGTAGATTCTTGATCTTGATCTCAACTTTTGTGCCTTCGCGCTCGGTACGCTCTACCTTTAACGTCCCACTTAACTTAGGAAACCGTTTGTTCCCGGCCAACATGATCTCAACGTTTTGTTTCGGAGGATAAGTAAGCACCGTCGCGTCCCTTATCGTTGAGTTGTCGTTTTGCCCTAAAACTAACTGCGCTAAACACCAAATTATCGCCGTTGCACAGCAAAGGCGCATGGAGAAAAAATGGTGATGGGTTCGGCTTAATTCCATCTGATATTTCAGTTTTATAGACCTCTAACCACTATCCGAAAGCCAATGTCTGGAAATGTTTCATCATGAGGGGCTTGACCTCGGTAGCCGGTTCTAACATCGGTAGCCAATGATTTGTATGATCCGCCACGAATCACTCTTCGCTTGGATTCAGTGAGTCTTGGACTAGCATCGGACGGGGCTCCGATATAGTTACTATGCCATGTGTCGAGACACCACTCAGCAACATTCCCGTGAACATCAAAAAGGCCAAATCCATTGGCTACCTTCAAACTGCCTACTGGAATAGTGCCTCCGCGGCTTATCCCCCCCTGGCTAAGGGTAACCGATGACAGCCGGTTACTCGCATCGTAATTTGCGATCTGCCCAGTTAATTTTGCACCAAAAGCGAAAGGCCCACTTGAACCTCCCCCCGCCATGTATTCCCATTCTGCCTCGCTGGGCAAATCATATTTCTTTCCGGTTAGTTTGCTTAACCGCAAACAAAACTCTTTTGCCTCTTCCCACGAAATATTCTCAACAGGCAGCGAATCTCCCCTGTTTGAGGACGGATCCGCAAACAATGTCATGTTTACTTTGGGCAACTTCGAAACGAACCTCCATTGTTTCTGAGTAATTTCATAGGCAGACGCAAAGAAGGAGTAGACTGGCACCTCTCGAACCGGCTTTTCTTCGTTGTTGTCGGCCGAGCCCATCTTGAAACGACCGGCAGGAATCTCTACCATCGTAAGAAAATCCCCGTCGCCCACAGGCTCAGCAAAGAACTTTGCAACCTTAGATGACCGCGCTTCGGCGCCTCGCGAATCGATAGATACCGTAGCGTAGTCATATGTACGAAAACTCAATGGAGCAGGCGCAACCTCGACGGGTGTTGCCGCACGCGTAGCCTGGTTGGGCGAGGAGAGTTTTTTCAGCAACCCTCTTGCTTCTTCCGCTTGTGGAGAGCCCGGGTAGTTGGCAATGAACCGCTTCAGTTCGTCGGGATCATTCATAACTACCGAGCGCCAGGCTTGTTCTGCACGAAGCGCGTTCTTGGCACGAAACTCCGCCGGAACCCTAAAGATCATGTCTCCCTGATTAAGTCTGAGATCATTTATCGCGCCGTACAATGGAGTTTGGGACCTCCTGGTATAGTTAGTGACTCTCTCCTTTAAGAAATACGCAAGCTCTGTAGCCGTGATGAATCCGTCAAAATTCTTATCTGCTTCGCCACCTAAGCCCTCGACAAACACCCTTCGGAAATAGCTATCGTCGCTTACTTTTTGGTTGGCTGAACCGGAGGTCAAAAATTGCCTCGCTGGTTTGCTCAAATACTCTTCAATTACTGGCGGTAAACTTAGATCGGAACGAGTGAGAAGCGTTCCGGAAAAACAACTGTCAAAAACAAAAAGCGCATGCTTGGTGTCCATTCGGCGGGCCCAGTTCTCAACGTTCGTGAGACTGATTGCTTTTTGCTTGAAACCTCTCTCATTCTGGGAAAACTTCGGAGCATCAACCGGAATAATATACCCAACCTCTCGGCCATCGCTTAACCGTTGAGTATCACCATGACCCGCGAAATATATGATCAGGCGGCTGTCGTCGATGTAACCATATTCATTAATGAACTTGGATACTCTCTTTTCAAGGGCCTCACTCTCGAGATTGAGAGCCGTTTCAACAAGAAACCCCTGGCTTTTCAAGGAGCGATCGATCTCAAGAATGTCCGTCTCTACACCAACCAACTTGTCCCAATATTGGTAATTGCTGTTTCCAAGCAAAAGCGCATAGCTGCCGCCTTTATACAGCTCAAGATTCTGGCCGTCTTTACGAGAAATGACTACTTTCTCGACGCCCGAGCGAACCGATTCCTGCGAGAAAACCGATGAGGCAAGTGCAATGCCGCATAATAAGCGTGCTAATAATCTCATCATGATTCGTCCACCGATCAGGGAAGCATCCCTGTCTTCAAAAAAACCGTACTTAGAAAGCCAAATGTGATGGGCTGTATAATACCCGCAAATGCGAGAAATTCCAAACAAATCGGGCCCAATTGATTTTGCGGCGTGGATTATGGGGCTAATATAAAATCGAGTTCAACCGACATGAAATTGACAAGCCCGAAAAATCGCGTCGAAATCACCTTCTGCTTCGATTTGAGGATTCCTCATTAGTTTTTTTCGAAGGAACTGTAGCGAAAACTGTAGCGACCAGTTGCACACCCTGAGTATCACCCAGTGGAAAAGGCTCGTCATAAGCCCAGTAAATATGGGCTTATGAAGCTAAGTGGTAGTCAGTGGATTTGGAGGAAATTGAATTTGTAATCATCAGGTCGTAAGTTCGAGTCTTATCACCGGCTCCATATATTTTTTATCGGCACTATCAGTAATACGCTCTGACGGGGCAGTGGAAGTTCTCGCTTGTTGGGGGTAGTGTGCCTACGGTTTACCAAAGTTGAGCAGGGTTTCCCTCTATGTACGATCTGGGACGGCGGGGCTGTTTTGGGCGGGGTTACCGCCCTGTAGCGAAGAAGGGCGCCCAAAAGAATGGATGTGGTTTGGAGCGGAGCAAGTGCCGCTGTGCTTTGCAGAGAGATCTTGCGGGAGAATGCCCGTCACGGAGCCCTAAGTAGAAATCCCGCATCAGGTCAACGGTTGTTGCGTCGTGAACATTCCAGAGGCTCATGACGAGCGAGGTCGCTCCGGTTGAAAGAAATCCTCGAGCCAAGCCAAGCAACTCGTCACCGGGGGCGATCCGGTTAATGCCTGTTTCACACGCACTTAACACGACCAGATCGACCTCCAGATTCATCGAGTACAGATCCCGAACGGTTAGCCATCCATCAGCAAGCTTTAGGGAAGAAAACAGCGGATTTTCCGCTCGGAATTGTCCGTGGCAAGCGAGATGAAGCACGTCCTTGTTTCTGCAAACGTCGATGAGACTGTCAGCTCGTGCATGATCGCCGAGGAGCGTTTCTCCCTCGAAGATAGAGACGATCTCGTTTATTTCTGTATTTACGTGAGGAATCCGTTCGTCCGAAAGACCCGCGAACGCACCTGATTTCAGTCGGCGGCGAGTTTTTGCCAGGGACTGTCCAAGGAAAGTCGCCGATGGCGTGTAGCTAACGTCCCGTTCTTCAACCAGATACCCAAATCCGTCAAACAAGGCATGAAACGGGATGTAGTTTAGACTGCGATAAGGGGCAACGATGAGATGTCGATTCCCGACAAATTTAGTAAGTGGAAGAATAAGAGCATCGTACAGTTGACCGAGAATCTTTCTTGTTCGTAAGGTCAGTTCGTAGAGATGCCGGTCAAAAGCGGAAAGATCCGACCTTAGGGCATCGATCTGAAAATACAGTCTTTGGACCATATCGTTTGCCGCCGACTCCGTGCAAAGATCAGAAACGACCTTGATCGAATCATTGGTGACGACGAAGGCGATGAGGTTCCCATTCAGCTCGGTGTATTCGACCAGGGCGGCTTCGTCACCCAGCACTTTTTGGAGACCCGGAAGATCGAGGTCCGACGTGGCGGAGGCATCTGATGTTAGGTCTTTGATCTGGCGCTGGGCAAAGATCTCTCCAAGTTCGACCTCGCGTTCTAAAGCGTCCCGATGAAGATTTTCGATACTTGGACCATCGTTCGCGGCATTTCTAGGTCCGGGTTGATTGATCTGATTGTAGAGCCAATTTAACTCGACACGCAGCTGACTCGCCTTTTTCTCCATTAGGTCTGCCGGCATATCCGAGATCTCTCGATCATTTCGATTCGTCAGTTCTATGAGGCTTCTCGACCTCGCCCTCTCGAGAAAATCGAAAGCCTCCTCGATTCGGTCCTGACTTTGAAGGCAGAGCCTCATCATTTCTCGATAGGGCAGGACCTTGTCTACGAAGAAGGAAGCCCGAAAATCCTCGGAAGGCAAGGGGGAGCGAAGATTCTCGGTTGTTTCGACTGCCTTAATTAGATACCGCTCGGCGATCACAGTATCTCCAAGTGCTTCGGCTGTAAGGCCCAGAGCGGTCAATGATCGCGATGCGAGCAGTGGTAGGTGGTATTGATCCGCTTCGCTGAGCACCTCTTCGAGCAGGGTACGTGCCTCGGCGAGTTGTCCGGTCATTCTTAGACATTCGGCTCGAAGAAGATCCGCATCCAACTCCGAACCTTTTATCCGAGAGGTGGTGAGCGGAATCTCTGCTTCTCCCAAAGTCGCGAGAGCCTTTCTATAGTCCTGCTGACTGAACCAGAACTGGGCAAGGCTAATAAGAACATTCGCCTCGCCTGCTGAACTTTTACAGGAGACAAATTTTTGTCTTGCTTCGGTCAGCAGTAGTTGGGCTGATCGCGTCTCGCCCTCGGCGAAACTGATCCTGGCAAGATTCGCAAGACTCCTTGCGTGTTCGATCGACATGCCTGTTTCAGCAAAGATCTTTGCTGTTTTCTTGTACAAGGACGCCGCCTCTGCATGGAGGTTTAGCTCAAGGTAAGCATCCGCCATTTCAAGTTCTGCTTTCGCACTCTGATGGAACATTCCGAGAAGCTCATAACTTGAGCGAGCCTTACCCAGAAATTCAAGTGCACGGTCGTACCGTGCCTGAAAAAGTGAGAAATAACCTATGTTTGACTCGATCTCGGCCTTGGTAACCACTAGGCCGACTCGATCTGCCAAGCTGTATGCCTCTGCGTACAACTCATCGGCCTCCACGAACTTGTAACGGTTAGAAAGTACAAACGCTAGTGAATTTGTCACCTGAGCAAGTGTCCTCAGATCGTCTGAATTCAGCAGCCGTTCGCGCGCTGACCGAAGCATTTCCTCGGCCTCTTTATATCTCTCGCTTAACTGGAGGATGTTACCCAAATTGTGTTCGATCCGAACAATGGCTGAGTGATCGGAGAACCGCACGAAGATCTCTCGGGCCCAAAGCCCGTCCGCGATCGCTTCATCGTAGCGTCCAAGCATTGCCAGCGGATAGAGTTTGGCGATCTGGGTAGAGGCAGCCGTGTGCAGGTCGTCTAGGTGCTCGAAACTCGCGCGCGACTTGCTGAGCCGTGTAACTGCTCGCCGCAGTTCGCCGCCGATCATCGCGGCGATGCCGTCAGCCCAGTCAGCGTAGGCTATCATCTCGCCCTTGGGGAATATCTGGGAAAGAAGTCGTAGGGCTTTCGAGGCCGACAGGGACCTGTTGGGCTCCGCTGCCCAGGAATTCAGACAAATGTCGAGCAAAAGTCGTGCGAGGCCCTTATCAATAAGCGTGGTACGGCTCTCGATCAGTTCCCTGCGTTCGAGATCCGAGTCTGCCTCGATCAGGGCGTGAGCAAGTTCTTCCGGAGTCATATGGACATCGCTCTCCGTGTACTAGCTGATATCAAGCTCCGCAAACTCGGCCGTAATACTCTCCGAGTGAAAGATAAAGCGATATACGCCCTCGGGCACCGCATCGAATTTGAACTCTCCATCAAGCCCGACCGAGGCCGATCGGGTATCGGTCGAACTTTCGAGCGAGATGTTGCCGTGCTCTACATCGCCGAGAATTTGTCCGTGAAGGTCGAATCCAGCCGAAACACGCTTCAAGCGAAGGTCAAAGGTAATGTCGCCCGCCGACAAGAGAATCTGACGTCCCGCTGAAGCGTGACCCGATCGGAAGCCATGCGCCGGGCCGAGCTTGGCACTATCAAATCGAAGGGCGGCGGAGATCTTTTCAACCAGCGTCGGTTTGGGATCGGCAGCCTGCACGGGCCTTTCGTCAAAGGCTCTCAATATCGAAGCTAGGGCGTAAGCAGGTGCGTCCTCGGTACGGTCCTGACGCATCGTGGTAACTATTTGCTCAACCGCGTCTTTCTCGAACGAACAGCGTGAGCAGGTGCGAAGGTGCTCCACGAGCGTAGAGTTATATGCGTGATCGATAACCATGTCGGCGATCTCTTCAAAACTTAAATGGGGAGCGAACTCGTTCATTATTATTTACTCCGATTGGGGCTGATCAAGTAACTTCATTTAACAGAGACGTTCGGCCGCCCAAAAATACAAGCCATAAAAAGTTAAGTGCCTTATCCGCGTTCCTTCAATGTTCGTTTAAGTTTTTCAAGGCATCTCGCACGATTCGGACCAATGCTTCCTTCGCTTATTCCCAGGGTTTTCGAGATCTCGGCATATGCGATCTGGTCATTCTGATAAAAGAGCAACAGAATCAACTGCCTGCATCGTTCATCGAGATTTCCAACTGCCGTCCTAACTAGATGCTGTCGTTCTAGTTCCATCAAAGCTTCGTCTGCGAGAGGCTGCTTTGCTTCGATATCGAAGCCGAGATTCTCGTCGTCACCCTCTATGGAAATCTCCTTTTTTCCACCGCGAAGAATATAAAGGGTCTGACGCCTGGCAGTCGTTACAAGCCAGGCGTGTATCTGAGAGGGCTGCTTGATCTTGGTTATATTCTCGAGGAGCTTCAGAAAGGTATGTTGGAGTACATCCGCCGCGATGTCCTCATCCAGTCCCGCACGACGAGGTATCGAATATATCAGCCGCTGATACCGCGCAACCAAAGCGGCCCAGGCATCACTATCGCCCTGGCCGCACGCATTCACCAACTCTTCGTCACTTATCTCTGCCAAATTAAAAGGAGTGGTCAACCACAATAAAGTCCTAACATTGCTATTGAAGCACAATTTGCGGCGGCACCAAATTTGGATGTGTACGGCCTGACTGATTTCAGACGATCCGAATGATGTATTTTTTATTCGCTCATCGCATCTGTTGATCAGGGCAACCTGCCCGTAAATGGAGATCTATGTCCAAACTGCGCTTCGAGCCTGGTTCCGAGTACCTATATGCCTACATCGAGAGCGATGTAGATTCCTATGAGATCGCGTTGGGGCACTGGCAAGAGATCGCGGCTGAACTTTTCGAGCGGGGGCTCAAACGCGTATTAGTTCATGAAAATATTGTAAGTGAACTTTCGGACGTTGAGACGTTTCGGCTTGCGTCTGAGCTGAGGGCGATCGGGTTTGCCGGCGTAAAGATCGCGATCCTTGATGTGCACCCGACGCATCAATGTTCTACGGAGTTTAGTGTTCTTGTTGGAACGAATAGAGGGCTGCAGGTCCAAGCGTTTGGAACAGCTGACGAAGCCGAGCAGTGGCTTCTGACCGGATAAAGGCGTCAATAGTATCGTTAAAGAGAGGGCTCCGCAGCCCTCCGGCAAAGTGCGTCTAAACGTCTGAAAACACGTGCGTTAGCCCAAAAATAATATTTTTTTTGAATGTATTTTCTTCTTCGTGAGAGGCTCTGTTCATCGGAATCAAAGTTCACGCAGTCGACACGGCCTAAACGCGGCAAATTGACCGAAGCGTGATGAATTCCAGATCAAAGATTGGAATACAAGGGAGAATAATAATGATCAACAGAATAATCGGAATCACTGCATCTGCTCTTTTCATCTTCGTCATGGGTGCGACGGCGCAGACTATGACGACAACACTTGAACTAAAACGGGCCTGCGAAACCAGCCCAAACAACATTGTAAACCTCAACGTAAACACCCAGATCTCATCCGGCCCGCAAACGCCGCTTACCGAGTTCGTCAACACCAAGTGCACGCTCGTTATCAGCCCACTAGTCACTTTTGAAGCGTCGCAAGTATCAATGACATTTAACGGCCCATTTCGTGTTCAAGCCGGAAACGAGGGACATGTGCTTTTTATTGAAAGCGCCTTTACTGCTCCGGCGATCTCGATCACTCAGATCAGCAAAAGCAAGCTGGAAGTAGAACGATCACTTCTCCGCGCACTAGCGGGCAGCATCGTGATCAACTCAGGTACTGAGGGCAGCGTTGACGTGAAAGGCCCTCTTGTTGGTGGGAACCTTGTTGCAACCGGTGCGATAAGCATTAATGGCGGCACGAAGTTTTTTGGCAGCTTCGCAGACGCAGGTGCAAGTGCGGGCACCGGCATCTCGGTCAACATGACGGGTGCTGAGGCGCAGTTTATCGCGGTAACTTCCACGCTTGCGGCGAACAACGGTGCAATAAATGTCCAATCGTCGGGAGATAAGAGCTATGCTGAGTTCAAGCTCGGCTCAGTGGTCTCGTCACCCCGCGGAGTTAGTGTTCGCTTGAACGGGAATGAATCAGAGATCGTTGCGAGCCAGTTCACGCTCGACGGCGGTACGGGGATCATCCTTCGCACAGGTGGGAACAAAGGTAAGGTGACGATGGCGGATGGCTCCGCGATAGCCGATGCGGCAATTCTGGTTCAATCCTCGACAACTGGGCGGGACGGCGTGGTTGTGGCTCAGAACGCTACATTCAACTCTGGAACAGCTACACGTTTTGAAACCGGGAGCTTCGGCAATACTGAGGTGCTTGACAGCGGGCTCACCGCTGGAACTTTGGTTCGTATCGCTACCGGTCTTGGTGGAACTTGTAAGTCGCAAAACAACATAATCTCAGCTGCTTCGCAGCAGATTTGCCAGTGACCCAGCTGTTTCCTCGGCATCGAATGGATCAGACGACCGGCCCTAAGCCGGTCGTCCTTTTGCTGCTTAAGGAAAATTTTTAGAAATATTCAAAACATTTGTATTTTTTTAGCGGGGATGTTCTCTGTTTGCTAAAGTACTCGCATAAATAAAATATAAATGTACAAGGAAGGTCTAAGATGAAGCTGTCTCGCATACTATTCGCACTGGCAATTCTGTTTTTTTTCATATCGTTTGGGAATGCAGCTTTCGGCCAAAGTGAGAATGAATACGTACCGAATGAGATCGTCGTAAAGCTAAAGAGTTCGTCCGACCTCGTTTCGATCGCTTCACTCTATGATCTTGACCTGCAACCGATCGATCAGTTCGGGTCACGGCCGATCTATCGGCTCCGAATACTGGACGGGTCGCTGCCACCTGACCTCGCAGAGCGATTACTCAACGATCCGGACGGTCGGATCATCTACGCAGAACCTAACTTTCTGGGCCAAACGCCCGAGGGAAACGGCCAATCCTGGTCCGTTGGACAGTCCTGGAGCGTCGGGCAGTCCTGGAGCGTCGGCCAATCATGGAGCGTCGGTGCGACCGGAGGAGTCGCGAATCTTTGGTTCAGGGATCGAATTCGTCTGCGTGAGGCTCACCGAATAACCCGCGGCGAGGGAATAACGGTTGCGGTGCTCGACACAGGAGTTGACCGCACGCATTCGGTTTTGGCTCCGCAACTTGTCGGCGGCTTTGATTTCGTTGATTTCGATGATGATCCGAGCGAGGTTGGCGTCCATGGAATAGATGCGGGATATGGACATGGAACGCACGTCACAGGTCTGATCGCTGCCGTTGCTCCGAGGGCCAAGATCGTGCCGATCCGAGTGCTCGATCAAAACGGGATCGGTAACATTTGGGTGCTTGCTGAGGCGTTGAAGTATGCCGCGACCGTGGATCCTGACGGCGATCCAAGTACGGACGATAAGGTTCAGGTCATTAATATGAGCTTTGCGACGCGAAGACCAACTAACCTGCTCAGCGATGTAATATCAATGATCACCTGCGAGGGCGACGACGACAATGACGGCGAAGCCTGCTACGCGGAAGATCGAAATGGAATTGCCGTCATCGCCGCTGCCGGAAATAGCGGGATTTCGGTGCCTGAGTATCCGGCGGCCGAAAGAGTTTCCGGATCCCTAGCGATCGCGGCTACGAATCAGCAAGATCGCAGAGCGTGGTTCTCGACTTATGGTGACTGGGTCGAAGTTGGGGCTCCTGGCGTAAATATTCGCAGCACCGTACCTGGCGATCGTTTTGGAGCTTGGAGCGGAAGCTCGATGGCCGCTCCCTTGGTAGCCGGAAAAGCCGCGTTGATCAGGTCACGCCACCGCGAATTCAAAGCGGCTGACGTTACTAACTTTATCGTCTCAAAATCGGACTCCATCACGGGTGATGTTCAAAAGCGGATCAACTTGTACGAGGCCGTCAAATAAATAAGACCACCGACGATCGATCAAACATTCAAGGCCCTGGAAGCTCAATCTTCCGGGGTCTTTTTGTGATCAATTGTATTTCGGCTCGTCAAGGACCAGAATTAGGGTCAGACGATAATATGTTTATCACTAAAATTAAAGAGATCCTTGAACTGCAGGACAGCGTCAACCCGATTAAGTATGGCAGAACGCGAAATTTCCTGGATGGTGCGGTCACCAGGCTTTCGCCGTACATAAGCCGGGGTGTTATTTCGACTAAACAGGTTATGGAAAGCGTTTTAGCGAAAAATTATAAGCCTCACGAGATCGAGAAGTTTCTGATGGAGCTCGCTTGGCGCGATTATTTCCAAAATGTTTGGCTGACGCGAGGCATTCATACCGACATCAAACAGCCCCAGCCGGATGTGAGCAATACATCGATGCCGAAGGCCGTCATCGAGGCACGCACCAGTATAGAGGCCATCGATAGAGGGATAACTGATCTTTACGAGACAGGATATGTACACAATCACCTTCGGATGTACATCGCCTCGGTCACGTGCAATATTGCCAAAAGCCACTGGAAGGCGCCTGCAAAATGGTTTTACTATCACCTGCTTGACGCAGATTGGGCCAGCAACGCGTGCAGTTGGCAATGGACCTGCGCGGCCTTCAGCAATAAAAAATATTACGCAAATCAGGAAAATATCAACAAATATTGCGGCTCCGATCAGCATGGTACTTTCCTCGATATTGACTATTCGGAGTTTTCCGGATTACCCGTACCCGAAGTTTTGCAGGAACTGGAAACGCCGGTTTTGCGCACCGATCTCCCGAAAATGGCCTCGATCGACATTGACAGCTCGCTGCCGACTTTTGTCTACAATTTCTACAATCTCGATCCTTACTGGAGAACCGATCTAAAAGCGAATCGCGTTCTCCTGCTCGAGCCCTCGCACTTTGAAAAGTATCCCGTTTCTGAGAGATCTATAGATTTCGCTTTAAATCTGGCTGGGAACATCGAACGAATTCAGGTGTTTGTTGGCGAGTTTGCGGAACTGAGATCACAGCATGCTATTGACGACATCTACTTCAAAGAGCATCCGACCGCCACGCACTATGAAGGAACTCAGGAAGAACGCGATTGGATGTGTCCTGAGGTCCGTGGATTTTATCCATCTTTTTTCAGCTACTGGAAAAAGTGCGAAAAGGCGATCAAATGCAGAACATAAAGAACTTTAATGCAGGAAGCATCGGTGAAATGGATCGGCGTTTTCGTGCAAATCTAATAAATTCGGTCAGCGGTTACAAGCCTGCTAATTTGGTTGGGACGCTTTCAGAGGACGGCATCACGAATCTGGCTATCTTCAGTTCGGTTGTGCATCTGGGGTCAGATCCCGCCCTTTTGGGCCTTATCGTGCGTCCTGCTGGCGAAGTTCCGAGACATACTTACGAAAACATCCGAACGACCGGCGTTTACACGATCAACCATGTTCACGAACACCTTGTCGAAAGGGCTCACTGGACCTCGGCGAAGTTTGGGCGAACCGTTTCCGAGTTTGAAAAATGCGGCTTAACCGAAGAATTTATCGATGGCTTCCGGGCGCCCTTTGTCGGGGAAAGTGAGATCAAGATCGGCCTCCAGCTCGTCGAAGAGATCCCGATAAACCTGAACAAAACGATCCTGATCATAGGCGAGGTCAAACACATCATTATTCCGGAGGCGATCTTGCTCGACAATGGAAGTGTTGATCTGAACGGGGTCAAAGACGCGGCCATCTCAGGACTTGATACCTATCACCGAGTCGAGAAAATCAATACATTTCCATACGCAAAGCCGATCGATCTGCCCGAGTTCACCACATAGTGACTCGTCCGCGGGCCCGTAAAGACGAAATTAGAAAAAGTAAACAGGACAAAAAGGCGTTAAAAACATGAATTTCGAAACTAAAACCGCTGTAGTGGTGGGTGCGAGTAGAGGTATCGGGCGTGCAGTTGCTGAACGGTTCGCCCGAGCCGGTGCGAACGTTGTCGTCGTATCGCGAACACAGTCCGAGTTGCTGGAACTCGAATATCAACTAAACACCGAGGGATACACAAACGTTTTGGCTCTCGTGGCGGATGCCGAATCGGAAAGCGACATGCAGACTGTCGCAGCCGAGGCTCAACAGCGATTTGGCTCGATCGACTACTTGATCCACAGTGCAGGTGCCGGTATCTTGAAACCGTTCAATGAACTAAACTTGGCCGATCTCGATCTACTTTTGGGCGCCAATCTTCGGACGGCTTTCAATGTATTTCAGGCGGTGTTGCCGGTAATGCAGGAGCAGAAAGCTGGGCGAGTCGTGGCGTTCCCTGGCATCCTGGGGAAGGCTCCGATGGCTCAGGCGAGTATCTATTGTGCAGCAAAATATGGACTTAGCGGGATGGTCAAGTGTCTCGCACAGGAGTATAAACGATATGGCGTGCGCTTTACTCTGATGCACCTGGGTGGAGTCGATTCTGATTTTTGGAATGACATTACAATGCGGGTCCAGCGCGATAAAATGCTTACTGTGGACGCCGCTGCCGATGCAGCGTTCTTCGCAGCGACCCAAGAGGGCGAAGGCGTCATGGCAGAAATAGTGCTGATGCCGGAAAACCACCAGCTTATTTGATTCCTTGGGGAAATTAAATGATAACGATCATTGGAGCAGGGATCGCAGGTTTGACCTGTGCGAAATACCTAAAAGACAAGGGTGTAGAGGCTTTGGTCCTCGAGGCTTCTGATGCCGTCGGCGGACGAGTGCGAACGGATATTGTCGACGGATTCAAGCTAGACCGCGGCTTCCAGGTTCTTCTAACCTCATATCCCGAAGCTCAAAGGCTATTGGATTACGATGCCTTGCACTTAAAACACATTCCATCGGGAGCCAGAGTTCGGATCGGCAGTGAGTTTTTCGTGATGCCGAATCCGCTCAAAAACCTTGTTTCCGCTCCGCAAGCTCTGCTTTCACCCGTCGGCGGCATAGTTGATAAATTCAAGGTCCTGCATCTGAATTGGGCAACTCAAAACGCCGCTGAGCCGACGTCGAGATCGAACGAGACCACCCTTTCATTTTTGGAAGATTTCGGGTACTCGAAGACTATGATGGACCGTTTTTTCATCCCCTTCTTTCGCGGGGTTTTTCTCGAAGAGGAAATGCAAACCGACTCGGCCTTCTTCAAGTTCCTGTACTCGCAGTTCGCAAAGGGCGATGTTGTTATCCCCGAGGCCGGGATGCAAGCGATCCCGGAACAGATAAAAGAACTGCTGTCTCCCGAGCAAGTTCGGCTGAGCACAAAAGTCAAACAGATCGACGGCACCACTATATATTTGGAAAACGGAGAGACTATCGCGGCTGACAAGATAGTATTGGCCACTGATGCAGCAGCATCGGCAAAGCTTCTCGGTGAAGATCCGAAGATCGAATTTAACGGTACAACCTGTTTCTATTTTGAAAGCGATGACCCGCTGGCCCTAGTCGGAGAACCGTTCTTGATCATCAATGCGAACAAGGACGAGCTGATCGACCATGTTTTCCCGGTGTCAGATGTTATCCCATCCTTTGCCCCAAAAGGGAAAACATTGATCTCGGTTAACATCGTTGGCAACAAAGCCGTGACAGAACAGGAGGTTCTGGCCGAACTAGCTACCTGGTTTGGCACTGGTAAAACATGGACACACCTCAAAACCTATGAGATCCCCGATGCTCTGCCTCAGTTTCTGCCCGATTCGCCGGACACCAGTGCTCTGAAGATCAGTGACATTTTGTACCGTTGTGGCGATTACACGGCCTATCCATCGCTCAACGGCGCTATGCGATCAGGACGCTTGGTAGCAGATCTGATCTAACAGGATCACTATCTTGGTGCAACCGCTATATCGGCCTCGACCTTCCTAAGGCGCTTAAGGCATCGATCGCGGTTCACCATCCTTTAGATTCCTGGCAGGCAATATCTGCAGTGTTTACAACAATCTGCGACATAAATATTCATTTACAACATTAGAAACTTTCTGTATCATCGGGAAAGGTTTTGCTTAAGGGTTTAGCAATTCTTGCAACTCGATAGATCTAAGATTCATCAATCTCGCACTTGCTGAGTGGGCTTCCCTGCTCGCGAGTCGTTTGATCGCACAGAAAATGGAGGCATTATGTTTCGCACTTCCAGGCATTTGAGGCTTTTCGCATCGGTCCTTTTGATACTCGGTGTTTCGAACTTTGTGATGGCGGACACGCTCCGTCTGAAGGACGGCAGTATCATCAAGGGCAAGATCACGAGTTTCGGCAACGGTAAATTCACCGTAACGATGGGTGATGGGTCCCGAAAGAGGCAGATGACGTTCGGTGCAAATGAGATCGAGTCTATCGTTTTCGACGCAGCGACTCCTGCGGAGTCGGCTAACGCGTCATACAAGGCTCCGGTAACTCAGCCTCCTATCGTTCAAGCAAAGGTTATCAAAACCGATGACGACATCATCCGCCAAACCCCGAATCGTTCAACCGAATCGATGAAGCCCATTGAGTGGAAGGTGAAGGTTCTCGCCGACAATACAGCAAATGGCTGGACAAACTCCGGCTGGGTCGTGAGAAAGGGCCAGCGGATCCGAATATCGGGTGACGGAAAAGTGAGTTTGGGAAGAGGAAATTCATCGACCGCTTCAGGTTTGCCAGATCTTAAAGATGATCAGAAATTACTTAAGAACGTCGCCACGGGAGCTCTGATCGCGGTCATTGGCGATGACAACAATGACTTTATCTACGTCGGTTCTGAGCGTGAGTTCGTCGCGAGCCGCGACGGAGCCTTGTTCCTCGGCATCAATGAGGGTTACCTCGAGGACAACTCAGGTTCGTTTAATGTCAAGATCGAGATCATCCCGGAATAAACCGGTCCAGTAGTATCTTAACAACAGCCCCGCGAAGACGTCGGGGCTTTTTTATTTCACTCAAGGCCTGTAAAGTCGACATTTCCGAGATTGCCGTTCACCGTTAGCGACTGTGGGCTAAAACGGTAGCGCTTAGAACTTACGCCGAAGATGTAGTTGAAACCGGTCGGAATGTTGGTAAAGGTATAGATGCCGAACGAGCTCGTCGTCGCCGTCCGGCGAATGCCTTGCGGGTCCGTGATCGCGACAATGGCGTTTCTGAGGCCCTGCCCGGTCGGCGTCGTAACGCGGCCGGAGACCGATGCTATCGGCGGCGGGGGTTCGGATTGGAGTTCGTAAGAACCGATATCCGCACCGTCGCCGTCTGCGGCATTTGCGGCTGTGAGGTCGACTATTCGAGGGAAGCCGCTGCCGCGTTGATCAGTTGCCGTAGCAAAACTCTTTCCCGCATCGATCGCGGCGCTTTCCGCGAGAAGTCGGTGGGTTTGGGTGATCCCGCCGTTATTCGCTAACGGGGCGAGGCCGGCCTCAGCGTTCAAGCGGTCGGAGGTTTGGCTCAAGAATCCATTCCCCGAAGAGGTCGTGAGATTGAACCCCTGAGACGAGATCGTCGACGACGCACCGCTGGTGGCAAATGATTGCATTGCCGGTTCCGAATTACTTGCTAGCAGACTATTTCGCAGGATCACAGTGACCGCAGCACCGGAATTTGAACGGGCGACCGCGAGTATCGCTCCTACCTCGTTCGGCGTGGCAACGTTATAGGCGATCGTAGTATTAGTTATCTGAGCTGTTCGAGCACCGGAGGTCGATTCGAAGGCCAGAAATCCGGCGATCGCTTCACTCGCGGCGGCACCGGAATTTCCCGAAAATGTCGAGATATCTATCGACAACCCGCCGTTCTGAACAAAGATCGCCCCGCCTCGATTGGTGACAGTATTTGCGCTAAAAGTCGAACCGATGATAGACGCGGCCCCGCCAAAAACGTGGAGTCCGCCGCCGCCACCGGATGAATTTCCGGTCACGGACGAGTTTGAGATAGTCAACAAAGTATTTGCGACAGCTATTCCGCCGCCGTTCGTCGCCGACGAATTTCCCGATATTCTTGAGCCGATTATGTTTAGCGTTCCGTCAAAAAAGTCGATCGCCCCGCCAAAGCCAGCCGAATCCGCCGTTGCATTGTTTCCGGTGAAATCGCAGTTAGAAAGCGTCAGAGTTCCAAAATTCTGTTCGAGTCCACCGCCAAAGTCATTGTCCGGTGCCCGTCCGGCTGCGACGGTCAGTCCCGAGATGGTGACAGAATGTCCCGGACTGCTTTGCCCGATGTTAAAGACCCGGCTGACGTTGTTGCCGGAAACCGTCAAGAGACCAGGTCCGGGCCCTAAGATATTTATATCCTTGAGTATACGCAGTTCGCCCGACGTTAAAACGATGGTCTGCGGGGTGGAGAATACTGAGGAGAAGGTCACGGTCCCGCCATTAGTCACATCGGCGATCGACTGCCGGAGGCTTCCCGGACCGCTGTCCGCGGTGCTGGTCACAACAACGTTCTGAGAAGGTGTAGGCGTGGGCGTCGGTGTGCCGCTGACGATCGTGTAGGATGGGCCCGTAAAACTCCCATTACCCAACCCAATGCCGCCGAGCGGGATGCCCGCACCATTGACGACCGTGTCATTATCGACGACGTCCAAACGTATCGTGCCTGCACCTGACCCCGAATTGACCGAAACGGTGTAAACCGAGTCAGTTCCCGCGACGTTGGTGATCGCCGCTCCCGACACGCCACTCGTCGTCAATGCAAAATCGCTTGGATCGACGCCCGTGACCGGCGATGTAAACGTTACCCCGAAACCGACGGTCGACCCCGTCGGTGAAGGATCGGCACTGAGACGCTGGATATTTTCAACTCGGGGATTAGTCGTTTCGAGCGTTAAGGTATAACCACCGGTAATGCCCGCCATCTGAGAACTCGCCACGATCGTGTAAGTTCCCGCCGAAGGAAGCGTGATTGCCGAAATGCGTCTGCTCCCGTTTCCCACGTCCACGCCGGTTGCGATCACTGCCCCGCCGGGATAGTTCCCTTGGACAAGGCGAAGGCTGGGAGCAAAAGTCTCCGATACGAGCCTGATATCCAGCGGTTCACCCGTAATTCCACTAAACGTGTAGCCATCGTAAAGAGCGGTATTCGTATCGACGCAATCGCCGGTTTCGAGGTTCCCGTTGGTCGATCCGCCGATGGATATCGGTATCGGCGTGCAAGAAAAAACGCTCGCAACGTCCGGAGAACCGGCGTTCGAGCGTTGAATGAGGCTGGTCGCTGCGAGCGAAGCGAGAAATGTCAGACAAACTAAAAAACAAACTCCGAGGCGACCCATCGTGTACTTCTGCATGAGATTGTCTCGATTATCTCACATCGCCGCACCGCTATTCGAGGCCGAGCAGATCAAGGCCGCTGATGTTGCCGTTGATCAGGAGCGTTTGCGGAGAAAATCGGAAACGCTTTGACGACACGGTCAGAAAGTACGTCTGGCCGGTCGTTACATTATTAAACGAAAAGATGCCGAAGCTGCTAGTAGTCGCGATAAGCCGATTTCCCTGCTCATCCGTAAGGAAAACGCGGGTATTCGACAGAGCTTGCCCGCTCGGCCTTAGAACGCGTCCGCTGATAGTGGCGGTCGCAGGCGGCGGCTCGGTTTGCAGTTCAAAAGCCCCGATGTCCGCTCCGTCACCGCCCGGGGCGTTTGGAGCGAGCAGATCGACAACACGCAGGAAGCCGGGGCCGCGTTGGTCATTGAACGATCCCGAACTATTGCCGCCGTCGATCGCCGGACTGCCCGCGAGCAAAGCGTTTGTCGGTGTCGTACCGCCGTTATTTTGCAACGGGCCGAGGAGCGGATTGATCGGCGTCGCTCCGGTGCCGCTTTGATCCGCCGTCTGATTAAACGCCGTAATCGCACCGCGATTTCCGATCAGGTTAAAACCATTCGAAACGAAGCCGGTATCTCCCGTGCCGGCTGTGTCGGGTTTCGCTGTATTGCCGACATTGCCTGCGACTATGCTGTTACGCAATGTCACGCTGCCTCCGCGGCAAAAGATGCCGCTGGTTCGCGTCGCCCCGCCGACCGTGTTGTTTGTAATCGTGCTGTTGGTGATCGACGCAGCTCCCCGTGACCAGATACCACCGCCTTCGCCGTTGCTAGATAACACGGAGTTGCTGCTGATCGTAGAGTTGCGGATCGTAAGCGCCGTGCCGTCGCTTATTATGCCTCCGCCATCCTCGCCTGCGGTATTCGCGGAAATCGTCGAATCGATAACCGTGAGAGACGTATTGCTGGATATTCCCCCGCCCGCGCTCACGGTTGTATTTCCAGCAACAACTACGGCGGTAAGGGTCATATTCGCACTATTTCGGATGCCGCCACCGCCGCCGCTGGTAGCATTTCCGCCCGCGATCGTCATACCGCTCAGGTTTACTACCATGCTCGGGCTGAAGACGGTGTCGAAAACCCGGCTGCTGTTTCCGCCGGAGATCGTCAGTAAGTTAGCTCCCGTACCGTTGATCGTCATTGCTTTTGTGATCAGCAATTGTCCGCTCGTCAGCGTGATCGTCTGCGGAGCGTCCGGGCTGTCAGGATCAGCCGGATCGGGCCCGATGAACAGCGATGAGAAGGTTATCGTCCCACCAGATGCAACATCAGCTATCGCCTGCCGCAAACTGCCCGGGCCGCTGTCGTTCGTATTTGTAACTACAATATTCGCCGGTGGCGGCGTCGGCGTCGGCGTTGGTGTTGGTGTAGCCGTTGGCGTTGGCGTTGGCGTTGGCGTTGGCGTTGGCGTCGGGGCAGGTTCATTCTGCTCTTCGTACGCGCCGATGTCCGAGCCGTCGCCGCCTGCTGCGTTTGATATTGCGATCAGATCACGAGGACGCGTCAGCCCACGCTGATCGGTCGTCACGCCCGAACCGGCGTTGCTTCCCTTATCTATCGCTGGACTTCCGGCGAGCAGAGCATGAGTCTGCGTCGGGCCGCCGTTGCTTGCTAGCGCTCCGAGTAGCGGATTTCCGGTGATGTCGGTGCCTGCCGGAGTGAAAACGCCGTTGAAGTTGTCGCTCAGGTTAAAGCCGAGCGTCTGGAACGTCGGCGTACCGCCGTTGAATGTTCCGGTTCCGAGATTGTTCGACGAGTTGTTCGCAACGATGGTATTGCGAAGGGTTGTTATAGCGGTTGAATTGCCCACAGAGAAACTTAAAACACCGCCTGCATTGAGTGCCGTATTGTTCGCGATCGTGCTGTTAGTGATCTCCAGGCGACTGGTGCCGCTAAAACTGGTATGGCTTATCCCGCCGCCGATGTTATTGGTGCTGCGATTTCCGCTGATGGTGCTGTTATTGATACGCAAAACGCGGTCACTCTGACCCTGAAAGCGGATTGCGCCGCCTCCGCCGTCGGCGTTGGTGGACTCGTTATTGCTGAAAGTGCAGTTTGTGAAAACCCCGTCGATGTTAGACAAGTGAACCCCGCCCCCGCTGCCGGCCTGATTGTCGGTCACATGAACCTGCGAAAGTGTCAGGCGGCTAAGGCTCAGAATGCCGCCGCCAAAGCTGCTGTTGCCCGGGGCATTCATACGACCGCCGCTAACGGTCAGGCCGCTGATCTCGCTCGTTGTGCTGATAATGGTGAAGATACGAAATTCGGCTGCCGCATTGATGTCGCGTCGCACGGTTAGCAGATTTGCACCTGGGCCGTTTATGGTCACGTTGTCGTTAATGCTAGGTAAGGCAGTTAGCAAACTGATCGTCCCCGTCAAACCCGGCTGAAAACTGATCGTGTCAGCAGCGGGGCTGTTGGCGTTGGCGTCGAGGATCGCTTGACGCAGGCTGCCCGGGCCGTCGTTATTTAGATTCGTCACAACGAAAGTTGCGGGCACAAAATCATCGTTGATGATAGTGCCTTGACCTTGCCCATCGGCAATGGTGGCGTTTGTCGGGTTCGACAGATTGACAAAGAAAGTCTCGTTGGGCTCGACCGATGTGTCGCCGTTTACCTGGATCGTTGCCGTTTTAGTCTGCTCGCCCGGGTTAAAGGTAAAGGTGTTGCCGAGGATCGGCGTCGTGTAATCCGAAGGCGCCGTCGCTGTGCCGTCCGCCGTGTTGATGGTAACGGTAATTGTCTGAGCGCTCGGAGCGGAAAGATTGATGTTGAACCCGAAGGCCGTTAGGCCGCTGTTGCCCTCCACTCGCGAAACGTCCTCAATGGAAATGGTCGGCGGCGCTACAGGCGCGGTCTGGGCTTCAAACGCACCGATGTCCGTGCCGTCTCCAGCATTAGTGATCCCGGCCAGATCAATGGTTCTTGTAAATCCAGACCCGCGCTGATCGGTCGTTTGCCCCGAACCTGTATTGTCGCCCTTATCGATCGCCGGACTGCCCGCGAGCAGAGCATGAGTGCGCGTCGGGCCGCCGTTGCTTGCGAGCGGGCCGAGGAGCGGGTTGGTGTTTATCTGATCGCTGGTTCCGGTAAGAAAACCTCCCCCGTTGTCGCTCGCCAGATTGAATCCCTGCGACGAAATCACCGCACTACCGCCGAAAGACTGGCTGGCGAGATTAGGGAGTGAATTGTTCGCAACGATCGTATTCTTCAACGATGTTGTTACATTGCCAGGGGGGAAGCTAACGGTTCTGATCCCGCCCGTCGTACCAGCCGAACCGGTTATGTTGTTCACAACCGTCGAGTTCGTGACTTCAAGCGTGGAATTCACTTCGCTCTCAATCAAGATCCCACCGCCAGCGGAAGACTGGCTGTTGGCGGTATTACCGCTTATTGTCGAGTTTATAATAACCCCACTCGCGTCAAATAGCCTGACGCCGCCCCCCTGAAAAGTTGCAACATTATTGTTCACTGTGCTTCGGATGAGGGTAAGAGTACCGCCGGCGGATTCGATGCCGCCAGCGTTCGAGGCAGTGTTACCGCTGATGACAGAGTCGGAGATCGTTAAAGTGCCGTCGCTAAAAATCCCGCCACCGATACCCGATGCGTTGTTGTTTGAAATGGTCGATTGTGTGATGGTTAGGGTTCCGCTGTTGAATATGCCGCCGCCGTCTTGGCCACCGTTAGTATTGCCGCCGGTGATGGTTAGTCCGCTCAGGCTAACGGAACCGTTATCGATTCGAAGGACGCGGTTCTGATTGTTGCCCGAAACGGAAATCGCACTCGCACCAGGACCGTTGATGGTTACGCTGTCACTGATTACGAGTTCGCCCGGAACCGCGAGCGTGATCGTTCCCGTCAATCCCGCCTGGAAATTGATCGTGTCGGCGGCGGGGCTGTTGGCGTTGGCGTCGAGGATCGCCTGCCGCAGACTGCCCGGGCCGTCGTTGTTTAGATTGGTGACGATGAACGTCTGCGGACTCGCCGGGATATTTACCGTAAACGTCCCGATCGTCCCCGCCGCGACGAAGTTACCCGACGTATCGGCGACCTGATTGGCCTGCATGACGATGTTGTAGGTGCCGTTCTTTGCGAATGTCCATCCGCCGGGTACAGGGAACGGATAGTTGGCCGTTCGCGGCGTTCCGTTGCCGCCCGGTGTGACGTTTTGAAAGTCGGTCGGCTGGTCAAAGCCGTTCGGCCCTGTGATGCGAATGTCGCCGATCCCGACCGTACTCGCGTTTATCGCAAGATTGTCAGTGTAAACAACTGTCGCCGTGTGCAATGTAGCTCCTGCGGTCGTCACATTTGGCGCGGTCCCGCTCGCGGTCGGCGCGGCGGTGTCGGGGATGTTGACCGTAAACGTCCCGATCGTCCCCGCCGTGACGAAGTTGCCCGACGTATCCGCGACCTGATTGGCCTGCATGACGATGGTGTAGGTTCCGTTGTCGGCAAAATCCCAGGTGCCGCCGGGCGGTACAAATGAATAATTGACGTTCAGCTGCGTGGTGGTACCACTACCGCCGAACCCGCCAGGTGAGGCATTAAATCCATTCGGCCCCGTGATGCGGATGTCGTTCGTGTCGATATTGTTCGCGAAAACGATTCCTACGTCATCAGTGTACGTAACTGTAGCCACAAGCTGGGTTGATCCCGCAGTCGTAATATTCGGGGCCGTTCCGACCGCTGTGGGAGGCGTCGTGTCAGTAAAGGTCGCGGATTCGAAGGCCCCAATATCCGTCCCGTCACCACCGGACGCGTTCGGAATCGCCAGATCAATTACGCGAGCAAACCCGGCGCCACGCTGATCGGTCGTCGGCAGCGGGCTGCCCGAGTTGCTGCCCTTATCAATGGCCGGACTGGTGCCGAGCAACGCGCGAGTCTGCGTGGGGCCGCCGTTATTCGTGAGCGGGCCGAGGCCCGGATCGATTCCGGTGATATTTGAGGCCGTAGTGCCAGTAATTGTTGCTCCGGTGGTATTCTCGATCAGATTGAAGCCCTGCGAAGCGACCGAACCGTTAATGTCCGGTCCCCCTGAGACAGAAGTGTTGTTTGCAACGATGCTGTTTCTTAGATTGAACGTCGCCTGATTGAGAATTCCGCCCCCCGAACCGTTTGATGAATTATTCGTGATCGTGGAATTGGTAATGGTCGCAGTGCCGGCGAGTGAGCTTAGTGCTCCACCGCCGCCATTGCCAGCTGCCGTGTTGCCCGAAAAGGTCGAGTTTGAGATGGTTACGGTGCCCTGATTAAAAACGCCGCCGCCACCGCCGGGGCCCGCTGCATTTCCGCTGATTGTGCTGTTGACTATCGATAGTGTCGAAAAATTGAATATACCGCCGCCATTATTGGCAGCGTTATCGGTGATAGCAGAATTCGAGAGATTTAATGTGCCGCTATTCGAGATCGCTCCGCCGTTGATTCCGGGAGCGAAGACCCCGGTCAGCGTGACGCCACTCAGATTAAAGGTCACACCGCCATTGACTTCGAAGATCCGATTGCTCGATCCCAAGACGGTCAACAAATTGGCTCCTGGGCCGGTGAGCGTCAGATTTTTGTTGATCACGATCTGACCGGGACCAAGCGTAATCAGCTGCCCCGGCGAGTTAAACAGCGGCGAAAAAGCGATCGCATCCCCCGCCGATGCAGCCGCGATAGCCTCACGCAAGCTGCAGTCGGAGTCGCAGACTCCGTCGTTCGTGTCAGCGGTCTTAGTTACAGTTAGCGTGACACCTCCCGTGATCGCCAAAGAATACGTCCACGGCAGAGCAGCGTCGCCTGTTGTAGTAGTTGGAACGGCGCCAAACGATGTAATTACCGCCGTATATGTACCCGCCGCTAGATTAGCGGTGATCCTTGAACGCCGGTTTACAGCACCGTTTATATCGTCATTAAAGGTCGAACAATTGGTCAGCGGAGACGCCGGATTAAATGCTCCGTTATACAAGACCAAAAACGTGTCGGGCCCGGCTCCGTCCGTGCCGTTCGGAGTGATAGAACCGCCATCCGCCGCCTCAAAACTGATCGTTTTAGTCCCGGCCGCAGTAACCGTGAACGGGATCGCGTCAAACCGAGTCGTGTTGCCTGATAATGTCGTGCAATTCGACGGGCGATTAAACGTCGAGTCGCTCGCCGTCAACGTGCCGGCCGCGAGAGCGTTCGGAGCGTTTGCGTCGAGCACGATCACATCAGTCTGGTCATCCGCCGGCGGTGTCGCAACCGGAGCCGGCTGCTGCGAGGGAATGACCAGATCGATAGCCGAAACGATCTCAGAGCGCCAAACAGACAACCCAAGGGCCACGCTGCAAACAAACAGCACACACAAAACAATTCGCAAATTGCTCATCACAAAACCCCTCATAGCTTCGGTTGATCGCTTGTTCGACATAAATGGCTCCTCAGCAACGCCGTATGCTCTTTACCGCACAGCGTATCTCAAAATTCGCCGAGGGATTCCGGCCAGGCAATACGCCGCCAGTGCTAAAGCCGTAACCCACGGTCTGTTCGTCGCTGACGCGACGAGGCCCTTTTTCACAAAAATAAATTCACTAAGTATCGCACGGATCGTGTTAAATAGTAGATACATTTCATCTAAATTCCCGAGCCGTCCGAATTACTTTGCAGATAACCAACGAAAAGCGGACAATCGGTATCTAACATCGTAGGCAGAAATAAGACTATGACTAAAAATTCTCTTCGGCATATTGGCTTCGCGTTTTTGGCGGCTTTCGTATTTGTTGCAGCCGCAGCTTCGACCGTTGCGGCCCAGTCGCGTCCGCAAAAAGGCACTCCGCCGACCGAAAGCGGCAAGAAAAATGAGCGTCCGAAACCGCTGACCGAAGAAGAGAAGAAAAAGCTCGAGGAAGAGAAAAAACGCCTCGAAGAAGAGAAGAATGCGATCATCGACACCACCGTCGAAAAGGTCGAGTCGAACATCGTTGCGGTCGATGCCGTCGTTATAAATAAGAAAACGGGCCAGATCATCTCGGGTTTGAAGAAGGAAAATTTTTCGATCTTCGAGAACGGCGTAAAGCAAAACCTCTCAAGCTTCGCCACGCCCGAGGCTCCGATCACCGTTTCGCTTGTCGTCGAATACAGCAAATGGACCGAGGTATTCGGATCGGCTGCGGGTGGGTACTTTGAGCCCGGGGCAAATGAGGTGATCAAGCCGGTCGCGTATTTCCTATCGAGGTTTATCAAGGCCCCGGACGATTATGCCTCGGTCATCGCATTCGATATGCGACCGACCCCGATCACGGATTTCACCAACGACCCCGCAAGGCTTAACCGAACGGTCGATCTTTTGCTCCGCAATCGCCCGGCGTTCCGCGAGAATAATCTTTTCGATGCCCTTAAATTCGCTCTCGTCGGCGGCGTTGGCGACTCGGTAGTTCTTGAGAATTCTGAGAATGAGAAATCAGTCTATGGGGGTATGGTCGAGGTTAAGTCAAAACGACGAGCGATCATCCTCGTCGCCTCCGGCATCGATACTTTCAGCAAGATAAACTACGACCAGATCCGCAAAATAGTCCAGGAAGCAGGCATCCCGATCTACATCATCAGCACCGGCAATCTATTCTTTAAGCGATACGAACCGTATCTCGGAGCCACTGACGGACTGATCGGCCAGCCCGGCCGCCTGACGTTTCTCCAGGCACAGAACACGATGAATACTTTCGCGAAGGAATCCGGCGGCCAGCACTTCCCAATGACATTCGAAGGCGAGATACCGGGCTATTTGAACTCGATCAATTCCCTTCTCCGAAGCCAGTATTCACTTGCCTATGACATACCGGAGAAGCACGAGCCCGGTAAGAAGTACAAGCTCGATGTCAAAGTCGACGTAGACGGCGACGGCACAACCGACGAAAAAACCTTCGTAGTCCAGCACCGTCCTTTCGTCCTGGTACCTAAGCCTGACCAGAAGGACGCTAAAAAGAAATAGTCTGGACAGATGAAGCCCGCGAACTAAACGAATATTTGCGAATAAGCTGTGCACGATTCGCAAATCTTCTCTTAATTCGCGGGCAATTCTTTGTTTTCTGTTAAACTTGAAATTTTAGTTGAGTATGAGTAAACGGATAATCGAAAGCTACAAACGCAAACTCGCCGCCGAGGAAGGATATATCACCTCGCGGAATGGCGAGCTGCGAATCGCTCTCTGTTATCCGAACACGCATGGCATCGGGATGGCGAATCTGGGCCTGCATACGATGTACGAGCTGTTCAACACGATCCCTGGTGTTGTTTGCGAGCGCGTCTTTTTGCCCGATAAGGACGAACTGGCGGAATACGAAAAGACCGGAACGCCGCTGATGTCGCTCGAAACGCAGTCGCGGGTCAAGAGCTTTGACGTTGTCGCATTTTCGATCTCGTTTGAAACGGACTACCTGAACATGGCAAAGATGCTTCATCTTGCTGGTATTCCAGTCTGGTCGAGTGAACGGGACGAAGATCAGCCGCTTGTCATCATGGGCGGCGCAGCTTCGTTTTTAAACCCTGAGCCGATAGCTGACTTTACAGACGTAATTGCGGTCGGCGAAGGTGAAATTTTGGCTCATCAGCTCGTCGACGCTATTCTCGGCGGCGAAGATGACGAGTTTCGCCCGAACAAAGAAGACGTTCTGCTGGCACTCGCCCGGATCGGACGCGGGTTTTACGTTCCGTCGCTCTACGACGTTATTTACAATGACGACGGGACAGTTTTTGACTATCTGCCGAAACAGATCGGCGTTCCGAAACGCGTCGGACGGGCTCTGGCATCGGTCAACCCGAAAGAAGGCACGCTGCGTCGTGCACTGAAACGGGGCGAAACTGAACTAGCTGAGTTTCTCGTAAATCAAGATACTTTTTGCCCGTCCACCGCCATTTGGTCGCCCGAGGCCGAGATGGGCGATCGTCTGCTGGTCGAGATATCCCGGGGCTGTTCGCAGGGCTGCCGTTTTTGCTGGGCCGGCTACAATTACTATCCGCCGCGGGTCGTTCCGGCCAAAGACATCCTCACAAAAGCCAGGGAATGGCGCCACAAAACCGACAAGATCGGCCTCGTATCAACCGCAGTCTGCGATCACCCCGAGATCTCGACGATCTTACGAGAATTACGGGCGATGGAGTACCGCATTTCGGTTTCCAGCCTTCGCCTTGACCAGATCTCTGATGAACTGCTAGACGCTCTGGTGGATTCACGTGATCAGCAAATTGCCGTTGCTCCTGAAACAGGCAGCGACCGGCTTCGCCGCGTGATCAATAAAAATCTGACCAATGACGAGATCGTCGACATCTGCGGCGCGGTTTTTGACCGCGGGATGCTGACCATCAAGCTCTATATGATGGTCGGACTTCCGACCGAGACCGACGAGGATCTGGATGAGATGTTTGTCCTGGTCGAACGCATTAAGGACCGAATGCTCGAGGCCGGAAAGAAATTCGGCCGTGCCGGCAAGATCATCCCGTCGCTCAACGGTTTTGTTCCGAAACCAAACACCCCGCTCCAATGGGATGCGATCTGCGAGGAAAAAGAGTTAAAACGACGCATCAAATACGTGTGCAAGGGCCTAAGCCGCATCCCGAACGTCGAGGTTCGTTTTATGTCGGCAAAGATCGCTCACGAGCAGGCTCTGTATTCCTCAGGCGATCGCACGATCGCGAAGGTCATCAACGAAACTGCCCGTCACGGCGACCTCAATCGAGCTCTCCGGGAAACCGGCTCCGATATCTTCTTTCATACGTCCCGAGACCGCTCCTATAACGAGTTTCTCCCGTGGTCGATCGTCGACAGCGGCCTCTCATTTGAATTCCTGAAAACCGAACACGAAAAAGCCCGAGAATCACTCTCGAGCCTTCCATGTCCTGCTGTTGAAAAATGCACTACGTGCGGCGTCTGCCCAAGCACCTGGCTGGCCGACGCGCCGGAAGGGCTGATCCAGATCCAGCCGTTAAAGGTGCGTCAGGCGCTTGCTGCCGCTATTTAGATGCTGTTGCATCTTTTGTCTGCTCTAGCAGGAAGCCGCTCGGCGTCGCCGTATGGTCGAAAACATACTGGTAGGTATAGATGCCGAAGGGTAATATGCCGACTTCTTTCGTGTAAGCTACTCTAGCCGTGATCGCCGGGCCCGCCATTTTCACGTCAAGGAACGCATTCGCAGGAACATTGTTTACCGCGAACGCTCGCTGGATCCTAGCTTTTACGTTGTCAACCGGATTTATCTTCCCCGGCGTGGCAAGGCCCTGCAGGACGGCGGTCGACATTTCACTTTTGACGCTTTCTGCTTCGTATGCGACCGGTATGTAGTTGTAACCGGCGTTCGCAACCAGCAAGATAACGACCAGCGTGATGGCAAATTTTGTTCCGGCACTTCCGCGTTCAGAACTACGGTCTCTGAGCTTTTGGTTCATTGTTGACTCCTGGAAAAAAGGATCGGCCAAATCAGGCCCATTTTTTCAGAAGCTGTTTGAGGACTTTTTGCACTGTCGTGCGAGGGATGTCATTATCCGTCAAGATCACCGGTTTTCCGATCCCCTTGAGCAGGATCATTTGGAGCGAACCGGACAGATGCTTCTTGTCGAATTTGAAGGCCTCAAAAACTTCGTCTCCATCGATCTTGGCCAGCGCCGGCAGTGGGCCGACGCTTTGCGCAACATCGTTCAACAATTTTACATCTTTTTCATCACAAAGAGCAAGACTTTTTGAAAGCTCAGCAGCAAACAAAATTCCATACCCGACCGCCTCGCCGTGCTTGAAATATTGATAGCTCGTAACCTTCTCAAGTGCGTGAGCCAGCGTGTGGCCGAAATTCAAGATCTTCCGCGAGCGGCCATCCATTCGTTTAGAAGATTCCCGTTCGTCGCCCACAACGATCTTTGCTTTAAATTCGACGTTTGCGGCTATCAGCTTTGAGATCTCAGATCTGAAACCCCTATCCGTTTGATTATCCCCAAAAGCCTCTATCGGGAACGTGGAAAGAAACTTTTGGGTTTGTTTCAGGAGAGGCTTTCCGCCGATCGCTCCGTGCTTTACCACCTCACAGAATCCAGCGATCAGTTCACGCTGCGGAAGTGTGGCGAGGGTGTCTACGTCGATCAAAACGCCCGATGGCTGGTGAAATGCACCGACGAGATTCTTGCCAAATACGGTATTCACACCAGTTTTGCCGCCAACCGACGAATCGATCATCGACAAAAGCGTAGTTGGTATCTGAAGAAAAGCGATACCGCGAAGATACATTGCCGCCGCAAAGCCTGCGAGATCACCGACAACCCCGCCGCCAAGAGCGACGACCGCATCCGTCCGCGTCAGGCCAGCCTCTGAAAAGAACGAAAGCGCGGCTTCGGCGGTCCGAAGGCTCTTGTGAGCTTCGCCGTCCTTCATCAAGAACCGAGAAACTGCGAATCCGGCTTCGATCAGCGATCGCTCAACCGCCTCACCGTGCAGCTGAAACACTGTTGGGTTTGAAACTATCGCGACTTTGCAGCCATCGCGCTTTAAGCAATCCGCCACCCATGGACCGGCACTCGACAAGGTGTCTGAACCGATCTTGATCTTGTAGGCCGAGTCACGGCCGGAAATGCGGACTTTTACATTTGGCATTCTGAAAGAAAGCTACCCAAGACTGCTCTTGATTACATCGGCGATCCGAGCTGCCTGGGATTCTATCTCCGACTGCTCTTTACCCTCGATCATCACCCGAGCGAGATTTTCAGTTCCAGAATAGCGAAGAAGCAAACGCCCCTGCCCTTCCAGCTCTTTTTCGACGACAGCAGCGGCTTCGGCGATCTCGGCAACTTCATGGAACGGACGTTTTTCAGCAACCTTAACGTTCAACAAGATCTGCGGATACGCGGTAAAACCCTTTACCGCTTCAGCTAGCGACAGCCCGCGTTCGCTTATCGCCCTCAGCATTAAGAGAGCCGTCATCATGCCATCACCAACAAGGCTTTTCTCCGGAAAGATGATGTGGCCCGACTGCTCGCCGCCAACTTCCGAGCTGGTTTCAACCAGCTTTTCGAGCACGTACTTATCACCAACGCTTGTGCGAAGCAGTTCGATCCCGGCGGACCGTAGTGCGATCTCGAGACCGATATTGCTCATAACCGTGGCAACAACCTTGGAATTTACGAGCTTCCCGTGATCTTTCAGATATCTGGCCATTATCCAGAGTGTCGCGTCACCATCGACGATCGCACCGGTCTCATCGATAAACAAGGCCCGGTCCGCGTCTCCGTCAAAGGCGATACCGACATCTGCCTTTTCAGCCAAAACTCGTTCGCGAAGCACCTCCAAATGCAGCGAACCGCAGTTTTCGTTGATATTGCGGCCATCCGGTTCATTGTTGATGACCACAACGCCGCCGCCGAAATTTGCAAAAACGCTCTGTGCAAACGACGACGCTGCACCATTAGCGCAGTCTATCACCAGGCGATAATGGTTAAGTTTTACCTCGCTCGCGGCGGCGGAGAGGTGAGCGGAGTAGGCAAGTCGAAAAAATGCTTCACTTTCCTTATCGATCTCCGGTTGATCGGCAGGATCTGGCACGATCTTGGCAAAAATATCTTTCTCGATAAGGCGCTCCGTCGCCTCGTCGATCTTCATCCCCGAGGGCAGGAAGATCTTTATACCGTTGTCGCGAAAAGGGTTATGGGAAGCACTTATGACAATACCTGCGTCGTAATCAAATTCCTTCGTCACATACGCAACTCCCGGGGTCGTAATAACGCCCGCCGAGCGGCACTGGCCATTTTCCGCCAGAATACCGGAAAAAATAGCGTCTTGTATCCACGAACCCGA
Organism: Acidobacteria bacterium Ga0077534; assembly: GCA_001464455.1. Taxonomy (GTDB): domain Bacteria; phylum Acidobacteriota; class Blastocatellia; order Pyrinomonadales; family Pyrinomonadaceae; genus OLB17. The sequence goes on from LNEI01000018.1 coordinate 202,449, forward strand.
CTCACGCGTATCACGCCCGCATACAAATTTTGGATCGCGGCCCAAACGCTCACGAAAATGCCGCACGAGCGAAGCTGCGATGATCCGAACCGTGGGTTCGTCCAACGGAAATTCACCGGCGAGGCCGCGAATACCGTCCGTTCCAAAGAGTTGTTTCATAGAGAAATACCGCCGTAAAATGCGGCAAACATTAGTTATACCTCACGGTTTAACGTCAAACAAGCTTAAACTATCCATAAGCAATATTTGTATAAGCAACAATTTAAACGAAAAGTCTTGACAACCGCTTAAAGTCTGCGAGAATCTTACGTGTGCGTAACACCCGCGTCGGCTTAGAAGATCGATCCCTTCGAAGCAGCTCTCCGAAAAGAAATATGAACAAACGAGCCTTATTCGGCCTTGCTATCGTTGCCGTTTCCGTCGTTCCCGCTCTTTCGCAGTCGAGCAAAGCTGATCCTCGGCTCGCTCCGGCCCGGGTTGTTGTCACAAGCACTTTGCCGCCGCCCAAACCGCTCGCGACTCCTGCTCAGCAGCAGCCCCGTATTCAGCCGACACCTATCGTTGTCGGCAGCACGCCCGTAACGGCACCGGGTTCGCAAGCGAGTAACCTGACCTACAAGGGGCTCAATTTCGCACAGATAAAATCGAGGCTGGCCGAGGCGAAGCGGTATCTCCAGACACAAACTCTGACGACCGCTGCCTCTACTCCGGTCGCCTTCACGAGTCTGATCCGAGTCGCTTATTATGACACCCGAGATAGGCGGATCGACTCGGTTGTGATGATGAAGGATCAGTTCCTGACTCCGAATGTGCAGACCATGTTGATCTCATCAAACGGAAAACAGGTGACTAGCCGAACCATTCGCGGAAATGGCGTTAATACTCCCGTAGTTATTACCGACATGACGGGTGAGACCTATCTTCCGCTTGTCGTTCAGTATCCTCGAGAGAATCGCGGGGTTTTTCAGGAAATGGCCTACTACACCTCGACGCATCCCGGGCTCGTGACACCGGAAGTTGTCAACGCCGGACGATTTTACGTTCACAACGTGATCGAGATCGCCCGTGACCAGCTTCGCAACAAAGGCTTCTTTATCCAGCCAAAGATCGCCGACATGGCCGAGCGGCTGGCAACGGTCGAACACGTAGACCACCTGCGTTTTCGCACCGAGTTTCACCCGAATATCTACAACGACATTTTCACGCTTTACGCACTGAACGAAGGGCAAACATATCGCTACTCAGTAAGTTCGGCCGGTGCCGGCGGCATGGTTCAGATGATCCCGTCGACGTACCGAATGGTTCGTTCTCTTTTTCCTAATGCGGCACTGATGCCGGACTTTGTCGAAGGAATGCGTAATCACGTTAATGCCTCGCAGGCCATGCTGCTGTATATGCAGATGACCTGGAACGATCTGGCGTCAAAACCCGCCGTACAAAACGCCTTACTCGCGGGCTTCGCTACCCAGGAACACCTGATGGCCGCAGGTTATAATTCGAACCCGGCCAAGCTCCCGGGCTACATCAACCGCGGAGGAGAAAACTGGCGCGATCTCATCCCGCGTGAGACTAAAATATATCTGCAAATTTGGGATTCTCTGGAAAGATCGGTCGCTCTGACGCCAAGGAAGCAATAAGCCTATTTTTTCGGCTTTGGGATGCCAAGATCCTTACAGTTCTTCGGCACTAGATTTTCGTTGATCTCTAAATGACGTGGTACCGCCGACCTAGTGTTCAGTCGATCGTTGTGCCACCATGAATGGCTTGCTCCTTCGCGAAGAAGTTCGCAACCATACTGCCGCAGATGTCGCAAAAATTCGCGACGTTTCATACGGCGATCAATTCTCGCTCAAAGTTAACGCCGGCCATGCGCTTTGCGTCAGCTCGATTCAGCTCAATCGCTTCCGCAAGCGTTACTCTTAAGCTATCGACCAACGCCTCTCTACTTGTTTCCTGACAATTGACTCCCGGAACCTCTTCGATCCATCCGACCCACCAATCGCCGTCGTGCTTTATTACAGCAGTAAACTGGTTTTCCATGCTCTGTATTATATCAGTAATATTTCGCCAGACACTCATCTCATCGCGCACTACCGTTCCCGGCTCTGACCTAGTCGAGCAACCTCATTTTGAACGTCCTCAAACTTCTTCTGAACTAAACTCTCTCCCGCAAAAAACGGATCGTTCGAAACTTCAAAGATAAAGATCGGGGGCGGTATGTAGTTCTGCATCGCGTCGACCGTCTCAAAATCAACTCTCGCGGTGTTAAGACCCCAAAGCGGACCGAGAAAAATATCGAATGCGACCGAGACTTGATCGATCTCGTGAAAGTAGCGATTTTTCCTGATCTCGCGACCCTCAAATCTCTCAAGAGCCGCATATTCTGAGTCGTTCAAATACATCTCTGCGATCTTTGAAACAGTGCCGTGAGATTCATCGAAGGGGAACCTCTGCTGCAGGACCCTGGTCCAGGCCTTCGTATAGGGATCGCGTATCTGCCGAAGCCGTATCCGCGTGTTTTCGACGTAATTATCAAAGATCTGCAGGTGGCTGCTTGCCGGAGTGAGCGGTTCGGGAAGCTTTTCGACCAGGAAAAGACGGTGTAATTCGGTTTGGGCGGTTTTGTTCATCTCAGTAGATTTTATTATACTCTGAGGTTCAGAAGAGTGAGGAAATAGCCTATGCGAATGAAAGATCTTTTATTTATTTCGATAGTGACCGCATCGTTCATGGCGGTAGGTTGCGGTGGTGCGGCCAATACTAACACCGCCAACACGACGAATACGAATGCCGCTAATACTGCCACTAAGGACGCAATGACCAATGCCGCCCCGACGCTCACGCCAGTGTTCAAGGCATACTGTGAGGCCTGGGCGAAGAAGGACGAGGCGGGTATTCGAAAAGCCTATTCGGCTGACACGCTGAAGTATTTCGAAGAAGGCATGAAAGAGGAGAAGATCCAGTCGCTCATGAAATATCTTGAGGACGACGCGATCACCGGGAATATCTGCGAGGCACGCAACGAGGTCATCACCGGCGACAAAGCGGTGGCTGAGATCCGTGCAGACAAATTCCCGAATGGAATAAAGATCGAATTCGTCAAAGAGAACGGAGAGTGGAAAATGACGAACAAGAGCCCGACTGTCGACGGAGTTAAAAACTCTGCGGCCTCGGACACCGCTCCGCCAGCGTCTGGAAATACTGCAAATCGCCCCGCAGCTGATCCCGCCGCAAAGAAGGACAAATAGATCTTTTCCAGTTTAGAACTAAGGCGTTGCAGGATTTTCTGCAACGCCTTAGTTTTTTGGCTATATATTTGTTAAAAATTCTTCGAGCTTCACCTTTATCTCCTCCCGCACCCGCTCAAAAACCTTTAGAACCTCTAGATCGCTTCCAGTCGCCTCGGCAGGGTCGTCAAAACTCCAATGAACGCGGGTCGCTTTGCCGGGAAACACCGGGCAATTCTCGGCGGCGTTGTCACAAACAGTAATAACGTAATCAAACGATTCCCCGAGAAATTCATCGAGGCATTTCGACCGATGCCCTGAAATATCGATCCCGATCTGGGCCATCGCAGCGATCGCTTGCGGACGAACAAAACTCGCGATCGTCCCCGCACTTTCGACCTCAAACCTGTCTCCGGCCAAATGCCGCAGCAAGCCCTCAGCCATCTGGCTGCGTGCGGAGTTTCCCGTGCATAAGATCAACGCCCGTAACTTCTCACTCATATTTTTTCACCCGCGAATCCTTTTCTGAACTTTAATGCCACCCGCACGAGCAAAATAAGTGCGGGTACCTCGATCAGCGGCCCGATGACCGCTGCAAAGGCAACGCCTGAATTTATCCCAAATACTGCGATCGCCACGGCGATGCCAAGCTCAAAATTGTTCCCCGCCGCCGTAAACGCGAGCGATGTACTTTTCGGATAATCCGCTCCCGCCTTTTTCGCCAAGAAGAACGCGGAGAAGAACATGATCCCAAAATAGAGCACCAGCGGTATGGCGATCCGCACAACGTCAAACGGGATCTCGACGATCAATTGCCCCTTGTAGCTGAACATCACGACAATGGTGAACAGCAAGGCGACGAGCGTGATCGGGCTTATCTTCGGAATAAAAACCGTGTCGTACCACTCGCGGCCACGCAGGCGGAGCAATAAGAATCTCGTCAGCATCCCTGCGAAAAACGGAATGCCGAGATAGATCAGAACACTCTCAGCGATCTGCCAAATACTGATGCTAACTTCCGCGCCAGTCACACCAAACAGCGGCGGCAGCACAGTCACAAAGATGTACGCGTACACGCTGTAAAACAGCACCTGAAAGATCGAGTTGAACGCCACAAGCCCTGCGGCATACTCGGTGTCACCGCCCGCAAGGTCGTTCCAAACGATGACCATCGCAATGCAGCGAGCGATGCCGATCATGATCAGTCCGATCATGTATTCCGGCTTATCGGGCAGGAGAAGGATCGCGAGAAAAAACATCAATAACGGCCCGACCAGCCAGTTCTGCACGAGCGAAAGTGCGAGTATCTTGCCATTGCGAAAAACCGACGGCAGTTCCTCGTACTTCACCTTTGCGAGCGGCGGATACATCATTAGGATCAGCCCGATCGCGATCGGAACGTTCGTCGTCCCCACCTGAAAGCTATTGATAAAGTCCGCGGTCCCAGGTATTAGATACCCAAGTGCGACGCCAAGAGCCATCGCCGCGAAGATCCACAACGTCAGGAACCGGTCAAGGAAAGAAAGCTTCTTGACCGGATCCGTTATCGAATTATTCTCTTTATTCATCGTTAAGCATTTGCCGAACAGCATGAGATACCGGAGCATCGTGCGACCTTAGTGAGTGAAGAACACCTAACCTCAGCGGCGCGTTTATTGAGTAACGCCAAGTGAAGTATTCCGACCAGTCCGCTGCCGATCGCGACTTTCAGAGCGATCATCTCGCCCATCCAGCCGTAGCTTCCCAGAACTAGCGGCGAAGATAGATCCCAAGCCGAGAGAGGCTTCGACGCAAAAAGAAGAGCGAACGAGGCGACCTTTAAAATGGTCAGTACGACATGCAGCGCATATTCCTGCGTAGAAAGGCCGCCGATCGATGCCCGACTGTCGTTTTCACTAAATACGTCAAGTAACTCTGTGCCAAGTGCCGAGGCCACAAAAAACGCGCCCGCCCACAAAGCCCATCCGCCAAAATTCTGATAGTAGAGCAGCACCGCAAGCGGCACCATTGTAAACGCGAAGACCATGTGCAGCTTATGCTCATATCGCGACTCAGACCGCGTGTGGAGTTTGTACTTCCAAATATGGAAGTAAAACAGGTCAACGGCGCCGAGCACCATGAACAGATTAAGAAAAACAAAGCTAGCGGTAACAAGGTGTTCCATTTCGAATCCCTCCATTTTATACTTCATTTATGCCTAAACATAATCGTTGAGGCAAAAATTTTTCTTAAATTTTCAGCAGCAAACCGGCGCCCCTGCACAGCAAACCGTCCTCGTCACAAATCGATTCGCTCGCTCATCCCAGCGGATGACAAACTCTTCCCATTCACGTTCCATGAGGCTGCCGGTTTGCGGTAGGTCGCATTTGGCCGGTATCGCACAACTGCGGCGGCCATTCATCATTCTCTCGCTCATGCGGTGATCCAGTTCAAGCACAGCAACCTCCTTCGACCTTTACCTCACCGCCAAATTTCGCCGCTTGCGTATCACAGCACGCCGCTTGCGTATCACAGCACGCCGCTTCGCCGGCCGCAGGAGCTGTCGTCTCGCAGCCGCATGCCGAAGCCGCTTTTTTAGCAATGCCACCTATACCGACCGGCTCCGGAACACAGCAGCCCACCGTTCGCTCGGACGTTTCGGGCAAATTGTCCTGGAGGACGACGAAAACTTCCCACTCATTGCCGTCCGGATCATCGACCCAGGCCTTATCCTGCAACGCGAAGCAGCAGTCCGTCTGCATTTCCTCACGTGGCACCAAGCCTCTCTCCTTCCACTGTTCGCGCAGGGCGATCACGTCCTCGGTCGTAGCGACCTGGATACCGAGATGTGATAAAGCCCCGCTTCCCTCAAACGCCATCTGATTCAGCGTCAGATTCAGCGGCGGATTCTGCACGTCGAACTTTGCGTAACCGGTCCGCACCTTGCTCGGCTCGATCCCTAGCATTTTCTTGTAAAAATCGATGCTGCTCTCGACGTTCTTAACGTTAAGTGCCAAATGTGCTTTCAATGTATTTATTGCGGTCATATAATTTCTCCTTTTCTCGTGATGCAGATCCACATTGCAGAAGCCTGCACGAAGTAAGGGCTCTCTTACTTATCCATCAAGCATCTTTCGCGACAGAGCCCTTACTTCGTGCGGGCTTCTTCACATTTCAATTATGCTTACACATAATTGATATTCGAAGAGTAAACTCGATTTATAATTATGTCAAGCCATAATTGTAATATGTTATAATTTTTTTATGGGAACTGACGAAAGGTTCAAATTAGATGAGTTCTTCGCCGCTTTAGCCGACCGCACACGCTTGCGTCTCTTGAACCTGATGCGTGACGGCGAGGTTTGTGTTTGCTTCTTTGCCGAAACGCTCGGAACCAATAATCCGAAGATCTCTCGCCATCTCGCCTATTTGAAACGTGCCGGCCTCGTCAACGCGCGCCGTGACGGCAAATGGATGCATTACAGCATCAATACAAAGATCGATCAGCGTGCAAATGATCTACTCTCGACTTTGCTGAAAACTCTGGAAACCGACCCGGAGATGGCCGCTGACCGCAAGACTCTCGTGAACGTCTGCTGTTCACCGAGAAATCCGTTTGTCTCGATCACCGCGCCCGCTCGCACCGTCTGAAAAGTTTGCCAACAAATTTAGTAAATGCTAACTTTCCGTGGCGCACATGTCACAACAAACTCCGTCAACAATTAATGGTGAAAATCTTGGATTTCTCAATCTGCTGATCGTCGCCCTGTCGATCTATGTCCTCGGAGCACTGCTCGTCGACACGTTTTTCGAGCTTGACCCTGAGGTATCGCGGCTTTTGAGTCTGCTTGACGATCTGATCTGCATCGTTTTTCTTTACGATTTCGTCGTGAGATTCAGGCGGGCGGAGAATAAGTGGAAGTTTATGAAGTGGGGCTGGATCGACCTGCTTTCCAGCATCCCCACGCTCGAGTATTTCAGGCCGGGCCGGACATTGCGGCTGCTCAGGATATTGCGGGTTCTGCGAGCGATCAGATCCGTCAAGCACTTAATGACGTTCGTTTTCGCTAAAAAGGTCAAGGGCACTTTCTCGACCGTAGCGATCTTCGCGGTGCTCATGATCCTCTTTTCGTCCATCGCGATCCTTCAAGTCGAGGACGACCCGAACAGCAACATTAAAACAGCCGAAGACGCCCTTTGGTGGGCATACGTCACGATCACCACGGTCGGCTACGGCGACAAATATCCCGTCACGACCGAAGGCCGCCTCATTGCCGTCGCCTTAATGACAACGGGCGTCGGATTATTCGGAACGTTTACCGGCTATATCGCAAGCTGGTTTGTCGAGGAGAGAACCGAGGACCACAAGATCGAAGAAAATGCCGAAACGAAGGACATCCAGTAAATCGACGGTGCATACAGCGTTCAGAAATTCATTGAATTAGCTAGTCCACACAGGGTAATATATGGGCTATGAACGTTGCCGAGACGATCCAAAGAAAGGTTTTTCACCTTCCGCTCAAAGCCCAGGAGGAGGTTTTGGAAGCCGTTGAACATATCGAAGAGAAATATGATCTCGGCGATAAACCGACGGACTCTGAACCCTATCCTCTCGGGTTGATCGCTAACCTAGCAACTGACATGGGCGTAACAGATTTTTCCGACCGTCACGATTACTACGCAAACGGAAAACTGGAGGACTAAAGGGTTGGCTAGGCCGACGATCTTTTTAGATACTGCTTACATTAACGCGCTAATTAACTCGCGCGATCAATGGCACACAAAGGCCGTTGCGTGGCAACAAAAGCTTGATAAGGAAAAACCGTTGATCCTGACCACGCAATTGATACTCGTCGAGGTCGGCAACGGCCTTTCGGCAATTCGCTTTCGGCAGCAAGCGGTCGCCGTTATTCGACTTCTTCGTAACAGTGGTCATGTCGAAGTTGTCGAGGTTGCTCCCGATACTTTCGAAAGAGCCTTGGAGCTTTATGAAAATAGGGTCGACAAAGATTGGGGGCTAACAGACTGCTTTTCTTTCGTGACAATGACTTCAAAAGGTATCATCGATGCACTGAGTACTGATGATCATTTTCGGCAAGCTGGATTTAATGCGTTGCTGCTAGACTAATTTCATCTTCTTTGTTGGAACTTTTACTTTTTCGCCTTCGTAACAATTGATGACAAGGCGAGGCCCGCGTGCTTAGTAGTTTTTGATGGCCTAGGGCAAAATGTTTTCTGGAGAAACGCGTTGGAAGCATTAAAGGCTGTAACGGAAATTGATGGAGCGGAACTCGTCAGGCGTGCCCGGGCTGGTGACGGTGCGGCTTGGGAAGAGATCGTGTCTTCGTTTTCAAGGCGAATTTTCAATCTCGCTTACCGTTTCACCTCGAATGTCGACACCGCCGAAGATCTGACGCAGGATGTTTTCATTCGCGTTTATAGGAGTCTCGAGCAGTACGACGCCAAGCAGGGTGACCTCGCGAATTGGTTGATGCGACTGGCCCGAAATTTGATAATCGATGATTACCGCCATCGACAGCGAAACCCGCAAAACACGATGGCAGACGCGGTGGACGACCACCAATATCACCTTCGTGCCGCTGGGACCTCGGCCCATAAGGAGATCGAGCGAAAGGAACTGGCGTCGCAAGTGCAGGAAGGAATTGACAAGCTGCCGGAAGATCTCAGGACATGCGTGATCTTGCGAGACATCGAGGAGCTAACCTATCAGGAGATAGTCGATGTGCTGCGAATACCGGAAGGAACCGTGAAGTCACGAATTAACCGCGGACGCATTGAGTTAGCGAAGATTTTGAGACGGATGAGGGTTGTTACCATTTAACATTATGGACCCGAAAGAAGAACAACAAGAATCATACGGCGCGGATGCGGCGGAATTAACTGCTGAGGTTGGAACCGAATTAGCAGTGGACGGAATATTTGAAACAGCCGGCGACGTGATCGGCGGCATCCTAGACGTGGTCTCGATCGATATTTGATCTGAATCAGGCAAGGGGCGAGAGTTTTTATGATAAGGGAGCAGGAGAATATAATCAGTTGTTCAACGTTCGAGGAACTGTTGACCGATTATTTGGACAAGACGCTTGAGAGCCGTGCTCACAGGTCCGTCGCGGCACACGCTTTGGCGTGCCCGCTCTGTCATTCCCTGCTTAACGATGTAAAAGATTCGCTCGCTGTTTGTCAGCAGATCGCCGCCCCCAGGGCATCGATGACGCGGCTTGAAGCCCGCGTGCTCTCGATGACCATGCCTGAAACGGCGATGACGTGCGAAGATTTCGAATCGCACCTGACCGATTATCTCGATGGATTTCTGCCCGCAGCTGCGTTCCACCGTTGGGAACGCCACGCTGCCCTCTGCTCGGGCTGCGAAGATCTGCCCGGCATGGTCGTCCGCTCGATCGCATCGCTTTATACATACAAAACGGAAGAACTAGCCGTTCCGGCGGGCCTACACGAGAGAATTTTGAACCTCACGCTCGGCACTGCGAAAGCAGACGAAATAAAACCGTCGTGGACATCGCAGGTCGGCGAATGGATCCGCGGTATCAGCATGCCGGTCCGCATTCCACAGCTCGCTCCGGTCGCGATGATGATGCTTTTTGCGTTCTTGATGGTGAGCCAGACGGTTTCAGCGGATGGTTCGCTTTCGGGCGTTTATCAGGAGAGCGTCGAGCTTGCCAAGCAAACTTATCAGCAGGGCTCCGACGCCTGGAACGGTAAGCCGGTAGCGATCGAGCAGGATCCGGATCAGGAACCAGTGACGGGCACCGTGCCAGTCTCGAACGGAGGCAACGACTAAATGAATTGTGCCTATCACAGTCATCAGGCAGCTACAGTTAGCTGCAACGGATGCGGGAAAGCTCTCTGTCCGGGGTGCGACCATCGGATCAAGGGCTTTCCGTATTGTCAGGACTGTATCGTTTCAGGCATTGACCTTTTACGTCAGCAGTCCCGCTCGACAGGCAGCATTCCGTTTGTGCAGAAACGCACTTCGCCGATCATTGCAACCCTGCTGTCCTTTATTTGTCCCGGCCTCGGTGCCGCCTATAACGGCCAGACCGTTAAAGCACTCGTCTATTTCGGGATCTTCATCGGCCTTTTTCAAATGGCCTTGCTCACGGGCACGCCTTTGTTCATGTTTGGAATGATGGGAATGTGGGGCTTTGCCGCCTTGGATTCGTTCCGGACGGCCCAGATGATCCGGTCAGGCCTGACGCCTGACGTAGCGGACGACATTTTGGTCAAGCGTTTTTCGGGGAATCCGAAATTGTGGGGCGTGGTCCTGCTTGTCCTCGGATTTACCTTTGTGCTGCAGAATATCATCCCCGTTCGCGGCCTTTTGCGAGGCATCTTGCCGCTGATGCTGATCGGCCTCGGCATCTATCTGCTGAAAGGCTACATTTTCAAACAGAAAGTGGACAAGGCGAACTGGGATAGCGCGGCATCATCGACTAGCTTTGCGCTGTCGAATCCGCGCTATAATGAACAGGACTACAACGTCGGCCCGAATAATTTCGCCGACCGTTCGCGTAGCGGCAGTTGGAGAGACGCTTCTTAAGGAGTTTTACGTTTTATGTTAAAAGTAGCATCCGTTGGTGGCAGTATTATAGCGATCCTCGCCTTGCTCGTCGTCCTTTTGAAGGCGTTGGTAGGCTTTGTCGGGTTCATCTCGATGGCGATCAAGATCCTCATCGTTCTCGCTTTTATCGCAGTTTTTGCAGCGGTTGGATTTCTGGTCTTTCGTGCCTGGCAGGGCAACCGAAGGCGTGATTAGCGTCAAATCTTTACAATTCTTCACATAAGCCGTTCGTCTCGTCGAGCTTAGATGCTTGCCTTTTCGGACGGTTTATGTTTTTATTAACGTTCCGATAAGGTTTTTTTATTAGGAAGTTAATTTGGTCCCCCACGACAGTAGACGATTGCCCTGTAGGGTAAGCGTTTGACTAGGTTTCGCGTTAGTCGCTCGCGGCTATTCTTGCGTGATTCCAAGTACTTTGCAACCGCTGGATGTTGCAGGTGCGCAAGATCATTAAAAGGAGCTTTACAGCACGATGCAGAAAAACGATAAGTCATACACTTTTCTTTTATCGCACTCATCAAAATCGAAGATATATATTAAGCGGGTAGCCATTAAAAAGAGCTATCTGCATTTTGGTACTATTGGCATTTTATTAGTATTTGGAATTTCCGCTCTTTCTATCGGCATGAGCGGTATCGTCAGAAACGCGGCCTTCGCCGAAACGGCCGCAATCATTTCTCCCGCAGCTCAGATCGCACAGCCTCCCGTTCAGACTCAGACCCAAGCAGAAACACCAGACTATTCGCGGCCTCAGCTTCCGAACGAACTCGCTTTTAACAGCGGCGGCCCGGCTGATGGTTCGAACGAAGACGGTGAGACCGCCGCGATCGAGGCACAGCTCGACATCATCCGAGCCACCTCAAACCCGGCGAATCTGCCGACGATATGGGCACACCTCGGCAAGATCAATAACGAATTCGGTTTCCGCCGCAATCCGTTTGGCGGCCGCACATATGAGTTTCACGCTGGAATGGACATCGACGGCGAACGCGGCGACCTGATCGTCGCCCCGGCAAACGGCACGGTCGTCTCGGCCGGCTACAAAGGTGGCTACGGCAATCTCGTCGAGATCGACCACGGAAACGGCCTGACAACCCGCTACGGCCACATGTCGAAGATCGAAACCGAAACCGGAGCCACGATCACCCGCGGCCAGCTTATCGGCCAGGTCGGCTCCACCGGCCGCTCCACCGGCCCACACCTCCACTACGAACTCCTCCTAAACGACAAAGCCATCAACCCCCGTCACTTCCTCCCGACAGAACCGACGGATCTGACGAAGCTTGTTAAGAAGTAGTTCTTTCGTTAACGAAATCAAAAAGCGGGCCTCATATCGGGCCCGCTTTTTTGCGTCTGAAATATCTGGCTAATTCTATTTACGAAAGTTATGCTCCTCATACTTCGGGGCACTCGACAGTGCGTGTTTCAGTAGGAAACTCCACGCCTTGGCATTGATCTCGGCCGACTTTCCGTAATAGTCATGCGTGTGGCCCGACATCTCGTTGTAATCGACCGGAAACCCCGCACCGATCAGAGCGTCGAGCGTCGCTCTAACAGCGTTGACAGGAACAAACCGATCCGCAGTCCCGATGAAGATCGAGAACGGTATCTTGCGTCTTGAGCCCTCGATAATCGAACTGTCATCGCCCCGTAATGCACCGGCATGCACCGCCGTCGCAGCAAAGTACTCCGATTCGAGCAGCGAAAAGTAAAACGCGACCCCCGCACCCGCCGAATGGCCAAAAAGATAGACCCTTTTAGGATCGATCGGATACTTTGCCTTCAGGCTCTCGACCAGTTCGTGCATGTATGCCGGGCCATCGGCTGGTATCGCCCAACCTCTCATATCGGCAGCGTCCGGCCCGACGATGATGAACCCCTCTTTCTTAGCAAGATCTTTCCACTTTTCAGCCAGCGACATCCCGTTTCGCCCCGATCCATGAAGCAGCACCACCAACGGAACCGGCTTCGCCGCATCGAGCTTTTCGGGCACAAAAAGGTAATATGCTCGCTCCTTACCATTCGACCGTATCAGCCCCTTCTCAATATTCTGCGAAGCCGCATTCAACTGAAGGCCGAATAAAATCAAGAGGAAAACTGTAACGGCTGTTGTGAGAGCTTTCATAAACAAACGCGGTGGTGAGATACGGTTCTATTTTTGCCTGAGGACCCATCAAAGCGCTTTCGACACGCCTACTGCTCAATAAATTTTTCTGTTGAAAGCCTTGCCCCCGCCCGCGAAACCAGAACCGTCTCCAAAACTAAGCCATCCTAACGACAACTCTGCCGATCGAGGGCTCACGAATGAAGTCTTTCTTTTTAATAGATCCCAGGCTTTCGCCGTGTCATTGGCAATTCTGAATGTATGTGAGTCATTCAGAAGTAAGACCGGATCGTTCTCGGTCGCGGCGATTGCTTCAGTTGAATAAAACTTCTTTCCGTTGCCAAAGTTGAAGGTGAAACCTCGAGCTATACCATTCTCGTCCTTCACATTTAGGTACAAGAGAACGTAAACGTAGTAAATCGGCTTGTCGCCCGTATTTGTAACGGTTACTTCCAGTTGGTGTATCCAGTCAGAAACATCATTGCCCTTAAATTCGACTTTGAGAGGCGCCGCTACGGGAAATCTGTTCTCGATCGAGATTTGACCTGATGCAATTCTGTGAGCCCCGGAAACCAAAAAGAGCAACGCTAATAGCAATAATGAACGCTTCATTTCGATTCTCGTGTCAAAGGAACCCACCGCTTCGAATCTTTCGGATCCTGTTTTTGCCACTGCCCGCCGCTCCAGCGTGTTCCGTCCTCGAAATCGATGTAGGAGATATCGAGCACAGCTAATGAGATCGTATTAATGTCCTGACGACTCTTAAGGAAGCGCATCAGCGAGCCCGGACGGTCTTCGTCGATCACGATCTCAAATAATTGCCCGGGTCCGACACGCGGCTGCCGGACATTTTCAACCTGCGTGACCGGATGAGGGCCATAGCGCAGATTCGAAACCATCGGGCTGCCTGAATTGATCGCCTCCGGAAAAGAAATGCCAAGAGAGACCGATCTGATCGCTTTCCCGTATTCATTCTTCAACCTTAATCTCGTACCCGAAAGCCAGTCGCCATCCGCGGCAAAACGATCGTCAAAATTAAGATCGCGGCCTCCTCGTGAGATTCCGATAAACTTAATTGGAGCATTGAAACTGTATTGGATCGATATCTGCTTGCTCTTGTCATCAGCATCTGAATGCCCCAGATAACGATCAGCGTCGCGGATCCGGGCCGGAACGCCGGTCAGATTCCCTCTGCCCTCGAGATCGGCCCTAAACGCGATCCTGGCCGCGAAATAACCGTTTGTTGCACCCAACTGGCGCTTGGTGCGGGTTTCCATCGCAACATTCGACAAGTCCGGCGGTGGACCGTCACGCATGATCAGAGCCCTGAGTTCGGCGTCGTCTTTCGCGGCAAGCAGTTTTCTGACCTCCGCGATAAATCGTTCATAGCCATCCAGTGCACCGAGTAATCTTTCAGACTCCCCAAACTTGTCGGGCCCCCAACTCGTCCCATCTCGAAAAAGGACAAAATCAACACTCAGTTTGTGACCACGCGATGTTTGATCATAACCCGTGACCGGATGAGAAAGCGTTTTCGCCGCGCCGCCTGCGAGTCCCCGCCCAAACCCCAGTTGACCGGCCATCGTTCCGGGCAAGCCAAGGAAAAAATGTGAGACCGTGCCTTCCCGATCATTAAGTATAATAATGCTCCTGATCTCCTTAACACCCGTATTCCGAACGGTGTACCCAAACAGCTTGTAGTTAGACGGAGTTGGATAGATTCCGTCTATCGACAACTGAACGGGACTGTCAGGCTGCTCGACCGCCTTAATGTTATCGGGAATCGGCTCAAGCTTAGCCTGAGCTTGAGCGGCAGTCACCGCCGCAAGAGCAAGGAACAGGATCGATGCAAGTGTGGTCTTCATAGTTCACCTGATTGAGAAGTTCGTTCAAAAATAGTATTACCGTTCGCGCGCTAGGTCAACTATTTTCGTATTCGCGAAGTAAAGCCGGGAACGCAGGCGCCCTCGCCTGCAAGCGTTCGGCTTTGCGGACGCTGACGCGGGTGCTGATCGTTCAACTTGAACACGCCTCGCCCTTCGTCACGCCGGAGGAACCGGCGCTGCAGCCGGGGCGGATGTGTTCCCGGCTATTGTTGACATGCTCCGATTTTATTCCTATCCTTGCAACATTGTCTTATCGTATTGCATCTAAGTAGCCTATAAGTTCTTTGAAAATCAGACAGTAGGACGCGGAGTTGAGGCCGAGATGACGGGAGTTTATCCGTAGTACATTGTCCTATAAATAGTTTTTGAAAATTCACGAAAATCGGCTGTTTTTTCTCTATAACTCATTGAAAACACAGCAACTTACTTGTCCCACGAGGGGCGTGGGACACCTGTGGGACACTTTTGGGACAGATCGGGACGCGGGGAGGTCGGGGTAGTGATTTTCTGGGCAACGGGTGGGGGATTTGAGGCACTAAATTACGGGGATTATGCGGGTGTAAGTTATACTTATGGCACCTGAATTTTAGGCAGAGAATAAACCAGCAGAACCATCGTAACGCTATGAAATTGATTAATAAAAGCTTCTTTTCGCTCGCGATCATGCTCGCGGTGCTCGTCTCGACCTCTTCATTCGCACTCGCCTTTGACGAGGGCATGTTTGCTCCTGATCAGATCGCCAAGCTGCCGCTGGGCAAGCGTGGTCTGAAGATCAAGCCGACCGACATCTACAATCCGGGCGGAGTTTCGCTCAGCGACGCTGTCATTCGCCTGTCGAGCGGCTGCACGGCTGAGTTTGTTTCGCCAGAAGGGCTGATCCTGACCAATCACCATTGTGCATTTGACGCACTGGTCAAAGCTTCGACGCCGGGCAACGACCTGGTAGAGACCGGTTTTCGCACCGACGGACGCTCGGGCGAGATCGTCGCTCAGGGCTACTCGATCTTTATCACCAACCGGGCCGAGGACGTGACCGCCAAGATCAAGACCGGCACCGAAGGCCTGACCGGCGAGGCTCTGGCAGCGAAGATCAAACAGAACAACGACGCTCTGCAGGCCGCCGAGCAGGCAAAGGCAAAGCCCGGTGCGACGGTTCGCATCCAGATGCTGAACAACGGTTTCTACTACTACTTGTACGAAACGCACCAGGTCAAGGATGTCCGCGTTGTCTACGCCCCGCCCCGCAATATCGGCGTATTTGGCGGCGACCCGGACAACTTCGAATGGACGCGCCACACCGGTGACTTCACATTCCTCAGAGCATACGTTGCCCCGGACGGTTCGCCGGCTGAGTATTCGGCGAACAACGTCCCGTTCAAACCAAAGAAGTTTCTCACGATGAACATCGGCGGACTAAAGGATAACGACTTCGTTTTCGTAATGGGCTACCCCGGCGGCACGACGCGTTACCGTGAGAGCTGGTCGATCAAGTACGCTCGCGATGCCAACTTCCCTTTCCTTGAAAACTATCTCGACGCTCTTTCCCGCAGCCTCAATAAGATCGGCGAGACCAACGAGGAAAAGCGGCTTGCTCTGCAGAGCAACATCGCCAATTACGACAACTCACGCAAAGTCTTCGGCGGCGGCCACCTGCGGCTGCGGCGTTCGGGCGTTGTCGAGCAGAGACAGGCTGACGAGGCAAAACTCGCCACCTGGATCGCAGCAAACCCCGACCGACAAAGAAAATACGGCACTGTTCTCACTGAATTAAAGACACTCTCGGAGGAGACGAACGCAACCGCAAAACGCGACGTCCTGCTCCGCCGCATGCCCGATCCGCTCTCGATGACGGTATTCGGCCAGGTATTCACCGCGGTCGCAGAAACTTCGCAGCCGGGAGCCAAAATGCTGAGCGATACTGAGCGTGCAGCAAAGCTTAAGGCGATCCAGTCCGCGTACGAAAACCGCGAACCTGCTCATGAGCTCGAGATGATCAAATTCTATCTCCGCTCGTTCGCAGACCTGCCTGCCGATCAGAAGTTCAAACCAGCAGAGGACCTTTTCGGTTCGCTTTCCGGCTCGGCCCGCCGCGAGGCTGAGGCGAAGTTTGCCGATACGATCGTGAACGGCGAATACTCGTCGGCCGAACGTGTCGCCGGCCTGTACGGGCCGCGGACCTTGGACTTCAATCAGGAACGCGAGAATATCCTCGGTTTCGCTCGCGGAGTTCTCGCCGAACAGGCCGCCCTCGCACCGAAGACCGCAAAGTTCAACGCCAGCATCAACCGTCTCAGAACGCTTTACATGGAAGCTCTGACCGAGATGAAAGGAATGTCGCCCGTTTACCCTGATGCGAATTCCACACTCCGGTTTTCGTACGGCAACGTCAAGGGCTATGCACCGCGTGAAGCCGAATTCCGCACTCCCTTCACCACGATGAAAGGAATGCTCGAGAAGGACACCGGCGTTAAACCTTTTGATATGCCGCAGAAGTTAAAAGATCTGCAGGCTGCCAGGGATTTCGGGCAGTACGGCGAGGGAGACAGCGTCGTCGTCAACTTCCTCTCGTCCAATGATATTATCGGCGGAAACAGCGGTTCGCCGATCCTAAATGGCAACGGCGAACAGGTCGGCCTGTGCTTCGACGGCAACTTCGAGGGCCTCGGCAACGACTTCTACTACGATCCGGACTACAACCGAACGATCTCGGTCGACATCCGCTACGTGCTGTTCATTACCGAAAAATTCGGTAATGCAAAGTGGGTCGTGGATGAGATGAAGATCGTCGGCGGCAAAAAATAGAGTCGTCGGGGTCTGTTAAGGGCCATTGTTAATAAGGGGCCTCGCCGCAATCGACGAGGCCCTTTATCTATTTGACTAAGCTACAGGCCGCTTGTGACACGATGCGCAAATGACTGCATTCGGAACTTTGGAACCGACACGGTTCATTTGGATCTGAAAGTGGCATGAATCGCAAGCCTGATGAAAGGCTAGTTGGTTAGTAAGCGTTGTGATCGTGGTGCTTCCCGGATCTTTCAGCTCCGGAATGTTGGGCATCAATTTCGGCTTCTCGCCCTGACGGGCATGACAGTCGTGACATTTTGCAACGCCCGCCGCATTAGGATCTTCCGTGAAAAGATCGATCGTTAATGTGGTTGTTCGATTTGTCGGCCAAACGGTTTTAAGCGGCGGAAATTTCGCCGCTTCTGACGCAGGCTGAGCAACGTGATGGCATTCGATGCATAATATCGGACCGCCTATGCTGTAATCACCGCCGTTATGCTTTGTGTGATTGAACGTTACCTCGCCCTGTTTTGAGCCCTTAGCGAGTTTGATCACCTCGGGCATCTTTATCTGCGAAGCTGATCTGCTTGGGATCACCTGTGCCGTCGGCCTTGCAACGTCCAGAGACATTAGAGCAACCGCGAAAAAGGTAAAGGCGAAACCAACTTTGAAGTATCTTCTAAACATGACTCACCTCCTGGAGGCAAAATGTTTGCTGTTTTGTCTCGCTTTATTCTTTCCCGCAAAGCACTGCGTTTATGTGATGAGAGTCACAATGAAGGATAGAAAAACGAGATCAGGTTGTAGGTGACCTCTTTGGACTTGACTCGCGATGTTGAATATTAGGGTTAGCTGGCTTATCGGGATCAGATCTCAGTTCCGTCCGGTATCACAGCGTTCTTGGGTACTATGATTATGCCGTCTCGGATGTATATGGACTTGTCGGGAGCATCGTACGTTTCGATGTTATTTAGATTTAGAAGCTTTACGTTTCGGCCTATACGGACGTTCTTATCGACGATCGACCGTCGAATTATCGTATTCTCGCCGATGCCGATGTGGGGAGTGCTTTTGTCGATGTTCGAGCGGATCTCTGAGATCGTTTCAAAAATGTCCGAGCCCATTATGATCGACTCCTCGATCTGCGCACCCGAATCGATCCGGCTTCGCAGGCCAATGATCGACTTGCTCACTTTCACGCCATTCAAGATGCATCCTTCTGAGACCATCGAAAGGTCGATGTCGCAGCCGAGGAGCTTTGAAGGCGGTAGGTATCGGCTGCGTGTGTAGATCGGAGCCGTCGCGTCGAAGAAATTGAACTTGGGCAGGTGCGAGGCGAGCTCCAGATTAGCGTTGTAAAATGCTCGGATCGTTCCGATGTCCTCCCAGTAGTCCTTGAATAAGTGGGCCTGGACCGTGTACTTCTCGATAGCTGCCGGAATGATCTCGCGGCCAAAATCTACCCAGGACGAATCGGTTTTGAGCAGTTCGACCAGTTTGTTGTAGTTGAAGACGTAGATGCCCATCGAAGCCAGAAATGGCCGGGCCGCAGCCTCGTCGGCAGTGAGGCCAAAACTCGTGGTATCGACCCGCATCGACTCGAGATCGTCGCCCTTGGGCTTTTCCTTGAATTCGACGATCTGACCGTCTTCGTTTGCTTTCAGCAGACCAAACTCAGGAGCTTCGTCGGGGCGGCACGGTACCACCGAAACGGTTAGGTCAGCATTCGTCGAAAAGTGCCGGTCGAGGAATTTGCGATAGTCCATCCGGTACAAATGGTCCCCCGAGAGTATCAGCAGCGTGTCGACACGCCAGTCGCGCAGATGCGGCAGCATTTGGCGAACCGCGTCGGCGGTACCCTGAAACCATTCAGGATTGTCCTTGGTCTGCTCCGCCGCGAGAACCTCGACAAAGCCCGACGAAAAGCTGGAAAACCTATAAGTTCGAGAGATGTGACGATTTAGCGAAGCGGAATTATATTGAGTGAGGACAAAAATCTGCGTGATCTCTGAGTTGATGCAATTGGAGACAGGAACATCTATCAATCGATAGTTCCCGGCTAAAGGGACCGCTGGTTTCGAGCGTTCGCCCGTCAGCGGGAAAAGCCTGGAACCCGCACCGCCACCGAGAATTACCGCGACCACGTTATCGTATTGCCCCATATACTGAATAGTAAAATGTAATGCTCTGATAAGTAAATTGGTAAATCCAACTTTCGTTTCGACTTAGCGGCGAACTTGGGCGGCCGATCTTCGTATTTACTATTAACTCGTAACCATTTAATATTTCCTAGAAACAATGTGGTACTGGATCAAAGTTTTAACATTAGTATTTATCGGGGCGATAGCAGTTTGGCTCGCTTATGAGCTGATCACATTTCCTTCGATATCGCGGCTGCGGTCCGAAAATCCGACGACCTCGTCGATGATCGAATTCCGCCTGTCCGAGGCCCGGGCCGAAGGTAAGGAGCCGAAGAAGTTTATGATCTGGATGCCCATGGAGCAGATCTCGCCAAACCTGCAGCGAGCTGTTTTGGCTGGCGAGGATTCACGCTTTTTCCAGCACGACGGTTTTGATTGGGATGCCATCCAGGCAGCGTGGGACGAAGCCGTGAAGGAAGGCGAAAAAGAAGCCCGCGAAGAATGCGAAGCCGAAGCAAAAGCCGCCGGCACGCCGAAAAAAGACTGCAAGCCGAGCGACGACGACTGGATCCCGCCCATGCCGAGCTTCAAACGCGGGGCATCGACCGTGACCCAGCAGCTGTCGAAGAACCTTTTTCTCTCGGAGGACCGCAACTTCCTGCGAAAGGGCCGCGAGGCCGTCTACACATATTTCCTGGAACGCGAGCTAAACAAGAAACGCATTCTCGAGATCTACCTGAACGTCATTGAATGGGGCGACGGCATCTACGGAGCCGAAG
Source organism: Acidobacteria bacterium Ga0077534 (assembly GCA_001464455.1). Lineage (GTDB taxonomy): Bacteria > Acidobacteriota > Blastocatellia > Pyrinomonadales > Pyrinomonadaceae > OLB17. The sequence continues at coordinate 222,949 of LNEI01000018.1, forward strand.
CAGCGGCTCGAACTTACTTCAAAAAATCTGCCTCAGACCTGACTCGTGACGAAGCCGCGTTTCTCTCTGCCATGATCCCGTCACCGCTTAATATCTTTAACCCGCAAAAAAATCGCAAGCGAGTCGTTCGCAGACAAAAAGTCATTCTGCGAGGAATGAACTCGATCAAGCTAGATTACTCAGAAAAATAACTCCGAATGTGCGCAATATCACTGAAATGAGTCGGCCATCGATGCACTATTCGATGGAGTCTACCGTTTTTTAGGCACCCGACTTTAAGGAGGACATTTTTATGAAAAAGACAATGAGTTTCGTTGTCGCAGCGATTTCTTTTCTGACGATCGGAGCGATCGCGTACAGCCATTCGCCTGAAACGGCGTTTCCCCTGGCAGTGCAGCAGGACGAGATCAAAATGCCGGATGTCGTCGTTCTCGGAACAGACTCGAAACTGGGCAAAGTCACCTTTAGCCACGTAAAGCATAACGGCGGCACGTACAGCATTGACGGCACCGGGCCTATCGCTTGCATAGAATGCCATCACGCAGCCCAGCCGGCTACGGAGCTGGCAAAACACCCCCCGCTCAAGACCGCATGGCCAACCGATAGAACAACCACGTTGACCGCCGAGCTATTCTCAAAGGATCCAAAGGGAGCGGCCGTAGCAGCATGTCGTGATTGCCATGCCAGAGCGGGCGAGAAGCCGAAACTGATTCCCGCGATCCCTGAGATCAAACACGAGTCGAGCACGGCGATGATCTCTCTAAACAATCAGCAGGCCCTTCACAGAAACTGCGCCGGATGCCATACCGAGGTCGCCAAGACCAAGAAACCGATGAAAGGCCCGACGACGATGCAGTGCATGATGTGTCATAAAAAAGCATAGTTAAAACTGAAGCCCGCCGCGTGTTCGATCTTCACGCGGCGGGCCTCTGCCGACGGCCTTTATTAGACATTGCGGGCCGTCAATTCTTTCGATGATCGCGACGCCACGGTGCTCTGCCCCGTAGGACGTTTGCAAAGCTCCGAGTAGGTGTCAGCAAGCTGCGAAGGATCTTCATTAGTAGCCTATTTTCGATCTTCAGCTCCAGCCAATTCCTCAAAACGAACTTATCCATCGCGTCTTCCCCGACTGTCCAGGCGATACCCGCGATTGGGGTAACAACGATGTCTCCATAGGTAAGTTTGCTCTTGTGCCCGTCATAGAGTTGCTTGCCAATGTTACCTAAAGACGCTTCGCTCAAGGGACCGATCTCAAACTGTGTGCTCCACGCCAGAGCCCAGACAAATGCCTTGGTCCTGCTCGCCCAATATGCCCGATCACGTCCGAACTCGGCCGCATTTGCTTTCGGGCTATTGTTGATAAATATCCTCGCGGTCATGGAGCCCTGCATTGGATGGGCCACGTAGTTAGTAAACAGGCGTCCTCCGTCATACCAGCCGTGAAGCTGGTCGACAGAATCCTTCCAGTCCCGGAAAAACGGCCCATCTAGCTCCCGACGTGTCTTTTCCTCGGTCATTCGGTACCCATGCTGGATCGCGAGAAAGAGGCCACTCTGGATCAGCGCCGGACGCCATTGAAAGTCTACATTCTCCTCGATCTCTGTGTGGTCTATTGCCGTATCCTCGATCGCTTCGTCGAAGGTAGCAGCTGCTGCTTTTCGCTGCCCAACCTGCTCGGGAGCCAGGGCTGGCCTGAGGTCAAGTGCACGAAGAGTTGCAGCTTGTTCTCTTTCAGAATGCTGTTGCGGGGCAAATTTGACTGCTGTGAACTTTTTCGTGTGATCAGTCTCAAGGCTCTGGTTGATCGGGTCGCGGATAGGAAGAATCAGCTTAAACTCTCTGTCCTGTGCCAATACAAAATTGAAATTGATAAAAACGGCAAATATAAAAAATATTGCTCTCATGAGGCCCCCCCGGGGTTTTCAAGTATCGCTTCCCGCCCATCAATTAGGCGATTAGCGTACCAAGACCGGACCTCACTCTATTTCGGCCACACACGCATAAACACGCGCGTCGGCCCCTCTGACCTTGGGTTTCCCGGATCGTCGAGCGTGAATTAGTTCGCACCTAGCGGGGAAACTTGCACCAGGTCATGCGATTACAGTGCTCGGTTTGGGATTTAAGGAGGGGGTGAAGGAACACACCCTGTAGCCCCAATATATCAGGATGATACCGAGAAACTCGCCGACATAGAGAGCCTCTACAACGCCCGCTTTCGCCATGCCCCCGCCGATGCCCGGCAGAATAGCCCCGACCGCGATCAGCGTGTTGCCGATCGCCCGGTATCTTCCATTTTCGATCTTGGTAAAGCGCACGGCGCTCCAGATGGCGGAGCCAATAAGGAAGATTGCTGCATAAATATTTATAAACGGCGTCAGGATCCGGATCCACTGCCAGCCGAGCGAGGCCCCGCCCGGCCGATGAGCCTCCAGCAAGTCAACATTCACGGGTGAAAGAAACACAAAAACTGACGACACCAGAATAAAGGGCAGGGTCAGGGCCGTTAGAAAATTGGCGGTGGACCGTTTGAAGTGCAGATAAACAGAACCTTGTGCGAGCGGGTACCCGCCGAGGAAGGCTCCCGCTACATACCACGCCTTGTTGAGAAATGGGGTGTTGCCATGGAGAGTTATCACCGATTCGAGCAATGTCCCGAGCCCATAGGTGAACACTCCGGCCGCCCACCAGAAAAGATGGCTCCCGCCGCGTTCCCTGTAGCGTCGGCCAATATGATAGAGAAAGTAGGCCGAAAAAATTGTCGTCAGTATCGGCAGATAGTGCACCGCCTGTAAAGATCGGAAATAGTTTTCCATAGCAAAAGTCTACAAGGGTATCCTCGTTATATTCCCGGCTGTAAGTTGTTAGCCCCTCTAATATCCAAAAAAAATGAATATGGACTTGCAATTAGCTTCTCTAAAGTCTAAAACTGAGTATATTCTAATTGAAAATAGTTTTCAATATCATTAAGGATCATTCAGTTATATGTCAAAAAATTTGGTTTACGGAGTTCTCTTGAGTTTAGTGTTATTAACGGGCAGTTATGCTCAGTCGCCCGCGATCAGCGGCATTGTTCAGGATTCAGCTTCTGCCCCCATAGCAGGTGCTGCGGTGATCCTTAGGAATAGCAAAACGGGTACTGAACGGGTCGTCTCGACAAATGCCGAGGGTCGCTTCGAGTTCGCCACAACATCAGGGGATACCACGGACAACATCATCATCGTCTCAGCTAAGGGCTTTGACCGGGTCACGCAGCCACTGTCTGCGGACGCCTCTGAGATCCGCCTTACGCTTATGCCGGGCCAACTCAGCGAGGAAGTCACTGTGACGGCGACCCGCACCCAAGTTCTAGCCTCGGAAACCGCTGTGCCGGTTAGCATTGTCGGCCGCGAAGAGATAGACCGAAAGGCGGTGAACACAATAGGCGATATTTTTAGAACGCTGCCCGGAACCTCGACAGTGAATGAGGGAGCATTTCAGGTTCGACCGCGTATTCGCGGGCTCGACAGCAACCGTGTCCTGATCCTTGTCGATGGCGAGCGGCTCAATAATAGCCGAACGTCGACCGCTCAATCGGGGGTCGAGACTGGGGTTGTCGACCTTTCACAGGTCGAGAGTGTCGAGGTTGCTCGTGGCAGCGGATCAGTACTTTATGGCACCGACGCTCTCGCGGGCACGATAAATATAATTACCCGCGACACGCCGCCTCGCCGCGACGGCGGATTCCGGTTCGGAGCAGTTCTTGATACTTTTTACAGTTCCAATGACAACGGCCGCCGCGGGAGCGTTGCAGTGAACGGATCAAACGATCTTTTCGCGTTCCGCGTCTCTCAGTCGCTCGAGCGGTTTGGAAACTATTTCACCGGCAAGAATGATGGTATCGTTCCTTCCCAAATAACCTCGATTGGCGGCATCACAGCCGATGGTGAGGTCCTAAATTCTCAATCACACGGCGGAAATACCCAGGCGACGGGCCGCATTTTTGTTAACGATCTCAATACGTTCAAGATCAACTTTGAACGTCGTCGAGGAGCGAATATTGGCTCACCCGCATTGGTCGGAGCATTCAATGGTTTTTTCCCGTTCTCAGACCGAGACAAACTCAGCGGCCGTTTCGATTCAGCGGGCCTCTCGAAGAATCTGCAGCGGCTATCGATCAGCGGATTTTATCAGGAGCAGGAACGTAATTTCACTAATATTCTGACAGTATCCCCTGCCCCGCCATTCTTTCCGGGCTTGTTTCAGAAGAGTGAGACGGTAACCGACACGCGCACCTCTGGATTCGACGTTCAGACAGATTGGACATTTGGCAGCCGCAATACGCTGACAGCGGGTACCAGCTTTTTTACCGACTTCAACGCGGATCGCCGGACAGTTACAACCTCGACCACGCCGGCATCGACCACTCAAACCATCCGAAACACCCAGAGCGTTCCAAACGCGAGCCTTACGAACTTCGCTGCGTTCGCGCAAAACGAGTTCCGGCTGGCTCCGCGGTTCAAACTGGTCGGAGGTATTCGTGTGGATAATTTCCGGACCAGATCTGAGTCGACGGCAGGATTCACGCTTCCGACGTTACGACAGGATCAGATCGCCGACCTTCAGATCGGCAGTCTTGCAACGGGACTGAACGTATCGAATACCGCAGTGACTGGTGATCTCGGCGCGATCTTTCGCCTAATGCCAAATATCAATCTATCGGCACGCGTCGGACGGTCGTTTCGAACGCCGAACATTTTCGAACTTTTCTTCACCGACGCGGGTTCGGTCGGCGGTTTTATTGTCGGCAACCCAAACTTGAAACCCGAGACAGGTATAAATTTCGATACAAGCCTCAAAATTAGGAAGGAAAATTTCTCGGCATCGGCGACTTACTTCCGTAACTCCTACAAGAACTTCCTAAACACCCGCGAAACATTCGACAGCCGCGGATGCCCGATCTTTATTACTCAGGCCGGAACGATCTTCGATGCGGCAAATTGTAATATTGTCAGCTTTCCGCCGGGACGTACGCCGGTTCGGGTATCCCAGACGCAAAACATCGATGAAGCCCGCATTCAAGGATTTGAAGCCGAATTTGAGGCCCCGGTCAGGATCAGCTTCGGCTACCTCACGCCGAACGGAAACTTCAGCTATCTTCGCGGCGATAACACGGGTAGAAATGTGCCGTTGGACATTATCAGCCCTTTTCGCACGAATATCGGTGTCCGATGGAACAACTATGGAAAGGCTTATTTCTTTAGCTACGATGTTCGAATCATCTCGGAACAGACTCGCTTGTCGCCGTCATTCCTGCTGCCTGTCAATCAGGGTGGTAATGGCGGGCCGGAACCGGGCTTTGTTACGCACAATATGAGCGGCGGGTATTATTTCCGACGTGAGCGATATAATTTCAACATAAATCTCGGCGTCTCAAATCTACTCAACCGTGCTTATAGCGAGCAGTTTGTCTTCGCACCCGCCCGAGGCCGCTCGTTCACGGTCGGAACGACGTGGGAAATAAAGTAGGTGGTTACAGGAAAAGGGCTGGCTACCACCAGCCTTTCTCTTACTATCTACCCAGATCCGTTTACCTAACTTCGGGCTTTCTTCGTTTTGTGTATGTTTCGCGGGCTTTTACGGCGACGCCGTCGCGATCGACGCGAACCTTGACCGAGCTTGTTTTGCCTGGCGCTCGTTCTTCGGTCGGGTAATAACCGACACTGTAAAATTCGCGTAGTTCAGAGGCGATCTTCGAGTACGCTTCGGCGAGATTTCCGACAGTTGTTGCGTCATATAGCTGACCGCCGGTCTTGTCAGCAAGCTGCTGAAGATAATCGGCGGCTTTTTGATATTCCTCGGCTGTAGTCCCTTGCACACCGGGCGTTGCGATCGTGGACAAAATCGAAGGAAATGGGTTTTCTTTGGTCGGTATCGATATCTTCGGAGCCTGACCGATCGGAGCGTTCTTCATGCTCTGAACATCACGAAACGTGTCGTATCTGATCGTGTAGATCAGCGCCTCCTGCTCCATAGCGTCGTGCAGGTTAGTATAATCGGTTGCTCGCCGGCTCGTCGTATCGACGCCATCGCTGAAAAGAATCACAGCCTTTCGGCCTTCGAAAATAGGTAGGCTTCTGTTTATAACCGCATCGATGGCTTCATAGAGGCTGGTTCCGGTTGAGATCCTGGTCGACCTGATCGCACGATGGATCTCTTTTCGGTCGCTCGTTGCCAGACAATTAAAGTGGACCTCACCGTCAAAAGAGATGACCATTACCTTGTCCTGCGGCCGAAGCTGTTCGATGAAAGCGATCGCCGCAGACTGGATCTCGGCAAGCTTGAACTTTGCCGAGTAGCTCATGTCGAGTACGAGAGCTACAGTGAAAGGCTCGTTTTCGTTCGAAAACATCGCGATCTCCTGCTCGCGTCCATTCTCAAAGACCTTGAAATTCTCTTTCGCGAGACCACCGATAAACCTGCCCTTGCGGTCGAGCACGCGAACCGGAACCGTCACAAGCTGCGTGTTTACCTTTATTATCTCGCCATCGTCCACCTCGTTGGCTAATGCCGGCAGCGGCGTCGGCGTAGCGAGCGGCGTGGGGGCCGGCTCGGATCGTTGGTTCTTTTTGCCGTCCGTTTTGCCGTCCGTACGGCGAATCTGAGCCGACGCAGCCCCGGACAACGAGTAAACCGTGAGAAGCAATAATAAAAGGAGAGGAAATTTCATCGTCAATTTACGCTGATTCGATGCTCGATAACCTAATTAAAGATGCAAAAGCGAAAAAATGGAAGCGCGGACAAACGCGGCTCCCATTCTCAGTTAAAACAGATATCCCTTTCGAAGCCTATTTACCCGCTAGATTGCGATTCGTTTGTCCAACGATATAGGTCGTCTTTGCCCTGACGACGACATTTGGCCGCATCACTCTGATCTTGATCTGCTTGCGATCACCAACCTTGCCAGCGGTTTCCGGGTAATATCCTAGCGAATACTGGCGGCGCAGCTCTTCCGCGATGCCGGCAAATGCGGCCTCGACGTTGTAAAGCGATTGAGCCTCAAACATCCGCCCGCCGCTGTTCGTTGCGATCTGCTGCAGGTACTCGCGGCCTTTTTCGTATTCAGGAGAGCTGCTCCCGCCGCGGCCACGTCCGCCTCCCGGCCCGCCCATCGTAACATTCCCGCCCGTGATTATCGCGCCCAATATATCGCCCAGCGAAACACGACCGCCGCGACCGGTACCGATACGCGGGTTACCACGGTTTGGGTTTCCACCGTACATGTCGGTCGAGGTGTCGTATCGGATCGTATAGAACAGCGAATCGACTTCCTCGGTCTGTCGCAGAGTGCTTTCGAAGTTCGCCCTTCGCGAGGTCGTATCGACACCGTCGGTAAACAATACGACGGCTTTTCTTCCCTGAATATTTCGCAGCTGTCGCTCGATAACAAAATCGACCGCTTCGTAAAGACTGGTGCCGTCGCCGAACTGAGCTTGGCGGATAGCTCCGTGCAGGACGCGACGGTCGCTGGTCACGGGGCACATAACGGTCACTCGTTGGTCAAACGATACGACCATAACCTTGTCGGCAGGTCTAAGCTGATCGACAAACGCTATCGCCGCGTTGTGGATCTCGTCGATCCTAAACTGCGTCGAGGGGCTCACGTCGATCAAGAGAATAACTGTAAACGGCTGCTCGACCGATTGAAAAAAGTCGAGTTTCTGCTCCACGCCGTCCTCAAAGATCTTAAAATCCCGCTGCTGAAGCCCTGAAATAAAACGGCCATCGCGATCAAGCACCGAAACAGGCATCGTAACCAGGTTTGTTTCGACGCGAATTACCTCATCTTCACCTTCCGGCGTAGCCGTCGGAGCCGGAATCGGTCGATTGCTGCCGATCAGAACCGGCGGGCCGGTTTGCGTCGTTACGGGTGGAGGAGCGTTGAGAATTCGGGGCGGAGTCGCCGTCGGGGCGACACGCGGTCGAGTGGACCGATCATCCTGCCCAAACGCTCCAACTACAAGCGTCCCCAAAAGAAGCGATAAAGCAGTGATTTTTTTCATTGCACTAAATGGTCTCCGAGCCGAAACTGAGTCACTTTGGGGAAAGCGCCGTTTTGATTAAATACAGTTACTTTTAGTTGCTATCGATTTTTATCGAGATAGTCTATTGCAAGGTCGTGAAACTGCCTTCGCACCGAGTTCAGGTTCACAAACGGCAGATCGTGATTGTGCGTTCGGTTCGTCAGCAAAATAAACACCCGCTCCTTGACCGGATCGATCCACAAACTCGTCCCTGTAAACCCAAGATGCCCGAAGCTCTCCGGCGACATCTTCGTCCCAGCAGTCGACTCGGGCGTAGTAGCCAGTTGAAATGCGAACGAGCGATGTTCATTCATCCGTGGCGTAAAATTGGTTCGAAACAACTCGCACGTTTCCGGCCTCAAAAGCGTAGTGTAATTCGGCAGGAACTGCTGCGCGACCTTAAAAACCTCTTCTGCGGTCGAAAACAATCCGGCATGACCAGACACTCCGCCCATGAAATAGGCATTTCCGTCGTGAACTTGACCCCATATAATCTCGGTTCGGAACGAGTCAGAACCGGGAGCGATAGCGACTGGGTTCTTCGCAGGAGTGGAACCTGGTAAGTATCCCAACTCAACACAAGTCTGCCGCTCAAAACCATTCCCTTTTTCACTTGCTGCGATATCGGTTTGCGAGATACGGTGTAAATCGGGTTCCACTAGAGGATTAAAGATCGTGTTTCGCAGGCCCAATTTATCTTCAAACATTTCAGAGATTGCGAGATCGATCCTAGAGCTTTCGATCTTCTGAATTATTTGTCCAAGAATTATGAAGTTAAGGTCACTGTAAACGACCTCGGAACTTGCTTCGACTAATGGTTGCTTGGCGATCGTATCAACGACGCGGAGTGGATTTGTCGATTCCAAATAAAACGGCATCCATGACTTAAAACCGCTTGTATGAGTCGCCAATTGCCTAACATTCACATTGTTGTGTCCAGTTCCGTCAAACTGGCCTAGGAATTTAGCTATGCGATCATCGATGGTAAGTCGGCCGACTTCGATTAAATAAGCTGCATACAAACCCGTCACCAACACCTTCGTCAAGCTCGCCAGATCATAGATCGTGTCCTTCTTTGCGGGAATGATCTCAGGCACGACGACCGCATTTCCGAGAGCTTCGTGCAGGACGATCTCGTTTTTTTCGGCAACGAGATAGACGGCTGACGGAAAATCGCCGGCGACAATGCGTTCGGAAAGAAATGATGATATCTCGGCGGACATTAAATCGTTTTTACGTTTCCCGCTGGAACTTTTGACAACGAAAATGCGTTAGCAATAGACTAGCAAATCTAATCTTATCAACGAGGTACAAATATTTATGAGCAAAGTAGAATCTGCCGATCTAATTCTAAAACTTTACGATCTGCGACGCGAAGAGACGATGAGGAAGGCGCGTGACTGGATGTTTAGTTTCAACCCGACGAGCGCCGCCGAATATATGCAAACGATGATGGACCCGGAAGTTGGCGGCTACCTGAGAATGGTTACGTCGTACTGGGAAATGGCCGCTTCGTTTGTAACGCACGGGGCGATCGACGCCCAGATGTTTGAAGACACCGCCGGCGAACACACGATCGTTTTCGCCAAAGTCCAACCCCATCTAGCTGAGCTTCGCGAGATCTGGCAGAGCCCAACCGCCTTTCAACACCTCGAAAAAGTCGTCACGGGAACGCCGGAAGCCGCCGAACGCTTTGCTAAGACTCAAGCGTGGCTAAAATCAATGTTCGACCAATCGAGCGGAGCAAGCGCTTAGAATCTTAGCTCATAGCCATTGGCTAACTAGCTATTAGCTAAGAGCTAAATTTCATCCAATCAAGAGGAACCGCGACAAGAAATGTCGCGGTCCTTTTTATACATCAATCCGGTTTCGGTGAATATTAATCTTCTCCAAAACCCCAACAGCCAAAGACAAGGCCCTCCGACCATCCTCGCCCGTCACAGGCGGAGCTGCATCTCTTTCGATTGCATCCAGAAACGCCGTGATCTCGGCCCTTAACGGTTCGACATCATTTATCTCAAGCCTGTTTATAGAGATGCCCAGCAGCGGGTGTGCGGCTTCGGGATTTAGCGACGTTACCGATGCAAACTTAGTTCCGTAATCCAAAACGACGTACGAACCGGTCTGATAGAAACGGGTTTTGCGTATCTTGTCGGTCCCGATACGAGAGGCGGTGATGTTTGCGACGGCACCGTTTTCGAATTCGATGCGCGCGTTTGCGGCGTCGACTTTGTCAGAAATAACCGGGATCCCGACAGCTCGTATCTCCGAAACCTTAACATCCTCGCCGACCAGCCACTGGATCGCGTCGAGGTCGTGGATCATCACGTCGAGCACGACATCGACATCGAGCGAGCGGTTTGGAAAGGGCGAGACGCGATGAATCTCGAAATAAAGCGGTTTTGTAATGTGCGGACGCAAGGCGACCATCGCCGGATTGAACCGCTCGAGCTGCCCGACCATCAGTTTCGCACCCGACTTATCGGCAGCCGCGATCATTTTGTCTGCTTCGTCGAGCGTCAGCGCGATCGGCTTTTCGACCAGGACGTGAACACCGGCATCGAGAAACGCACACGCTATCTCACAGTGCGTCTCGGTCGGCGTCGCAACCGAGACGACATCGACCTTGCCGATCACTTCACGCCAATCGTTAAAACTCGCACACCGATTAGCCGCCGCGATCTCAGCCGCCGTTTCGGCGTTCGTATCACACACGCCGACCATCTCGATCCGCCCTTCTCTCGCGAGTTCCGCGTAATTTCGGCCGTGATGCCGCCCCAGACTCCCGACGCCGATTGCCGCCGCTCTTAGTTTCGTTTCGCTCATGCCTTGAATTGCCCGCAAATAATGATTCTAATATCATTATGCTCCTCCGCTCGCGGAAAAACTATCCGCTTTCTCCAAATAGCATCGATCGAAAAGCCGATAACGATAGCGGTAAAACAGAAAAGGCAGCCTGATGAAAACAACGAACGCAAAACCTCTCTGGATATTCGCCTCATTTGCTGCATTTGTCGTTTTCGTTTATCTTTTCGGTCTCACCGTCCCGCTCCTTGGCCCGGACGAACCGCGATACGCTCAGGTTGCTCGCGAGATGTTTCTTCGCGGCGACTGGGTTACGCCGACGCTTGGCGGTTTTCACTGGTTCGAAAAACCTGCTCTGCTCTATTGGCTGCAGATCACTTTTTACAATCTTTTTGGCGTCAACGAATTTGCCGCGCGGTTTGGCTCGGCGCTCTTTGGATTGGGAACGATCGCTTCGCTATGGCTTTTGGGACGGTCTGTCGATAGGTCACAGCAGTCTGAGACGACCCGTAAGTCGGATTTTTCTACCTACCTCGCTCTCATCGCCGCCTCATCGCTTGGGCTCATGGTTTTTGCTCGTGGGGCTAGCTTCGACATCATCGTAACGTTCCCAATGACCGCCGCAATGGTCAGCTACTTTATTTTCGACATCAATGAGCGAAAAGGCCGAACCGGATTCCCCGTTCCGCTCATTTCGTTCTATTTCTTCATTGGCCTCGCAGTGCTCGCTAAAGGTTTGATCGGCATTGTATTCCCTTTCGCGATCGTTACCTTTTATCACCTTCTTTCGCGACGCGTGCCTTCGGCGAAGCTACTCCTTAGCGTTCTGTGGGGCATCCCGATCTCAGCCGCGGTCGTTGCGACTTGGTATCTGCCGATGTACCTCCGGCATGGGTGGGAATTTGTCGACGAATTCATCATCCAGCACCATTTTCAGCGCTTCACGTCAAACAAATACCAGCACCCGCAGCCGTTTCACTTTTTCTGGTGGGTTTTGCCGCTGATGACGTTTCCGTGGATCCCGTTCTTTTTCGGCGGCATCTGGCTCGCGATAAAAACGCTGATCGGCGATCTAAAAGGACGTTCAAACGGAGACGTCACCAACTCGCCTAATCCCCTGATCCTCTACTCGCTCGCGTGGTTGCTCGTGCCCCTCGTTTTCTTTTCGTTTTCGGGTTCGAAACTTCCCGGCTACATACTGCCTTCCCTGCCGCCGGCGATAGTGATAACGGCATTTTTTGTTTGGCAACTCTCGCAAAAACGAGTTTTGTGGCGTCGCTCAGCCGTGGCGATCAGCCTGATGATGCTGGTCTTGGTTTCATTGACGATTGCACTCGTACTGCCGCGTTTTGCCGAGCGTGATTCCGTGAGATCGCTGGTTACAGCGGCCGACGAAAGAGGAATGTCGTCGCAGCGGCTGCTCATGTTTTATTCAAGGTCTCACAATGCCGAATTCTACGCCCCCGGCCGCCTGCTTCGTGACGAAACCGAACGACAGCCGGTATTCTACAAAACGGACGATATTCTCGCGATCCTAATAAACGAACCCAACCGCTCCGCACTCATCATCTCGCCCGTCGAACACGCCGCGACCCTGATGAATGAGCCAAGATGGACCGCTGAGATACTGAAAGACAACACGGAGCACGCAATCGTTGCCGTAACTCTTGCCGGATCCGGCATTGCAGAAGCCCGCACGAAGTAAGGGCTGTCCTGCGATAAAGTCGACTCTATCTACAGCAAACGACGCTAAACGAATGCCGTTCTGAACCGTCATCTGCCAAAGAGCCCTTACTGCGTGCGGGCTTCTGCATTACTTCGCCGCCGCCCTTCGTAGCCGATCCATCAGGGCAGCTCCTATGCCCGTTTCCGGAACCGCTTCGCAATATATCATCTCGATCCCCGCCCGGTCACACTCGCGAAAAAACTCGAATAATGCGTGAGCATACTCCTCAACCGAACGGCAGACCATCTGAAGCTCGCCCCCCGCAACACCTTCCGAAATCCCAATGTATGCCAGCCGACCGCTCGGCGGCAGGGGCTCCGAAGACCCAGCACCCATGATCACAACCCGAGCTGTCGGTGAATAATGCTTGTGCCTTAGCCCAGGACTTTTCGCTGCAGCCTCGCAATCGTCGCCAGCCAGCTCCACCGTCTCAGCCACAACGTGTCGCAGTTCATCGAGTGAAACGGCACCTTGCCGCAACAACACCGGGATCTCGGCCGAGCAATCCACAACCGTCGATTCCAGCCCGATCTCGGTCGCCTCACCCTGCAAAATGCAGTCGATCCGGCCACCCAGGTCCTCGAGGACTGCCTGCCACGTGGTCGGGCTCGGGCGGCCCGATAGATTTGCCGAAGGAGCAACAACCGGCACGCCGCATGCCGCTAAAAACTCTCTCGCCAACTCATGCCGCGGCATCCGAACGCCGATCGTATCCAGACCGGCGGTCGCGATCAGTGGAACTCTGGCCGAACGCTTCAGCACAAGAGTCAGCGGCCCCGGAAAAAAAGCTTCGATGAACCGCCGGGCGTTCTCACCGATCACAGAGGTAAGTTCGTCGATCTGTTCGAGATTCGCTACATGGGCGATCAACGGATTGTCTGCCGGCCGCATCTTGGCCGCAAAGATCTTCTCCACCGCGTCTGCATCAAAAACGTTCGCTCCCAGACCGTAAACTGTCTCGGTCGGAAACGCGCCTATGCCGCGATCTCGAATGAACTCGGCCGCTTCGGTCGGTGACGTTGTGATCTTTGTCCGCACGGGAAGAGTTTCACGCAAAATCGCCGGGAACGCAAAGTCAGATCTTTCCTGTTCTCAATCTCGCATTTCTACCCTCACACGATAAAATAAAGGTGTGACGATCGCCGAAAAGCTTAAAAATCTACCGACCGACGCCGGCATTTACATTCATAAGAACGCTGCCGGAAAGATCATCTATGTCGGTAAGGCGAAAAACCTGCGAAACCGCGTGCGGTCGTACTTTCACTCGAGCCGCAGTCACGACCCCAAAACGCGGCAGCTCGTGAAACTCATCACCGATTTTGAGTTCATCGTCGTCGATAACGAGGTCGAGGCTCTGGTACTCGAGTCTAACCTCATCAAGAAACACAAGCCGCGCTTCAACGTGTTTCTCAAAGACGACAAATCGTACCCGCATCTAAAGCTCACTAACGAGCCTTTTCCCAAGGTCGTGGTGACGCGACGGATCGTTCGGGACGGTTCAAGCTATTACGGCCCTTTTCTGCCAGCAGTGATGGCCCGCAACACTTTGAATCTGGTCAACCGGGCATTTCAACTCCGTACATGCGAGATCGAGATCGACGGAAAGTTGCCCCGCCCGTGTCTCGAATATCACCTCAAACGCTGTCTCGGCCCATGCGTCAAGGGGCTTTGCACTCAGCAGGAGTATCAGGAAGCTGCAGCCGACGTAAAAGTGTTGCTTGAGGGCAAAAACAAGGAACTCGCAAAAACGCTCGAAGAGCGGATGTGGCATTTCTCTGATGAAGGCAAATATGAGCTGGCCGCCAAATACCGTGACCTTAGCAAAACCGTCCTCGCTCTCAGCGAACAGCAAAAGATGGCGACGACCGCCGAGCGCGATGTCGACATCATCGGCTTCTATCGCGAAGGCCCGCGGCTCGCTCTGCAGCTATTTACTATGCGTGAAGGGCGGATCGTCGGCCGACGCGAGTTCTTTTGGGAAGAGCTGGTGGATGACGACACGTTCGACCCTTCGGAGTTCCTCGGTGAGGTGCTGGCCCAGTACTATTCAACCGACTACGTACCTCTCGAGATCCACGTTCCGCAGGATTTTGATGACCGGGCCGTTCTCGAGGAGCTGCTCACCGAGCGCCGTGGCCGTCGCGTCAAGATCCTCGACCCCAAACGCGGCACAAAACGCAGCATGGTCGAACTGGTCGAGACCAATGCCAAGATCGCCTTCGAACAGCGTTTCCGCGTGCTAAAACCGGATTCGCAAAAAGTCCTCGAAGAACTGCAGGAGCTGCTCGAACTTCCGTATTTCCCCGAGCGGATCGAGTCGTTCGATATCTCGAACATCTCAGGTTCGGAAAATGTTGCGGGCATCGTCGTCTTTGAGAACGGCAAGCCCGCGAAAGGCCAATATCGCCGGTTTATCATTAAGTCGGTCGAAGGGGCGAATGATTTCGCCTCGATGCACGAGGCCGTATTTCGACGCTACAAACGCCTGCTCGACGAACAAAAGCCGCTGCCACAACTCATATTTATAGACGGCGGCAAAGGCCAAATTTCCGCCGCCGCAGCCGCGATGCAAATGCTAGATCTCGAGCAAATAATGCTTGTCGGCCTCGTCAAACCGCAGAAGCAGCACAACCAGATCTCGCATCTGCTGATCCGCGGCCGCGAAGACGAACCGATCGCGTTCGATCGCCATTCCCTTGCGTTCCGGCTAATATTGCAGATCCGCGAAGAAACACATAAAACCGCCATCGAATTCCACCGCAAACGCCGCGAAAAACGTGACTTCACATCAGAACTGTCCGAGATCCCCGGCATCGGCGAGAAGCGAAAACTCAAACTCCTAAAAAACCTGGGCTCGATCGAACGCATCGCCACCGCAACCCTCGAAGCTCTGTCGCCCTTCGTCGGGAAAAAAGCCGCCGCCGAGATCGTTGCCCATTTCGAAAAGCAACGCTCGCTTGCTCACCCGACAAATGCAGAAGCCCGCACGCAATAAGGGCTCAGTTGAAGGATCTCGGGCCTTGTTGCGGTACGCGGCACAGCGACGAAGCCGTTCGCACCGCATCCAAGGCCCGAAATTGCGGGAAGCCGGAACCGGACGAGTGGTCAGTTTTTCTTGACGTAGTTCCGGTGGACGATCGCCTTCGACTTTTCGTCGACTGCATCGACCATGACGTTTTCCTTGTCTTCGCGGGTGATGACGCGGCTCGACGGGCCGGCTACACGTTCTTTTGGACGAGCCCTTTCCGAGTCATCGAGAAAGCCCTTGACCGCATCCGCCTTGACCGGATCGGCAAGGCGAACTCCGCGGGCCTCGGACACGGCCTCGGTCGCAGTCGCCTTCAGATTCTTTGCCCAGACCTTCTTGAAAAGGGCGTTGGAAACATAGACGTCGGCACTGTTGATCTTGCCGTTGATGGCAAAGGCGTAGCCGATCACGTCGGATTTACCGTTCGGTGCGGAGGCGAGAGCTTTGACGTAGTCGTCGATATTGGCAACGACCTTGCGGTCTTCGAGAGTAAGCTGCAGGCTGGTCTTTGATGGAGTTGCCTTAACGCTGCCGCCGACATTCTGGGCGAGCTTGTCCTGTGCTTTGCTGACCTCGGCCCAGACTTCCTGTTGAGAGCGTGTTGCATTTGCGGCGATCTTCAGGTCCTTGGAAACTATGCGTTCGTTCGAACTCGTAAACTTGCCGACGTCTTCGCCGCCGCGCTTTTCCCATCGGCCTGATTCGACACAAAATGCATCGATCTTCACGCGGCCTGAACGTGCCGGAACGATTATACTGACCGCGAGGACGCGGTCCTGTTTTCCGCCTTTGACAATGTCGCCTGACTGGATGAAAACGTCAAGCTCCTTCGAGACATTCTCGACCTCCAGTTCGTTCACGTCAGATGTTTCGTAGACGATCAGCAGCCGTCGCTCCATCGCCTCTTGCAGCGTGATGATGTTTCCTTTCTTATTCTGGTCTTTGCCGTGGATGAGGAAGATCGTCAGGTTTTTGTGGGTGTAGGCTTGCGAAAGTCGATAACCCGATGTTTGAGCCAGCGTCGCTCCGGCGATAAAGAGTACGGCAATTAGGACCGCAAGGGATTTGGATATAAGTCGGTAGTTCATTTCATTGCTCCTGATCTAAGATTTTTCGAGAGAGCGTCGCTGTTTGAACTTAGAACGCATCAGAAGCAAGGACTTGCAGTGTTTTGAAAATTTGACGCGAGACAATGTGGCGAATGTTGGAAATACGGTATTATGTATCGAAATCGTTTCTAACCTACTGCAATTATTTTTGGAGGAAGCCTATCAATGTCTAATCCAGACAGGATATCCGTCAAGGAACTGGTCGCCGCAGCGATCATTCTCTTAGTGATCGGCACCGGTGTCTTTTTCAGCTTGGGCGTTTTCGCCGGTGAATCGCTCCAGAAAGAGGTGGTCATCGCCGACGCTAGTGATCAGGACAATTACATCGAGGTCTTCGTAAAACTCTTGACGATCGACCCGATAAAGGGCGATGCCACCGTTAGGATCGAGCTCGAGCCACATGGAAACGTGCTCGATGAAGACGGCGGCCTGGCCGACCCGCTCAGGTTCTACATCCCCAGTGCAAACGGCAAAACTGAGATCGAGTTCAAAGAGGGCCAGAGCCTGACGCCCGTCGAGGCAGTGCTGGCGATGTATGGCGGAAACGCGGCCGATTATCCTCTTGATAATCACAAAGCGGCCTTCTATGTCTTGATGGAAAAGCTCGAGGGTAAAAATGCAGCTAAGAAACCGGTAGCTGAACCCGCACCCGAGGTACCAGCGGCGACCGTATCACCGGATGTAAAGGCCTCTGAGGACGATCTGCCGATAGTGCCGCTCGATGTAAGTTTCTTCGGGTCGATCCCCGGATACTCGATCACAGTAGCCAAAGGTAAGGACGTTGAGGACGGCCTGGTGAGTGCGGAGATCGATATCACACGGTCAGGTACCGTAAAGGCGTTCTCGCTTTTTGTCGCCGTGCTCATGTGGGGGCTTTCGATCGCTGTGCTGTTCCTCGTGCTGAGCGTTGTAATTCGAGGCCGCAAACCTGAACTGGCGATGCTATCGTTTATGGCGGCATTGCTATTCGCCTATTACGCCGTGCGAAACAGCCAGCCGAACGTGCCGCCGATCGGGGTCTTCAGCGATTTCGTCTCGTTTTTCTGGGCGGAAACCCTCGTCGGCCTGTGCCTGTTGCTTACGATCTTCACGTGGGTCTTCCGCTCCGCTAAGTAATTTTTTATCCGATTTTAAGGAGGTTTTTTATGAGATCATTGCTCGCTTTTGGGATCCTTTCTTTCGCCATGACATTCTGTGGCTTGCAGGAACGGCTTAAGAGTCTTTCCGGTGATTCATCCGGCAGCTCGAATACGGCTTCCTCGAATTCGAATTCCGGCACTTCGACCAGTTCCACGTCGGCCCCGACCGCTGAGAAGGCAAAGCCTACGGCCGCTCAACAGGCGATCATAGACGGCGGCACCGAGACCAAATGGGATGATCAAGGCCTGTCGTGGAAGCTGCCCGCCAGCTGGAAAAAGATGTCTGTCAGCAAAGAAAGCTTCAACTACAGTTCGCCCGACAATGCGTTCCTGCTCGTCAATATTTCGACCCTCGGCGACAGCTTTCCCGTTGACATCAGCCTGAAGGCGTATCACGATCAGGCACTGCAGCAGCTAAAGAACGGCAAGTACGAGTCAGTCAAGATGGTCGAGATCGACGGCATTGCTGGGGTCGAATTCGTCGAGGCACCGCCCGAAGGCAAGGACGATCCGCGTCGGCATCAGTGGATCGGCTACCGCAAATACCTGGGCCAAACCCAGATGCTTAACGTAATGACATCGACCAAAGGATCGAACTTCGCGAAACACTCGGACGATTTTCCGGCGGTTCTTTACTCGATGAAAGCAGTCAAGTAAGAGTTTGGGAAGTTTAGGAAGTTTAGGAAGTTAAAGGAAGGCGGAACCAACTTCCCAGACTTCCCCAACTTTCCTAAACTTCCCCAACTTCCAAAACTTCAAACCAGCGTTGGAGCATCAGCATGAGGCACGAAGCATTGTCTGCATCGTGCCTCATATTTATCGGCCGCACCGACCTCGACGCGAGCGTCGGATTCGACAGTGCGCTGTGAATAGTTGGCGGTCGATCCGCATTTTACGCAGATGGCGTGAGTTTTGGTTATGAACTCCGCCACGGAAAGCAGCTGCGGCATCGGCTCGAACGGACGACCTGTGTAGTCCTGATCGAGCCCCGCAATGATCACGCGTTTCCCCTGCTCAGCGAGCCGATTGACGGCATCGATTATCGCCATGTCAAAGAACTGTCCCTCATCGATACCGATCACTTCGGTTTCGGTCAGCACATGGCCGAGCATTTCGGCTGTGTTCGAAACCGGTATCGAATCATGTTTGTGACCCGAGTGCGATGCGATCTGCTCGACCGAATATCGAGCGTCGATCACAGGCTTAAAAACCTGAACTTTCTGCCGGGCGATCCGGGCTCGCTTCAGTCGTCGGATCAGTTCCTCGGACTTTCCGGAAAACATCGAGCCGGCGATCACTTCGATCCAGCCGGTACCGTTTTGACGAACTTTACGACGCTCGTCAGCATTGTCGAATGCAAATTCTTCTACCATAAGAGCACGAGTTAATAGCGTGGACTCTCAATTATAGAAGATGCTCGGCCAGAAGCGAAAAGCTTACAGACACCTCAGGTCTTCGCCTGTCATTTCCGCCGGTTTATCGATATCCATAAGAGCAAGTACGGTCGGAGCGACATCTTCGAGCGACCTGCCCTCGTAAAGCTTAACGTTCGCGACCTTTTCGTCGATCAGATGAAACGGCACGGGATTAACGGTCGGGAGCGGATTCGGCTCACCGCTCTCGGCGTGGATCATCTCCTCGCAATTTCCGTGCGTGGATGTCAACATCAATATTCCGCCGGCATTGAGCACCTTTTCCTGGATGCCGCCGATGCACGTGTCGATATACTGGATCGCTGCAACGGTTTTCGAAAGGTCGCCGCTTTCCGCCATCAGGCTCGCTGCGGGGATGTTTACTACGAAAAACCCGTTAGGAGCGGCATCGACCGCCTCTCGAAACCGATCAGTGATCTTGAACGTCTGCGATTCTGGCCAGGTCTCTGCCGCCGGTATCATCGGCCCGACGATGATCTCCTCTTCAGAGGGCTGCACAGCATCGGCCCCGCCGTCAAAAAAATACGTCAGGTGCGGCGTACGGACGGTCTCGGTGATCTTCACGCTAGGTATTTGCAGCGAAGAAAGTACCTCGGTCAACGTATTCGATTCGGGATCCTTCCTAAAAGCAGCGGGCAGGTTAAATGCCCGATCGTATTCGGTCAGGCAGACCGTGTCGACAATAGGCTTCGCACCGCTGGCGCCCTCCGGAATACATAGCGAGCGGACGAGCTGTTTGATCGCGTCCGGCCGATGATTGAAAAAGACGACGAGGTCGCCATTGCAGACCCTTGTGACCGGAACGTCGGGAGCGGTCTCGATGACTATCGGCGATATGAATTCGTCTGAAATACCGCGGAGGAAGGAATTTCGGATCGCCGTTACGGCGTCGTGCGTTCGCTCGCCCTCGGAGTGCACAAGCATCGTAAACGCCCGAGCAGTTCGCTCCCAACGTTCGTTGGCGTCCATTGCGAAAAAGCGTCCACACAGTGTTGCTATCCGCCCGATACCGATGTCAGCAAGCTTTATCTCCAGCGCCTCGACGTAAATGTCAGCGGTCCTTTCGGGGACGTCGCGGCCGTCGAGAATACCGTGAATGTAGACGTTTCTCAATCCGTGTTTCTTGGCGAGCCGCAGACACGCAAACAAACTCTCGGTCGATGAATGAACACCGCCGTCGCTCAGCAAGCCGATAAGATGCACCGCACCGCCCGTCTCTTTTGCTTTCGCGTAGGCACGGTTCAGGACGCCGTTATCCATGAAATCGCCTGAAACGATCGCGTTTCTGATCCGCTCGACCTCTGTCTGGGCCGCCCGTCCGGTGCCCATATTCAGGTGCCCGACCTCGGCATTTCCCGGCTGGCCCGTCGACTGGCCAACCCTCTCACCCGCCGCTGCGAGCGTCGTCATCGGGTATTTACGACAGATCTCATCGTAGTACGGTGTGTGAGCGATGGCGATCGCGTTCCCCTCGGTCCGCGGGGCATAGCCCCACCCATCAAGTATGACCAGTGCGACCGGACGTCTGCTATTTAATTTTGCTGGAGCCATTTAGGGGAACAACGGGAAGACCGTTAATCAATTATAAACAGATTTGCGGCTTTGTACGCAACAATTACTTTCGCCGTGTAGCCGATGCCAGACGATCCGTGGACCTCGAAAAAAGCTGCTGATTGTAACTCCGCTCCGCTATCTGATCGAAATGCCGCTTCAGGTCATGCCGCACTAAATGTCTAAAATACTCACTCACACAAGAATATCCCGCATCCCGAACCCGCACCTCGATCTGCCGATGCATCGCCTCGGGTATCGAAACTGTCAATTGCTTCCTTCCCATAAAATGCCCTCCTCACCACCAAAACCTGTATGACACTGTATGACAGCGTCACATGCGATCAAGCCGAAAAAAGCTTCTAAGCCATTCCCCCTACGAGACTTACACCTTTCTCGCACGCATTTTACCTTGTCCCATTTCCCACCACCCCGAAGCGCGCACGCCATGTTTTTTTGTCCCTTAGAGGCCATGAGAAGACGATAACACGATGTTGCGTATTCGGTCAAGTTTCTTATCTGTGCAACGCGATGTTTCGGTTCCGTTAGAGAGTAACAGATCTTACGATTCAGCCGGTTAGTCACTCAAAACGGGATGACTGTCACTAGTAAGCGTCGGGTGCCGTCCGTTCCATCCAGCGGTCGGGGTGGACTAGGGGGTTGAAATCGTATTGGGCATAAAGGCCATGGGCGTCGCGGGTGGCGAGGACCCAGCGGCGGAGGTTTTGGAGGTCGGGGTGTGCGACGATGACCTCCATCAGCCATTTGCTGAGGCCGCGGCCGCGGTATTCGCCGATAATGAATACGTCGCCGATGTAGGCGAAAGTCGCACAGTCACTGACCACACGGGCAAACCCGACCTGCCTCTCGCCATGGTAAACGCCGAAGCAGATCGAGTTTTCGATCGCAGTTTTGGTTTGTTCGAGCGTGCGGGTTTGAGCCCAGTAGCTTTCCTTTGAAAGAAATTGATGTATCGCGTCGACATCAAGCCGCGACCCGGAGGTATCTACTTCAAATCCGTCCTTTTCGAAAAGCATTGTTGCCTAGCCGTTCCTGAAATTAACTAGCAACTACAAACTAACAAACTCCTAACTGATCGAACAAAGGCTTTAAGTAACAGTTGTTAGTTTGTAGTTGATAGTTCGTAGTTACTTTATCTGATAAAACGCCTTTCGACCGGGATACTTCGCCGACGAATCGAGATCTTCTTCGATCCTCAGCAGTTGATTATATTTCGAGATCCGGTCGCTGCGGCAAAGGCTGCCGGTTTTGATCTGGCCGGCGTTGGTGGCGACGGCAAGGTCGGCGATGAAGTTATCTTCCGTCTCGCCGGAGCGGTGCGAGATGACGGCGGTCATATTGTTTGTGCGAGCGAGTTCGATCGCGTCGAGAGTTTCGGTGAGCGTTCCGATCTGGTTGACCTTAATGAGGATCGAGTTGGCCGCTCCGAGCTCTATTCCCTTTTGCAGGAATTTTGTGTTCGTCACGAACAGGTCATCGCCGACGGTCTGGACGGTTTTCCCGATGCGGTTGTTGAGATTTACCCAACCATCCCAGTCGTTTTCAGCCATACCGTCTTCGATCGAGATGATCGGATATTTGCCGCACCAGTCGGCCCAGTAGGCTGCCATTTCGTCGCTTGAGAGCTCGCGTTTGTCGCTCTTCTTGAAAACGTATTTGCCTTCCTTATAAAATTCGCTCGACGCCGGATCGAGGGCGATCATTACATCGTCGCCGGCCTTGTAGCCTGCATTTTCGATGGCTTCGAGGATCGTTTCGACGGCTTCTTCGTTCGACTTCAGGTTCGGGGCAAAACCGCCTTCGTCGCCGACGCTGGTCGAGTAGCCTCGTGATTTCAGCACGCCTTTAAGGTTGTGAAAGATCTCGGCACCGCACCGCAAAGCCTCAGTAAAACTCTCGGCGCCGACCGGCATCACCATGAATTCCTGAAAATCGACGTTGTTGTCCGCATGAGCACCGCCGTTGAGGATGTTCATCATCGGGACGGGCAGCGTTTTGGCGTTCGTGCCGCCGATGTAGCGATAGAGCGGCATTTCCTGAAACGCGGCTGCTGCACGGGCGTTCGCAAGCGACACCGCAAGTATTGCGTTTGCCCCGAGTTTCGATTTCGTCTCCGTACCGTCGAGGTCGATCATCGTCTCGTCGATCAGCGTCTGGTCTAGGCAATCGAGCCCTTCGAGTTCGCGGCTGATCTCGTCGTTGACGTTTTTGACAGCGGTCAGGACGCCTTTGCCGAGATAACGCGATTTGTCGCCATCACGTAGTTCGACCGCCTCGTTCTCGCCCGTCGAAGCCCCGCTCGGCACCGCTGCACGGCCATGCGTCCCGTCTTCGAGTATAACCTCAGCCTCGATCGTCGGATTCCCTCTCGAATCCATTATTTCCCGTGCCCAAACCTGTTCTATGATGCTCATTATTTGTATTGATCTCCCTAAAAGTCCGAAACGAATATCCTAACCGACGCCTTGGCGTTACGCCAACGCGTCTGTGAAAATTCAATCTTTAGCCGAGAGCCCGATAGCCACGACCGCAAAGATCACCAGCACACCGCCGATAGGTGCCAGAAATACACCAATGCCTGGATCGGTCGCCGAGTGCCAAATGCCGCCAAGCAAAAAGCCCACGGGCATCAGCACCGTTCCGACGCGAAGCAGCAGCGTAGCCGTCGCGGGGACGCTTTGCTTCGCATGGCTTAGCCAAAGCTGCGTAATGATCAGCAAAATGCTGAACAGCGTGCCGTGAGCGTGAGCGAGACGAAACATCTCGCGCCTGATCGGGTCCTGAAGATACGTCGGCGAACGAAAAGCGATCAGCCCTTCGAGCAAGAGCCCGAGCGACATCCAAAACGCAAGGCCAAACCACGCCTGCCGGGCGAGGCTAAACACATTCTTTGGTGTCGTTTCCGATTTCTCAGCCATTTTTGTTACTCACCGACCTCGAGATCGACGTCTTTTCTGGTCTTTCGCAGCTCAGCCGCTATTTGTTTTACCTCGGCCATTCGACTGGGGTCGACGCGGGCCACCCACGCGGCGATCTGCCGTGCGCGCGTTGCTTCATCGGCCAGATAATCGGGCTTTGCGAGCGAACTATTTGCGGCGGCCAGGCCGCTGGCAGCAAAATAACGAACGATTGGGTAATTATCGCTCGCAAATGCTTCGATCAAAAACGGCTCGCGCCATGCGGCATCTGCGTGTTTTGTCATAGCGTCCGCCATCAGTGCCCGTGTCAGGGCATCGCCCGCAAAAAGCCCTCGAACCGCTTCGGCGAGGTCAAACTGCCGGTCGCCTATCGCCGCGATGTTCGCATACCTTTCGGGCCAGAGCCCTTTTGCCTGTTCGATCGACCAGTTTACCGACCGATCGACGTGACATTGATTGCATGCATTCGGCACTCCTTTTTCGGCAGTTAACATCGGTTCGGGGACCGTTATCCTGTGCGTTTTGTGAATGGTCTGCACGCCGTACACGACCTCGGGCATGTGACAAGCGTAGCAGCTGTTGCCTGCCAAACCGTCTCCGTGCTTCGAATGGCGGCTCGCAGCCTGCGGTTCGGATAGCTCGGTGTGGCACTGCGTGCAGGCGGCGTTCGTGCGTTTTTCTTCGGTGATCTGGCCTTTGATGTCGCCGCCGTGCATGGTGTGGCAGGTCGAGCAGTTCATCCGCTTTCCTTTTTCACCTTCGGTGAAGCATTTCGAATCAAGGATACCCTGATACTCATACGCCGTTAGCCGAGGTGAACCGTCCTCCCAGAAGCGGCTGGCGAAGGAAAAGTTTCCGATCTTAGTATCTTTGTGCACGGGGCGATAGTACTTTGCAAGATCGTCGCCGGCGTTATACGGATCGCCTTTGGCGAGGATCTCGTTTATTCGATCGAAAGGTTCGGGCACACGCTGGCCGTGGCAGTGGCCGCAGATCATCATTGACCGGTCCGTGTCGATCTCGAGCGGGTCGACGATCTTGGTTGTCGAATCAGACCGCGACCAGATCGCACGCGTCAGCGGCGAACCGGCAGCCTCGGCATGTTCGGCCCCCTGACCGTGACAGGCACCGCAGGCAATGCCGAGCTCCGCAACCTCGGTATTTGCCAGCTTCGTCGCAAAATTATAGTTTGGCTGAGCCTTTACGTTGTGGCAAAAGACGCAGTTCGTATCCCACTGTGTAAAATGCCGCTTGTAATTATCTTCGTCGGGGTAAAAAAATGAGCCATTAAGGCTCATCCAACGCTTGTTCATCAGATCGTACGCGACCGGCAGCCTGAAATACTGGCCATTCTGCCTCGCAACGTACTGCTCAATGCGGCGAGAACCGACCGTTCGCTCGACTTTGTACGATTCCTTTTTCCCGTCCGGGTAGGTCAGATCGATGAAATACCCTGGGCCGCGACGCTCCATCTTCGCCCTGACACCTAGATAGTCGAAAACATTGTTCTTTTCAAAGTCGCCCTGCACGGTTTCGGCCGATGCTTCTTGCGTCATGCGGCTGTGGTGGGTCCGTCGCCAGGAGGCGAAATGATCTTCGTGACAGGTGCGGCATTCAGTGGAGCGGATATAATTCTCGTCAGCCTTCCCCGCTCTTACCCCCACATAATCCGCGCGAAGAGCGAGCACCGCCGAAGCGATACCCCCAATCACGACCAGCGTGACCAGTGCAGCCTTTAAAAGCACGCTCTTGTTCAAATCAGTTATGCCGCCGCAGCTTCTGGTTCGCGTTCGACTTTTGGTTGCATTTTGACGCGGACAATTCGATGTTTCTCAACTTTTTCAACCCTAAAGATATGTCCGTTAAATGGGATCATCTCGCCCTCCGAAAGGATCTGTCCCGCCTCGGACATTAGAAATCCGGCGATCGTCGTGTAGCCTTCCGACAGCGGAATATTCATCCCGAGCCGCCGGTTCAGGTCACGAACGGCAAGGCCACCGTCCAGGATAAAGCTCCCGTCGTCCTGTTCGCCTATCTGTTCATTGACCTCTTCGTCATGCTCGTCGGAGATGTCGCCAACGATCTCTTCCAGAAGGTCTTCGATCGTAATGATGCCTTCGATGCCGCCGTGTTCGTCGACGACAAAGCCGAAATGAAACTTCTCGGACTGCATCTGTCGTAAAACGTCTTCGAGCCGTGCCGTGTCCACTACGTAATTCGGCTTAATGATGATCTCTTCGATATTGAAGGCCTCGGGGCGGTTGACGTAGCCGACCAGGTCCTTGCTGTGGATGACGCCGGCGATGTCGTCGAGCGATTCGCGATAGACCGGCAGGCGAGAAAACCCGCTGTCACCGAACATTCTCGCTATCTCAGTCAGCGAGCTGGCCAGCGGCACGCCGATAACCTCGGTTCGCGGGATCATCGCTTCTTTGACAGTTGTTTCGGAAAATTCGAATACTTTATCGATCAGACGCTGCTCTTCCTCATTCAAATGCCCGCTCTCCTGCGACATTTTCACGAGGCTGCGGATCTCTTCTTCGGTATAGCTCGAGATCGTTTCCTGACCGACCTTGAAGCCGAGCAGCCTTACCGTCTTTCCGCCGCTCCATTCCAGTAAGCGGATCGGATAATAAAAGATCAGGTAGAAAATTCGCAGGACTGGTGCGGTCAAATAGGCGATCCGCTCGGTCATCTCGAGCGCGATGGTCTTCGGAGCAAGTTCTCCAAAAACGATCAAAAAGAACGTTACCAGCGAGAACGATATTACAAACGAGATCGTCTGCAAGACCGTTCCCGAAGCGAGTATAGAAAGGCCGGTTGCTTCCGCGACCCAAATGAAAACTGGCTGCAGCAAAGCCGCCACGGCAGGCTCACCGAACCATCCCAGGGCGAGTGAGAATAACGTAATGCCGAGCTGGGTTGCTGAAATGTACCCATTCAGGTTATTCAGCATGCCGAGCAGTTTCTGAGCGGAAACGCTTCCGTCAGCAGCGGCGGCTTCGATACGTGACTTTCGGACTGCCACAAGGGCAAATTCGGTCGCTACGAAAAAGCCGTTGCCGAGCACCAGCAACGCAACAAGGCCGAGATTAAGCAGCGTCTTTGAAGACGCGATCTCACCAAACGTAGAAACGGTATCGGTCGCTAAGAGAAGGAATATACTAGCAGGGTCGTCCATTGCGGATCAGAGAGATCTTTTGTCGCCGTTGTTAATTGTGACGGCGGGCACCAAACTCCTTGGTCAGGTCAATATTTCGGGTATGCTGAACCCAATGTGCGGAAGTATAGCACACAAGGATTGCGATTCGTCACGCGTCAATGATCTCCTGGATCAGCATCCTGCACGAGCCGCAGCCGGTCCCGGCATTCGTATTGAGGCCTACCTGCTCGACGGTTTTAAGAGCATATTCATTTATCGCGGTCACGATCCGGTCTTCGGTCACGCCAAAGCAGGTGCAGATGAGAGCCTTCTCGCCGCTAAATTCTTCGATCTGTCGCAAACGGAAATCGGCAAATGCGGCTTTGACCGCGGCGATAGATGCAGAAACGCATGCCGCACGCTCGATCTCGACGGGTCCAAGCCTGTTCAGCATCTCGCTATCTGATAGCCCGTGCAGATCACCTAGTTCTTTACCGTCGAGAAACTTACAAATGATCTCGGCCGACGCGACCATCCATCCGCAGCCATTTGTCACAAACTTCGCCTCGCGGACGATCCGACTTTCCAGATCGATAGCGAGGCCGATCCGCACGACGCAGCCGCATGAGAAGTTCGCGTCCTTTCCAACACAATTGGCGGCTTTATTATCCGCGTGTCGCAGATCGTCGAGAATTCGTACTATTGCGGGCGGATAGATCACGCTTCAGATATTACGCCGAAGCGAAACAAATACGTAAATCCAGCGCCGAATGCGTTTACAATTGAAAGCCAACAAACTAGGATAAAAGTTATGAAGACCGCAGTTTTATTGGTTTCGGTAGTGCTCCTTCTTATAGCATCCGGATGTCGCCCGGCGGCGGCGCCTGTCACTGTTGGCGATAAGCCCATCTCGATAAACGAACGGCGAACGACCAACGCTCCGCTTCCTCCGACCAAACCGTTTGTCGAGATGAGCTGGACAAGATCGGACGACCGCGTGCAAAAGTTGGGAGATCTCGCCGGGAAGGCCGTGATACTGGATTTTTGGGCCACTTATTGTGAACCCTGCAAACGTGCGATACCTCACCTCAATTCGCTGATCGCAAAACACGGGAAGGACAACCTTGTCATCGTCGGCCTCAATGTAGGCGGCGAAGAAGACCGGATAAAGATTCCCGAATTCGTCGCTAAAACAAAGATCGACTACGACATCGCCTGGCCGGAAGATGCCTTGACGAGCTTTATTTTCTCCGAGCGCAGCGACATCCCGCAGACCGCGATCTTCGACCGAAAAGGCCGTATGGTCAAGAAGATCGTCGGCTTCAACGACCAGATCCAAGCCGAGATAGACGCGACGGTGCTCCAGGCTTTGGCAACGCCGGCGAGCTAAAGTGTTCTAGCTGATTATGCGTGACATCCCGGTCGGAAACGGCAGTTTGCTGGTTACTTTCGACGACAAATATCAGATCCGTGACATCTATTTTCCGCACGTTGGGCAGGAGAACCATACGGAAGGGTTTCCATTTCGTTTTGGGGTATGGGCGGATGGGGAATTCTCGTGGGTTTTCAGCGACGTTTGGGAGCGGTCGCTAAGGTACGTTCCCGACACGCTCGTTACCGACGTTGATCTTTCGTGCGAAAAACTCGGGATCGAGATCACATGTAACGACACGGTCGCCGGCCGCGAGAATATTTATCTTCGCCGCGTGGTCGTAAAAAACACTGCCGAAAAGACTCGGGAGATCCGCGTTTTTCTGCATCATGATTTCCGCCTGTATGAGAACAAGGTCGGAGACACCGCTTTTTATGACCCGGACACGCTATCGCTCATTCATTACAAAAAGAATCGCTACTTTCTCATTAACTCATCACCGCATTTTGACGAGTTCGCGACCGGACGCAAGGCGTTCCGCAACAGCGAGGGCACGTGGCGTGACGCGGAGGATGGACACCTTTACGGTGCAGCGATAACTGAGGGTTCGGTCGATTCGACGATCGGCGTTTTCAAAACGCTCGATGCCGGCGAGTCTTTCGAGTTCTATTATTGGATAGCCGCAGGAACGTCCCGTCACGAGGTCGCAGCTCTTAACGCTCATGTCCTGACCCGCGGCCCCGAGAACTACTTCCTCGAGTCCGAAGGACACTGGCGGCAATGGGTGAATCATCCTGATATCTACGATGGGGAATTGCCCGAAGCGGTCACTGACCTCTACAAACGCAGCCTGCTGATCATTCGCACACAGATCGACAACGGCGGAGCGATCATCGCCGCCAACGATCACGATGTGACCGAGCGTGCTACCGATCATTACAGCTATCTATGGCCCCGCGACGGAGCGTTTGTGGCAAATACGCTTGACCTCGCCGGTTACCGCGACTTGTCACGAAAGTTCTTCGAGCTGTGCGGCACTATCGTCGAAGATCGCGGCTATTTCCTTCAAAAATACAATCCTGACGGCAGCGTCGGCTCAGGATGGCACGCGCACTGGGACAAATATCGAAAACAGCGACTGGTCCCGATCCAGGAAGATGAAACTGGCCTGGTTTTGTGGGCTTTGCGGCAGCATCACGAGATCTATCCTGATTCGGTGCTGGTTCACGACCTTTACGAACGGGTCGTAGTCCGGTGTGCTGATTTTATGGCGGACTATCGAGACGAGGCGACCGGCCTGCCGAAACCGAGCTGGAACCTTTGGGAAGATCGCCTCGGCATCCATACCTTCACCTGCTCAACCGTCGTCGCCGGATTGCGTGCGGCTGCTAAGTTTGCAAATGAAAAGGGCGACCACTCGCGGTCAGGCCGCTATGAGACTGCCGCCGCTGAAATAGTTGAAGGAATGTGTTCGCGTCTTTTCGATACCGGCCGCGGCCACTTTCTGCGTGCCCTCACCGCTGGCGATGACGGCTCGCTTTATCCCGACTCGACGCTCGACGCTTCGGTTTTCGCAGTCTTTTATCTGGGATGCCTCGAAGCTGACGATCCAATGGTCGTGGGGACGATGGAAGCCATTGAGAAAAAGCTCACCAACAAAACCAAGATCGGCGGCGTGATGCGTTTCGAGGAGGATGGCTACATGCGTGGAGCCGAGCCGCTTCCGCCGAATTCGTGGGTGATCACAACGCTCTGGCTGGCCGAGTATTACATTGCGCGTCGACAGATGGACAAGGCTTTAGAGCTGCTAAGTTGGACCGCAAAACACGCTCTGCCGTCAGGAGTTTTGGCCGAACAGATCGACCCGATAACTGGCGAACCTCGTTCCGTATCGCCGCTTACGTGGTCGCACTCGACCTTCGTAGCGACAGTTTTGTCGTATTTGAAGAAATTGCGAGAGCCGGAGACTCATTAATATCTTATCCCCCTTTGCGTCTCCGCGTCTTTGCGTTAGATTCCTTGTTTATATTCGTTTACCTTGAGAAGGTAATTGACGTCCCACAAAGGGATCACAAAGTTTCTGTTTCGATCAACTTCCGTTAAAATCACGTAATGCGTAAAGCAAAGATACTCGCTACTCTCGGCCCCTCATCAGATCAGCAATTTGTCATCGAATCGATGCTAAACGCCGGGCTCAGCGCCGTTCGCATAAACATGTCGCACGGCACACAGGAGCAGCACGAGGCCACGATCGCCCTTGCCAGGAAGGTCGCATCCGAAATGGGAACTGCCCTTTCAATACTCGTCGATCTTTCGGGGCCCAAGATCAGGACGCGAACGCTGGAAAATGGTACGCCGGTAGAACTGATCGAGGGTCAGGCTTTTGTAATTACGACCCGCGAGATCGTCGGAAATTCCCGCGAAGTATCAACAAATTTCAACCAGCTTCCTGATGCGGTCGAGCCCGGCTCGAGGATCCTGATCGACGATGGAGCACTCGACCTAACGGTCGAATCGAAGACTGCGACGGATGTTATATGTCGCGTGGTGACAGGCGGAATACTATCCGAACGCAAAGGCATTAATCTCCCTAACACGCCGCTGCCCATCCCGTCGATGACCGAGAAAGACCATACCGACCTTGTTTGGGCGATGGGCCAAAATGTCGATTATATTGCTCTCTCCTTCGTCCGGACAGCCGAAGATTGTACGAAGGTCAAAGGATTGATCAAGGACCTAAATAAACGAAAACTTGGCCGAGCCCTGTTAGTGGCAAAGATCGAGAAAGCAGAGGCGATCGAGAATCTCGATTCGATAATCGAAGCGACCGACGGCGTAATGGTCGCCCGCGGCGATCTGGGTGTCGAGACCAGCGTCGAACTCGTACCCGTCTATCAGAAACTGATCATCGAAAAGGCTATTGCGGCGGATAAGTTTGTCATCACCGCAACCCAGATGCTGCAGTCGATGATCGAGAATCCATTCCCAACCCGTGCCGAAGCCTCTGACGTCGCGAACGCGGTTTGGGATGGAACCGACGCGGTGATGCTTTCGGCGGAAACCGCTTCCGGTCGATATCCCATCGAGGCGGTCAAGACCATGGGCCGAATCATCGATTCCGCTGAAACATTAAAGCCGCAGCAGCTCAGAAAGCCCGTAAAATTCTCTCAGGCTCCGTCTGGACGAACGAGTCAGGCATTGTGCATTGCGGCCGCCTACGCGGCCAGAGAAGTTCAGACGGAGAAGGTCGCGGTCTTTACAGAATCCGGATTGATGGCCCGGCGTTTGTCTGCTTTTCGCTCGGGTTTGCAAACCTTTGCTCTGACGACGTCGGCCGACGCCTATAATCAGCTGTCTCTTATCTGGGGAGTTCAGCCGTTTTTTGACGGGGAACTCAGCATGTCAGCTGGCTCAAACCTCGGTGAAGTAACCCTGATGGACGTTATGAGTTCTGACACAGACGCTACCGACGCGATGCTGAAAACTGGTGAAAAGACTCTCCGCACGGCAGATGTCGTCAATGAAGGCGAGACGCTCATCATGCTCGCGGGCCGTCTTTCTGGTCTCGGGCTGTCGAGTTCGGTCGTGGTCTGGACCATCGGCGAGAGCGTTCCGCGGCGTTGATCAGACAATCGTATCGAATATTTTACCGACAAGTGCTGTTCCCGCCATAGCGATCGCTCCCCAAAACAAAACGCGGGCTGATCCAATCAACATCGGAGCACCGCCTGCATTAGCGGCGATCGCACCGAGAGCTGCGAGAAAGATAAGTGAAAACAGGCCGACTGGCCAGATCAGTATCTCGACCGGCGATGCCCAAGCGACTGTCAGAGGCAAAATGGCGCCGATCGCAAAACTCACTGCCGAAAACAAAGCGGCCTGTATGGGCCGGGCGGACATGACTTCTGAAATGCCGAGCTCGTCTCTCGCATGAGCGGCGAGGGCGTCGTGAGCGGTTAACTGCTCGGCGACCTTTCTAGCAAGATCGGGGTCGAGGCCTCGCGACTCGTAGATCTCAGCGAGTTCGTTCAGCTCAAATTCGGGCTCGTCATTCAGGTGTTTCTTTTCAAGCTCAATATCCGCCCGTTCCGTATCGGCCTGCGAATACACCGATACATACTCGCCTGCCGCCATCGACAATGCTCCCGCAAATAGGCCAGCTACGCCGGCAAGCAATACAGATTCGTGAGTCGCGGATGCTGACGCAACACCGATCACGAGACTGGCGGTCGATACTATCCCGTCATTTGCTCCGAGCACAGCCGCACGCAGCCATCCGATACGGTGCGAGCGGTGCATTTCATTGTGGTGTTTCGTCATTCCGACGAACAGAATAATCTATTTATGGTATTTCGAGGAAACGTTCTCGCGGCCCCAGCGAAGAGTTTTTGACATCCAGATAAGTTCATCGAGAAACGCTGCTGCTCTCTTGTCGAACTCCCTGTCGAGCATCTCGCCATCATCGTCGAATAAGGTATGAACCCGCGGAAAATTCAGATCGGTAAACGTCGCGATCAGGCCGAGCTCCCGCACCATCGGAACCATCGCCTCGATAACCCTTGTCCCGCCCCAAACCTGAGCCGAGACGCCGACGAAACCCACGGCTTTGTGGATATACTCCTTCAAAAGCAGATCCAGTACGCTCTTTAACGTACCAGGATAGGCGTGATTATACTCAGGTGCGACGATGATCAGGCCATCGGCACGGATGATCGCATCGCGCCACTCTGGAAAGTTTGCACCGATCTCGGTTCCATAGTGATCTCGCGGAAGATCGAAATCGCGGACATCGAAAAGCTGCGTTTCTATTTCATCGCGTGCTTCGATCTGTGAGAGCAGCCATCTGGCCACATTCTCGCTTTTCCGGTCTTTTCGGGGCGTGCCTAGAATTATGGGCAAAAAAAGTGCGTTCGACATGATACGAATATTACTCGAACGAGCTGAATTATTCCGTTCGGTCGCCGACAAACCTCATTTCTTTGTCAGAACGCACATGATCTTATTTTTTGCGAGGTATTTAGCATTGCGGTAGAAAAGGCTGCCTGCAAGTTTTACGATCGGGTTCGTAATGCCCATATTTCGCATGTAAAAACTCGCAGGCATCGTGTATTCGCTGGTTTCGCGGTATTTTTCGATCGTAAGGCCGCTCGTCGCAACGACCATCTCAAATGCCTTGCGCGACCATATCTGGAGATGATAGATCGACACCGTACCGCGAAGTATCTTGGCGTAGAGTGACTTGGAGCTCAGTTTTGAGGTGGGATAGAGCCAGAATTGTTTTGGTGTATCGATAAAAATGCGGCCGCCCGGTTTGAGCTTCTCGGCAAGCTGTTTAAGAACGCCTTTCGGATCGCTGACGTGTTCGAAAACGTCGTTCAGGAAGATCAGATCGAATTTCGTGCCATCGT
This sequence comes from Acidobacteria bacterium Ga0077534, assembly GCA_001464455.1. GTDB lineage: Bacteria > Acidobacteriota > Blastocatellia > Pyrinomonadales > Pyrinomonadaceae > OLB17. The sequence continues at coordinate 256,661 of LNEI01000018.1, forward strand.
CCGCAAAATCTGCGAACGGGATCTGTATATTCATCGCTCGCCACTCATCGAGCAAAGCGTCGTCAAAGATATCTGTTATGTAAACGCTAGCCTCGGGAAAATGCGATTTGCAGACAAGAGCGAACTGCCCGCCGCCCCCACCGAAATCTAGAATATCCAGGCTTCGTCCTCGAAACGACTCGTCCGCCGCGTACCGAAGCATCTGCGTGAAATTTGCGTGATTTAGAAACGAGGATTCCGAATACCACTCGAGAGCGTTCGCCACGGGCCAGCTCTTCTTTTCGCCGGCCGCGATCAACTCGTCATCGCTCTTGGGATACGGCCAATAAAGCAAAACCCTACACCCGCGGCAATGGGCAGTGTGCTCGAAGATCTCGAGATCAGCACTCTGGCAGATCTTGCATTGAGCATCTGTTGAGCCCGCCTCTGGCATAGATGTGTTTGAAACCTAGTCCGCGTTCAAAACCTGAGCGACCGTCTCTTTCTTCAACCCGCCTCCGTACCGCTTTGTGTAGTCAGTGGCCGATATCTGCGGGTCACGCCAGGCGTCGAGATGGCCGACCTGGTGGACGCATTGGATGGTGCAATTTGGGGCGCACCATTTTTCGGTGTGATATTCGCGGTGCATGTCGGCGTGGGTGTATTCGAGCAGCGGAATGCCCGGCGTGCCGCGTTGCTGCGAGCACCAGCTGACGATCCCGGCTTCATCGATGTAAAGATAGCGCGATCCGGCACGGCAACGCCATTCATACGTTCCGCCGTCGACGAGCGAATCCTGAAACCAATTCCAGCGGGCGTAGCTTTTTGTGCCCTTGCTCTTTATCTCTTTGTAAACTTCTTTCTCGCGAGGTGTTAGCCCTTTCAGCAAACCGTCGCCGTCGTGGATAACCCCGACCGTCGACGAAAACCCAAGTTCGCGAGCACGGTTTGCGATCTGTAAGGCTTCTTCCGGGTTTGCTACACCGCCGCCAACCACCGAGTTGATATTGACCTTGAACTTGGCGTGATCGCGCAGGTTTATCAGTTTCGAGTCGAGTACTTTAAGACTTTTCTTCGAAACGTCGTCGGGCGTGACGTTGTCGATCGATATCTGCAGATAGTCGAGTCCCGCTTCGTTAAGCTTCTTGACCTTTTCGGGCTGGAAGTAATATCCATTCGATATCAGCCCTGCGATCATTCCATGATGGCGAATGCGCGCGATGATCTCGTAGATCTCCGGGTGCATCATCGGCTCGCCGCCCGAAATGGTGATGACCGACGAGCCGAACTCAGCAAGTTTATCGATCCGCTTGAGCATCACGTCGATCGGCACCGGATCGCTCGTCTTGTCGTATTCGTTGCAGTAGGTACACGACAGATTACACCGTCGCATGGGCACTATATGCACCAAAACGGGATGCTTCGTCGAAGCAAACGCTTTGATCGTATGCTTGACCCCGCGGGTAAATCTGCTGAAACTGCTGGCTTTTGGCATTAGACCTTTATTGTCTTCGCATTCTTCGGAACGCTGAGAGCGAAGATACTCACGTCGATGGTCTGATTCTCCTTTATATTGGCGAGTATCACCGTCGTCGTGTCATTTGTCTGCTCCAGCACCTTTGCCTGGATCGGCATCCCGTTAGGGGCGACCCAGAGTTCGGCACTCTTGTAATTCGCCGCCGCCTTTGGCGTAAGTTGAAGCTTCCAGGTCATCTGGCCGGCCGCATTTTCCTCGCCAAGATAAACGATATTATAGTTCGCCTTCAGCTGATCCTTCGACATATTCATGAAGGCCAAGGCGTTTCCGGCCCCGGCGGAGCTTTTTGCCCGGTTGACCTTACCAACATAAAGCTGATTAATGCCGGGCTTATAAAGCTTGTAATCATCGCCGATGACGACCATGTTTTCTACGCTCGGCTTTTTCCAATCGAGCCGGACGTACATCTTTCCTTTCGCCTTCGGAAGATAACTCGTCGAACCGGTGTACGTATCGGTGGTGCCGAGCTGAGGATTATGTTTCAGCATCGTCACGTCTGCCTGAACCGACTGAAGCGATCTGTTAAAAGAATCCATGCGATTCAGGATCTGCCCAAGTGGGCCTTGAGCCGAAACGCTGCTCGCCGAAGCGACGAGCATCGCAAAACCGAGGCTTATACCCAGAAAACTATTGCGTACTATTTTCTTCATAACATTACTCATTTCGATGTCCGCTAAAAACGCGGCATTCGAGGTTACTCAGCTTTGACGGCCGCTGCGGGCTGCGGGGTTGCAGGCGTTCGGGCCGTGTTGAACCATTCCTTCGGCGTCGCAAAGATAAAGATCATGATCAGGATGCAGAGAACATCCCATTGCCAGGATGCTCGTTCGTAGTTCCAATTGATGATGTTCTTCATCTATTTATAATTGCAAAAGCCCGCGCGTGAGCAAGGGCGATACCTTCAAGTTGCGTGTTCCGCCCTTGCTTACGCGCGGGCTTTTGCAATCTCCGATTCTAAGCAACATTCAAACAATATGACCATCCCGCATATTTATCGTCCGCGTACATACCGCGGCGGCCTCAGGATTGTGCGTGATCATGATGATCGTCTGGTTAAACTTCTCGTTCAGTTCCTTGAACATATCGAGCACGACCTGCGAATTCTCTGAATCAAGGTTCCCCGTCGGTTCGTCGGCCAAAATGATCGCCGGCGAATTTACGATCGCTCGTGCCAGTGCGACCCGCTGCTGCTCGCCGCCCGAAAGTTCGAGCGGTTTGTGATGCATCTTGTTTTCAAGTTTCAGCAGCCGCAAAACTTCGCGGCGGCGGTCGCTGTTCCGGCTGCCGTTGCCCGTGTGGATCTTCTCGGCCAGTTTCAGATTCCCTTCAGCCGACAGCGTCGGAAACAGATTGAACCGCTGAAAAACAAATCCGATCTTTCGCCGGCGAATATCCGTACGACGAGCATCCGAAACCTTAGCCAGATCTTCGCCATCGATCAGAATACTGCCGCTCGTCGGGCTTAGCAATCCGCCGAGTAGATGCAGCAACGTCGATTTCCCGCATCCGGAAGGCCCCATTATAGCGACAAACTCGCCCTCCTCGACCCGCATCGACAGGCCGCGGAGAACCGGAACTTCCAGTTTCCCTACCTTGTATGATTTCTTCAGATCGCTGGTCTCGAGAATGGTCTTCATCTGCACGCCTTACTGGAAGCTGTTTGCCCCCGTTTTCACAGCATTGCTTGTTGGCCCGTCGATCTTTACCTCGCTCAGCCGCTTGTCGAGATCGACCTCTTCGAGATTCCACGAATTCTGTAGTACAAACGCTGCATCCGGGAATTTGTTCCCGATCGTTACCAACTCAGGATTTTGGTACGAGAGCTTGATCGCGTATTTTTCTTTTGGCCGTGTCACCTGTATCTCGAGCGGCAGCTTTGTAAACTCGGTGCCCTCGGTCAGCTTCCCTTCCTTTCCATATACGATGTCCGATTCGATCTCGCCCGCAGCATCAAATAGCTGCTGCCTCGCAAGCCTGATACCACCAACGCGGTCGAACCAGAATCGGCGAAGGATTCGCATCGAACCGTCCTCGGACTTGCCATACTCGTCCAGCATGTAATAACCGCGCATCACTCGTCGTATCGGCGATTTGCTATTGACCGTCTGATCGTCTTGCTCCTCAAATATCGTGCTCGTAGCGTAAATATTCGCTTCGGACGTCGGACGGACAAGCATCGCATCGGTAAAATGCTGCGGACGAAGATTGGCAAAGGCATTTACATTCTCCTTCGCGGCCTTTACGTCGCCGTTGCCATTTCCGGGTGTGCCAAGCGTTTTCTGAAGCCTCGAATAATCGGCATTATTGGTGCCTTTAACAAACTTCTTGAATTTTCCCGACCCGCCGTCGTTTAGGATCGCCACCCGAAAGCCCACGCCATCCGAGGTCATCTGGGCGATGTCTGAGCGGATAAAAGGTGCCTGAACCTTAAGCAGTATCTGTCCCGGCCTCTGCACGACAAGTTCGCTATCTGCGGCCCGATACGCCTCTTTCGTACCAAATTCGGCAAAAGAGTTATCCTCAAATTTGAGGTCCATTTTCGCACGCATCGAACCGACGCGGGCAAAACGGTTCACCTCCTTCATAAGCTCGGATTGGGTCGCGGTCTCGGTGCGAAGCAGTATAGGCGTTTTGCTTTCCTTCTTCACGATATTGCAGCTCGTCCCGAAGGCTACGCAAAGCAGTATCGTCGGGAAGAACAACGCTTTGAATGGAAAAACTTTCATTCGTGTCAGATGACCGTTATGTGGTCGCGGTTGCTATCACTTAAATCCTTGTAACAAACCCGTGAAATCCTCAAACGCAAGATGATAACACGTCAAAAACGCATATTCCAGCCAACGAAAGATCGGTTGGCGGCGCGATCTGCTTCCAGATCGGGTACAGACTCCTACCAACAACAAAAGACGCGGAGCCGCGTACGAACCGCATTGCTCCGCGTCAAACCGAAAATATCTGGAGATCAGCCTCCGAAAACTCCCGAGCCTCGTGTCATATAATCCTGCATCGTGTACGCGAACATGATCGCGAGCCAGAAAAAGCTGGCGACAGCCGCGAGCCAGATCATCCGTTTGCTCCAATAAACGTGCATAAAAAAGAGCATGACGAACGTCATCTTGGTAAACGCGATCAGAAGGGCAAGCAGCGTATTCGCCCCCGGAAAGATCACGTCGAGATCCCAACTCGCAGTGATATAGGTCAAGATCGTACCGACGACAAGTATCATGAAGATCCCGATATACTTCGGAATATTCATGTGCTCATGATCGTGGTCGTGTTCGTTATGTGTATCAGCCATCTTGTAAGCCTCTGCCTAGTGTAAAAAGTGCCGTCCCAGCAGGTATAACAGCGGGAACAGGAAGATCCAAACGATATCGACAAAGTGCCAATACAAACCGGACATTTCGACCGGCATGTAATACTCCGCACTATACGTACCTCGCCAAGCCATCCAACCAAGCCATGCCATCAGGCCGAGGCCGACGATCATGTGAAGAGCGTGAAGGCCGGTCATCACAAAATAAATGTAGTAGAAGATACGGATCTTGTCCCGGTATTTGTTCGGGTCAAAGACACCGTTCGAGAAATAACCGGTACGTTCCGCCTCTGTAAGGTACTGCTTGCCAGTCTCTTTCTCTTTTGCCAGCCCGTAATCGATAACGTGCGTACCGTAATTCCACTGGAATTCGCCCTTTGGATTAAAGTATGTTTTTGAGTGCGACGCATCCGCTGCATACGCTCGAACCTCGAACGGCAACACAAACTTTGGCGAGCTGGCTGAAGATTTATTGCCAGAGTCCGATTCGCCGGCGGCCTTTTGCTCAACGGGCGGCTCCATTCCCTTAGGTGTCTTTTTATTTAGCCCGGTGATCGGAACCAGCCCATTGTTGTACTTGTCCGTATACTCGATCACCTTGACGCCGAGGAACACCGTGCCGAAGAACATCGTCAGCACGATCATAATGACCTGTAGATTGCGGTTGCCCTTCTGCGCGTAATAGACCGTCAAAGCCATCGTCAACGAACTGACGATAAGCACGAGAGTGTTCAGCCCGCCCCAAAACGCGTCGAGATGGTTACTGGCCTCAGCAAACGCAAGAGGAAAACGTGACCGGAAGACCAGATACGCAGTAAACAGCCCGCCGAAGAACATGATCTCCTGCACGAGAAACAGCCACATTCCAATTGTGACGCTCTCTTCCTGCTGGCCCATGTCCTCAAACTGGTGTTGAAGACCGGGCTGATGATGTTCGTTATGATCTGAGTGTGTCGACATTATTTTATTTTTTCATTGAGTCATTTGTTCAATTATTCATTTCGAATTACCAGCTGAATAAATGGATCAATGAACAAATTTAAGCTACGGTAGCCAAATCGCGTTTTCGTGCCTCTTCTAAATCAAGCCCGCTCTCTTCGCCAAATTCATACGCCTCCCAGGTGACATGAGGCATTTTTTCAAAATTCTCGGTCGGCGGCGGCGAACTGGTCCTCCACTCAAGGCCCGGATGCATGTACGGGTTGTCCCCAGCCTTCTTGCCAAAAACAAGCGAATGAGCAAGGTATACCGCCGGCATCAGTAGACCGATACCAAGGACCGAAGCCCCGGCGGTCGAGAAAATATTGAGTACCTGCATCTCCTCAGGATAGGCTGCGTAGCGACGCGGCATTCCCTGATAACCGAGAATGAACTGCGGGAAAAACGTAAGGTTGAAACCGACAAAAACAAGCATCGCCGATATCTTGCCCCAAAATTCCGAGTACATCCTGCCGGTCATCTTCGGCCACCAATAATGGATACCGCCGAGGTACGCGATGACCTGACCACCAACCATAACGTAGTGGAAGTGGGCAACGACAAAATAGGTCTCGGTCAAATGGACCGTCAGCCCCATCGCCCCTAGAAACAGTCCGGTAAGCCCGCCGATCAGGAACAAGCCCATGAAGCCCATCGCATAAAGCATCGGCGTGTCGAACGAGATCGAGCCTTTATAGAGCGTGGCCGTCCAGTTGAACATCTTGATCGCCGACGGTACCGCGACGACCATCGTCAGGAATGAAAAGACCATTCCGGCATACATTGACTGGCCGCTGACAAACAAATGGTGTCCCCAAACCAGGAACCCGAATACAGCGATCGCGATCGATGAGAAAGCGATGAATTCGTATCCGAAGATCTTCTTTCTTGCGAAATTTGATATCAGTTCCGACACGACTCCCATTCCGGGGAGGATCATGATGTAAACGGCCGGGTGCGAGTAGAACCAAAAAAGATGCTGGAAAAGGATAGGATCGCCGCCGATGGACGGGTCGAAGATACCGACCTTGGCGAGGCGTTCGATCGCAAGCAGCAAAACTGTGATCGCTACGACCGGCGTTCCCAGGATCATCACAAGGCTCGTCGCGTAATGTGCCCAGACAAACAGCGGCAACCTAAACCAGGTCATTCCGGGCGCACGCATCGTGTGGATCGTGACGATAAAATTGAGCCCTGTAAGGATCGAAGAGAATCCGTTGATAAAGATGCCGAGCCCCACCAGCATTACGTAGGAATTTGAAAAGGTCGTGCTGTAAGGAGCGTAAAACGTCCAGCCAGTATCCACGCCGCCCTGCATGAGGGCGAAAAGAACCAAAACTCCCGCGATCCAGTAAATATAGAGACTGAGAAGGTTGACCTTCGGCAGAGCCAGATCCTTTGCCCCGATCATCAGCGGCAAAAGAAAATTCCCGAGTATCGCCGGTATAGACGGGATCAGGAAGAAAAAGATCATCAGGATACCATGCTGCGTGAATACCCTGTTGTAGGTCGCCGTCTCAACAAGATCGCTGCCAGGCGTTAGCAATTCAAGACGAATGGTCGCCGCATAGAGTCCGCCAGCGAAGAAAAACACGGATACCGAGATCAAGTACATGATCGCGATCCTTTTGTGATCCTTCGTAAGCAGCCAGGATTTCAGCGTCGAACCATTCGTCAAATAGTTCGGCTTGGGATCGCTCGCGTTACCTGCGGAAATTGCGTCGTGCGTTTGCATATTCTTAGTAAAACCCTACTTGTTGCTGTTGCCCGCCGGCGCTGCCGGTTTAGGGGCTGAATTCGTGTTTGCGGCCATCGGAGCCGCACTGTTAGTCGCCGGTGCTGTTGCAGCTCCAGTCGCTGCGTTTGGAGACAACGACTTGATGTACGCCACCAGCGAATTTAGCTGTTCCTCGGTCACCTGCCCCTTGAATGTGGGCATGATCGGCTGGTACCCTTCGACGACCTGAGCTGAGGGGTTGAGGATCGAGTTCCTCAGATACTGATCATCGCGGGTCAAAGACGTCCCACCGACCAGTTTCACATCCTTGCCGACGATACCCTCGAGGACAGCTCCACGCTGTCCCTGGCCGCCCGCGTGACAAGAAGCACAGCCGAGCTTGTTCTCAAAAAGGTCCTTTCCGGCCTCAACAGGCGTCTGTCCAGAGACAGTTCCGCTTAGCCAATTATCAAAATCCCGCTGCTCCATCACGATGACCGACCCGATCATCCCCGAATGGTTAAGGCCGCAGTACTCGGCGCAGAACAGGTGATATTTACCCGTCTTGGTCGCTTCGAACCACAGGTAAGTGTAGCGGCCCGGCACCACGTCGGCCTTTGTTCTAAAGGCCGGAATGTCGAAATCATGGATCACGTCCTCGGTCGTCATCGTCAACTTGACCTTACGACCAACCGGAACGTGCAGTTCGTTGATCTCCCGCTGGCCGGTTTGGTGCTGGATCTTCCACATCCATTGCTTACCGACCACGTAGATCTCCATCGCATCGTCGGGCGGCGTGTACTGATTGAAGAAAATTATCGCCCCACCGAGAAAGATGGTCATCGAAATGACGAATGGAATGATCGACCAGACCGTCTCGAGGACCATCGAACCGTGCATTTCTTCCGGCGTCGCGAATTTCTCAGTCTCGCGATACTTGAGTGCGAAAAAGACGATCGCCGCGACGATCGGCACCGTAAACGCGATGCTCACCGCGATCAGGTAAAAATACAATGCATCTACCTGCCAGGCGAATGTCGACGCCTGTTCCGGAAATAATGGTACCCACGATGTAGTCTGCATAACTGTCAGTTGTCAGTAGCCAGTGGCTAGTGGCCAGGGATCAAATGCCCGCTCCACTTTTCACTTTTCACTGTTCACTTTTCACTGTCTTCTTATTTCGCCGCCAAAAAACAAATCCCATTGCTCCAAGCCCAAGCAGCGTCATTACGCCGCCAAGGCGAACAAAATTCAAAATTGCGAGCCCGTATTTCCCAGTCGACGGGTCGTAGTGGAAGCAATAAAGCAATAACTGATCGACCGGACTTCCGACCTTGCTCTCGGCCGATTCCATGAGGCCGAGTTTCAGATCCTTCGGAGCATAATCGATACCGTACAAATATCTCGAAAGCTTTCCTTCGGGCGTCAAGATCATCACCGCCGAAGCGTGTGCGAACTGCCCTGACTTCTCGTCCCATTCAAAGCTGAACCCCGCAGCCGAGGTCGCTCGCCGGATCGATTCTTCGGAACCTGTCAAAAAATGCCAGCCCTTCTCCGTTCCCGGGCGGCCGTAGCGCTCCATGTAGCTCGCCTTCTTATTCGAGGCCAGACCCGGTTTGTCGTTTTCTTTCGCGTCAAAGCTGATGGCAACGACGTCGAATTCCTTCCCGGCGTCGAAATTGATCCCCTTCAGGGACCCCGTCAGGCCATTCAGCACCTGGTTACAGAGCATCGGGCACTCGTAATACACAAAAGCGATGATAACTGGACGGCCATTGTTAAAGTAAGAACCAAGTTTTACCAGATCCCCGTTCTCATCCTTGAACTCCGCATCTAGCGGCATCTGCTCGCCAAGTTTCTGTTCGATACCCGACTTCTTTAGAGGGTCGGGCAATCCGTTGGCAGTCGTGACCGTCGGATCGTACTTCTTTGGCGAATAGAGCGGCGAATTGTAGTGCTCGTTCTTTTGTCCGCTCACGGATGTAAGCGGAAGCAGGAACAAGACGCCGATCGCCGTCGCCCTGATAAGCTGTTTAGTTTTCGCTAATGCTCGATTCACAATATTTCCTAACGTCGCGTAGCGGCGGCCATTCTGCCTGCACTGGCATCAGTGATCGACTGCAGGGAGTCCTTGAGGAGTTTCTCAGCCTCAGGCCCCGATCTCGCTTTTACACCCTGGGCAATCAATTTCTCTTTGGCCTCGTTGATCGGCATTACTACGACAGTGCCCGTAGCAGCATCTTTCTGGCCTTTCGCCCAAAGCTCTTTCCACTGCTTCTCAAGTTCCCAGTATTCGGCTTGAGGTGCCATTAATTCGAGGTTTACCCAGCCCTTCGCGGAATCCACGCCGAATCCGGGCGCACCCTGCAGCCTTGGCTCTGGCGGAAGCCGCTCCCGCTCGCTCACCTGCATCGGATTCTTGACCTGATTCTCCTCGCTGTAGTCCTTAAGTACATTAAGGAAGGCAAACATCAGTCCGAAAGTCACAACTATCAGCAAAGTCAGGCCAATGGCAAAGCCCATGATGCCCTTTAGCTGGATATCATTTTCTTCGTACGGAATGTTGAGGTCTACCGCAGTGTCAGTATGTTTCTTTGACGCCATAACCTTGTATTATCAGTGTCCTTGCCCGTGCTCAACGGCCTCTTCGAAGTAAGGATCGTTCGCCGGAACGATCGGCCGCTTCATCAACTCACCTAAAAACCACCACAACCAGATACCACCAACTGCTATAGGTGCGACAAAATCCATCCAGCTAACGTAGAACGCTCCCTTCTCCAGCATGCCCGGATCAACTCGCGGAGTTGGCCCGATCTGGTAGAACATATCCACGAGGCGCATAAATAGTATGAATCCGCCGATCGAAGCGAGCAGCTTTGCCTGTCGCTTGAGATCTCGTTTCAAAAGCAGAAGGTACGGAAAAACGAAGTGGAAAAGTATTAAAGCAATTCCGATATAGGCCCAACCGCCCTTCATTCGCGTCAGGAACCAGCCAGTCTCTTCGGGTAGGTTACCCGACCAGATGATGAGGAACTGCGAAAAATTGAAGTATGCCCAAACCATAGTTAGAGCGAGCATCAATTTGCCGATGTCGTGAAAATGCTTCTTTCCGAGAACCGCGTTCATCGGAGATCTGTCCATCAACCAGGCCAGAACGATAACGCAGAAGCAGAATGTGCTAAGCCCCCAGCCGGCGACAAAGAGAAGCCCCCAAATGGTCGAGAACCAGTGCGGGTCGAGCGTCATCAGCCAGTCAACGACCGCAAAGGTGACAACCAGGGCATAAATGACCATCGTCGGCCCAGAGAATCGCGAAGCCCGCTCTAAAATGAGACGCGACTCTTCAACCGTTCCGGCCTTATCCTGATCGCGACCCCATTTGTTCAGCAAATAAACCATTATGCCGAACAATGCAAAATAGATCGCCGACCGAAGTATCCAGAACCACGAGGTCATGTACGCCCCGCGATGGACCATTGAATAATCGTCCGGCGGCAGATGGGTCCACTCGTATGCCTTTCCAAAGTAGACGCCCAATGCGAGCGGGATAAAAAGGATCACCATGAGCGGAAGCGTTCTCGATCCCGCCTCAACAATACGGCGGATCACAACGCCCCACGCTCCGCCGGTCAGGTACTGAAGCATCAGCACGCCAAGCGAGCCAAAACATAGGCCGCCCCAGAAAATGTATCCCAGAAGCCACGAGCGAATTGCTTGCTCCGTATTAAAATACGCACCGACCGCGACGGCGAGAAGAGCGATGCCGCCTACGCCGAGGGCCACCGTCCTTAAACCGCCGATCTCGGCAGGAGCTTTGTAATTTTCAGGATTCGCCATTTTTACGGTTTTCCTCCGGTTGGTGTATCGCCCGACTTCGGAGGTGCTGAGCCCGGCCCAGTCTTAGTAGTATCTGTTTTCAAAGCATTTTCCGGGTTCTGACTAACCTGAAGTGCCCTGATGTATGCGACGATCGCCCAGCGATCGGCAGGCTGGATGACGTGAGCGTAGCCATTCATCTTTCCCCAGCCATTACTTATTACGTCATAAAAGTGGCCGACCGGTGCATTTCTTAAACGGTCGTCATTGTACGTCGGAGGCTTGGAAAAACCCCGGCGAACGATCATTCCGTCGCCGTTGCCGAGTGGGCCGTGGCAAACGATGCAGTAAATGTTGTAACGTTCCTGCCCACGGTCGACCAATTCCTTGGTTACCGGGATCGGAAACTCGTCGATCGCATTTGGAAACGAAGTTACAAGCGTGTTGCCCGTCGCGTCCATCGTGGTAGCGGCCTGTGCCGCAGGATTAGGATTGTCTACCTTGCCCGTGTAGAAGGCCTTGTTTTCGCGAAGCTGGCCACGCGGAATAGTACCCTCGACCATGTCACGCGAACCGCGCTTGTCACTAAAAAACTCGCTCTTCTTATAGGCCTTGTAACGCGGCTGATCCTGCATGTCGGATCGAACGCCGCACGCTGTGAGGAAGGTGAAAGTCAAAAGGCAGAAGGCAAAACCCAAGCGCTTGAAGACATCTTTGCCTTTAGCCTTTCGCCTTTTGTCTTGAACTGCGAGGTTATTCATCAACATCGAACACCTCCTGAGCATTAAGGCCTTCCATAAACTTTCTGGTTTCTGAGTAATCGTATTTCTCGTCCTTCGCTTCGATCAGCAAGAAAAATTTTTCTCTGGTCGCCAGTGCAAATCGCGGCACGTTAAAGACCGGATGGTACGGCGATGGAAGCCCGTTCATAAACAACATTCCAAAGACCGCGACAAAGGCCGCGAAGAGGATCGTTAATTCGTAAGCGGGCGGCACAAATGCCGGAAGGCTAAAGTGCGGACGGCCTCCGACGATGATCGGCCACTCAATAACGTGCACAAAAACCTGCAGGCCGATGCCCGCACAAAGGCCGGTGACACCGCCGGCAAAGATCAAATACGGCAGGATGCTTCGCTTGATCCCCAAAGCCTCGTCGATCTCGTGCAGCGGAAACGGCGAGAACGCATCGGTCTTCGTGTATCCCGCATCGCGCACCGCTCGAGCGGCGTCGACGAGTTCCGTCGCCGTGTCGAATTCAGCCATTATGCCGTGAAGTTTGCTTCCCATAACAGTTTTCGATGACCAATGTCGGGGACTTAAAGATCTTACTGACCACTTGCCACCGACTGCTGACCACTATTTCTTCGGCGGATCCGTCTTGTCGTACGTATCCTCAACCTCGTTTACGTTCTCCTCAAAATCCTGATGATGCCCGTGCACATGGGCGTCCGGCAAAAGCGTACGCACTTCGAAGATCGAAATGATCGGCACGAAACGCACGAACAGGTACAGCAGCGTAAAGAACAGACCTATCGTTCCGATGAACATCGACCAATCCCAGATTCGCGGGCTGTACATTGCCCACGATGATGGCAGAAAGTCACGGTGCAGGCTTGTGACGATGATCACAAATCGTTCGAGCCACATACCGACCGATACGATGATCGAGATCACGAAGAGCCAGAATTCGCTGTTCCGGAACCGCTCGAACCACAAAAGCTGGATCGACGCTCCGTTACAGAAGATCAGCAACCAGTACGACCACCAATACGGGCCTTCCCAGATGCGGTTCTTGACCATGAACACTTCGTACTGCGAAGCGCTGTACCAGCCAAAGAAGCCTTCCATCGCGTAGCCGTAAACTACGATCAAGCCGGTCGCAAGCATGACCTTGGCCATGTAGACGAGGTGCTGATGGGTAATGAAATCCTGCATCCCGTACCAACGCCTAAGCGGGATACAAAGGATGAGAACCATCGCGAACCCTGCAAACACAGCTCCCGCAACAAAGTACGGCGGGAAGATCGTCGCGTGCCATCCCGGAACCTGTGAAACCGAGAAGTCGAACGAAACGATCGAGTGAACCGATAGAACCAGCGGCGTCGAAAGCCCGGCGAGAATGAGATACGTGATCTCATATCGATGCCAATGACGGGCCGAGCCGCGCCATCCCCACGAGAGGATGCCGTAAGCAAATTTGAAATACTTATTCTTTGCCCGGTCGCGAAGCGTCGCAAAATCGGGTATCAAACCGACGTACCAGAACAAAAGCGACACCGTCGCATAGGTCGAAACAGCAAAAACGTCCCAAATAAGGGGCGAGCGGAAGTTCGGCCAGATGCCCATCGTATTCGGATACGGGAACAGCCAGTACGCCGCGAGCCAAGGACGGCCTGTATGAAGCAGCGGAAACATCGCGGCGCAGGCCACGGCGAAGAGCGTCATTGCCTCGGCAAATCGGTTGATCGACGTTCGCCATTTTTGGTTCATCAGCAGCAGGATCGCTGAGATGAGCGTTCCGGCGTGGCCGATGCCGATCCACCAAACAAAGTTGATGATGTCGAAAGCCCAACCGACTGGCTGGTTATTTCCCCAAACCCCGATACCGTTAGCCAAAAGCCAGATCACGCTGAAAAGCAGAAGCTGCGCGACCATGAACGAGATACCAAAACCGATGAACCAATGAAAGGGCGTGCGCTTCTTGAGCGTGATATCACTGATCTTGTCAGTGACACTCGCAAAGTCGTGCGTACCTTCAACCATTGCCGGATGAAGTTTTTCTTGAAGTTCTTTATCTTCGATCTTCATTAATGAGCTTCGCCTCCCGCCTTCTTCTCGGTCTTAGGAGCCGCCTTTTTCTTTTGAGGCGGCGGAACTTTGTAATCCGGCATTTCCTTATTCTGGTTCTTAAGGCTCGACATGTATGTCGTTCTCGGCTGCGTGTTCAACTCGTTGAGCAGCTTGTAATCGCGATGATCTTTCTTTGCCTTCGCGATGTTGCTGTTGGCATCATGAAGATCGCCAAAAATGATCGCACCGGTCGGGCAGGCCGATTGACACGCGGTCATTACCTCGCCGTCACGGACCTTGCGTCCATCTTTCTCAGCCTCGATCCTGGCAGCAGAGATACGCTGCGTACAGAAAGTGCATTTCTCCATTACACCGCGGCTTCTGACCGAAACCTCAGGGTTTCGCATCAGCTTGTACTGCGGCGTGTTCCAATCCTGATACAGTAGGAAGTTAAAGCGTCGAACTTTGTAAGGGCAGTTATTCGAACAGTAACGGGTCCCGACACAGCGGTTGTAGACCATGTCGTTAAGCCCTTCGGCACTGTGGACGGTAGCGTGTACCGGACACACGACCTCGCACGGAGCCTGTTCGCACTGCATACAGAGAACGGGCTGGAAATGCGGGCCCTCAGGGCCGTTGATATCTCCGGCGTAGTACGCATCGACGCGAAGCCAGTTCATTTCGCGGCTTCGCTCGACTTGTTCCTTGCCAACCACCGGAATGTTGTTTTCCGATTGGCAGGCGATAACGCAGGCATTGCAGCCGACACAGGAATTGAGGTCGATCGACATCGCCCACTTGTAATTCTGGTTGTAAACGGCCTGATGCTCTTCGTAGGGGTACATCGACTTGGGATATTCGTCGTGCTGATGTCCCATGTCCGGATGAGCCTTGTAATCTTCGAGATCCCAAACGCGTAGCAGGTCGCGGCCTTCCATGTTGAAATGGATCTGTGTCGATGCCACGGTCCCTTGCTCGCCTGTTCGCGTCACCTCGCCGAAACCGTAGTTCATGGCATCCGAGCGGCGAACGTCAAACGCGTTGTAACCGATGCCGGTGCCGACCTTTCCGGCCCGTGTGCGGCCGTAACCCATATGGATCGTGATGACATCATCCGGTTGGCCGGGCGTGACCCACATCGGAACCGGCTTCTGAATATCGGCACCCTGATACTTTAAGGTAACAAGGTCGGAGAACTGATTGCCGCCTTTTGTATTGATAAAACTCGCCCCTTGGGCGCCACCGGCGTACTCGCGGTCATCATTCCCCGCGTTTATCCCGAGACGCTTTGCGGTAGCTGGGCTGATGAGTGCAACGTTTTCCCAGGTGACCTTGTTGATAGGGTTGGGAAGTTCCTGGAGCCAGCCGTTGTTAGCAAATCGGCCGTCATAAATGCTCGGATCCGGGAGAATGCTGATCTCTAGCGGGCCGCTCGCCGTCGGCTTTACTTCGGGCTGAGCAAGAAATGCGGTTGTCGCCGTGACCGTTTTCGGAGCTGCTGCCGTTCCCGGAACAACACCATCGTGCACAGCTTTTCTCCAATTATCTTCAAACGTCTTTGCCGCACCAGCCGCTGGGGCCGCTGCCGGAGTTGCCGTCGCAACCGGGGTCGCTGACGCTGCAACCGGCGGCTTTGTCTCAGTTGTCGGAGCACTTTTCGCAGGATCACCTGCCGTTGTGGTTTCAGCCGCCTGTGTATTTGCAGGATCCTTTGGCTCGGCTGGCTTGGCCGCAACCGCGGCTGCCGGCTTGATATCAGTCCGCTGCCAATATTCCTTTACGATGTCGTAGTCTTTCTTATCAAAGCCCTCTTTGAAGAAAAGCTGAACGATCTCGTGAACGCTTCGGCTGTCATAGAGCGGAGCGATGAGCGGCTGGGTCAGAGATGCGGTGCCATCGTAAGCTCGACCGTCGGTCCAGGTTTCGAGGTAATGTTTCTCGCTGACGTGCCAGAAACACTGTTCAGCGGTCTCGTCGAAATACTGGCCGAGATGAACCGTCACTCCGGCTTTCCGCATGCGTTCCGCGTTCAATTTCAGGTCAGCGGGGGTATTGTAAACCGGGTTTCCGCCAAGGATCACCAGGAGCTTCACTTTTCCGCCATCGATGTCGGCGATCAGTTCTTTTAACTGTTCAAGCTGCGTTCTTTCAGAGTTTGGCGAAAGCGGGTCAATGTAGGTTACCGTTTCACCGATGTTCCCCAGAGCAGAATTGATAGCGTGAGCAACCGCATGGACCATCGCCGGCTGATTGTCGCCTGCAACCACGAGCGACTTGCCCTTGTAAGCCGCGAGGTCTTTCGCCATCGCCGCTATCCAGGCGGCGTTCTCCGTATAGGTGGAGTTTGCACCTGCAACGCCTAGAGCCTTCGCAACCGCCTTGGCAACCTCGCCCATTTGACTCGGCTTGACCGCAATGCGGTGTTCAGCTTTCGCTCCGGTGAGGGTTATCGTAGTTTCGATCGAATAGAGGCGATTTGTGGTGTCCTTTCCGTCTCCGTAGCGGCGGCCGTCCGCAAAATCCTTGATGTAGGCAACGTTGAAGCCCGAAAAAATGTCAGCATCAAGCGAAAGGATGCGTTCGGCCTTCTCAAACTTGTAAACAGGCTGAACCGGCGAGCCAAATGCCATCTTCGTCCCTGCGAGGACGTTATCCTGATTGACCGGCTCGTACTGGACCCACTTTGCGTTGGCAAATTCAGATTTAAGGCGAGTGAACTGATCTATCAGCGAAGGCGATGTGACGGTTTCGGTCAAGAACCTAATGCCGGCCCCGCCATCTACCCGATTCTGCTCGATCGCAGCCCGGAACTCGGGAACAAACATTTCCCAGGTCTTCGGATTGCCACGATAATTGATCTCCTGGGACCGGTCCGGGTCGTACATTCCCAGCAGCGATGCCTGTGCGAGAACGTCCGTGGCCCCGCGGCTTCCCGGGTGATCGGGATTGCCTTCGATCTTGACCGGACGGCCGTCGTATGACCTTGCGAGTAGCCCCACCGAAACGCCTGACAGCGTCATCGTGGTCGCAAAAAAGTTCGCCTTGCCGGGCAACATGCCTTCGACGGGATTGACGTACGGGACGATCTTTTCGGGCGGTTGGATGACGCATCCGCTGAGCCCCGCGAGAGCAAGTGACGCTCCCATCACCTTAACGAAATTGCGGCGGCTCAGGCTGCTGTCCCATTGCTCGATCTCATGCGGATATTCCTCGGCGATCAGGCGTCTGAACTCCGGAGTATCGGCCTGCTCTTCGAGGCTTCGCCAGTATTCTTTCCCCTCTTTAGCGAGTATCTGGTCGCGTATTGAGGCAAAATTTGTTTTGCTTGCTGGGCTCGACATTTTCGTTTTGCGTTTCCTTCTGTATTTGCAGCTCTACCTATGACAGGTTGAGCAGCTCGTCAACATCTCTTTACTTCTGATCTTTAGGTCTGATTTCAGATCTAGCCGTTCTTTCGCATCGAGATCGCCATCTTTCCACTTCATGTTGTAGATCTCAGATTTCGGCCTGATAAACTTCTCCGGCTCACGGTGACAAGCGAGGCACCATTCCATTTGGAGCGTGTTCTGCTGATAGACCGCCGGCATGTTGTCTATCTCGCCGTGGCAAGTCGAACACCCGACGCCTTTTGCTACGTGAATGCTGTGGTTGAAGTAGGTGTACTCCGGCATATCGTGCACACGCTCCCACTCGATCGGCTTATTGTCACGAAAACTTGCCTTTACGGGCTCCAGATATGGGCTGTCCGCCCAGATCTGGCTGTGGCAGTTCATACACGTCTGCGTCGGAGGCATACCGGCCGAGGCAGTCGTCTCCACAGTCGAATGGCAGTAACGGCAGTCAATTCCGTCGTCCCCGACGTGGTGTTTATGACTGAATTGTACAGGCTGCTGCTTTTCAACAAACTGACCCGTCAAATAAGAAGACCTGGCGAGCTGGGTGAAGGCAAATCCGCCCAACGCAGCTAGGACAACGCCCATGACCATGCTGATCCGGGCTATGTTGTTTGCACTTTTATTAAAAAATTGAGCCATTTTCGCAAACTCTCGTCAAGAACCTTACCTTACAGCGATCAGGCCTCGACCCATCCTCTTTCCTTTGCAGGAAGTCGAGAAGAATCCGTGAGGCCGCAGCTTTGCCGAATTGCTTACCGTAAAACTGTTTACGATTCTACTAAAACTCAGAAAAACCGCAAATTCCACTACTCAAAAATAATCTACCCCCTATCCAGCAGCAACAAGGGTGAAATAAGTTCCATTAATAAGTCGGATTATTCTTTTCAATCCCAATTAATCAAGCCGCCTCGCGGCCAATAAAAGCCGCCCCGATAGCCGCCGCATTTGGCCCGAGCTCACCGGCAACGATGCTCGTGGCTTCGAACGACGGAGCAAACGAGAGCTCGCGTGCTCGGCTGATGATGCCGTTCAAAACTGCCTTTTTTGCCTGCATGATCGTACCGCCGATGACGATCCGCTCGATATTCAGGAGATTTATCACGCTTGCGATCGCTGTGCCGACGTAATGCCCCGTCCTGCCGAGCATCATCTGCGCAAAATCGTCCTCGCTTCTGGCTGCCTCGATGATATCAACTAGCTTCAGCGATTCCTCGCTAAGTTTCCCCAGCGATGACGTGCTGTCCTGATGAAACCTGCTGCGAGTTCGCCTTACCACGTTGTCTGCCGATGCAACATCCTCGAGCCTCATACCTTCGGAATTGATCGTCACGTAACCAAATTCACCTGCAAAACCCGAAGCCCCGTGCCATATCTCGCCATCAAAAATGAACGCACCGCCTACCCCGACGCCGAGTGTCGCATAGAAAAGGTCACGAGCACCGCGGCCAGCTCCGCAGCAAAATTCCCCGTACGCGGCCGCATTTGCGTCGTTCTCAAGCACAACGTCGAGGCCGGTCGCTTCGGTTATCGCTGCCCCGAGTTGCATTTCCGAGTGATCCGGAATGATCGCCGAATATGCCACCCGTCCCGAAGACCGATCTACCAATCCTGGTATGGCGACGCCGATCCGCGCGATCGGCTCTCCCGCCGGCTGCAGATCACGGACGATCTCGGCGAGCCGCGCCACTGTGTCGTCGGATCCGAGGATCTCCACATCCGTCGACTTCTCGACGGCCCCATCGGGACTGAGCAATACAGCCCGCATCGAGGCGCTCGAAATTTCAACACCAATGCTGCGGGACGAACGATCCGGGGTACTAGCCATAAAAATTTTCTATCGGTTTGGGCGGAAACTAGCGCGATTTTAGACAGTACGAGCAGAGGTGTCAAATACCTTGCTCGAAGCGAGATGACAGCGTCGTCGGGCACCCGCTTTCTACCTTTTTTCGGACCGTGGCGCAGTTTTCGGGGTATCGGGGCGTTTTGACTCTATCGCCCTGCTAAAGATACTCTCTCAATGGCAGATTGCAGACGCCTGCCGCTGCCGGTTCAGTTTCTGTATGGATCATCAGTTCCAAGATCTCATCGCACAGTACGGCATTTATGCCGTATTTGCGTTATGCACGGTCGAGGGCGACATTACGTTGCTCGTTTCGGGAACGATGGCTCACGGTGGTTTTTTTGGGGAATGGGGCTTTTTGAAGGTATTCCTTGCGGGAACGCTTGGCGGTGTCGTAGGCGATTCGGTCGGCTACGGCATTGGCCGGATTTTCCACGAGAACGCCAAGAATTACCGGTTTTATCAAGTAGCCCAACCACGAGTTGAGAAGCTGATCGACAAGTTCGGCGGGTCGGCGATAATTATTTCCAAGTACATTTACGGTATAAGAGCAGCTGTTTGTATATTCTATGGTGTCGCTAAGATGCCGTATCTTCGATTCCTGGGTCTAAGCGCGTTGAGCTGCTCGGTCTGGGTCTTTGTACTCGCGGGACTGGGCTATTTCTTTAGCGGAGCGATCACGTCGATGATCGGGGATTTTCAGCAAGTCGGATTTGTGCTGTTCTTCCTTGTGATGTTCGGTATCATCGGGTTTTATGTTTTGGAACGTTACTGGTTGTCCGAAAAGGTCGAAGACGCCGACCCGGAAACGATTCAAAAGATCGAAGAAACGCTGCACGCGGTCGAAGAGGTCGGTAAATCAACGCTTCAGGACCTGACCGAACGTCTGCACCTGACCCGTGAGCCGAGTCGCGACGATATTCCCGAGCCGGAAGCGGGGAATAAAGCTGAGAAGCCGCCGGAAGTTGAGAAAGAACCCGGCCAGAAATTAAACGAACGTCCTTCGAAGGCGAACTAAGCCTTCTCGAAAACACTAAGAATGCTGATCGAATCATCCGCCCCCACGAGGGTCGACCTCGCGGGAGGTACAATTGATATTCCGCCTCTTTTCCTCTTCCACGAAGGGGCAGCTACGGTTAATTTTGCGGTGAGCATGCTCGCTCACTGCCATATCGAAACCCGCGATGATGACAGGATAATCCTCGAATCGGTAGACCAAAAAGCATCGCTGGAAACCACTGTCGATAACATCGCGTCTCTGCGCGAAGAGCCGACGCTAGAGCTTCTCGCGAAGCTGGTCTATTTCTTTCGACCGACGGTTGGCTTTAAGATGACGACCGAGTCGGAAGCTCCGGCCGGTGCGGGCCTTGCCGGTTCGTCGACGCTAAACATCGCGTGTATCGGAGCTTTGAACAAGCTTGTCGGCGACCGCTACGCGCCCGACCGCTTCATACCGATCGCAGCGAATGTCGAATGTCAGGTCATAAGAGTGCCGACAGGTTTCCAGGATTACTACTCGGCCCAATACGGTAGCGTAGCATCGATCAACTTTGGCCCGGCTGGAATAGATCGCGAAGCTCTCGCGATAGATACCGCTACCCTCGAACGCCGCATCGCGATCTGCTATACCGGGGAACCCCGAAATTCCGGCATCAATAACTGGGAGATAACCAAAAGGCACATCGACGGCGACCGCGAGATCTTCGATATTTTTGAAGGTATCCGCGACACCGCCGTCGAGACCCGAAAGGCTCTGCTGGCTGATGACTGGGATGAGGTCGGCCGCATCTTGGCAGGAGCATTTCCTGCCCGCAAACGCCTATCGCCAAACATAACGACCCCTCAGATGGATCGCCTGATCGAAGCCGCGCTGGCAAATGGTGCGATAGCTCCAAAGGTTTGTGGAGCCGGAGGCGGTGGGTGTATCGCATTTTTCTGCGAGGATGGTCGCCGTGCAGACGTCGAAGCCGCACTTGCGGCTGAAAATGGGGCAAAGGTGCTTCAGTGGACGCTCAACCACGACGGACTCACCGTAAAGGTGAGCTGATCTAAAAATTTGTCATAATCCGTTGCCCTCCGGTGTCCTGTATTTAGAAACCAATTTCTAAACACTACTTCGGAGGGCATACTTATGAATTCTATTGCAAAAAATCTACGATATTTTGGCATCGCGGCTATTGCGGCCGTGATCGGCATCACCGCAACGACGGCACTTTCTCAGGTAAACATCGACACCGCTAAACTCAAGCAGTACGCAGAATACAAGGGCGAATATAGTTTTTGTTCCAATAACAACTGGTCGAATAACGAAAAGGTCTCGACCAGCGATCTTCGCGAGATCACAGTCGCATCGACCGGTTCGATCAACGTTGACGCCGGCAAAAATGGCGGCATTAGCGTAAAGGGCGAGGATCGCAGCGATGTCTTGATCAGGGCATGCGTTCAGGCCTGGGGCGTGTCGGAAGAAGCGGCTCGTGCTTCTGCTTCGTCAGTAAGAATTTCGACCGGCGGCGAGATCAAGGCCGACGGGCCTCAGGACGGAAACTGGTCTGTTTCGTATCAGATCCTTGCTCCGCGAAACACCAACACATCCCTGACCGCGATCAACGGCGGTATCTCGCTGTCCGGCCTCGAGGGAAAAGCCGAATTCACCACTAAGAATGGCGGGATCAACATCGGCGACCTCGCAGGGGACGTTGTCGGAAAAACCTCAAATGGCGGGATCAACGTTAAGCTTTCGGGCAACTCGTGGAAAGGCCGCGGCCTCGATCTGCAGACGACAAATGGCGGAATTAACCTCGTGCTGCCGGAAACCTATGCGGCAAACGTCGAGACCGGAACGGTCAACGGCGGATATAAGAGCGACATTCCGGCCCTAAACGTTACGACGGAAAACATAAAGGGCGACGACACGTATCGTTCCCGTTCGAAGCGCATCCAAACCAACCTGAACGGCGGCGGTGCTCCGATCAAAATTGTCACAACTAACGGCGGCGTAAAAATATCGACGCTGAAGAATTAGGTGCGAAAAGCATGCTGCGCACTGCGGCATCAAACAAGGGCGATACTCACAACAATTGAGAGTATCGCCCTTGCTCACGCTCGGGCTTTTGCAAATCGTGTGGCTAAGCGGCGGATTCGACCTCGGCGATGGCCTTTGTAAGCGATCTGAAGATATCGCGGCCGTCATTGGAACCCAGCATCTCCTCACACGCACGCTCGGGATGCGGCATCATGCCGAGGACGTTTCGGTCGACGTTGCAGATGCCTGCGATATTCGAGCGAGCTCCGTTGGGGTTGGCGGCGTCGGTCACTTCGCCTTTTTCATCGCAGTAGCGGAAGACGATCTGACCGTTTTCCTCAAGCTGCTGAAATGTAGCATCGTCACAAGTGTAATTCCCCTCGGCATGAGCGATAGGGATCGAAAGCACTCTGGCAGGATCGACTTCGGTGGTGAAAGGCGTATTTTGATTTTCCAGCTTGAGATTGACGTGCTTGCAGATAAAATGCAGCCCTTCATTCCGCATTAGAGCACCGGGAAGAAGTCCTGCTTCGCAAAGGATCTGAAAACCGTTGCAGATACCAAAAACAAACTTCCCTTCGGCTGCAAAATCCTTGATCGACTGCATCACCGGCGAAAATCGGGCAAGCGCACCGCACCGCAGATAGTCCCCATACGAAAACCCGCCCGGAATGATCACAGCATCGAAACCACTTAGATCAGTTTCCTTATGCCAGATAAAATCGACCGGCTGCCCAACGTGCTTCGAGATCACGTGATAGGCATCGTGATCGCAATTGGAACCTGGAAATACGACGACACCAAACTTCATGCTTCGATCTCCACCCGATAATCCTCGATAACCGGATTTGCAAGAACGTCTTTAGCGATCCGTTCAATCGATGTTCGAGCGTCGGAAATATCCATTGCAGGGTCGAGAGATATCTCAAAATACTTGCCCTGGCGAATGTCGCCGATGCCCGAATAACCGAGCGAATCGACGGAATGGTGAATGGCCTTGCCCTGCGGATCTAGAACACTGGGTTTGAGGGTAACAAAGACTTTTGCTTTCATCGGTCGCTCCAAAATAAATTGTTGAATCTAGCGTAATTTCTTGTAATTATCAAAGGCTTGTGTTAGATTTCACGTTAAATTTCTGACGAAAATCAAACTGATAACTAATTTAAGGAGACCTTAAAAACTTATGGATAACTCTGGAAAGTCGTCTATTGGACTCGATGGCAATGTCGCGGCGCTAATAGGCTGGATCATCGGGATTGTCGCACTCGTGCTGATATTTATCGAAAAAGATAACAAGTGGGTAAAATTTCAAGCAATACAGGCCGTGCTGTTTCACGTCGGATTTTTTGTCATTTATTTCGCGCTGAGCATCCTCGTCGTGATCTTGGCCCAGGTATCCGCAGCTCTTGGATTTCTCGGATTGTTGCTGTTGCCCTTGTGGCTTGTGTGGCTCGGCGGGATGATCTTTGGAGCGGTCAAGTCTTTCCAGGGGGCAAATTTCAAGTTTCCTATCATAGGCGACATGGCCGAGAAATGGGCTAACGGCTAATATCGGACGTACAGACTTTCGTTGCGGGTTCTTCCAAAAGAGCCCGCAATTTTTCTGTCCACGATGAGAATCTATCTCGACAACTGCGTTTACAATCGCCCCTTCGACGACCAGTCACAGGAAAGAATAAAGAGTGAGACTGATGCCGTATTCCTAGTCAAAGATCTAGTCGAAACCTCGAAGGTCGAATTGATTTGGTCCTACATTGTTCAGTTTGAATTGTCGAGAAATCCTTTCCCGAAACGTAGAGAATCAATCGCACAATGGCGACAGATATCATCGAAGGAGGTCGGCCCGTCTGTCTCGATCGTTTCGAAGGCACTTGATTTTAGGAATCTCGGCTTGAAGGAAATTGATTCACTGCACGCAGCGTGCGCTGTCGCGGCAGAGTCCGACTATTTTGTAACCGTCGACGATGGTATACTTCGTAAGAAAGCGAGGATAACGGAAATTTCCATCATTGGGTTATTGGATTTCGTTTCGATCTTGGAGGAGCTATGAACGAACAGATACAAATTCGAGAGAGAGGATTGAACGCGTTGATAGCCGAACTAGGCCGTAGCGATGCGGATGAATTTCTGCGTATGATGGCCAACGATCGAAATGATTATACAAAATGGCGAGAATATCTGTTTCACGGAATGACCGTCGAGGAAATAAGCGCAGAAGCCGAAAAACTCTGGATAACTTCCGAGTCGAAAAGTCCGGCTTCCTAAAAAACTCTCCCAAATACCTCTTCAACATTCCTAAGATAATGTTTCAAATCAAACACCCTCGATATTTCATTCGCTGAGAGCGTTGACGAAATATCTGTATCGCTTTTTACTAGTTCCTTATAAACTCCGCCTTCATCCCAAACCTTCATTGCATTCCGCTGTGTCCAGACATACGCATCTTCGCGTGAAACACCTTTTTGAGTAAGGGCAAGCATTAGCTGTCCGCTGAAGACCAGGCCTCGCGTCAGATCGAGGTTTTTGAGCATGTTTTCGGGATAGACGACCAGCGTATCGAGCAGGCTCGTGGCTTTTGCAAGCAGGTAATCGAGAGTCGCGGACGAATCCGGGAGAACGATGCGTTCGGCGGATGAGTGAGATATGTCGCGCTCGTGCCAGAGTGCTACGTTTTCGAGACCGACGATGGCATTTGCCCGCACGGTTCGGGCCATTCCGCAGATGCGCTCGGACAAGATCGGATTCCGCTTGTGCGGCATCGCCGAAGAGCCCTTCTGGCCTTTCTTAAACGCCTCCTGAGCCTCGCGAACCTCGGTCCGCTGCCAATGCCTGACCTGTAAGGCGATCTTCTCAAGCGAAGACGCTATTATCGCGAGCGTTGTCAGATATTCGGCATACGATTCTCGCTGGATCACCTGCGTCGAAACATTCGCAGCTTCGATCCCGAGCTTTTCGCACACACGCCTTTCAACATCGGGCGAAAGATGGGCAAATGCCCCGACGGCCCCTGATATTTTCCCTTTTGAAACCGCGGCATTTGCTCGTTCGAGCCGTTCGCGGTTATGCTTCATGTCCTCAAACCACAATGCCCACGTCAAACCGAAGGACGTGGGTTCCGCGTGAATTCCATGCGTGCGGCCGATCTGTGGTGTGTCTTTGAACTCGTAAGCCCGCCGCTTGAGGACTTCCATCAGCCCATCAACTTTGGCAAGGAGAATATCGCACGATTCTTTCAGCAGCAGGGCGTTGGCGGTATCCACCACGTCACTCGAGGTCAGCCCGTAATGAACGAACCGCGAAGCCGGGCCGATGTTCTCGGCCAGATTCGTCGTAAATGCGATCACATCATGATCCGTAGTTTTCTCGATCTCATTGATCCGCTCGACCGTAAACGCGGCTTTCGACCGAATATCGTCGAGCGCCTTGACCGGGATCGTTCCATCCTCGGCATGCACCTCGCACACCGCGATCTCAACATCGAGCCACTTTTGAAACTTGTTCTGAAGCGACCATATCGCAGCCATTTCAGGTAATGTGTAACGTTCGATCATAAGTAAATTAACGGGCGATCACGATCCAATCTCGTCCCCGTGCGAATCGCTCGCTTCAACCGCAACTGGTTCCGCCTCGTCATGTAGGTCACTCGCCGCGAGCTTATCCCCGAGCACATCCTCTAAATAGACCATCTTCACGACCACGACCACGATCGCCAGCAGCGGCGTCGCGAGGACCAGGCCGAGTCCGCCGATCATGGCTCCAAGTACGAGCTGAAATACGATGGTCAGTGCCGGGGCGAGTTCAACCGTCTCTCGCTCTATGATCGGTGTGACGACGTTTGATTCGATCAACTGAACTCCGACATAGAGCCCCAAGACATAGACCGCCGAGATCGGGCTATCTATGAACGCCAAAAGCAAAGCCGGGATCGCAGAAATTATCGGGCCGAAATTCGGAATGAATGACAACAGCCCCGCGATCAGCCCTAACGTCAAAGCGAGCGGAACGCCAAGTATCGACAGACCGATCCAAGTCAGAATCCCGATAAAGATCATCGAGCCGACCTTACCGATCAACCACCAGCGGAGCGTGTGGTACATCGTGTTTAGCACCTCTGCCGCCCGTTTGCGTTTGGTAAGCGGGAAAAATCGCGTCATTCCCTCCGAGTAGAACCTCGGTTCGCTCGCCAGATAAATACCGAGCAATACGGTGACAAAAACATTTCCAACCGCCCCGATCGTCGAAGAAAAGAAACCGCCGACGCTCGTGAGCATGCTCGACGCGTCGATCTTTGCCATCACCTCGTCAGCACTCGGAAGTTGAGCTAGCAGGGTTTGCCCCCACGAGTATCGCGAAATAAATTCCCCGGCCTGCTGTGCAGATCTTGGGACCTCAACTCGTAAAACCCTCACCTGCTCAGCGACGCTCGGCGCCAAAAGTGCAACCGCACCAGCCACGATGGCAAGCAGCAGAACCGCCACGATCAAAACCAGCCAACCCTCGCCGATCGGGATCCACCGGCGAAGAATATCCGCGAGCCCGCGCATAAAGATCGCAAGCAGGGCGGCAGCAAATATCAGCAGCAATATATCGAATGTGAAATAGATCGCCGCGAGAACCAAGATAGCCAGGCACACTATCGCAACGGCGATCAGCACTCGCTGCACGTAGTTTTTTCCTGGCTCTTTCGTCTCAGCCATCATGCCCCTAACTATCCACTAACAACTAAATGACTGTTAACTGAATAACATCGACAATACTTATTAGATCAGACCCTTCGATATCAACAATTCCGCGTTCAAAACCGCCGAGCCCGCCGCTCCGCGAACGGTGTTGTGGCTAAGGGCGACGAAACGATAGTCAAAGATATTGTCGGGAAAGATCCGCCCAACAGTAATGGTCATTCCGTTACCATTGTCACGATCGAGTTTCGGCTGCGGTCGCGAAGGTTCGTCCGTCACCTCGATAAAGTTCTCAGGTGATGAATGCAGATCGAGCGAAGGAAACGTTTTCATCGCGTCCACGACCTCTTCAAGCGTCGAAGGCTGCCGCAGCTTTACGCGAACCGATGCGGTATGGCCATCGATAACATTCACACGAAAACATTGAGCAGACACAGTGAAATCAGCCTTCTGAATGCCGTTCGCACCCAATACACCGAGGATCTTTTGCGCTTCAGTCTCGACCTTCGGCTCTTCACCGGCGATGTACGGGAAAACATTGTCAGTAATATCGAGCGAAGCGACGCCCGGATAACCAGCACCCGAGATCGCCTGCATTGTCGTGACAAAAACCGACTCGACACCAAATTTGCGGTGCAAAGCCGCAAGCGGTGGTGCGAAGCTGACGACTGCGCAGTTCGGATTCGTTACGATAAAACCCTTGCCGAACCCGCGCCGCTCCCGCTGTTTTTCTATCAATCCGACGTGGTCGCCGTTGATCTCCGCGATCAGAAGCGGCACATCTTCGTCCATTCGATAGCTCGACGAATTCGAGATGACCGGATAACCGGCCCGTGCAAAAGCTTCCTCAGTCTCACGAGCGACCGACGACGGCAGGCTCGAAAAAACGATGTCGCAATCCAGCGGCGGCTCGATCGGCGTGACGACAATGTCACGAACCGAAGCCGGAATTTTCCCCGGCAACTTCCACGCACAAGCCTCCGAATACGGCTTACCAGCCGACCGGTCGCTCGCCGCCATCGCCGTTATCTCAAACTGCGGATGCCCCTCCAAAAGCTGCGCAAAACGCTGTCCAACGGTGCCCGTAGCACCTAATATTCCAACTCGATATTTCTTAGCCATGATCTTAAGGATTAAAACAAGATTCCATTGTATTTCATCGACCACAAAATGAAAAAACGCGGCGTTTTAGTGCCGCGCTTTCATCAAAAAGTGATAGTAAATGACGTCTAGCCTCGGATAGCTTTTTTCATTCGAGCGACTCCCTCCGCCATCTTTTCTTCGGTATTGCAAAACGAGATCCGCAAAAAACCTTTCGCCTCGTCACCAAAAGCGACGCCGGGAACGGTGACGACACGGTTCTGCAAACATTTTTCCGCGATCTCAACGTCGTCGCCTAAACTACGAACATCGAGCATCGTGTAGAAAGCCCCCTCAGGCGACGTGGCTCTCAGGCCGAGTTCTTTGTCGAATAGATCTACGAGGAATTCGCCGCGTTTTTTGTAGACTTCGCGGGCGTGCTGCTTTGCGGCTTCGGCTTCGTCGCTCCAGCCGAGAAGTGACGCTTTCTGGGTGATCGTGGATGTGCAGACGGTCGTGAATCCATGGAGCACCTGAATGGCTTCCATGATCGCCGCATCTTTGCTCGCTGCCCAGCCGAGACGCCAGCCTGTCATGGACAAAGATTTGGATAAACCGCTGACAATAATGGTCTTATCGTAATACTCCGAAGCCGAATGCGGGCGTTCGCCAAAATAAAGATCGCTGTAGATCTCATCGGAAATGAGCCAGATTCCCGTGCCATCGAGAGCCTCGGCTATCTGTTTAAGATCTTCGGGACGCATGATCTTGCCGGTTGGATTTGAAGGCGAGATCACTACCGCAGCTTTCGTTTTTTCCGTGATCCCAGCTTTGAAATTTGAAATATCAAATTTGAAATCATCGTCCGCCGGCATCCGGTAATAGACTGGTGTTCCCTGGGCGATACGCGTACATGCATCGTATGCCGGAAAGCTAGGATTCGGCAGCAGAACCTCGTCGCCCTGATCGACGACGCACATAAATGCATCAGTCATCGCTTCCTGCGATCCGCAGGTGACGACAACACCGGTTCGAGGCAGATCGAGATGCGGATATTGCTCCGCGATCTTGTCACGAAGAGCCGGTATTCCGGGGTGCGAGGTGTAACCATTCTGCTCATCCCGAGCGATCCTCGCCGCCTCGTCCCGCAAAAACTGCGGCGTCGGCAGATCAGGCTCGCCGAGCCCGAAATTGATCGAATCAGGCAACGCCCGCTCAAAAAACTGACGGATCAAAGTCGGCTGCAGGCCGCGCATTCGGGCAGGTAACTGAAATTCCACTTTTTCTTTTGTCGCTGTCATTCTCTAAGCTCTTTCGTGAAGTGCAATTGCAAGGTCGGTGGGAATGGCGAGCGGGTAAAAAATACTCGACTCGAACAAATAATCTTCGCCATCCTCGTCAATTACGCGAATCATATCATCATTCTCCGCCTCGTCGTCCGCCACAACCTCATAGAGTTTTCCGACTTCCAGGGAAGCTTCAAAACCTTTGTTATTAACACAAACAGCAAATTTCGTATTCATAACTAATCAAGCCAACGCTTTATTTTTCCGTTCCGTTTTCCGATCCCATGTGCTTCATACCAGTGGATCTCAGCCAACCGGATGCGTCCATTTGAGATACGTTCAACGGTTGCCACGCCTTTCAACTTTCGCTATCTCCCTTTGCCAAACTGCTTGTTTAGAAAAGGCTGAACCCTGATCGAATTGCCTACAGCAATTATCTCGATCTGCTCAATGTCGCCGATGACGCGAAATCCTTCAAGCATTTACAGGCTCAAACCCTACTACCAGCTTCCTCCCGCCGGATGTTCTTCCTCTTCCTGCTTCTCGAGATCTTCCTCTATCTCTTCTCGAATGGTGCCGACCTCGACGTTAAATTCGCCTTCTGCTTGGGCAAGCGGGTCGGCGTTGATGACGCCCGCGAGCGTCTCTATTTCACCGATGATCGTCTGGCCGAGGCCGCCGATCTTTTCGAGGATACCGTGTTTAGATTCGTCTTCTGTGATTTGATCGTTCATTGTATAGATCTCCCTGAATCTTAATTTTAGGCTATTTCGAATGAATAATAAACGCGAGTGTTTTGCGTACCGTTTCAAGCTCGACGCCACTCTCCATTTAGACTCGCCTGACCAATGAACGCAGTACTGATCTATCCACACCAACTCTTTCGAGATAACGCAGCAATAGACACGGGCGACTTGGTCTTCCTGATCGAAGAGCCGCTGCTTTTCACCCAATTTAGATTTCATCAACAAAAGCTCGTTCTCCACCGTGCGTCGATGAAATGGTACGCTGAGCGGTTAGCGATCCGGGGCTGCAAGACTCGATACATAGACTCGTCCGAAATCGAAAAAACGAGCGATATTGGGCGGATCCTGTCGCAAGATGGGGTGTCGAGCGTCAAATTTATCGATCCCGTCGACGACTGGCTCGGACGGCGGCTGATCGATTCACTTGACCACGCCGGCATTTCTTACACGCGGTTAGACTCGCCGATGTTCATGAATACGTGCTCGCAGATCGACGATTATTTTGTGGGACGCAGGTCGTATTCAATGGCACATTTCTATAAACGCGAGCGCGAAATGAGAAACATCCTGATGGAAAACAACGGACAGCCGGTCGGTGGGAAGTTTTCGTTCGATACCGAGAACCGCAAGAAATTACCTAAAGGAATTCGCTTGCCCGTCATCGAACGACCCAAAAGGAATAATCATGTCAGTGAAGCGATCAAATATGTGTCAGCGAATTTCTCCGACAACTATGGGAATGCTGAGGATTTTGATTACCCGATCACCTTCGACGATGCGGACGCGTGGCTAGAGCAATTTTTGCACGATCGGTTGAATCAACTTGGTGATTACGAAGACGCGATCTCACCGAATGCCGATTTTGTGTTTCACAGCGTACTGACGCCGATGTTGAATATCGGGCTGCTCACGCCGCAGGACGTGGTCGATCGGACACTCGCTTTTGCGGAAGGGAATGACGTTCCGCTCAATTCCCTCGAAGGATTTGTCCGTCAGATCATGGGCTGGCGAGAATTTATGCGTGGTATTTACCTTTCGCTTGGCCGGAAGCAGCGAACGGCCCACTACTGGAAACATCATCACAAACTGCCGGAAAGCTTTTGGAATGCGACCACCGGAATCGAGCCTGTCGACGACGTCATTCGCAAAACCTTGCGAAACGCGTACAGCCACCACATCGAGCGGCTGATGATAATGGGAAATTTCATGGTCCTGACTGAGGTCGAGCCGGACGACGCTTATCGTTGGTTTATGGAAATGTACATTGACGCGTACGATTGGGTGATGGTTCCAAATGTTTACGGAATGAGTTTGCAATCGGACGGCGGCTCGATAGTTACAAAACCATACATCTCAGGTTCAAACTACATCCGCAAAATGTCTGACTACAAGCCCGGCCCGTGGTGTGAGATATGGGACGGTTTGTACTGGCGTTTTATCGCCAAACACGAAGATTTTTTTCGCTCAAACCACCGTTTATCGATGATGCCAATGCTGCTCGCCAAAAT
The DNA here is from genome assembly GCA_001464455.1 of Acidobacteria bacterium Ga0077534. GTDB lineage: Bacteria > Acidobacteriota > Blastocatellia > Pyrinomonadales > Pyrinomonadaceae > OLB17. Next base: position 288,350 of record LNEI01000018.1, read on the forward strand.
GGATGCCGCAAAACGTGAGATGCATATGAATACGGCGGAAAATTACCTCGCGACGTTTAACCGATAGCTGCAAAATCGATAAAGCCTGTTCGAGGGTCAGCCGAAACCAATTTTACCCTGACTTTCTCGCCTACCTGAAGCCCGCGTTCGCCCTGCTCGATGCGGCCGTCAACCGGCGGACGCAAGATGCGGGCAAATGTGCCGCTCGCGGTGACGCCGGTGACGATCGCGTCGAAATTCTCGCCGACGTGCCGCTGCATTACGGTCGCGGCGACGACCTTACGCATTTTTCGTTCGACCTTGCGGGCAGATTTTTCCTGTAGGTTGCAGTGTTCGGCGATATCGGCAAGTTCATCGTCTGAGTAAGGCGACGGTTGGTTTGCGATGACGGCCTTCACTAGCCGCTGGACGACCATGTCAGTAAACCGCCGGTTCGGAGCCGTCGAGTGTGCATAGTCGCGAACCGCAAGGCCAAAATGCCCGCCTGCGTCCTCGCCCAAACGTTCGACGACGTATTCGCCGCCGCCGATGAGCTTCACGATGGAAAGGGAAAGGTCTGGAAAATGCTCAGGGTCTGCCGCTCGTCTTTTGCCTAGAAACGCTGCCAACGCTGGTTGGTCCGGCGTTTCCGGCAAATTTTCGCCGTATTCGCTGGCGATCCGCCGGATCCCGTCCCAACGCTGAGGCTCTTTTACAACGCGTCGCAGCGAGGCGAAGCCTTTTGCCTCCAAAAACTCCGCCATCTCGACATTAGACGCGACCATGAAATTTTCGATCAGCTTTTTTGCTGAGTTTGAGCGCACCGAAACCAACCCCTTGATCTCGCCATCCTCAACCACTGCCGAAGATTCGATCGACTCAAATTCGAGCGCACCTTTTTTCTCACGATACGCAGCAAGACGTTTTGCGGCTTCCCGCTGCAGTTCGATCTGCGCTTTCAACTCCGGCGAACGCTGTAATTCTTCCGGCATCTCGCCGTCGCCATCGAGCCATTCGCCGATCTCTTCGTACGAGAATTTCGCGTGATTGTGGACAAACGCTCGGAAAAACGCGCTTTCGGGAACATCGCCGTTCGCCTTCACGATCATATCCGCAACGACTGCGAGACGGTCTTCGCCTTGGTTGAGCGAGGTCATGTCGGTGGAGAGTGCCTCGGGCAGCATTGGAAATATCTTGCTTTGCGTATATACCGTGACCGTATTCTGAGCGGCGTGAACGTCGATCGGCGTGCCCTTGGCGACAACCGCATCAACATCCGCGATGCCTACAAGCACACGAATATCACCATTCTCCAAACGCTCAGCCCACTCAACCTGATCAAGATCGCGCGAGGTTCGATTATCTATCGACGACCACAACAAATGCCGCAGATCCTGAACATCCGACCCGCGATGAGGCTGTCCGCCATCCACGATCTTGCGAAGCTGTGCGTAAACTGCATCCGAAAATTCCGGCTCAAATCCATTATCGAGCATTGCCTGATGTGCCCGCTCGGTCAGCCAACTGTTGTTGTGATGGTCGCTCATAAATGCTTCATTTCACGGCTTATGCGTTCCCAACCGCTGCTGGTTTGCTTGAAGATCTTGTGCTCAGCCGGGAGAAATCCGTCCTCGACCGAGCGGCATTCCAAACGCTCGATCCTCAGCCATGGATGGTCAAACTCGATCGTATTGAACGAATGCGGCTCACCGCGAACACGCGCGGAGGTCGCGGTTCCGGCCTGAATTATCAGAGCGACGCGTCCATTATCGAGTTCGTATCGTTTTGCTGTCGTTTCGATATTGCTGACGTGCAAATGTCCTGCCAGAAATACATCGCCACCACAATCCGCGATCATCGGCATCGCTTTTTCAGCATGCCCAACGACATCGTCTTCGTCATGACCATCGGGCAGGTCAAATGGATGGTGCGTCACCACGACCTTCAACATTCCGTCATGCAGGTCGCGAAATTGGCCCTGTATGAACGCGATCTGTTCATTACTGATCCGCCCGCCCTTGATAGTGAAAGACCGTGCGGTGTTCACTCCAACGATCGCGATCTCGTCGTCAATATAGGTCGGCGTCAGATCGCTCGTGATGTATTTTTCGTACTTGTCGAGCTTTCGCAAAAATCGGTCGAGCACATTGTAAAGCGGCACGTCGTGATTGCCCGGAACGATGATCTGCGGCTTAGGCAAACGGTCGAGAAAGGCTCTTGCTTGCTTAAATTCTTCGCTCTTTGCTCGCTGCGTCAAGTCACCCGAAAGAACCACGACATTCGGTGCCAGCTCAGCGATTTTGCTCACGACTAGCTCAACGACCGCCGCGTTTGCCGTTCCAAAATGGACATCGGAAATGTGAACAATTCTACGCATTTTCCCCCGTCTCGATCTCGATCTTTGGCACCAAGACCCGCAGAGCTTTTGGCAGTATCTTGTATTGCAGGGGTGTCTCCATCGTATAAACCTCGCCGTCAAAGGCCACGTGCATTCGCTTTCGCCGCGTCTGGATGGAAACGGTTTCTGAGAGAACCTCTTCGAACTCACGCCATTGCTTCGCTGTTCCCGCTATTGTGCGTAATAGTAGTGAGATAACTCCGAGCCGGCCGCCCCGGTGAAGGAAATAGACACTCAATTTCCCTTTGTCCATTGCCGCCCGACGCCCGATGTTGTAAAAATCCATGTCATATTCGTTGTTCCCGACAAATACAAATGGTGTCTTACGCAGAAAGAATTTTCCGTCAACAACAATACCAACTTTCAAAAAAGGCGAGATGCGAAACATCCTCAAGGTAGCCCAAAACGCCGCCCTCCATTTTCCGTAGCCAAGGCGTTGCTGTTGCTGCACACGATTGCGAACGATACGAGGATAAAGCCCGATGCTCGAATTGTTTATAAAAACGCGGCCGTTGAGTTCCGCAAGGTCGATCTCCGCAGTGTTGCCATCCGCGATGATGCGGATCGCTTCGTCGATATCCTGCGGGATCTGTAAATCTTTTGAAAAGTTATTGAGTGTCCCAAGCGGCAGAACGCCGAAGGTTTTATCTGTTTTCGAAACGATCGCGGCTACGGAACTAATTGTTCCGTCTCCGCCGCCTGCAACGATTATTTCAGCATCACTCTTTGCCGCAGATTCGGCAAATTCGCCGATCTGCGGGCCTGTTTTGGCAAGTCTGATGTTGGCGTCGAGACCGTTAGCTGCAAAAGCATCTTTCAGCTTTTGCTCCGTCTCGTTTTCGACAAAACTGCCGCCGGCAGCGTTAATAATTACTTCTATCGGCGGCATAAAGTAGTCGTGGTTTTTACTATTAACTACGCATATAAATGTTACGACGATGCCCGATGAATCGAACCTTAATAAGCTCTTCGTCGTGAAACACTTCGTAAACGACTCGATAATCTCCTTCACGGAGTTTCATCTTACCAGCCAGGTTGTCACGTAATCCAATGTGTTCGATGGTTGCGGCATTTTCCGCAAGCCAAAGAATCTTACGATGAATTCGACGAGCGATTTCTCGGTCAAGTTTCGCGAATGAACGCCGAGCCTCTTCCATGAATTCAACTCTATAGGTCATTGAGTAAAGAAAATGAAACCGTTCCGCGTAGAGCTACAATCCTAACTCCTTCATGACCTGCTCCATCGGCACACCTTTTTCTCCATTGCGGATTCGCTCATCCTGATTTTTCATTAACTCCACAAAATCTTCGCGGTATTCAAGTCCAGCGTCAGGATCGGAGTATCGAGCCAGACGATCGTCAACTACATCGGCTACGACCTCCGAGATTAGCTGTCGCAACTCACCGATGGACATTTGTGAGACTGTTGTTTCCATACCCGCTGATTATACAAGAATCTAACGTAAATAGTCTTCAAGTTTCGTCGAAGCATCCGTTTTTTCGTCGCGATATTTGACGATGATCGGGCAGTAGATCGACAGCCCGTTCTCTTTCCCAAATCCGCTGGTCACCGCACGCGATCCCTGAACGACCACAGCTCCCGCAGGAATTTCCAGCGAGTTTCCGCCTTCGGATTTAATGATGCGGTTGTTCGGCAGGTCAAAAACCGGGGTCGAACGCGTCAAAATAACTCCGCTCGCGAGCACCACGCGTTCGCGCACGATCGTGCCTTCGTAAACGCCGGTGTTTCCACCCACGAGTACGTCATCCTCAATAATTACGGGTGTCGCGTTGACAGGTTCTAACACGCCGCCGATCTGCGCGGCTGCTGAAAGGTGTACGCGTTTCCCGATCTGTGCGCACGACCCGACAAGAGCGTGCGAATCGACCATCGTTCCCTCGTCAACATACGCACCGACATTTATATAAGCCGGAGGAACCACAACGACGCTCGGAGCGACATGCGAACCGTCGCGAATAGCCGAACCGCCCATCACGATCCTCACGCCGTCTTCCAACGTCATCGGCCGCAGCGGAAATGTGTCTTTGTCAAAAAATTGAAGGGTTTCCGTCGGTTTCGACATCTCGACCATCTTTCCCATGCGAAACCCGAGCAGAATTCCCTGTTTTACCCAGGCGTTGGCATTCCAATTCCCGCTCGCATCCTTTTCAGCCGAACGAATTTCACCTCGACGGAGTGCAGTTTTAAATTGCTCGTATATTTCCCGGTCATCGGAAGTAAATTCCGACTTCGCAAATAGTTTTTCTATCTCGTTCTGTAAATTCACAAATTCCTCAGTCTACGATTCGTTGCAAAAGCCCGCGCGTAAGCAAGGGCGAAACTCGCAACTTGAAAGTATCGCCCTTGCTCACGCGCGGGCTTCTGCACCTTATCGATCAGCCAAGACCGCCCGAGCGATCAATCCAATTCCGCCCGCGAACAAAACCAACATAATTATCGTGTTAAAAAGGCTCGTGGGTTGGAAATATATTTGTAGGTTCATCAAAATGCCTGACGCGATGACGATCAAGCTGATCGCGATCAGGATCCAGCCAATTATCGATTTGCCGTTAAAGAAAACAAAGGCGATCCCAAAGATCAGCGGCACGAGCGACAGTCCAAAAGTGTTGTAACCGCCCCAATTCCAAAACGCGCTGGTCACGATCACGCGGCTGATGAGCATATATCCGCCCGCGATGGTCATGATGAATCCGATCACGAACTCCACCAAACCTCCCGAAGTCCCGCCCGGTTTTTTAAGATCTTCGAAGTCCATAAAAACATCCCCGAGCCCGCGTAGCGGGCAAAAAGCATGTAGCCCACGGCCCAAGCCGTGGGGAAAACGGTATTAAGTCAGCCGAGCTATCGTAGATAGCGGCACCAATCCCTTGCAGCTGTTCTGTCACCGGCACGAGGGCTTCGCATGATTCTACCGCGATCCATATAGCGAAGCGCTATGCCTATCGAACCTAACGACAACTCGCCAATGGATCATTTCCAAAGATACTTCTCGTCGAAACCAATACTTGCAGCCCGCAGCATATCTTTGAACTCCTCATCAAATATCTGCTTTATGTGATGCTGTTTTTGATTCTGCACATAGCGTCGTACGGTTGGCAACTGAGATTCTCCGACCGTGAAAGCCCCATAACCTGTTTGCCATTCGAATTTTGGATCGATAACGGTTCTAGCCCAGTTTGTAATGGCCGGTTTCAGTTGCTCCAGGAACTTCGAAACGTTGAGCGTCGGTTTTAGCCTGACGATTATATGAACATGATCCGGCATTCCGCCGATCTCAATGCAAACTCCATTCAATCCTCTTACCACGCCGCCAATATATTCATAAAACCTTTCTTCGTATTGTTGTGAAATAAATGGATAACGCTCTTTCGTCGCGAACACTATGTGAAAAAGAAGATTGGTATATGTATGCGGCATTTTAAGGTCCTCGCATCGGAAAACTAATGAAAAAAGATCTGACCCGCGTTGCGGCTAAAAACATGTAGCCCACGGCCATAGCCGTGGGAAAATGATTAAATTCGAAACGAGCTATCGTAGATAGCGACCGAGCACCCGCGGATCGGGCTGCCACCCGTTTCACGGGCTCGATTCATAATATTCGAACGTTCCCATAGCGAAACGCTATGGGCTACATGCTTTTCACCCGCTACGCGGGCATTTGATATCCGAATCGAATGATAAAAACTAGGCTGTCTTGATTCCAACCCCTTTCATCACTTCCCGTAGCATTTTCCTGCTCGCGTCCGTCACCGGAACTAGCGGCAATCTCAAATTCTCCTCACACAAACCCATTTCCTTCATCACAAACTTACACGGAGCTGGCGAAGATTCCACAAAGTTCGCCTCCATCAGCGGCAGGATCTTGTAATGGATCTTGCGGGCGAAATGGAACGATCCGTTTAGAGCGTGATCGACCATCTTGACGGTTTCTTTTGGAATTTCATTCGCACAGACCGATACCAAACCGTCGGCTCCTAGCGAGATCAGCGGTATAGACGACGCGTCGTCGCCTGAAAGGACTTTGAAGTTCTTCGGCCGCTTCGCGATTGTCTCCATAATTTGCGAATAGTTTCCCGAAGCCTCTTTGGTCGCGACGATATTTTCAAACGCGGCTGCCAGACGCAGAGTTGTTTCGGCGGAAATATTCGACGCCGTACGCGACGGAACGTTATAAAGCACGATCGGAAAGCCTTTCACTGACTTCGCGATCTCCGAATAGTGTGCAAAAAGGCCCTCCTGGGTCGGTTTGTTGTAGTAAGACGCCACGATCAAAGCCGCATCGGCTCCGGCTTCTCTGGCGGCACGCGTATGGTCGATCGCGGCGGCTGTATTGTTCGTCCCCGTACCGGCGATCACCTTCGCACCGTTCTTATGAGCTACCTCGACGGTCAAGCGGATCAAATGAGCCTGCTCGGCAGATGTCATCGTCACGTTTTCACCCGTGGTGCCGCACGGAACGAGCAATTTTACCCCGCCCTTTATCTGCCGCTCGACGAGTTTCTGAAAACACAAATCATCGATCGATCCGTCTTTCCTAAAGGGCGTAACAAGTGCCGTAGCGGTTCCGCGAAGCCAATCTAATTTCATTGTCATAACGAAGTTCAGTATATTCTCAGCCGTGCGGAACTTACAAAAATAAATACGAGGAATTTATGGCTGTTATAAGAAAAGCTTGACGGTATCTAGTTCGTGGCGGCCGAAATAAATCGTTCCAATTTGAACAGATCAAGGTTCCCATCGGTCCGTACACCAGAACAAATGTCCAAACCGAATGGCTGAACCACTTCGATGGCTTCTCGAACGTTTTCAGCGTTAAGTCCGCCGGCTAAAAATACTGGTTTGCCGCAAGTTTCAACGATCTTTCGCGACAACCGCCAATCATGCCGCCTTCCTGTGCCGCCTAACTCTTTCACAGCGAGCGTAGGATTTCCGCTATCGAGCAAAATAGCATCGACATGTTCCGCGATTTCCGCCGCCTCGTCCACAGAACTTTCCCCGACCACGTGAATAACCTGCACAAGCTTTACCTGCGGCACTGCTGCACGTATCGCCGCGTATTCACGCCCCAAAAGTTCGTCGACGATCTGGATAGTACTTGTATGCGTCCGCTCATGATGAGCAACGATGTTTTCTGCGGTTTGCTCACTCGTCAACAAAAAAGTAGCCACCGGCGGCGGCACTGAAGCCGCAATTGTCCTAATTAGTTCATCCGCGATCGGCCCCGGCCCACTAGGCATCTTCCCAACTAATCCAATTGCGGACGCACCGAAGGAAATAGCGTGCGCAGCTTCTTGGACGCTTGAAATACAACAAATCTTGATTCTTGGGCTGAAGCAGTTTGAAACCACAGATAAATACAGATAAACACAGAAAATCAACCGAGGACAACTCGCTTTATTTCAACACGCGGATTGCCAAAATTGATCAGAAGACAAATTCGTGCACCCGTCGCACGCAAGTAATTCATACATTGAGCGATATGGACCTCAGTCAATATCTTAACTGCTTTGAGTTCGACCATTACCAGGCCGTTGACCACCAGGTCAGCCTCGTATATTCCGACCGTCACCCCGTCGTATACAACCGATAATCGATGCTGTTGAACTACCTCATAACCAGCCTTCCGAAGTTCATGCGCCAGAGCATTTTCATAAATAACTTCCAGAAAACCACACCCAAGCGTGTTTGAAACTGTGTACGCACAGCCAATGATCGCCTCGGTAATCGGATTGATCTCCCCGAAGCTTGCCGATCTAAGCGTTCCGCGACCGGAGTTAACAAAATCATTCATGATCATTTAACGTCATTAAAAGCCCACGCAAAAGATAAGGCAAATCTATTTGTGTTCATCTGTATTTATCTGTGGTTTCAATTCAATGATCTGGTTTAGGATGTCCGTAAACTCAAAGAATCCTTGCTTTCCTACAACCCACTCTGTCGCATGAAGCGCTCCGTGAGCGAAGCCTTCTCTAGAACGGGCGGTGTGTTCTAGCAGTATCTGATCTGCAGGGCCGTCGAAGCCTACCCGATGAGTTCCGGGAATGTTTCCGGCACGGGTTGCGGCGATGGTGAAGTCTTTTTTGATGTGTTCGGCGACGATATCCTTTAGTTTTAGGGCCGTACCGCTCGGGGCGTCGAGTTTGCGGGAGTGATGCTGTTCTTCGATAAACGTTTCGTACTGCGGAAACTTCGAAAAAAGCTCGGCGGCAAAGTCTGCAATGCGGTAGAAAAGATTTACACCGATCGAGAAGTTCGCCCCGTAAACCATCGCCCCGTTTGCATGCGTGACCATGCGGGAAATTGCTTCGAGATCTTCGTTCCAACCCGTCGTACCTTCGACAAGCGGAACGTGCGAAGAAAGACACGCCTCGACATTCCGCCGAACTGCCGAAGCGGTCGTAAAATCTATCGCGACATCGCACCCGTAAAGTTTCCCCGCGATCTCCGCCGGCGTACGCTCGGCATCCGATTCGTCAACAATCGCCGCGATCTCGTACCCTTTTTCAACGGCCAGCCGTTCAATAAGTTTCCCCATCGCTCCGTAACCAATTAGTGCGATCTTCATAAGCATTTTTGGCACGAATGAACACGAATAACACGAATTCAAGCGCTCTGATTCGTGATATTCGTGTTATTCGTGGCTAATAATTTCTTAACCAAGTTAGTGTAAAGCTCAACAGAGATCTCAAGATCTTTCTTCAAAACAAATTCATTCTTCGTATGGGCGACGAGGATCGAACCGGGACCCAAAAGCAGCGGCTGGCCCCAGTTTGTTAGGTGCGGGATGTCGGTTGTGAATCGGACCACCTTTTGCTTAAAGCCTTCGACTGCCAGCATTTTTACCGGGAGGCTGTACGACATGATTTCCAGCTCGCCGCGGTCGCGGATGAGGCTGTTTAGGGCGTTTACTATGGGTTCTTCGGGTGTGGTTAGACGTATCAGGATGCCTGCTTCTGCATTTGGCGGAATTACGTTCAGAGCGATGCCGCCGTCGAGCGTTGCGATGTTGCAGGTGGTCTCACCGAAGAATTCGTCGTGTGGAAATTTTGTATGACGAACGTCTTCGAGAATGTCGAGCAGCTTTTCTATCGCCGAATCTCCCTGCTCAGGATACGCCGAATGAGCAGCCTTTCCCTTTGTCTTGATCTTCGCCCGAAACGCACCCTTCGAACCGATCGCGAGATCATTATCGGTCGGCTCGCCGTTGATCATGTATTCACACCTCGCGGCGAGCGGGTGTTCGTTCGCAATTTTTGCTCCCGTCGACGCACGCTCTTCTTCGACGGTGTAAAGCAGGCCGATGTCTTCGATTCCCTCTTTTCGCAACAGTTCCGCAGCCGTGATCTGCGCCGCAATGATCCCCTTCGCATCACAAGAACCTCGCCCGTAGATCTTTTCGTCATCCTCAGTCGGCGCGATAAACGGGGGAACCGTATCCATATGCGTCGAAAGCCAAACCCGCGGCGTTTCGTTCAAATACGCGATCACGTTGTTCTGGTTTTCGCTTACCTTTTGCAGTTCGACTGTCCAGCCGAGCTCAGTCAAATAGTCGAGAAGCCAAAAGCCGACTGCTTCTTCATCGCCGGAGGTCGATGGGATCGACATCAACCGTGTTGTTAGTTTAAAAAGATTCATAACCTGTCCTTTCAACTGGATCGAGATCGGGATATTGCGAATAAACGGGCTTTAGCAAATCAAGGTCTATGCGGCCTATTGAGAGTCCAATTCCGCGCTTAACAACGTTGAACTCTTCTTTCGAACACGCTTTCTCTATCTGATCGACCTCCAGAATTGAAACTAATTCTCGAATTGCCAACTCACCCCTCGCTATAATCTTCTCAGCCGTTACTCTGTCCATAATCGGAAACCCCTCTCACTTCGGTATTCTCGCTAAAAAGTGTAAGCGTCGCCACTCCAAAATTGAAGGTTGACAGGCGTTTAGATACTGTTGTAGCGTTAAAGAGTCCTGAAAGGACGGTTCCGATGACGAAAAACATCATTCACATTACCGCTTGCTGTCGCCATATGATTATGGGCGTCACGCTTGCGGTTGCTGAATGAACTCGTTAATTTCGGGACATTGAAAACCAAAAGCGTGGCGATTTAAGGCAACTTGCTCCACGATAAAAACTGCTAAAGCGTTTCGACGAGATTTAAACCGTCCGTCGATAAAACGAAGATCTTTTAAGAAAAGCTCTCGTGCACACTTTAGCACGAGGGCTTTTTTGCGTTTGGTCAGAACCCGCTCGCGTGAGTGGCGGGCAATGTTCCTGACCCGCGAGAGATGCTCTATCTGAACCAAACTTGCCGCCCGCTTACGCAGGCGGTTCTGACAGAAACTTTATGGCTAAACGATCTATCGAAACTGAATTTGTACACGCGGGCGAACGCGCCCCTTTGCCGCAGGGCCTGCCGAACTCGACGCCCATCTTTGCCAATTCGACCTACAGCTACGAGTCGATGGAAGAGGCGGAACGCGTTTTTACCGGCGACCTGAAGGATTACATCTACACCCGTTATGGCAATCCGACGGTCGATTCGCTGCAGGAAGCGGTTCGCGTTTTGGAAAACGGAGCGGTCGCCAGAGCTTACGCCTCCGGAATGGCCGCCCTGCACGCAGCCTTGCTCGCCAGCGATCTGGCTCCCGGCTCGGTTGTTCTCGCGTCGCGTGATCTTTACGGAGCGAGCTTTGATCTGCTTTTCAATGTTTTCGGGCCTTTTGGCGTGAAAACCCAGTTAGCCGACTTTTCCGACCTCGACGACCTTAGAGCAAGAGTCGCCGAACTAAAACCACGCGTCCTGCTCGGCGAGACTATCTCAAATCCACTGTTGAAAGTGTTGGACATCGCAGCGGTTGCTGAGATCGCTCATTCCGTCGGTGCCAAGTTTATCGTGGACAGCACGTTTGCTACGCCTTTTCTGGCGAGGCCGCTCGATCTCGGGGCCGATATCGTTGTCCACAGTGCGACAAAATATCTAGGCGGGAGTGCAGACGCGATCGGCGGAATCGCCGTTGCTCGTGACATTGCTGACGAAGCGGCACTGACGAGTGCAATGAAGCTCGCGGGCGGGATCTTGAGCGTGTGGGAAGCTCATTCGATATCACGCGGCCTGCGAACTCTGGCTTTGAGACTCGAAAGGCAATGCTCGAACGCCGAAAAATTAGCGGTCGAATTGGGCAAGCGGCACGATATCAAGTTGGTTCACTACCCGAAATTCGCGACCGACGGTGTAACCGAAAAAGTACTTCGCGAGCCTTTTGGCGGGGCTTTGGTCTCGATCGTTCTCGCGGACGACACACGGGAAGCGGCGTGGAGATTCATGAATGCTCTTGAACTCATCGTCCGGGCGACGACACTCGGTGACGTGTTCACGACGGTTTCCCACTCGGCGTCATCATCACATCGCGAACTTACGGAAAAGCGTCGAAACACGCTCGGAATCACGGAAGGATTGGTGCGAATTTCGGTCGGCATCGAGTCGGTCGAAGACTTGCTAGCCGACATCGATCAAGCTCTAGTCTCTGTGTCAGAACCGGGAACGGTAGTGACCGGGTCAACGATCGGCGGAGATCAAGGAGCGGCGGCATGATCAAGCTAAGCAAAGAGCATCTCGGAGAGATCAGGGCCCACGCCGAGGCCGATTATCCCCACGAATGCGGCGGCCTTCTGCTCGGCCATCTCGACGGCACGACCAAAACGGTCGTTGAAACCTTGCCGATGGAAAACACGGCGGCAGAAGAAACGCGGCACGACCGAGTCCTGATCGACCCGCGAGCGTTGATGCTTGCAGAACGAGCAGCCCGGAAAAAAGGGCTCGATGTGATCGGCTATTACCATTCGCACCCGGATGACGAGGCGGTCCCGTCGCAGTTCGACCTCGACCACGCCCTGCCGGTCTGGTCGTACATTATCGTCTCGGTCCGCAACAAAAAGGCGGTCGATTGGAACTCATGGGAAATGCTTAGCGACCGTTCGAAGTTTCTTTTGGAAGATGCATTAGTAGGGGAGAAAGAAGAACAGCTGGTAGCTGCCAGCTAACAGGCTATTAGCCACAATTATTTAGTTTTATGCCGATCAATATTTTAATACCAACACCTTTAAGACAGTTCACCGGCGGGCAGTCGGAAATTGCGGTCGAAGCGGCAAACGTCAGCGAAGCGCTGGACGCGCTTACGCTCGAATATTCAGGATTGCGAAAGCACCTTTATACCGAACAGGACACGCTGCGAAACTTTATCAATCTTTACGTCGGTGACGAAGATATCCGCTATCTCGACGGCACGGAAACGAAGCTTTCGGATGGCGACGAACTTACGATAGTTCCTGCGATCGCGGGCGGAAGCGCGGCGGCTCTGGCTTCAGATTTGCCGACGCTGACCACCGAAGAGTATCAACGGTACTCGCGTCATTTGATCCTGCCGGAAGTCGGGCTCGAGGGTCAGCGAAAGCTGAAAAATGCGCGTGTTCTGACTATCGGGACCGGCGGATTGGGTTCTCCTTTGGGCTTGTATCTCGCCGCGGCGGGCGTTGGTACGTTGGGCGTCGTTGATTTTGACGTCGTCGATCAGTCGAATCTACAGCGGCAGATCATTCACGGCACAAAGGACGTCGGCCGCCCGAAGATCGCTTCGGCAAAAGATCGTTTGAACGATATCAACCCGAATGTCACCGTCGAAGCGTTCGAGACAAAATTGACCAGTGAAAATGCTCTCGAACTGTTCAAAGATTTCGATGTGATCGTCGACGGAACTGACAATTTTCAGACCCGCTACCTGGTCAACGACGCCTGTGTTCTGACCGGCAAGCCAAATGTCTACGGGTCGATCTTTCGATTCGAGGGACAGGCGAGCGTTTTTTGGGCCGAGAGAGGAGCGTGTTATCGCTGTCTCTACCCCGAACCTCCGCCGCCCGGGCTTGTTCCGTCTTGCGCCGAAGGCGGTGTCCTTGGTGTACTTCCTGGAATCGTCGGCACGATCCAGGCGAACGAAGTGATCAAGGTAATTCTCGGTGCCGAGGGAATTCTGCTAAACCGCCTGCTGCTATTCAATGCCTGGACGATGAAATTCCGCGAGTTAAAACTTCGCAAGGATCCGAACTGCCAGCTGTGCAGCGACCGAGCGACGATCAAGGAGCTGGTGGATTATGACGAGTTCTGCGGATTGAATGCCCCCGACGAAAAGCCGCAATTCGAAGAGATAACAGCAGTCGAACTCGATCGATGGATAAGAAATCAGGTCGATCTCCAGATCGTCGATGTTCGCGAACCGCACGAGTTTGAGTTTGCAAGTCTTCCGGGTGCGCAGCTGATACCGCTCGGCCAGATCGTGAATCGTATTTGCGAGATCCCGAAAGGAAAAACGACGGTCGTCCAGTGCAAGGGCGGTGTCCGCAGTGCAAAAGCCATCGGTTTACTAAAAGAGGCAGGCTTTGAAGGACGACTAATAAATCTTGCCGGTGGAATAACTGCCTGGTCAAATGACGTCGACCCGACCGTACCGAAATATTAGCTTAGTGGTCTTTGTGTCTTAACTCTGTGTCTCCGTGGTGAAAAGATCTTTTACCACAGAGACACAGAGAGAAGACACAAAACACGCAGAGGGGAAAAAAGATGTACGAGATAGATCTGACGCTGAATGAACCATTTCGCCTGGAATCAGGCGAGGTTTTGGATGAAGTGAAACTGCGTGCGACCGTTTACGGCAAACTCAACGCCGACCGGTCGAACGCGGTGCTTGTTTTCCACGCCCTTACGGGAAGCTCCCGTATCGGCGACTGGTGGAACGGGCTGATGTGTAGCGGCTGCGCTCTCGACACCTCCGAATTCGCCTTCATTTGCGTCAACTATCTCGGCTCCAGCTATGGCTCGACCAGTGCGAGTCAGTTGAAGAAACGCCGAGCGAAAGGTACGAGGGCCGCCGAACTGCCGATCGTTACGACGCGTGACATTGTTCGCACGAATGTCCTTCTCCTCGAACATTTGGGCGTTAAAGCGCTCAAATACGTCATCGGCGGGAGCGTGGGCGGCATGCTCGCCCTTCAGTTTGCTGTCGACTATCCCGAGGTCGCCGAGCATTGCGTTTCCATCGCGGCGACACCGCTTTCGGCGATGGGGCTCGCCCTCAACCATCTGCAGCGCCAGGCGATCAAGCAGAACGACCTCGAGCTGGCCCGCAAGATCGCCGTTGTTTCGTATAAGTCGCCCCGCAAGTTTGGTGAAAGATTTGGCCGAAACCCGAACCGCAACGGCGAAAACCCAAAGCAAAATCGCAACGACCGCTTCGACGTGGGTGGATATCTGGATCACCAGGGAGATCTATTTAAGGACAGATTTGAGATCGACAGCTACGACCTGATCACCAAAGCGATGGACCTCTTCGACCTTTCGAACAATGATCTGAAACAGATCCGTTCCAAGATATCGCTCGTCGGCATATCGAGTGACTGGCTGTTCCCGGCGGCGGACGTCAGGGCTCTGAAAGATCGGCTGGTTGGCTCCGGTGTCGACGCAAACTATCACGAGATCAGGTCGGAAGACGGCCACGACGCATTTCTCAGCGACGTCGCCGAAACTTCACGCGTTCTTCGGCACATTCTCGGCGAACCTGACGAGGAGATGACCGTCAATAGTTTTGTCGGATATCGGCGGCCACTCGATCAACTGCGCGGCTGCTATAAGGTTCTGTAGATCTCTTTTTTGCGTCCTCTTTGCGATCTTTGCGGCCTTTGCGTTAAATCCCCTTCTTGCGAACGATTCTTGATCGTGTATGACAAGAAATTTTTAACGCAAAAAAGCATTGGCGTTTGCCCGTTCAGTTTTGCTTATGGCCACTATATGATTTAATTTTACTTTCTATTGTGACTGAAGATCTGCACCCTGTCGTAATGAAATTCGGCGGCACGTCGGTTGGTGACGTTGCCGCTTTTGAGCGTGTTTTTGGGATCGTTTCGAGCCAGCTCGATCGACGGCCAGTCGTTGTCGTGTCGGCGATGACCAAGGTAACCGATGCTCTGCTCGCAGCTTTTGAGATCGCTCGTAGCGGTCAGGCGGAGGATGCGTTCTCGTCGCTCGAACCGCATTTTGAACGCCATCTCGAGATCACACGCCGCTTTGAGATCGCTGAATCCAGCCCTTTTCACAACGAACTCACCTACGCCCGCGAGGAACTCGCCGACCTGTTAAAACGCGTGTCACGCCGTAGCCTTCCGCTTTCCATGCTCAAGGATGCCGTCGTTTCCTACGGCGAGCAGCTTTCGTCGCGGCTGCTTGCGGAGGTTTTAAAATCTAAGGGAGTCAACGCGAGACAGGTCGATTCGCGGCGCCTGATCGTCACCGACGACGAATACGGCTCAGCCCAGCCTCTATGGGACGAGACCGAGCGACTCATCAAGCTCGAACTCGCTCCGATGATCGCAGATGACGAGGTGCCGATCATGGGCGGCTTCATCGCAGCCAGCCGCGGCGGCGAAACGACGACTCTTGGCCGCGGCGGTTCCGATTACTCGGCCGCACTCGTCGCAGCCGCTCTTCGAGCGAATGAACTGCAAATATGGACGGATGTCACAGGAGTCATGACCTGCGACCCGCGAATTTGCAGTTCCGCCGTAACGATTCCGGTCCTTTCATACGAAGAGGCTGCCGAGCTGGCCTATTTCGGGGCAAAGGTCCTGCACCCGAAAACGATCAAGCCCGCCGTAGACACAAACATTCCCGTCCGCGTCTGTAATACATTCGAACCAAACGAGATAGGCACCATGGTGCTCGCCGATTCGGGCGAAACGCCAAACAAAATAAAGTCCATCGCCTCAAAAAAGAACATCACGATCCTGCGCATAACGTCAGCCCGAATGCTCGGCAGTTATGGCTTTATGAGTGCGTTGTTCCAGGTTTTCGAGCGATATCGCACGGTCATAGATGTCGTTTCTACATCGGAGGTCTCGGTCGCTTTAACGCTCGACAACACCGATTCCCTCGAACAGATCGTCACGGAGCTTTCCCGGCTAGGCGAGGTTGAGGTCGAGCGCGGGTACGCCGTCGTCTGCGTCGTCGGCGAAGGCTTGCGAGAAAGCACGGGCCTCGCCGCAAAGGTTTTTTCGACGATAGCTGACGTAAACATCGCCCTCGTCTCACACGGAGCGTCGAGCGTTAACCTAACCTTTGTTGTCAAAGAAGAGCTAGCGGCTGGAGTGATCAAGAAGATCCATCGACAACTTCTTTAAAATCGAAGTATTCAACGCTCTCCGTCTCTCTGCCTATATCATCGCGCCCACTGCCGCGGCCAAAGGCAATCATTCCAGACCTACAAGATCAAGATTTGCTATGCTCGAACTTATCGGCAGCGTCCGCGGGCTGAATCTATATCGCTTCGAAGCTACCGTTAAAGTATGAGTTTGTCCGGTCGCTACATTGGCGAAAGAATAGGTGCCGAATGAGCTCGTTGTCGCAGTGCGTCGCACATTTTGCGGATCGATCAAACTAACTACCGCATTCCTGAGAGCCTGTCCTCCTGGGGTCGTGACCCTGCCGCTGATCGTTGCCGACGCCTCGAGACATTTGCCCGCCGCACCGGTTCCCGCATTTCCGGCATTGAAGATCGCCTGTATTTCAGTAGCCGTCAACGCCCGGTTGTAAATGCCGACCTCGTCGAGTGCTCCTTTAAACGCATTGTAAGTTGCCGTGGTATTTACATTACCTAGTCCGAGGCCGTACTGAGCCGGATCGAAATTACCGTACGGCCTCAGCGTAGTCGTGGTTTGATTCGCCTGCACACCATTAATGTAAAGTCTCATCACCCCCGTCGCGTTGTCGAGAGTTGCCGCAAAATGGACAAATTGGCCCACCGGAATCGTCGACAAGACAGTCGAGACGCCGGCCGTAGTCCCATTTGGCGCGTTTGCTATTGAAAATGTCACTCTCGAATTCACCACATAGATCCAGTACGCCGGGAACCACGCTCCTGTCACAAAGGTTGTCGGTCCACGTGAAATTATGCTGCGCGTGTCGGTATTCTCATCCATCCGCAGCCAGCCCTCGATACTGAGCGACTGAGTAATCGCGAGCGATTGCGAATCCGGAATATTTACCCGGCTCCGTGCAACGCCATCGCCGACAAATCCGCCAGCTACCTTTCCAGCACCGATCGCCATTCCATCGAACAGCACTCCGTCGTTAGATCCCACGTGATCTTTGGCATTGCCATCGGCTCGCCACCATGCGACATTGCCCGCGGGATTTGCCGCACACGCGGTTGTCGCGGCGGCCTGAGTTACGGTCAGTGTACGCCCTTCGACCATTACAGTGCCGGTTCTCGGCGTCGAAGAGTAATTCGGCGACGCCAAGATCCTTACAGATGAATCTTCCGTCGGAAGCGGCGTCAGCCAAGGGGCATCCGTGGTCGAACGCAGTCTGCAGCCGGCTTGCGTGTTAACCGCCGCCGTCACCAAGCCTCCGCTCGAGGATACGCTCACCGTCGGCTGCGGCAGATCGAATGTGCAGCCGACGTTCACTTCGACACTAACGTCGAGACTTTGCGGCGTTGTATTTCCAAAGCCCACAACCGTAAACCTGATCCGGTTCTGATCGTCCAGGAAATTTTGCCCGATCTGCAAAGCGGCATTATTGCCATTCCCCCCGGGAGTGATATCCAACAGCTGCGTATAACCCTCAGCCCCGCCAACCTGCGTCGGTGTGAAATAATGCCACCGCATCGCTACGCCGTTCATCAAGTTCGGATCGGCGGTAAATTTTTGCCTAAATTCCAGCCAGTAATCTCTCAAACCGTCTTTTCGCACTCGAATAGCTCTCGCTCCGGTTGAAGGATTTATGTCGTGGCGAAATATTCTGTACACGCCATTTTCCGTTACGGTGGTCACGTCAGCACCTGTCAGCCAATCAAAACGATGTTTGGTCTTTGTGTTGAAGTGGTATCGGAGATCCGCGTTCACTCCGAGGGCTCCCATAATATCGTGAGGGTCTCCATACTCGAGAGATTGGGCCGCTCCTATTACCGAACCGTCGGTTGTCTGCCACAGATTGGCATGATTTGATCCAAAATTGTGGCCGATCTCGTGCGTCGAAACTCTGAAATCAAAGAAACCCCACCACCACATACCCTTCGCGCCGAGAGCTCCCTGTCCGCCTGCGGCAACCTGATTGTTAGGATCGCTGACGACTACGACGTCCAGCTCATAATTATTTGTCTCGAACCCCAAAGCGCGAGCGGCGTTCCGCGCGTCTGTGATCATCGAGTTGTTACGATTTATTTCGCTTTCGGCAATGTAGGATGCCCACGTACGTGGCATACGCATAACGGGTGTGATCGCACCGAATTTCACGGAAGTCTTGCCATAGGAATTCTCGATATAAAACGGATCGATCTGTTGCGAGAACAGGTCTTGCGCACGTTGCGGGGTAAACGGCCCGTTGGGGTCAGTCGGGGTTCCGGGCTGATCCGCAAAATCCAGCAGCATTAAAAGCACGCGTTTTGTCCCTTCAGTCCACGCGGACTCCGGCCTTTGGTTCGGATCTCTCCAGTCAAAAGGCCCCGGGCCTATCTTGCTTTCCCATTCGATCTGGCGGCTTAAAAAATTATCAAATTCCCCTTTCGACGCGAAGACCTCGGTCTTTCCGCCGACATCGGCCACGGGCTTTTCGGGCATTGATAGGTTGAGATCACGGAAAGGGCTTTCAGTTAAAACGACCTTGTCACCGAGCAGAACGCCGTTGAGCGGGATCGCGGTCTTGGTCGTCATTTCCAATCGCCTGCCGTACACGATCGCCGGATATCTTACGCCATTGAGTGTTACAAAGCGCTCAAGGCGTGAACCTGTGAAGTTTCCCTGCGCGTCCGCAATATCGGTATAAACCACCTCGTAATCGCTGGTAAAACTGACGGGCTCCTCGACAAAAACTTTTATTTCGTCGGGCAAAAATCGATGATCGTCCACCCCGATCGCGTTATCAATAACCGCTTTTGGATCGCTTACCACCAGGCGCTGCAACCTCTCAAGCCGCATCGCCGCCAGGACTTTTCCTTGTTCAACATTAGTCTGACCGTTACGAAAACGTCCGAGCCAGTCACTGAATTCGACGATAACCTGATAGTCATTTTTCTGCTGGGCCGAGACGGCATCCCCGAACTGCCCGAAACTCAAATAACTGACAAAAGCCGCAACCGTCAAGACCGTCGCTGTAACCGAAAACTTACCGTAAATAGATCTCATCATTACCCCTCGCTAAGCGGTAAAGCCCACGCAAATAGTCACTCGGACGATTTACAGCCCGGCCGCCGTATATCCTTTAGATTTATCCCACAACTTGAGCGTCCGCTGCCTCGCTGCCACCGCGTCGCACGTTTCGACGAGCCTTAACCACAAAGTACCGCACCGCCATTGATGTTTAAGATCTCTCCTGTTATGTGCCGCGACCAGTCAGATAGCAAAAAGCAGATCGCGACCGCAATGTCGTCTGTCGCCGCCATTCGATTGAGAGGGATCGACTTCAGAACTTTCTGCTTGTATTCCTCGTCATCAAAAACCTCGCGGACCATCGCGGTCTCGATCCAGCCGGGAGCGACAGCGTTGACGCGGATCTTCGGGCAGAGTTCGCTGGCCAGAGCTTTGGTAAATGATATTTGCCCGCCTTTCGAGGCGGCGTAGTTTGAATAATTCGCTTCGCCCCGCTGTCCGGCAGTCGACGAGACCATCACGATCGCCGCCGAAGCCTGCTTCTTCATCGCCGGAACGCAGGCCTTTGTCATCGCCCACGCTGATTTGAGGTTCGTATTTATGACCTTGTTCCAAAGCTCCTCGGACATGTCCTCGATCGGCGCTCCGTCCCAAATACCCGCGTTGCACACTAGTAGATCGATCCGTCCAAAAGCCTCCAGCGTTTGCGTCGCGATCTTGGCAGCCTCGTTAAAGTCCGAGACATCTGCTTTCACGGCGATGGCCCCGACGCCTTTGTTCTTGCAAAGCTCAACCGTCTCAAACGCCTCGACGTCGTTGCTCAAATAATTAACAACAACGTTCGCCCCCGCCTCAGCCAACCGCAACGCCGTCGCCCGCCCGACGCCTCGCGAAGCACCGGTAACAATAGCGGTTTTGCCCGCAAAAAGATTGGAGGGAAGAGATATTTGAGCTGCGTTTTCGATCACTTTTGCTCCCATCTTTCGTCATCCTCGCCGACGCAGGTGCCTTCGGGCAAAGCTTGAACGACGATCTTCGAAAATAGTTTGTGACATAAGATTGCCGCAAACCCATTGATAAATCAAAAGGGTAGATAAAGAATCTATAGCTCGAATATTATGCTCCGTTCGAGGTCGCCAACGGCGACAAACATTAAAGCCCCTGGGGTGAAGCGAGTCCTCGAGCGAAACCCTAGGTAGCATCAACCTTGTCGCAACGTCCCTGAAGGGGACGAATAAAACCTCTCGGCCTATATTGCTCGCCTTCAGCGAGCGAGTTCCTTTCGCGTTGGCACCTAGGGTTCCGCCGAAGCGTCTCCACCCTAGGCTTTAATGTTTGTCGCCGGTTGGCGACTGAAGCCTCTAGTCTCCGAGTTGTTTCTCAGATCACCCGTATAAAGGCTCTGTCAGAAAGACCTAGCATCGATTATTTTACGGCCTCTGAACGTGGTATTTTTTACTATTCTGATGAGTGTTGCCACGCAAACCGAAGAACTCACACGACCGAGGTCAAATCCGCTCCCCACCGCGGGTTTCATTTCCGTCTGTGGTCTATTTGTGTATTCATTTCTCTTCAAATTCCCACTGACGCCGTTTCTTCGCGACGCAGATCAGTCGATCTTCATATACGAAGCCGAGCGGATGCTCAATGGCGATGTGATGTATCGCGATTTTTTTCAGTTCACCTTTCCCGGAACGCAGGCATTTTATGCGGGGCTTTTTTCGATCTTCGGCGTCAGATACTGGATCGTTGCGGTGGTTACTCTCGTCATCGCTCTGGTTACTGCTTGGCTAATGGTGAAGATCGCTGAGCGATTCCTTCCATCGCCGCTCACCTATTTTCCGGCTCTGCTATACATTTTTTTCGGCTTCCGATGGTTCGGGCTCGACGGCTCGCACCGGATGTTTAGCCCGATATTTGTTTTGCTCGCGATCCTTCTGCTGATGAGGTCGCGTTCCGTGCTAAGCCTCATCGCGACCGGCGTTTGTCTCGGACTCTGCTCGTTCTTTACGCAGCAACGCGGTTTCGTCGTGTTCGCAGCGATCGTCGCGTTTCTTTTTGTCGAACGGATCTACGAGTCCAACAGCTGGAGCGTCTTTCTGAAGCGTTCAGCCATCATCGGGACGAGTTTCGCAGCATCACTTATTTTGTTAATGGCTCCGTTTGTCGTCGCGGCGGGCTTCGAGACATTCTTTGCGGCAGCGTTTGTTTACCCGGCTAAGTATTACAGCTACGGGCATCCGAACAGCTTCGGCATATTTTTCATCGACCTGCAAAAGGCTTTTACGGTCACTAATATTCCCGACATTATCGAACTCGGGCCCGTAGTCTTCCATGATTTTGTCGTTCCGCTTGCGTCGCCGGTCGTTCTGCTTTGGTTTCTGTTCAAAAGGCGTTTGCTGGATTGGCAGATCTGGCAATATCCGGTTCTCGTCGCTCTCGTCGGAATGTTTTTGACGCTCAGCACAACGGCTCCGAATCAGTTTCGCCTCTTCCAGATCTCGGGGCCGTCGCTGATCGCACTGGTTTGGTTGTTCCAACGAGCGATCGACTCTAAGGCGATCAAAAACAAGATAATGGCAGCAGTATCGGCGGTGGTCCTTCTGCTCGCCGCTGCGCAGGCGATACGTGTTCAGACCTATTGGCAAACCGTACCGCTCGACACGCCTTCCGGCCACGTCGCCGCGATCGAATCGCCGCTCTCACGCCGCTACGAATGGCTGCTGAAAAATACCAAGCCCGGCGACTACATCTTCGAGGTCTACGAGCCTTTCGTTTACCTGCCGCTCGGCCTGAAAAACCCGACCCGCTTTGGCCAGATATGGCCAAACGGCTATACGCGGCCGGAACAGATCGAAGAGGTCATCCGCGACCTGACAGCCAGGCCGCCGCAGTTTATCCTATGGGATAACGCCTATCTGCCGACCGGCAACCCGCGAGAAGAAGGCGACCACACCGGCCCGCTCGCCGACTTCGTCCACGCAAACTATCGCCCCGTCGGCGAGATCTACGAAATGGACGGAAGGCCCGTGCAAGTCTGGGAAAAGATCGAATAACATGTACTCGATACGCAAGCCGCGAATTCAATTTGCGGCTTCCTTGCGGCTTCGCGGCTTTGCGGGAGACCGCCGTTTCCCTCCCGCCGCAGCCGCAAAGGGCGCAAAGGATCCGCAAAGAAGCATCTCGAACACCAGGCACAGTAGTGCACCACAGCTTTTAAGAAAATCCCGTTTTAGCTTGACTTTTTGCACTCCTCGTGCTATCTTTGCGACAATGTTTCACGCTTTTACCCGCATTGATCTAGGAATATCCCGTAACGTCAGTTTGCTCCTACACTTACGCGAAAAGCCATGCGTCTTGACGGAGCGTTCCACTTCCGGTGTCGCGATTTTACAAGGTGGAACGATTTTTCTCGCTAACCACAATGCAGTCAATGAGTTACCCGTTCCACTTTCAGCACGGAAGTGGAACGATTTTACGCGTTTAGTTCGTGGGACTTTATAGACGCATGAGGTAAAATCGATGGAAATGAACGACACAAACCTCCTAGAAGACCAACCCATCGCCTGGACCCCAACGCCCGAAGTCATCGAACGCGCGAGGCTGACCCAATTCATGAAACAAGTCGGCGTCTCGACCTGGGACGAGTTGTATGCGTATTCGATAAACGATGTCGAGAAGTTTACGGAAGAGGTTCTGAAGTTTCTCGACATAAAATTCGACCCGCCGTATGAGAAATTGCTCGATACGTCGGGCGGGATCGAGTTTCCGGTCTGGTTTCGGAGCGCGGACACTCCTGTCCGCATGAACGCCGCTTCGGCGTTCAAAGAAAATTTGGCAAATGAGCAACCTCGGCAGAAACAAGACCTCGAAATTGCCCCATCTTCTCTCGCCGGAGGAACCGGCGATGCGGACAAGAGTGTCCGCTCTCCGTCCGCCGGACTCAACATCACCGAAATGTGCCTCGACCGCTGGCAGACAGACGAGATGAAAGATCAACCGGCGGTGATTTGGGAAGCAGAGGAAGGACATGTGCGTAAACTCACTTACACTGAGCTCGAGGGCGATGTCCGTCTATGTGCCGCAGGTTTGAGAAAGCACGGCTTTCGAAAAGGTGATGCAATCGGCATACATTTGCCGATGATGGCCGAGACGGTTACTAGCCTGCTAGCAATTAATCGAATCGGAGCAATAGCGGTTCCTGTTTTCAGCGGCTACGGCGTAGATGCGATTGCGAGTCGCCTCAATGCGGTAGGAGCCAAGGCCTTGTTCACGTGTGATGGCTTCCCACGACGGGGCAAAACGGTCAATGCGATTGAAGTCGCACAGGCGGCAATCAGTAACTGCCCATCGATTGAAAAAATTTTCGTAGTTGGAAGAAGCTATGCTGACAATTCCCCGGAACTCGATCCGACGAGCACGCACTTTGATAAGTTTTTTGACTGGACCCAAGGCCTAATTGGTGAAGGCTGGGAAGAAGCAAAGCAAAACGATGTCGAACCAACCTCCGCCGAAGACCCGCTCATTATCCTCTACACCTCCGGCACGACCGGCAAGCCGAAGGGGATTGCTCATACGCACGCGAGTTTCCCGATCAAGGCGGCGCAGGATATGGCGTTTGGGACGGATGTCGGACGCGGTACGCGGATCTGTTGGTACACGGACATCGGCTGGATGATGGGCCCTTGGCTGATCTATGGAGCTCTGATAAATGGCGCAACGATCTGCATTTACGACGGGGCCCCGGACTATCCGACGCCCGACCGCATGTGGGAATTCTGCGCGAAGCACAAGGTCGAGGTGCTGGGCATCTCCCCGACGCTTATCAGATCGCTCGCCGCTTCCGAGGACGCAACCAACTCCCCTCCTTACGAAGGAGGGGTGGCACCCGCTTCGGGTGACGGGGTGGTTCTCTCGTCGCGCGGTGAATCAACTTCCGAGGAACCGAGCGAGTACGCGGAACCGCAGCCGGAGAACCACCCCGTCGGCGAAACGCCGCCACCCCTCCTTCGTAAGGAGACGATCTTTCATCACTCCGCATCTTCGCCTCAACCGGCGAGCCTTGGAATCCGGCGCCTTGGTGGTGGCTATTTGAGAAGGTTGGAAATTCGAAACTCCCGATCATCAACTACAGCGGCGGCACTGAGATCGCGGGTGGGATTTTGATGGGCAATCCACTGCTGCCGATCAAGCCATGTTCGTTTCCGGCTCCGTGTCCGGGAATGGACGTCGATATTCTCGATGAGGAAGGCAATCCCGTCGGCCCCGGCAAGGTCGGTGAACTCGTCATTAAACAGCCCTGGATCGGTATGGCTCGCGGATTTTGGCAGGAGAAGGAACGTTATCTCGACACCTATTGGCGGCGGTTCAAGGACATCTGGGTCCACGGCGATTTTGCGATGCGTGACAAAGACGGCCACTGGTTCATCCTCGGCCGCTCCGACGACACGCTAAAAGTCGCCGGCAAACGCGTCGGCCCCGCCGAAGTCGAAAGTCTGCTAGTCGCCCATCCGCTCGTTACCGAAGCAGCAGTGATCGGCGTTCCGGATGAGGTTAAGGGAACTGCGATGGTTGCTTTTGTGGTAACGGGTGACAAGTTACAGGTAACAAGTGATGACGCCGACGACTCGTCGCTCGTCACCCGTCACTCGTCACTCGAAACAGAGCTGAAGGCTCTGGTTTCGCGCGACATGGGCAAACCCCTCGCCCCGTCGCGGATCCATTTCGTCTCCGCCCTGCCAAAGACCCGCAACGCCAAAGTAATGCGCCGCGTCATCCGCTCAGCATACCTCGGCGAAGATCCGGGCGACCTGTCCGCACTTGAAAATCCGGCGGCGGTTGACGAGATAAGAGAGGTCGGCAAATGACATCGATCTACTCCATCGGCCACGGGCGGCATCCTTTTCCCTACTTTCTCGAACTGCTGCAAAAGCACGAGATCGAGTTTGTGTGCGACGTTCGCGCTTTTGCACGGTCGCGGTGGCCGCAGTTTAATGGGGTGGTTTTGGCTTCTTTGCTGGAGGAAAGCGGTGTCGGCTACGAACATTTGCCGGAGACGGGCGGGAAGAACGATCCGAAGCCGGAAGACGTCGAGTGGGGTGTGGGCCGGATAATCGAGATCGCGTCGGATGTGCGGACGGTAATGATGTGTTCGGAATCGAAGCCGCTGACTGACCACAAGATCCCCCGTGCCAACTGCCACCGCGTCGGCATGCTCGCCCCGATGCTTCGCGAACGCGGGGTTTCTCGGATCGTTCACATCCTGCCGAACGGTGAGTCGATCGAATTTGACGAATCGTCGGTTCCTTCGATCTGGTAGCCGGGAACGCAGGCGCCCTCGCCTGCAAGCGTTCCGCTTCGGGACGCTGACCTGCGTGGTGATTCTGCACGTTGAAGAATATATCGCGCTGCTACGCCGGAGGAACCGGCGTTGCAGGCGAGGGCGCCTGCGTTCCCGGCGACGTTATCGCTTTACAACCTGTCTGGCGTTACCCGAATTTCTATTTACATCGAAAACCCGCAGCGTCACTACTTGCTCGCCGGTCGCAGTTCCAACGTCGATCGTGTAGCTTTCGGTCGGCGAATCCGAGATGCCGTCGTCCGCATAGACGGGCTTCCAGTCGCCGCCGTTGATGCTGTATTCGGCACGGACAAGATAGCTCGACTTGTCGGTCGCGGTGAAGGTCACGCGAGTGCCGCTGACCGTACCGGGCGTGACAGCGGGCGGCGTGTTATCGATGTCGATGGGTTCGGTCGTCATTTCGCCGGAAAGTGCGGTCGGAGCGGGATTCGAGGGCGAGTCCTTTGCCACTATTTTGAAAACGTATCGCCCGTCGGCGAGCGATTGGCCGTCGATCGAGAGGAAATTTTCGCTGATAGCGGTTCTAAGCGGTTTGAAATCTGCTTCCCCAACCTCGCGGTACATCACGTCGTAGACAAGCTTGTCGCCATTGCGGTCCTCGGCCGTCCATTGCAGCGAAGTCGCTCCGCGTTGGTAGGCCCTTCGCGGCGGCACTACGACCACCGGAATTCCGAATTCAGCGGACGACATACCGGCGAGTTCAATATTGGGGTCGATCTGCACGGGCGGATTTGCTATCAGCCCGACATTTGTCGGCAAAACCTGTATCGAAAGTATCTCAGGAGCGATGTTTCGAGCAACAAAGGCCAGGTTAACTTCCGAAAGCGTCGACGCAGTCGGCTTTAGCGTCGCTCGCCACTGGAAATATCGGGCTTTTGGGCTAGCCACCTGGGCGCCTTTCGGGTCGGCGATGGCGGCACTCCAGCTGCTCCAGGTTTCATCAGGTTTCTCAGTATTCCCCGACCGTGTCTGGATTGCAACATTTCCAGCCGACCGCGACCATATGCGGCCCCACGTTGCGGTTCCTTTAGCATCGAGCACGGCGGAATCGTATGTGCCCTCGCTCACCGCTTCGGGGCCGAACTTGAAGAGGTTTCCCTGGTTGCTCGATGTGGCGATCAGGCTTTTGCCGTCCGTGCGGATCGTCGATATCTGATTGGCATCAGTTTGCAGCACTAGAGTTTCGCTGCCGGTGTTTGAAACGTTGTAAATGCGGCCCTTGTCTGCGGTCCCGATCAGGACGCCATTCCCGGATTGGTGAGCGTAAAGCGAGAATGCAATGACCGTCGGCGATGCCCAGATAATATCGACAGAGCCATCCGGCAAAACGCGATAGACCGCGCTTTTAGCGGCGGAAAGATCGTAGCGGCTCTTTGTCGGCGTTTCGGGAACTGCCGGATTCGGCTTTTCGACCGAAACGGTTTTGCTCTCGGTCGTCGCGGCCGCCGCAGCTTCCGCTTCGGGCTTCGGTGCCGAAACCGATGCGGCAAGAGCGAGAACGTAAACAGAACCGTCAGGCCCGACGGCGATCTCGTGGATCTCACGAAGCGACGAATCGAGCAGCCCGAAGGGCTTGCCGTCAGCTCCGAACCGCATGACGATCCCGTTCGAATCCGTTCCGGCGATCAGATTGCCCTGCCGGTCGACCGCGAGCGAGATTATGTGGTTTTCGCTGGTATCAAAAAGAATCGACGACGCGGGCGAGGCATTTGCGGCCCTTACCTTGAATATCTTGCCGCCTTCACCGGTCCCCACCGCGAGGCCATCGGCGAGAACTGCTAGTGACCAGATGTATTTCTCTTTCGGCTCAAAATACACGTCGGCTCTGCCGCTAGCATCGATGCGATAAACCTTACCGTCAGGCGATGTCGCGGCAAATAGTTCCCCGGACCGACCGACGGCGAGGGCTGAGACATTCAGTTCGGCGAGATCGGCAAACATCGCACCCTTTCCCGATGCGTCGACCTTAAAAACCTTGCCGTCGCCGCCCGTGCCGAGATAGACATTACCCGACGCGTCAACAGCGCTCGACCATATGTACGGCTGTTCAGTTTTGAAGACTTCGGTCAGCTTTGGTGCGAGCGAGATCGTGCCGTTCTGGTCGATCGAGACCCCGCGGGCATCGCCTTTGAGCACGTCGGCCCGAGAATTTACCGACCAAACAAGCGGCTCGGCGGCTGAAACAAGAATGTTTGAGATGAACAATAGAAGGACTACCGAAAAGAAATTTTTCATTGCGTATATCTACGTCGCCGCGGCGAATATTGATTCACGCAATGATAGCAAATTATGCAAAAGCCCGCGTGTGAGCAAGGGCGATACATTCAACGTTCGTGTTTCGCCCTTGCTTACGCGCGGGCTTTTGAAATTTCCTTACGCCGCCGTTTTCGAACCCTTTTTCGCCTTCTTCGATCCTTCGACACGAGCGGCCTGAAGAAATTCGACAGCGTCCTGCATCTCATCAGCATCGCCGGTGATCAGACGTGCGCTTCGTTCGCGGGTCAGGTATGCCCAGAACCACGAGAACATTACAGAAACGCGGTTTCGAAAGCCGATGAGGAAAAATACATGAAGAAACAGCCACATTAGCCAGGCGATAAAGCCCTTGAACTTCATCCCAGCCGCCTGTGCGATGGCCTTGCTGCGGCCAATGGTGGCCATCGTGCCCTTGTCCCAGTATTCAAAATTTGCTCGCTTTTTCCCTTTGATCTCAGCCAGGATATTGCTGGCCGTCAAGGTACCCATCTGCATCGCGGCGGGTGAAACACCGGGCACGGGCTCGCCGTTCGCCTGCACAAGCGAAGCCATGTCGCCGATCACGAAAATATTCGGATGATCCTTGAGCGAAAGGTCGGGTTCGACGAGCACGCGGCCAGCCTTGTCGAGTTCGACGCCAAGGGTCTTGCCGAGCGGCGAGGCTGCAACGCCGGTTGCCCAAAGCACTACATCGCAGTCGATCCAGTCCTCGCCGACCTTCACGCGGCCGGGTGCGATCTCCTTAACAAAACTATTCAATACGACATCGACGCCGATACTTTCGAGCTGACGCTTCGCGCTCTCCGAAAGGTCGCTCGCGAAAGTGCCCAAAACTCGATCAGAACCTTCGTAAAGCGTTACACGGGCCTTCCGAGTGTCGATCGCTTTGAAATCTTTTGCCAATGCCTGCCTCGCAATGTCGGCAATAGCACCCGCAAGTTCAACACCCGTCGGCCCGCCGCCGACTACCACGAAATTAAGGTCTCGCTGGCGACCTGTCAGATAAGCGTCGCGTTCGGCGAGTTCGAAGGCAAGCAGCACGCGGCGGCGTATCTCGACGGCGTCTTCCAGCGTTTTCAGGCCCGGAGCACACGTCTCCCATTCGTCATGCCCAAAATACGCATGTCTCGCCCCGCCGGCTACGATCAGAAAGTCGTATTCGACCCGCGCACCGTCGCCAAGCAATACTGCGCTAGCCTCCTTATCAAACCCGACCGCTTCACCGAGAATGACCTCGACATTCTTTGCATTCGCAAGGATCCGCCGTATCGGCTGAGCGATCTCACCCGGCGAAAGCACCGCCGTCGCCACCTGATAAAGCAGCGGCTGAAAAACATGGTGGTTCTTGCGGTCGATCAGCGTAACCTGAACCGGCTTATTTCCGAGAGCCTTAGCCGCCCAAAGCCCGCCGAACCCGCCGCCTATGATCACTACTTTTGGTTTGTGGATCATGATCTTAGCCTCAGTATGTAAGGCGAGGCGGACGATTCAAAAGTCTCTTTCCTAGTTCTGCTGCAGCCGATATCTAACCCGATCCGGATCTCGCCGGGTGTCGGCAACGGCGTGAACCAGGACGGTATCGTTTTCCAAGGTGTAATAGATCGCGTAGGGAAACCGGCTGGCAATTCTTCTATAGTAAATTTCGAAATGAATCTCGTGAACACCTGCATAGAGAACGAGCGACCGAATGTCGGCAAAAATTGAAGTTTCAAAGTACTCGCCTAAACCTGGATATTGCTCTTCGTAGAAGAGATAGCCCTCGGCAATATCGTCAGATGCCGATTGTGTAACTACAATCGTCATCTCCGTCCGGTTTTCTCGCGAATTCTCTTCTCTGCATCTTCGAGCGAGATAAATCGATCAGTGCCGTTCTTTAGATCCTCAGCCCTCTGCCGAAGCATCTTGCCGTGCCATTCGATAATCGGTACCGCCGCAGAGTTACGCGAGAGGTCGTCCATTATGCGGTCGATGACATCCATTTTCTCGGCGACTGTCATTCGTTCTAACGGCAATACCAATTCTGCATTCATAGCCAAATCTTAGCACAGATCACGAGCCCACAAATCGCGAATATAGCGACCGCGCAGTCGAAATATCATCAGTTCCCTTCACTATTGCCCTGCCATCCGCAAAGATCGTCATTTCATGGCCGTTCGACAAAAATCGCACCAAATATTCATTCCGCTTTACGTCACCCAGCGGTTCGAGCTTGGCAGCCAAGCCTTCAAGGTCAATTAAAGTGCTTCTCGGCGGAGCGATCTGCACGGCGTCCCGCCCGCACATGACTGCCGAAAATTCCTGCGTCTCCGCGTCGAGGAATTCAAAGACGCGCTGTCCGCAGGCCTTGCAATCAGGATTCGGGGCGCCAAGTTTGATTCGTTGGCGATCATTAGCCCAGACGTCGAACTGCATCAATGAACCATGAAGGTCACCAAAATTTCCCGTCAACATCTTCAACGCCTCGGCAACCTGTGTTGCAGAGACAGTCGCAATTATCGGCATGATCACCCCAGCTGTGTCGCAAGTCGGTGATGAGCCCGCATCGGGCATCTCGTCAAAGATGCACCGCAAACAGGGCGTCTTGCCCGGAATGATCGTCATCGTCGTGCCGTAGCTCGACACCGCCGCGCCATAGATCCACGTCACAGCGTTCTTGACGCAGGCATCGTTTAGGAGATATCTGATTTGAAAATTATCGGTCCCATCGATCACGAGATCGCAGTCCTTTAAAAGAGACTCGACGTTGGAATGATTCACGTCAGCAACGACGGCTTCAACGTCAATCTCAGAATTGATCTCGCCGATACGAGCCCGTGCAGCGATAGCCTTTGGTAAACGTTCAGTTGCGTCCGATTCGCTAAACAACGTCTGGCGCTGTAAATTTGTGAATTCCACGAAATCCCGATCAACGATCCTCAGAAACCCGACACCGGCCCGAGCAAGCATCTCAGCATGGGATGCCCCCAAAGCTCCGCACCCGACCAGCAAAACACGCGAGGCCAGGAGTTTCTCCTGGCCATCACGTCCGATCGATTTGAAGAGTATCTGTCGACTGTAGCGTTCGTTCATCTTCTAAGAAACCATCTTGACTCTAAATATCGAAAAGCCGTCGAACAAAGCTGCGTCTATCAGAGGTCAATTCGTCCTCAAGGATGCGGCCAAGCCTCGATGACCGCGGCGAGATATCTGCCTTCCAACGCTCTTCGCGCAAGCGGCTTCGTTCCAGATCGATCTCGTTTTGTTCCCGCTGACGTTTTAGATCCATGCCGCCCTTTCTAATAAAATCGACGATCGCCGGCAGTTCATCTGCATCAAACCATACGCCATGCTGTTTGCAAATATCGACGATAACACCGGAAGCTTTGGCGAAATTGTTGCGGTTCATCAAATGTCCGCAATCAGGGCACGGAACGTAGTTTATCTTGGTCATCGACGGACCGCGATGCGTTCTGGAGTCGAGAAATGTCAGCACCGCCGACTGCCGCTCGAGATCAGCACAGATGGTCTCGAACATCTCGCCGTTTATCCAAAGCCCCTCGCACTTCTCGCATCCGCGAAAACTAATGTCGTCAACTTCGAGGACAACAAGCCCCGCCCGGCATCGTGGACACTCACCCGCTGCCCCGCCAAAACCAACGTCAACCGGAGCGGCCATCGCCCCGCAATGGCCGCAGAATTTCGTACCAACGAACATCAGCCCGAGACATTTCGCGCAGCCCACGGTCTTGAGCCGTGTTTTGCAAAACTCACAGATCGAGCGATCGCTCTCGACGGCGGCTCCGCAGTTCGGACAATTCAGGGCTTCAGCGCTCATTTATTAAGTTCCGCGAATCTCGCCAGTATGTCATTTCTCATCTGCGCAGCAGGAGCGGGCTTCCCGGTCCAGAGTTCGAACTGCTTCGCTCCCTGCGCAATGAGCATTTCCATACCGCCGATCGCAGGAATATTCGCCTTTTTTGCTTCCTGTATGATCGGCGTGTCGTAAGGCTTGGTCACGAGATCATAGACGAATTTTACACCTTTAAGCTCGTCCGCAGTAAATAAACTTTGGTCCGTACCGGACATTCCGATTGGCGTGGTATCAACGAGGATATCGGCCATTAACTTACCGTCTCGAACTTCGTCAATTTCAAATAACCGAACGCCGAATTCCTCTGCAAACGGTCTCGCCTTGTCGACATTTCGGACAAAAACCTCGACATCCGCACCTTCCTGCTGTAGCGAATAAACGCACGCCCTCGCCGCTCCGCCCGCTCCAAAAACCGCGGCCTTTGCACCCTTCACCTCACCGAATCTGGATCTTAGCGGAGTGATGAATCCATGGGCGTCGGTGTTGTAGCCGGTCAGCCTGCCCTCATCGATCTTGACAGTGTTCACTGCCCCTATCCGTTCAGCGGTCGGGTCGATCGCGTCAAGGTGCTCCATTATCGTCTGTTTGTGCGGCATCGTGACCGAAAAGCCGCCAAAATTCAATTCGATCTCACGAGTTTGGGGCCGGACCATTCGATGCATAAAAGCACGGATGTCCTTGACCAAGAAAGGGATGAAAACAGCGTTCACTCCCTCGGAAACAAATGCCGGGTTGTGCATGAAGGTCGATAGCGACTGAGAAACCGGATCGCCGAGAATGCCATAGACCTTTGTCGCCCGATCCAGTTCTTTGGCTCGATAGAGCTCAACAAGCTGCTTCGCTGTAACCTGTCCGGGAGCGGTTTCGCCGCCGGCATCGAGTGACGTGTATGTCAGGAACGCACCATGAGCTGGCCCGAGAATACGCGTCCATTTACCCGCCTCGCCCATCGCAATGGGAATTATCTGCTTGCTAGCATCGCGGGCACGCTCGATGAGTTTCCATATCTCGATCGTGTCGGCAATATCGGTCGCAGTTATGGCGATCTTTACGATGTCAGGATCAAACGCCGCAGCAATGCCATCAAATAGGGCCGCAAGGTCGTCGGGAACACCTGCAAAGTCGTGATGCGAGATTATTCTGGGAATATGGTTTGTCTGGATCGCCACCGCCAACCGCGATTCCGCCTCGATATCTATGACCGAGCGATCGAGCGGCTCTGCCATGACCTTTTCCCAGAATTTAAGCCGGTCAGTAAAGGTAAGTTCCCGCTGGCCGCCTTGCTCACGGGAGCGGAAGGTAAACACGACGGGCCGTTCAGAACCTGAGTCTCGCAGCCAACCAAGCAGAACATCGATCTCAGCTGGCGGCAGACAATCAAATCGCACCTCGACGATATCCGCGACGAGTCGAGCGGCTACGATCTTCTCGATCATTTCGCGAGACGTTTCAGCACAGACGGACACGCATATCTTGCCCTGATTCATTCTGTACTTCCCTTTTGATCCATCACGAAACTGATCGCCATCAGCAGGCAAACTATCACGCAGATCGATCCGGCGACCACAATAGCAGTATTCCCGCTCTGGTTGACCGCGATAGCGGCAGCGGCCCAGGCGATCGCCAGCGGATAGAGAAAATTCCGCAACTTGAACCTGATCAACACCCCTAAACCCGCAGCAAGCATTATTGCTGCGACGCCGATGGCGTTCCAGACCGTCGAAGAGATCTCGAGATTCTGCGACTTCAAGAGGATAGCAAAATTGACCAGCGTCGCCGCCGTTACCCAGCCTGCATAAATACCGAAAACTGCGGTCGTAAACAACGCCCCGCCCTTGTCGTCCGAACGATGAAGCTGAAAAAGTATCGCTATCAAGGTCACGAGAAGGGCGAAAATTAGACCTAAACAAAATGCGAGTTGGTCATGGTGCCAAAAATAGATCCATGAGCAGTTCAAAACGCACGTAATGACGTATAGCGAGCGGACCGAACGAAATCTCACCAAATTGCGTGGAAGCAACTGATAAATACTGAATGAAATAAGCCCCAAATAAATAAGCGACCATATCGAAAACGCATATCCGGCTGGTGTCAATACGGTCGGATATCGGTCCGAGATAACCTCGGGCGTAACGCCGTTCACATATCCTGTCGCCGCTAGCCCGTTAAAGACTATCGTGCCGACCGTGGCAACCAGCAAGAGTATCGATCGCATCCGATCCTGAGCGTTTGGTGTTGATTCCATGAAGAGATTATCGCAGAATCTTTCGATAAATGTTGACCCGGCTGGGTTGCACTGTTCACGATTTCGTATGAAAATTGCGGAAATTGTAAGTTTTTGTAAACGGTTTTTGGTTCGAAACGGAAGAATAACAACCAAATCACTGCCTCGAGCGTCTTAACTTCGTCTTTGGCACCGAGTTTGCTTGAGATACAGTGCGGACGCACTTTCCCGCTTTCCCCGGATGCGTGAATTTATAAGAAAAGGGGAATTAAAGTGATGAGAGCAATGAAGAAAATATTATTCACAGTCGCAATGGTCGCCGGACTTTCTGTCGGCGTATTTGCACAGAAGGATGAAAAGAAACCGCCGCCGAAGCCAAGTCCGCCGGTCGTCAATCCGCAGCCGAAGCCGCCGCCGAAGGATAATGACAAGCCAAAGAAGCCTGCCTTTGCCTTTGTGATTGCTCGAAATGATGACCAACTGGCCTAAACAGCACAAACAAGAAGTTTTACGCGAAAGCAGCCTTCCAAAGGCTGCTCTCGCATTTTCAATAGAGATTAAGAAAGGGCCCCAAATAGGGAGCCCTTTCTTCAATCAACTTAATGGTGCCGTCTACAAGATTTGAACTTGTGACCTATCGCGTGTGAAGCGAGTGCTCTACCACTGAGCTAAGACGGCGGGATTCGCTGTTCATCCTTTACTAGATCGACGGATCGTCAGCCTTGGCCGGTCGATTCTCATCGGTTCCCTTGATGGTGCTGAGATTCGAATCTGTGTAGAAATGACGGGTTCCGGTTGCGGATATTCCCTCGGGAACTTGTGGGTCGGCATTGACTGCGTAAGACGCCGGAGCACTCGACGATGCCTGGACAACGGTCATTTTGAAAATATAGCCATTAACGACCGGGCTCTCGCCCTTGAATTTCTCATCAAGACTGACCTTGGCGATCAGCTCGTCAAAAGTGCCGAAATTCCCCTTATTTCGGCTCGCATATTGTGCCTGAAACTTCCTGATCTGGTCAATAGATTGTGCGGCCGTCGTCTCATTTCCCGAACGAATAACCGCCTGCCATGCGATCGACCCAACACCGATCAGCAAACCGATGATCGCGATAACGATCATCAACTCAATAAGATTAAAGCCGCGTTGATCTTTCAAACGGAGTCGTAGATTTCTCATAATTCAATTCAATTTCCTCACCGCTTTCAACACGAAAACGTTTGCCTTTAGTTTCAAAAGTTTAGTTTGTTTCTGAAGCAATTTCAACAATAGTCCGGAGTTCCGACCTCAGATCGCCAGCTCAAGTGGAATAACCCTCACTAGTCAGGAGCTCAGATCGCACTAAAGATTGCAACTTTTTTGTGCGACGGTTGTTTCTAATCGGGTAGAATAATAATGGCGATTTCGCTGAGGACAAGGGATTTACTGATGAGAGACTGGTTTGTGACCGAAACGAGGCCGGCGGGCGACGGGTTTGCCGTTGATGTGGACGCGGTTGGCAGGATCGCCGAGTTGCAGAAGGCGATCGAGAATGTCATCCGCGGTAAATCTGAGACCGTAAAGCTCGCACTGGTCGGTTTGCTGGCGAAAGGACATCTTTTGATCGAAGACGTGCCGGGCATCGGCAAAACGACGCTGGCGAACTCGCTTTCGCGGGCTCTCGATCTCGACTTTCAGCGTATACAATTCACGTCTGATCTTCTCCCCTCCGATGTGATCGGGCTTTCGGTCTTTAATCAGCGAAGCGGCGATTTTGAATGGAAACCAGGGCCGATCTTCGCGAACATTGTGCTCGCCGACGAGATCAATCGAGCTACGCCAAAGACCCAGTCGGCTCTTCTCGAAGCAATGGCCGAGGAACAGGTCACCGTCGAGGGGTTTTCCCGTTCGCTGCCGTCGCCGTTTGTCGTCATCGCCACACAGAATCCCTCGGAACATCACGGCACTTATCCGCTGCCAGAATCTCAGCTAGACCGGTTTATGCTGCGGATACACATGGGTTATCCAACAGTCGCCGACGAACGGCAGATGCTGCGTGACCGCGAGACCGCGAATCCTATCTCGTCCTTAAAACCGGTAATGTCGCGGGACGAGCTGATCGATCTGCAGGCATTGGTCGGAAGCGTGCGTTTTGACGAAGCTTTGGTTGAGTATCTACTTCAAATCGTTGACCTGACACGCCGGAGCGAGTCGCTCGAACTCGGCGTCAGCCCTCGCGGCTCGCTCGCCTTGTTCCGCTCAGCACAGGCAATGGCGGTCATCGAGGGCCGCGATTACTGCATTGCCGACGACATAAAACGGCTCGTCCTTCCCTGTCTCGGCCATCGCGTGATCCTAAACTCAAGAACGTCGGCCCTAAGAAACCGAAACCGAGAGGTCCAGACAGTTCTGCAAGACATACTGCAAAAAGTGAGCGTACCGATCTGAGGGAGTTTGGGAAGTCTGGGAAGTTTAGGAAGTCCAGGAAGTCTTGGCAGAACGCATTCTCTAATAACCTCTTAAACTTCCTAGACCTCCTAAACTTCCCGGACTTCCCGGACTTCCTAAACTTCCCAAACTCGATCAATGAATCTCAAGCTCGCAAGCCAACTCTTCAGTTTTCGTGATCTTCGCAACGCGATCCTTGGCGTGATTGTGGTTCTTGGCGGACTGGGGCTGTCAGGGTTGACGCTTTATGCACATCAGATCGGTGATGTGGAGATGGCAGCGGTCGCGGCTTCGGCTTCGCTTGTTTTTGTTTTGCTCATCCTGATCTTCGTCGTACCGCCGCTCGCTCGGAATGCGGGACGTGAGGCTTCGCAGTTGAATCTGCCGTTCGAGTTCACGACCGGCGGAGCGATCTTGCTGGTTTTGCTGATGATCGTGGGCTTTTCGGCGTGGAACACGGGGAATAATCTACTCTTCCTCGTCCTCTCATTTCTGCTGGCGGCGATGGTCGTCGGATTTATTGCGGGCAGTTTGTGCTTGAAGAAGCTTGACGTGACGATGCGTTTTCCGGAAACGATCTTCGCCGGTGAAAAGACCCCGATCCTAGTAAGCATGCACAATCGCAAGCGCCTGATCCCGGCTTTCTCCGTCGTAGTTGAGGTTCGCGGCAAGGAACGTGAGCGGTCGATCGCGGCCGATCACCTTGACGCCATCTTCCCAAAATGGATCGCAAGGCGTCTCGGCCAGGCTCCGGTCGTGAGGCGAACCCTCGATCATTTCGTCCACGTCGCGGGCCGCGAATCGGTCGAGAAAAAGGCCGAGCATATCTTCCCCAATCGCGGACGGCTTTCGATCCGTGATTTCGAACTCTCGACCAAGTTCCCCTTCGGATTTTTCCGTCATCGCCGCCGTTTGCCCGCCCGCGAAGCCGAGCTGGTGGTATTTCCCAAGATCATCGACGTTTCCACCGAGATCGAAACCCTTCCGCTGGATGCGGGTGATCGTGTGTCGTCAAAACGCGGTTCCGGTCAGGACCTTCTTGCCCTGCGAGCGTATCAGCCGCAGGATGATCTCCGCCGCATCGACTGGAAAGCTACCGCCCGCACTCGTAATCTGACCGTTCGCGAATTCGCAGCAGACGACGAAAGCCGCATCACCGTGATCTTCGACCCCCGAGTCGAACCCGACGCTGCCGATATCCCCATCCGCGAAAAGATCTCCGCCGAACAAAGCGGCAAACCCGTCATCGCCTCGCCGCAGTTCGAACACGGAGCGAGCCTCGCCGCTTCGCTTCTGTCGCATTTTGCAGCCGAAAACGCTCAGATCCGACTCGTTATCCCCAACGAAGATACCGACTTCGGCTCCGGCCGCCCTCATCTCTATGACGCATTGCGAAAACTCGCCCTGCTCGAGCCCGAGTTCGCCAACGCCACTTCAAAGGAACCATCCCTAAACATCGAACGCATCCTAAACGATTCCGACGACAGCCACGTCCTCCTAGTAACCGCCAACGAACGCACCACCCTCTCGCCCGAATTGACGCAAAAACTAAAGGTCATCCTCTTCTAAGCCACCGCGTTCCACCGTTCCACCGTTCCACAAATCCGGAAATGGTATGAGTGGAACGATATGGTAAGACGGGAGATGATAGGCGAAAGGTGAAGATCGTTCCATCGTTCCATCGTCAATCGCGTAGCGATGGAATGATTGTAGCCGTGGGTGATAACCCACGGAACGGGATCGTATTTGGAATGTTGTCGCGTCAGCGACGGATGAATGATCGCGGCGTGTTGTTTCGATCGTCGCTACGCGACGTGGACAATATCGACCACGGGTTCCGTGGGTTGTCACCCACGGCTACAATCACGGCATCGCTACGCGATGAAAGCCGTTCCACCCGTCCCCCCCCTGGAACGGATGGAACGGATGGAACGGTTGGAACAAACGAACCTCTTATGCCGCATAGCGGCACCCGAATTTAGCCGTGGGTTTCAACCCACGGTACGCGAATAATAATGACCTCGCGTCGCGTCGCGTCGCGACGAATCGAATTAACCGTCAACATGCATGTTAGACCGTCGCTACGCGACGCCGGATCCTTTTTCATCGCCTATCCGTGGGCTTCACCCACGGCTAAATTCGATTGCCGCTCTGCGGCAAAGAATACCGTTCCACCTGTCCCGCCCCTGGAACGACTGGAACGGTGGAACGGATGGAACGGCGATTCGGTCGGAACCATTTTTTGATCTCGAACGTATGCTCTGATGTTCCGGCGACTCCGGGTCTTTGCTCAGTGTTTGGAAACGATATTAAACACAGAGGCCGCTGAGGGCGGACACAGAGGGCACGGAGGTTTTCGGGAACTTCGTTAGCGATTGAAAATTATTGGGTTTTAAGAGATTCTTGTCATATATCAGCCTCTCGCGGTGTATTTAGGTCGTGATGAGCATTTTACGATGCTGAAAAATGAACGAGAGTACTAACATTCTTGTGGACATAATGTCCGAGCAAACAGCGACGGCCGCAGCCAGGGAGAAGATCGAGTTTGAGGAGGCGTTTGCCCTTCATCACCGGACCGTCTTTCGTGCGGCGAGGTCGGTCGTGCAGGATTCGGCTCTGGCCGAGGATATTACGCAGGAAACCTTTCTCCGGCTTTACAAGCATCAGGACTCGATCACGGACAGCGAAATGCTGCGGCCGTGGCTCATACGCGTGGCGATAAACGTCGCCAAGAACGCCATTCGCGGAAATGTTAGGGCGAACACGCGGGACGAAAATTACGTCAAAGAGACAGTTGAGTTATCCGTGGCGTCGGTCGAGATCGACTACGAAGAAAGTGCGGGCGTCAACGACATTTACAAGGCTCTGAACAAGATCAAAGAGCCGCTCAGAAGCTGCCTGATATTGAAACAGCAGGGACTCTCTTACAAAGAGATCGCACGGAGCCTTGAGCTCAACGAAACGAGCATCGGAACTTATGTTGCTCGGGCACGGCAGGAATTTTCCCGGTATTACGGAAAAATCGGGAAGGGTACGACATGAAGGACAATTGCTTAGACATCGGTATCATTCAGGCGTTTCTTGACAGCGAACTTTCGCTCGACGAAACCGCCCGCGTCTCGACACACATCGCTGATTGCGACTCGTGTGCGATGATGCTCGCCGAGGCTGAGGAAGAGTCCGCACTCGTCTTCCCTGTACTTGCACGCGAATTTGACACGCTCGTCCCGACACAGCGTCTGTGGAACAAGATCAACGATTCGATCAAGATCGAAAAGGAACAACGGTCTGTCTGGGAAAAGGCCTGGGCTTTCATACGAGTTTCGCTCGGCAGCCCTTCGGTGGTGGCAGCGGCCAGTCTTTTGATCGTTTTTGGCTTGTTTGCAGGGCTCTGGGTAAACAGGTCTCGAACGATCGAGAACGCAAATACCACGATAGCCACGACTCAGAAGCCTACCCAGACCGCCGCTCCTTCCGTAATGCCTGCCGTCAGCCAGCCGATCGAGCCGGAAGAGGTAGAAACTGAAACAGCTGACATCACGCCGCGTCCAGAACGTGCAGTTTATCGTCCCGAAGTTCGTCGTCCGACGGCAACCGCACCGACTGCCGGTACTACAGCTAACGCACCGCTCGGCTTTATGCCCGGTGAAGAAAGCTATGTAAAGACCATCGCAACGCTCAAGCGAACGGTGGACGATCAGAAGTCCGGCGTTCTCGGCGTGTCCGAGCTGATCGCATACGAGCGAGACATGGCCGTCGTGAATGACACGATCGACAAGATGCGTACCGAAGTTCGCCGTAACCCGAAAAACGACTCGGCCAAGCAGATCCTGTACGCTTCGTATCAAAGCAAGATCAATCTATTGAATTCGGTCGCTCAAAAAGAGGAGTTGGTCGCAAGTCTCAAATAAATTACTCCCATTGTCAGCTCACTTAATGAACAAGCTCATTGAAAACACGATACTCACCGCCGCTACGGTCCTTTTGACCGTATGCCCGGCTGTCGTTTTTTCACAGAGCTCGGCTCCGCCGTCAACGCCTAATGTCAAGGCCCCGCCATCCGCACCCGGAGTGGTCAGCCCGCGTGCCCCGATCACGCCACCGCGACGTCCGCTGACACGCTCACAGGAAACGACCGAAAGGTCGATGAAGGTCGACTCGGCCATCAATCTTGAGTTCGCCTGCGTGATCGAAGGAAAGATCAAGGTAAACGGCTGGAACCGCAATGAGATCCGAGTTTTTGTCGCGGACGGCAGCAAATTCACGTTTCGCACCGCTCAGTCCAGCCCGAAAAGCGGAGAGCCGGTTTGGGTAAAGGTAGCAGGAAACGATCCGCAGCGAACCGGTTCGCAGAGCGAGTGCCTTTCGGGCAGCGAGATCGAGGTTGACGCTCCGGTGACATCGACGATAAGGGTTCGAGGGCGTGAGATATCGACCACAATAGATTCTGTGAAGAAGGCCGAGATTTCGTCGATCGGCGGCGACGTCTCGCTGCGTAACGTGACGGATGGAGTTTCGGTCAACTCAGGGCAAGGCGACATCACGGTCGAATCCTCGCAAGGGGCAATGCAGCTGAGCACCACGACCGGCAACATTCTGGTCTTCGACGCGGGCCCGAGCGAGATCGGCGATGCATTTAAGGCAAATACGAACAACGGAGCCGTTTCG
Source organism: Acidobacteria bacterium Ga0077534 (assembly GCA_001464455.1). Lineage (GTDB taxonomy): Bacteria > Acidobacteriota > Blastocatellia > Pyrinomonadales > Pyrinomonadaceae > OLB17. Next base: position 329,722 of record LNEI01000018.1, read on the forward strand.
CTCCAGGGCCTGCAATATCGTCAGGTCAATGTTGATTCTATCTCGGGCTCGGTCGGATACGAGGGCCCTATACTTCAGGGGGCGAGCTATAACCTGAGAACGTCACGAGGCTCGATCCGCCTGAGCGTGCCGAAAAATGCATCCTTTCAGATCTTCGGCACCTACGGATACGGTTATTTCACCGCAGAGATCCCCGTCGATATCACGACCGAAACCATTTCCGGCCCCGGTCCGATCAAAAGTATCGCGGGAACGGTCGGCAAGCCCGCCAAAGGCGACGCCATCGTCAAGCTAACCACAGCCAACGGCAGCATTACCTTGAAAGCAATGTAGCCAAAAGCCTATTGGTGCTCAAACCGACGGCCTGTACGGGCCTCGAATTGATCCGTCATCGAAGGCATCTCGTCAGTTCCCTCGTCACGCGACATCCGTTCGACACGCCACATCGGGAAGAAATTATCGGTCATCCTAAGATGGACCTCGCCCTCAGCGATCGACCTGCACCAGTCGTCAAAATAGCTCAGATCGATAGACCTAATCGTGATCCCTGCGGGCGAGATCTCATTCAAGACCCCAAGCAGCTTTTCCCGAGGACTGTGGAGCACCGCGACGACGACATCACCAGCTTCGATCTTCATAGTTCCATTATCGACTAAACCGTTCTTTTGCAGAAGCCCGCACGAAGTAAGGGCTCGCTCCCGCCATAGTCGACGTCCAATTCGATCTGTAACGGCCCCTACCGCATCGGAGCCCTTACTTCGTGCGGGCTTCTGCATTAAACTATTCGTGGATGCACATCTCAAAGATCGAGCTTGAGAACATCAAATCTCACGTCTCCACGACAATCGAATTCTCTCGCGGAACGACCGCAATAACCGGAGCCAACGGGGCCGGAAAAACCACGGTCATCGAGGCGATCGCGTGGGTCTTGTTCGATCTGCTTGAGTATAAGAAAGAGGATTTTGTCCGTCGCGGAGCAAAGAAAGGCTCGGTCACGGTCACCTTTGAAAGCGGGCTAGACGAACGCGAGTACATCGTTTACCGCGACTCCGGCTCCGGCTATCACGTCATCGACCCGCGACTGCAGATGCGGATCGCGGATAAGAAAGAAGAGGTCTTTCGCTTCCTATGGCAGCACCTCGGCCTCGAACCGGGTACCGATCTAAAGTCGCTCTTCCGCCAGGCGATAGGCGTGCCGCAGGGAACCTTTACGGCGATCTTTCTCGAAGGCTCGACCGAACGCAAGGTAGCCTTCGACCGCCTGCTAAAGGTCGAGGAATATCGCCAGGCGGCGGAAAAGCTTCGCGAGACCTCGCGGTATCTTGACGTCACGATCAGCGGAATCCGCGAAACCATCGCCCGTGCCGAAGGGGAGCTTTCGCGTTCGGAATCGGTCGAGGAAGAACATAAGAACATTACCGAGCAGATCGTCAGGCTCAGGAGCGAGGCGGAAAGCTCGTCTGTCGACCTTGCCGAACGCCAGTCGCGGGTCAAGGCCCTCGATGAAGAGGAAAAGCGGCTTTCGGGCCTGCAAACCGCCCTCGACCGCAGCCGTGCCGAACGAGAACGGGCAGATCTGCTGCACAAACAGCTAAGGATCGCACACGAACGAGCGACGATCGCGGCAGACAAGGTCGCAAAGGTCCGCGATGCCCACGAACGCCATCTCAAAACGCTCGCCCGCCAGACCGAGCTCGAACGCGAACGAACCCGCCGTGACACGCTCCGAGGCGAACTCGCTAGAACCACGACGGCGATGGCCAACGTGACCGCCGAAAAAACACGGCTCGATCGCGACCTCAAAAACATCCTGAATTCCCACGAAGAGATCACCGGGCTTCGGCCAAAGGCCGCAGAACAGGAACGGCTGGAGAAGGAGATAGTCGCTCTACGCGAAAAAGTTACAAATTCCAAAAACGCCGACGAACGGATCTTGAGCATCAATTCCCAACTCGGAAGGATGCGAGAGCGTTATAAACAGAATCAGCAAGACATTAAGGCCGCCGAAGCCGGGCTGATCGCCGCCGAAGCCCTGCCGTCGCTCGAAAAACGCGAGGGCGAGATCGTCTCGACGCTCGCGACACTTCGTGCAAACCTCGAACGAGACGAGAAGTTCCAGAGCGAGGTCAGAAATGGCCTGTGCCCGATCCTCTCGCAGCGATGCCTGAACCTGAACGAAGGCGAGACGCTCGAAAGCTATCTGTCGAGCCAGTTCCTCGACCTCAGATCTCAGATCTCAAAACTTGAGTCCGAACGAACTCAGGTTCAGGCTGAACTAAGAACAGCCCGCGAAGGCAAAACGCTCGCCGCGGCTCTCGAAAGCTATCGCAAACGCGAACAGGAACTACGCGACGAAGGTGCCGGTCTCAATGCCAAGAAGGCCGCACTCGAACAGCAGCAGAATGTCGCCGACAGCGAGCGAGGCATCGCCGAAGCCGAAGCAAAACTGCGTTCGCTCGCCGATCCTGCAGCCCGCATTCGGATACTCGAAAAAGAGTCGCTTCGTGAGCCCGAGATCCGTCACGGTTTGAGCGAAGTTGAAAAAAATCTGGAGCGTCTCACCAGCGACAAGAAACTGCTCGACGAGCAGCTCGAAGAGTTCAGTGAACTCGACGCCGAGTGGTCGCGTTTGATAACAGAACGCGACGAAACGGCTGAGGCTCACCGTGTTTTCATCGCAAACGAGGCCGAAGCGGGCTCACTGGAGCAAAGAAAGCTCGACTTCGACAACGCTTCGGCAGAACTCGCATCCAAGTCAGCGTTGGTCGAGCAAGCGGAACGCGATCTGGCAGCCGCAGGGTCCGATTACGACGCCGAACGCCACAAGGCCGAGCGTGCCGAACTGCTCAACGTCGAACGCCGCACCGCCGAGATAAAGGCTACGCTCGAGGCGGCAAATCGACGCGAAGCCCAGCTAGCCGCCGACCTCGCGAGGTTTGCCGAGCTGCGTCGGTCGCTGGCTGGCGAGTTTCGCGAACGCGAACGGCTCGAAAAGGTAGCGGAAACGACTGCGTTCATTCGTGATACGCTAAAAGAAGCCGCCCCTCGTGTCGCCCGCAACTACGTTCACCACGTCTCGCTCGAAGCAAACCAGATGTTTCGCGAGATAACCGGCAACGGCGAGCGGACGCTGAAATGGGCCGAAGATTATTCGATCGTCCTCGAAGAAGACGGCTACGAACGGCCATTCGTCAGCCTGTCCGGCGGCGAGCAGATGTCCGCCGCTCTGTCCGTAAGGCTCGCGTTATTAAAGCAGCTTAGCGATATTCGCATCGCGTTCTTCGACGAGCCGACCACCAACATGGACGCCGAACGCCGCGAAAACTTCGCCGGACAGATCAGCCGCATCACGAACTTCGACCAGCTATTCGTGATCTCGCATGATGATACTTTTGATAGTTATGTCGATAATGTTTTGAGCTTATGACTGGAGGGTGAGCATCCTGCTCGCCAGTGATAAATATGGGCGAGCAGGATGCTCACCCTCCAATTTATGAAACAAGTAACAATAGTCTGCGACGGCTCGAGCCTGGGCAATGGGAAAGGCAATCCGCGTGCGGCGGCGGTGGCCGTGCTCGGCTTCAAAGGCTATTGGAAGGCCGTTGGCGAATATCTCGGAGCGGCGACTAATCAGCAAGCCGAGGTTGCGGCGGCGGCGATCGGGCTTGAGAATCTAAAAGAGCCGTGCAGCGTAACCGTGATGTCCGATTCACGTTATGTCGTCGAGACAATGGGCGGCACGTGGAAGCGAAAGACCAACCACGACTGGTGGCGACGCCTCGACAACGCCGCGGCGAAGCATAAGATCACCTGGAAATGGGTCAAAGGCCACGACGGCCACATCGTCCAGGAAGTCGCCGATTCGATGGCGAGAAAAATGGCCGAACTGGGCTACGTCGACGAAGAAATGCTCGACGAGGCGGTTCTGGAGATCGGTACGGCGGAGATCTAACCGCGAAAAAGGGAAATTAACCACAGATGAACTCAGATAGACACAGATCAAGAAAGGATGCGGTAACGTACGGGACGTCAATCCCGTCTTTTTCCGTGTCCATCCGTGTCCATCTGTGGTTAAAACTCTTCCTTCTGCCCTTCTGCGTCTCTGCGGTAATACTCCTGCTAACAACCATCGCGACAACTGCCCAAATGCGTCAGGGCAATGGCTGGGTTTGGCAGAATCCTTCGCCGCAGGGCAATCCGCTTTACTCGATCCACTTCGCACCGGATAAGGAGATCGGCTATTCGGTCGGGTCTGACAATACGGTTTTGCGGACCGTCGATGGCGGATTTAAATGGGTGCGGCAGGATATTCCGTTTTCTGACGTGGCGTTTTCGTCGGTTTTTGTGAAGGACAAGAATGTCGCCTTCGTCGTTGGGGCCCGGGCGTCGATATTCATGACCGAGAACGGCGGCAAAGACTGGAAACGCATCACTACCGACGTAAAGGACCATTTTTCCTCGATCGAGTTCACGGGCGGCGATCAAAAGGCCGGTTGGATAACGGGGACCTACGGCCGAATAATGCGTACCGACGACGGCGGCCTGACGTGGCGTTCGCAGACGTCGGGGACCTCGGAACAGCTTCTAAACATTGAGGCAATCGATGCGATGCGTGCCGTCGCGGTCGGCTTGGGCGGCGTTGTTTTGGCGACGGCCGACGGCGGCGAGACGTGGAAAGCATCCGATCCGTGCTCGGGCTCGCTTATCTCCGATGTTTCATTTATCAGCGAAACGACGGTCGTCGCGGCCGGCTTTGCGGGGTGCATGGTTCGCAGCGAGGACGGCGGCGTTACGTGGACTCCGGTTAGCATCTTCAGCCGGGCCGACCTGCTCTCGGTTTCCTTTGCCGACGATGCGAACGGGCTGATGACCGATGCCAACGGCATGGTCTGGGTTTCGGGCGACGGCGGGCGGACCTGGCTTCCCTTCAACGTTCGCACCAATCCGAAACTCGTAAACGTCCATTTCGCCGACAAATTCACCGGCTGGGCGGTCGGGGAGAACGGTTTGATCGTCAGAACTGACGACGGCGGGTTTAGCTGGCAGCGTCTGAGCGAGGGCGGGCGTGAAGATGTGAACGATCTGGTCTTTCTCGATGACGAGATCGGCGTAGCGGTCGGTTCACGCGGCAAGATCTGGCTCACAAACGACGCCGGACGCGAGTGGATCGCGACCTTTTCCGGCACGCTCTCCAATCTGAACTCGACGTTCTTCTTCGACGGCCAACGCGGCTGGGCGGTCGGCGACAGCGGAACCGTCCTGCGAACCGTTAACGGCGGTGCGAGCTGGGGCAAGGGCATTTCGGGCGTCACGGAAGACCTCCTGTCCGTCAATTTCGTCTCCGATCGCATCGGTTTTGCCGTCGGGTCGACCGGCACGATCCTGCGGACTGACACGGGCGGTGCGTATTGGCAGAAAATGGAGTCGGGCACGAAGCTTTGGCTCGAGGACGTCAAGTTTTTCGACGATAAGACCGGCGTGGCGGTCGGCAACAAGGGCACGATCCTGAGAACCGTCGACGGAGCCGCGACTTGGACGCAGATAAAGACCGGCGTCAAGGAAAATCTTTACTCGCTGAGCTTTTACGACGAGAAGAATGGCTTCGCCGTGGGTTCGGCGGGGATCACGCTTCGGACGAGCGACGGCGGGTTGACGTGGCAGGATCAGGAATCGGCGTCGAGGTTTAATCTTTTCGCGGTGCAGGCTTTCGGAACCGCCGCGGCGATCGCGGTGGGTGAGTTGGGAACGGTCCTGGTTACCGAAGACGCCGGCAAAACGTGGGCGATACAGCCGAGCATCACCAGCAAAGTCCTGCAAACACTCGCCTATCGCGGCGGAAACAAGCTGTGGGTCGGCGGCCGAGGCGGTGCGATGATAAAACGAACAGAATCGCTGTCGCCCCGAACACAAACCATCCCCAAAGGCCCGCCGATCCTAAAAAACGCCGCCCCACGCGTCCGCCCAAAGGCCCGCGTGCCCCTGATAACCGTGACCGACGACGGCGATATCCCGTTCGCCGTTCCCGTCAAGAAGCCGTGATGTGTAGTAATGCTTGGAATGCGGGCGAGCGATAAGCGGCTCTCTGAAAATTTCTTGGACGCATCGCATCAACTCCCCTTCTGGACCGCGAGGGGTGCCCGCATCGGGCGGGGTGGTTGAGACGTTTAGGTACCGCGAACAATCACACTCACCGCGAATTTCTTGGACGCAAAGCGACAACGCCACGACACCTACATACAGCTGAACCGCCCAATCCCCATCCCCTCAACCACCCCGTCAGCCGAAGCGGCTGCCACCCCTCCTGTCCAGGAGGGGAACCGACGCCGTGATCGCGGGGTTTCAAAACTGCAAAACGACCGAGATCCACTCGCCCGAGCGTTCGATCGCGAATGGTTCTATCGCCCTTGCCTTGAGTTCGGTTTCGATCAGCGGCTGCTGCTCGGCGAGGATGCCGGAAAGTATGAGGGTCGAGCGTGTTTTTGCCAGCAGCAGGTCAAGTATCGGCACGATGACATCGATGGTGAGGTTGGCGAAGACGAGATCGTAGACCGGAGCATCGGCGGCGAGCGGGCCTTCGGCAAATTCGATCCAATCTGTCTCATTCAGGACGGCATTTTCGCGGGCGATCTTTACGGAATCGACGTCAGTGTCGCAAGCGTAGATCGTTTTTGCCCCGAGTTTCGCGGCCGCGATGGCGAGGATGCCAGTACCGGTCCCCACGTCGAGCACCGTTTGGCCCGGGCGATACATTTCGCCGCAGGCTTTGAGGCAAAGCTTCGTCGTATCGTGGGTTCCGGTGCCGAATGCCATGTTCGGCTCGATGCGGATGACGATCTTGTCGGTCTCGGTGACAGTTTCCCACGGCGGGGCGATGATAAAGCGGCCTATCTCGGTCGCCTTCCAATGCTTTTTCCACTCGGCGAGCCAGTCCTGGTCAGCGACCTCATAAACACTGACGTCGCTGATCACATCCACACCAAATCCGTACACCGACAGAGCGTTTTCCATTGCCGCCATGACCTGTTCGGCCGCGATCTCGTGCGAAAAATAGCCCTTCACAACCGTCTCGGCGTCAGGCAAGCGTTTGCCGAGCAGATCTATCTCCGTCCCGTCCGCTCCCGCCTGGTCCAGAGCGAATTCGACCGCCTCAGTCGCTGCGGAACTGACCGTTACGGCCGCCGCGTACCATTTTTTAGTTGTATCCATCAGTAAGATCTACCGTTATGCAATCTGGCGAACAACCGCCGCCCCGGTCCCTATGCCAAGATTATCGCAGTAAACGTGCAAATAGGAGAATTATGGAAGGTCCACTTCGCGGAATCATCGCCGGAATCGCCGCATGGAAGCTCGGCGGCGGCTGTTTGTCGACGATCGTCATCTTTTTGATCGTGTTTTATCTGCTCGGGTTCGTCCGCTGCTAGGTTTAGGCACACAATTTTGATTCAACCTACTGATGTGAGACCTTGGGGCAACTCGCTGAGGCTTTGGGCAGCTTTCTGGGGCCTCAACCCGCAGGAGTGAGGACAATTTTCCGAGGGTTTTGGCCAACTTGGCCGGGAGTTTGGTCTACTTTTCTGGGAGTTTAAAGAACTTTGCCGGGAGTTTCCCCAATTTTGCTGGGAGTTTGGGCTACTTTGCCGGGAGTTTCCCCAACTTTGCTGGGAGTTTGGGCTACTTTGCTGGGAGTTTCCCCAACTTGGCTGGGAGTTTAAAGAACTTTGCCGGGAGTTTCCCTAACTTTGCTGGGAGTTTCGGCTACTATGCCGGGAGTTTCCCCAACTTTGCTGGGAGTTTGGGCTACTTGGCCGGGAGTTTCCCCAACTTTGCTGGGAGTTTGGGCTACTTGGGCGGGAGTTTGGGCAAGTTCATGGGGAAAAACCGCATTCTAACTACGAACACCTACTCCCTGATCCCGATCTCGTCGAGATCGCGCTCACGGTTGCGCCAATCCTCGACGACTTTGACGAATAATTTGAGAAACACCTTCTTGCCGAGCAGATTTTCGATGTCATGACGGGCCTTTGTGCCGATATCCTTGATCCGGGCGCCCATTTTGCCGATAACGATCTTTTTCTGCGACGCCCTTTCGACATAGATCGCACAGAAGATGGTCGTCAACTCGGGGTCGGTCTCGTCAAAGACCTCGGTTATCACGGCGGTGACGTACGGGATCTCTTCGCCGGTCGTCTGCAGGATCTTTTCGCGGACCAACTCGGAGACGATGCTCCTCAGCGGCTGGTCGGTCATCTCGTCTTCGCTAAAGATCGCCTCGCCCGTCGGCAGATGCTTCACGATCTGATCGAGCAAGGTGTCGATCGCCTCGCCCTTGAGCGCGGAAACCGGAATGATCTCGGCAAAGCCGTACTCGTTCGAATAAAGTTCGATGAGCGGCAGCAGATTTCCCTTCTCTTTGATCTTATCGACCTTGTTAAGGACGAGGATCGCGGGCTTTTCCGACTGCTTGACGAGCTCCAGCACAAAGCGGTCGCCGTTTCCCGTCGAAACGCTCGCGTCACGCATCAGCACCAGCAGATCGACCGACAGGATCGCGTCGTGAACAGCCGCCATCATCCGCCTGTTGAGCAAATGTCCCGGCTTGTGGACGCCCGGCGTGTCCACAAAAACGATCTGCCCGTCGTCCCGGGTCACAATTCCCTGAATGCGGTGCCGCGTCGTCTGCGGTTTATTCGAAACCGCCGCGATCTTTTCACCGACCAGACGGTTCAGCAGCGTGGATTTCCCGGCATTCGGCCGGCCAATGAGCGCGACGTAGCCGCTTTTGTAGTCGTTATCTGACATTGATTAGAAGTTAACAGAGTTTGATCGGAATGTGGAACGCATGAAGAAGCCCGCACGAAGCAACGGCTCCGTGCGGGCTGTAAATTTTGCGAGAAGAACTCCGGGCGACCCCGTCTACTGCTTGATGAGCCTCGCCTTTGCGTCCAGCGCCTCTTTGAATCCACCGCCGCGGACATCCTCGAGCTTGATCGCCAGGTCGTAGAGCTGGATCGCCGAGCCATTGTCGTTGCTGTGCTCGTATATGCGGCCAAGCGCAACGTAGGTGAGCGAGAGCAACGCCCTGTCCGTCGTCGGCCCGGCATTCTTCAAAACCTCTACGTAGGCGTTCTTCGCGGCCAGCAGCTTCTTTGCCTGCTCTTCGGGGTCCTGGATCGCCACCGCTTCGAGCCCTGCGACGCGGCCGATGTTGAAGTGGATACGCGGCTCTTTCGGGTTTGCCGCCAGCAACTGCCTGAGATCGGCATTTGCCTTGGCGTAATCTTTTGCGTTGATCAGGTTCTGGATCGCCAAGAGCTTCGTGGTCACCGGATTCTCCGCCGTCATCAGGCGGTCGTCAGGATTATTCTTGCGCTCCTCCCGAGCGGCGAGTGCACGCTTGCGAGCGTCAGCGGTGGAAGCGAGGCGGTTAGATTCCTTTGCGGGGTCAAATGCCGCGAGCATGTCCTTCATCGAAGCGGCGATATCGAAACCAGAATCCTCGATCCCCTTCAACTGCTCGGCAAAATAGAATGAAAGAACCGCACCCTTCTCGTAATCCTCGTACAGCCGCTGCAGCGACTCGTCGGCGAGCGAACGCTTGTAGGCTTCGAGTTCCTCGGAAAGCTTTCTTTTCTCAGTGTCATCCTTAAGCGTCGTTATCTTTTCGCGAGATAGGTCCGTCGCGATCCGCAGCCGGGCATACTCAGCCTGTTTGATATCGGCCGCCGCCACGAGTGAACGCGTCACCGCGAGAAATACATCCGGCGTTATCGAGGGATCGACCTTTCTTCTCTCATCGAGAGCGGGTTTCGCCCAGGCTCTCACCGGCGCAAGCTCTCTGGCATTTGCGAGAACCAGCGGATCGATGACAAATTGCAGAAAAGCACGCCGAACCTCCGAGAATGAGAGATCCGTATCGGGCGGAACGATCGCGTAGTAGTCATCGCGAATGTTTACAAAGTTGATGGTCTGTCTCGCCGCTAGTTTTTCGGGCACGAGGAAGAATCGCCGTTCGTTCTCACGCGTTTCGATCTTCTGGATCGGGGCTCCTTTGCCGGCTTTTTGTGCCTGGGTAACTATCTTCTCCGCGTAAACCAGCCGCGGGCGGGTGTTGAGATAGCCGAGCAGATCGCTGACCATCTCGCGGGCCGAACGCCTGAGAACAGCGTCCGAATCCGCCTGGTACTGCTTCGCGATCGTGTCGAGTCGCGGGCCGATCGACGATTTGCGATAAAACTCGCGTACGAGCGGAGCAAAATCCAGCACATCGAGCAGCGGCCCCGGCAGATCGTTCGTGATTACGGGATCGTTAAGCTCCGGAACGGGCGTTAGCGTGTATGCCATCGACATAAACGGAGCGATCAGCTCGGCGTCAGTCGCGTTTGGCCGGGTTCGCTTGTACTGTGAGACAAAAAGCGAGATCTTGCGTCGGAGCTCAACGTCCTGCGGGACGGAATCCTTGAGGAGCTGGTCCTTCAGCAGCTGCTCGCGAAACTCGGCGCCTCTTGCCGAAAGCGGCGTGTTGATCACCTTCTCTTCAACGCCCGCAGCATTTCTCTGCGTCGCCATCTCGAGCGCCGACAAAACTACTATCAAACGCTTGTCCGGCTCGATCCGAACACCGTAATTCAACAGGTCGAAACTAGCGGGAACCTGACCAAAGGCCCCAACAGCCAAGAACAAAACTAGTACCAGCGAAAAGAAACGAAACATCACAATTCCAATCCTAACGTATTTCAATCTAAAAAGATGAGCGCCGCACGCCGATAGATGCCCTGAATGTCAGAACCGCCTGCGTTGGCGGGGCGGCTGGCGACGGCGATACAGGAAGTCCTGACTCTTTCTAAAACGAGAAAGGACGGAGAAACAAAATGTCTATTTCCCCATCCTTTCTTAAATTTCGTCAGCGAAGCTCTAGTTATAGCTGGCGAGAGCCGACGGTTCGTCGTCAAAGGTGTCGAATACCGTCAGAAGCTTTGTGATCGCGAGCAGATCCTGGATCTTCTGCGTGAGGCTGAGAAGCTTAAGCACTCCGCCCTCTTTCTTGACCGCCGTAAAGCTCGATACGAGTTCGCCGATGCCGCTCGAATCAATGTAGCCGACGCCGCCCAAGTTGAGCAGGATCTTGTTCTTGCCCTCGCCAAGCAGGCGTCGGATCGTGTTACGAAGTGCAACGCTGCCTTCGCCAATGGTTACTTTCCCTACCAGATCAAGAATCGTAACGTCGCCGGCCTGGCGTTCAGTTATAGTGATATCAGCCATTTTTCTCTCCTCGTGTCCTTAAGTTAATTGCGATAGCAAAATTTTAGTCTAATAACGCGGATAATGTCTATGTAAACATCCGAAACATTATCTCTTTTTCAACATTTTGACTTTCAGGCCGCCATCGGCCGGATTTTCCCACTCGACCTCATCCATAAACGACCGCATGAAAAGGATGCCGCGGCCGTTTGCCTTGAGCAAATTTTCAGCATCGGTAGGATCAGGAATGTCCTCTACCGAAAATCCGGTGCCGAAATCCCGGACCGTTATCTCAAACCCGTCGGGTTTGTCATGCAGCGTCAAATGAACCGTCTTCGATTCATCAAATTTGTTCCCGTGTTTCACGGCATTGGCGACCGATTCGCGGATCGCGAGGTCGACAGCAAATGTGATCTCATCACTGCAGCCGCAACTCTTAGCGTACTCGTCAGCCATCATTGCTGCTTCGTCAACCGATTCGATACGGCTTGGCAACTCTATTTGTCGCATAGCGAAATCAAGATATGTCTTGTAAGTTATAGGTTTACGGCATTGGCTGTCAAGACTTGAGGCTCATATTGAGGATTAGATGTCGATTATCACAGTAAAACAGGCAAAATCGATCGCGGGCGTTGTCGAGCTGCCCGGGGATAAGTCCATCTCCCACCGTGCGGCAATGTTCGCAGCGATCGCCAACGGGACGACGCGGATCGAAAATTTCGCAACAAGTGCCGACTGCTCATCCACACTCGGCTGTCTGGCCGGTTTGGGCGTTAGATTCACACGCGACGGCAACACCGTCACGGTCGAAGGCGTCGGAAAGCGAGGTTTTCATGCACCATCCGAACAACTCGACTGTGGCAATAGCGGCACGACGATGCGGCTTATTTCCGGCATTCTCGCCGGGCAGGCTTTTGATTCCACGCTCGTGGGTGATGATTCGCTGCAGAGCCGTCCGATGAAGAGGATCATCGAACCACTCGGCCTGATGGGTTCGGTCATCCACTCGCACGAGGGCAAAGCTCCGCTCACTATCCACGGCAAAACGCCCTTGACCGCAATTAATTATCAGCCGCCGGTCGCATCTGCCCAGATAAAATCCTGCGTTTTGCTCGCCGGCCTGCACGCCGACGGGGTCACGTCGGTGATCGAGCCGGTTCAGACACGAGATCATACTGAGCGGATGCTGACGTGGTTTGGTGTCGAGGTAGCCATTGGCGAGACCGAAAGCGGCAAACACATATCCGTCGCAGGTACGGACGAACTGTCCGCCCGCGATCTGATCGTTCCGTCAGATATTTCGTCGGCCGCGTTTTTCATGGTTGCCGCAGCGTGTCTGCCCGGTTCATCCGTGACGATGCCAAACGTCGGGCTAAATCCCTCGCGCCGCGGCGTGCTCGACGCTATGCTCGCACTGGGCGCCGATATCGAGGTCGCCGATTCCGCAGAAAACAGTAACGAACCCATCGCGACCATCACAACCAACGGCGGCATTAGACACAGAGGTGAGCGAAATGTCCTTCGCGGAGACATAATCGCAAACCTGATCGACGAGGTGCCGATCCTTGCGATCCTGGGAACGCAGCTCGAAGGCGGGCTTGAGATCCGCGATGCGTCGGAACTTCGCGTCAAAGAATCGGATCGGATCGCAACCGTCGTAAATAATCTCAGGAAAATGGGGGCAATGGTCGAGGAATTTCCGGACGGCCTACACGTCTCTCGCTCAGAGCTGCACGGGGCTGAGATCGAATCGCATCACGACCACCGCATCGCGATGGCTTTCGCCGTAGCCGGGCTTCTTGCGAGCGGCGAAACGACCATCCACGGAGCAGAAGCCGCCGACGTTTCGTTCCCCGGCTTTTTCGAAACGCTCCGATCTGTCGTATCTTAGCAAACAAGTCAGAACCACCTGCGTAAGCGGGTGGCTTGAACTCTCGGATCGGAGCAGTCGGACCGGAAATTACGACTTTCGCCCTGTTGCAGACACTTCTGACAGACCAAATGAACAACGGTGCACGAATAGCTTTGACGGGTTTTATGGGCGTTGGGAAATCCAGCGTAGCCCGGCATCTGTCGCACATGCTCAAATGCCGCCGCGTCGATCTCGATCACGTAATAGAGGTTCGAGAGCGCCGACGGATCGTCGAGATAATCGATGCCGACGGCATCGACCGCTACCGCGAGATCGAAACGCACTATCTCGAGCACGTACTAGCCGAACCTTCCACACAGATCCTGTCGCTCGGCGGTGGAACGTGGACCGTGGAGCAGAACCGCGAGATGCTGAAGGCAAGCTCCTACACCACCGTCTGGCTCGAGGCTACCTTTGAGCATTGCTGGATGAATATCTCGCATTCAAAGAAGGACCGGCCGCTCGCCAGAAATAAGCAAGCTGCCCTGAAGCTCTTCGAAGAAAGGCAAAAGGTCTACTGCCTTGCCGACTGGCATGTCATCATCCGCCCCGACTACAGCTCCTACGACGTCGCCGCCAAGATAGCGGATGAAATATTTTCCTGAATTCGCGATTTTCCTATTGCCAAAAACCAGCGGCGCAATCAATAATTACATCACTAAATAATTTAGTACGGCCTGCGGTATTAATGGCCGAATTCTGTTAATTAGAACGAGCGCAACTGATGCGCCCGACAAGTTGTAAACCAAAATAATATACCGATCTTTCGGGAGGAAAAATGAAAGTTAAAGTTTTTACAGTTCTAACTTTGGCCTGTGCCCTGTTCATGATGGCGTGCGGCAAGAGCGATGCCGATCTGCAGAAAGCGGCCATGGATAAGCTTACCGCTGAAAAGGTAACCGGCGTGACGGTTGCCGTCAAAGACGGTGTGGCTACACTCAGCGGCGAAGTCGCTGACGCCACTGTCAAGGGTAAGGCAGAGGCCGCTGTCAAAAGCGTGGAAGGGATCAAATCGGTCGATGTTGCCAAGCTGACAACCAAACCACTGCCAACCCCGCCGCCGCCGTCACCTGACAAAATGATCGAAGGCACGGTAAACGAAGCTATCAAGAAGCTCGGCCTTACTGGAGCCAACATTACCGTTACAGTTAGCGGCGGTGTGATCACCCTAACTGGCGATGTCGCAAAAGCTGACCTGACCAAGGTCATGCAAGCGGCGAACGAAGCGAAAGGTAATGCTACAAAGGTCGAAAACAAGCTAACCGTCAAATAGGCTAGGGTAGGAGGAAACAATGTCACTACAAGAAAAATATTTAACACTTCTAGAACTCGCCAATGCCAACGGAACCAGCTATGAGCTGAGCGAAGGCGACGGAGTTCTGCACGTCAATGGGTCGGCTCCAAGCGAAGAGGCAAAAGCCGAACTGTGGGCCGAATACGAACGTCTCGATCCGGAATACCGCGCGGGCGATCTCATCCTGAACATCACGACAGGAGCGGGCGATGCCGGCGGCGGTGCGAATACCTACACCGTCGAGTCAGGCGACAGCCTCTCGAAGATCGGCTCCCAATACGGCATCCCCTGGAAAGCCATCTGGGACGCCAACCGCGACATCCTCAAGGATCCGGATAAAATTTACCCGGGCCAGGAACTGAAGATTCCCTAAACGGAACTTTTTCCCGCATCGCGAATGCACTCTGGATAGATCATTTTCACGGTCTTTCCAGAGTGCATTTTCCTTTCTGCAAGGGTCTGAAAACAGGCTCATGAGTCAAGATCACGCTTCAGATCAGTCAAGATCTCGACCGACGGCGACGCATATTTGTTGATCCATCGGTCGTAGATCTCGCGGATCGGGACGGCGTCGAGGTAGTTCCAGCGGTATTTCCCTTCTTTTTTTACGATCACGAGCCCTGCTTTTTCTAGGACGCCGAGGTGCTGCATTACGGTGCAGCGGTCGAGTTCGGCGAAATGAGCGCAGATGTCGCCGGTCGTTTTTCGTTCATCCTTTAACAGGTCAAGTATCTCGCGGCGGCGGCTGTCCGCTAGCGCCTTGTAAACGAGATCGGGATTTTTTTCTCTTGACATGTTATAAAATTATAACATATACTCAGCGCTCGGCAAATCAATGTGAAAAGAATGTCGTGAATACAAAAATCTGATCTTCTCTGTGGTCTCCGTGTCTTACCTCAGTGCTCTCAGTGTTAAATACTTTCTTAACCCAGAGGCCGCTGAGCTAAGACACAGAGGTCTCAGAGCAAAAGGAGCAATTATGGAACTAAAATTCAAAGTACAAACAAAGATCCAAAAACCGGTCGCCGAGGTTTTCGATGCGGTCTATACCCCCTCGAAACTCAGCGGCTATTTCACTAACGGCGGGGCTAGTGGTCCGCTTGATGAGGGTACGACGGTCGAGTGGGCGTTCGCGGACAACCCCGGCGACGATCAGCTTAAGTTCCCCGTGACCGTAAAAAAGATGGTCAAAAACGAACTGATCGTTCTCGGCTGGGAAGGCGCAAAGGGTCTCGAAACACGTGTCGAAATGTCATTCACGCCGGACGGTGACGACACTATCGTCGGGATCAGCGAAACCGGCTGGAGAGAAACTCAGGACGACCTCAACAGCAGCTACATGAACTGCATGGGCTGGTCACACATGATCTCCGCCCTCAAAGCATACACCGAATACGGGATCGACCTTAGAAAAGGTGCCTACACAGGGCTTTACAAATCCTCAGAACATCACTCAACAACCGAGGAGATAAGAGCTCGGTCATGAGTAGGGCATCAGTTTGAGAACACCTCTACCTAATACTCAGCGAACTCTGCGTCTGCCCTCTGGGAACTCTGCGAGAAATGTCCTCGTAACGCCGCAAACGACCGCACCCCGCAGGGTACGCCGAGCAGGGCCTGAGATCGCGGAAACGACCTGGCTATGGGTAGTGGGCTACTTTTACATTCTTCGCCGTGAAGCGGCGAAAGACAATAGCCAGGTGCGGAGCTTCTGGTTGTCGGAAACCAAGGTGCTAGTGCGGTGAAGCCGCACCAGCCTTATCTTGCCGCACCTTCGACGCGGCGAGTTCATATCGCATCTGACCAGAAGCTTCGCATCGAGCTGTCTTCTCTGGCCGCTCTGCTGCCTGATCTTTTCAAAATGATCTACTCCCAGACTTGACAGTGTGTTGCATCTGTGTTACGATTCTTCAGTAATGCAAATGCTCAATTTCTTTTCCCGCCTACGCAGGATGGCAACCGATTGCAAGTCGTCTATGAATGGACTCGCTCCCAAAGCGTCAACCTCAAGTGGAACGGAACAAGGTATGTATTCTTACAAGTGGAACGATTTTTCGCCACAACCCATATTATTTGCAACAGTTAACCGTTCCACTTTCAGCACGCAAGTGGAACGAGCTCAAGCGGGACGATCGCTTTTGTAAATTTTGCAAGCGAGACGATCTTTTGCCGTAACCTACAATGACTGCAACGGTTAGGCCGTCTCACTTTCAGCAGCGAAGTGATACGGTTGAGGATAGTGATAATTCGCCCAATTTTGTTAGAATCTCGTTGATGTCCTTGAAAACAGACTTTATCGTTATCGGTAGCGGAGTTGCAGGATTGAGGGCTTCGATCGAATTGGCTTCGACCGGGGCACGTGTTTCGGTTCTGACTAAAGACAAAGCCAGCGAATCTAATACGGAGTACGCCCAAGGCGGCGTCGCAGTCGTTCTGTCCGAGGACGATAATGCCGAACTTCACGAGGATGACACACTCGTCGCAGGAGCCGGGCTTTGCGACAAGCGAGCCGTCGAAACACTTGTAACTGAAGGCACGGGCTACATAAAACAGCTTATCGAATGGGGCACCGAATTTGACCGCGAAGGCGGTAAGTTGATGATGGGCCAGGAGGCGGCGCACTCTCGCCGACGCATCCTGCATGCTCACGGAGATTCGACCGGAGCCGAGTTTGTTCGTTCATTGATCGCTCGTGCTGGGCAGGAAAAAGCGATAAACCTCACGCCGTTTGCAAATACAGAAGGCCTTATCGTGAGCGATGGCCGCTGTGTGGGTGTACGATTTCTCGACCCGATACTTCGAGCCCCGCGTGAGATCTACGCGAAGGGCGTGATCATGTGCACCGGCGGGGCAGGCCAACTCTATTTGCACACGACCAACCCGCCCGTCGCGACTGGCGATGGGATGGCGATGGCATACTTTGCCGGGGCCGAGATGGCCGATATGGAGTTCGTTCAGTTTCATCCGACGGCCCTGAGCATCGAAAACGCCCCGCGTTTCCTCCTGACCGAAGCCATGCGAGGCGAAGGTGGCCAGCTCAAAAACAAGTATGGAGAACGCTTCATGCCGCGATACGACGAACGCATGGAACTCGCGCCGCGTGACATCGTCTCCCGCTCGATCGTCGCCGAAATGCGGCGGACCGGTACGCGAAGCGTCTATCTCGACATGACGGCGATGGACGAGGAGTTTCTAAAACATCGGTTCCCGAAGATCTACGAAACCTGTCTCGCTTACGGCCTGAACATCGCGAAAGACATGCTTCCCGTCTCGCCGGCCTCGCATTACTGCATGGGCGGCATCCGCACGGATCTATGGGGCCGCAGTTCGGTTCCGGGACTTTATGCGGCTGGCGAGGTGACCTGTACCGGAGTTCACGGAGCGAATCGCCTCGCGTCGAATTCACTGCTCGAAGGGCTCGTATTCGGAGCACGGGCCGGAAAGGCGGCCGCGGAAGACAGTCTCAAAGTTCGAGTCTCAGATGTAAGATCCGAGGCATCTCGACTGGAATCGATAAATGCCGAAGCGGGCATCGCGACGGCCGTTCGCAAACGTATCAAACGAGTGATGTGGGAACGCGTGGGTATTCTGCGAGACCGTGATTCACTTAAACGCGCCTTGAAAGAGTTCACGCAGATCGCTTCAGGAAATCTTGGAACGTCGTCGCGAAATTTTGTCACACTGGCACAACTGGTCGCCACCGCAGCACTTTGGCGGGAGGAATCGCGGGGCGGACACTATCGCACGGACTTTCCTGAGCAGGATGAAAAATGGCGCGTCCACTCCATACAGAAACTTGGAGAACAGATTTATGGAGCAGGCTCTATCAGCCAAAACTGAAAATGGTTTACAATAGGGATTCCCAAAATCTATATCGAAGGTGTCTATGCAAGGAACCGCGACAGTTTTAAATCTCGCGTCGATCGTGACGCATCACGCTCGCCTGCGGCCGGACCGTGAAGCGATCGTTTGGAACAACGTCCGAATAACCTACGCCGAACTCGACAAGCTCTCTAACCGCGTCGCCAACGCTCTGGTTAAGATGGGGATCGGGCATGGTGACAAGGTCGCATTGAACTGCGTTAATGTGCCGTACTTCCCGATCTTGTATTACGGCATCATAAAAGCAGGAGCGGCGGTCGTACCGATATGTGTCCTGTTCACTCCGGATGAGATCGAATATCACCTGCGGGATTCCGACGCTAAAGCCGTTTTCGTCTTCGAAGGGACACCCGAGTTGCCGATGGGCAGGTATACGAAGGAAGCGTTTGATCGGGTAGACTCTTGCGAACATCTCGTCGTTCTAACAGCCGATATGATGGGTGCGTCGCCGATAGAGGGTCATAAGACGCTCACCCAGATCACATTCGATCAGTCTGAAACCTTCGAAACATTTCCGACTAGTCCTGACGACACATGCGCGATCCTCTACACCTCGGGCACTACCGGCCAGCCGAAGGGAGCTGAGCTTTCGCACATGAACATTCTGTTCAATGCACAGGCGGCTTGGTCTTTGCACTTTTCTTCGGTCGATTTTACTCGCGAAGACCAGCAAACCGTGCTCATCACGCTTCCTTTGTTTCACACAACCGGACAGACCGCGCAGATGAATGCTCAGATATTTGCCGGCAATCGCGTCGTTTTGCTTCCGCGTTTCGATGCCGCGAGTGTCCTCAACACTTTTCGTGACGAGAAGATCAACTTCTGGACTGGTGTGCCGACAATGTACTGGGCTCTGCTCAAGCACGTCGAAGAAAGCGGCATCGATGTCGCTCCGTTTGCCGCGTCGCTGAAGGTCGTAAGCTCAGGTGGCGCCCCGATGCCGGTTGAGGTGATGAAGCAGTTCGAAGAGAAGTTCGGTGTACGCATACTTGAAGGCTACGGGCTTTCGGAAACTTCGCCGATCGCGACTTTCAATCATCCCGAAGTACCTTCTCGGGCGGGAACCGTCGGCCAGCCGCTCTACGGCATTGAGGTCAAGTGCGTCGACGACGACGATAACGAAGTGCCACGCGGCGAACGGGGGGAAGTCGTAATACGCGGGCACAACGTCATGAAAGGCTACTACAAACGCCCCGAAGCCACCGCCGAAGCTTTTAAGAACGGTTGGTTCCACACCGGCGACATCGGCACGATGGACGATGATGGCTTCCTCTCGATCGTCGACCGTAAGAAAGATATGATCCTGCGCGGCGGTTACAACGTTTACCCGCGCCAACTCGAGGAGGTTATCATCACTCACGAGGCTGTCTCATTATGCGCTGTTATCGGCGTTCCTGACGAGCGACTGGGGGAGGAAGTGAAGGCGTTCGTCGTACTGAAACAGGGATACGAGCTTGCGGAAACTGATCTTATCGAATGGTGCAAAGCTCGGATCGCTGCGAACAAGTATCCGCGTCATGTCGAAATTCGAAGCGAGCTTCCAGTCGGGAACACCGGTAAGATCTTCAAACGGGCGTTAAAGGAAGAAGTCGCTCGAGAGGCTCATTAGTTCCAGGTATTCCCAAAGGATGTTTATAAAAAAGATCGTTTTAGTGTTTTTCATCTCTGTTTTTGGACTCTTTGCAGGCTTGACGGCGTGTTCCGATTCGAAACCTCAGCGCTATGTCATCGCGGACAGCAAAACCTACGAGGCCTCGCTCTTTCGGCAAAATTGTTCCATTTGCCACGGCCCCGAAGCTGAAGGCAAAACGCTCGGGGATGGCCGGATCATCCCCAATCTTCGTCAAGGTGCCTTCAAATACAAGACCGACGAACAGATCTACAGCCACATCGCCGACGGCGGCAACGGCATGATCCCGTTCCGCAAAATGCTAACCCCGCGTGAAATAAACATGCTCGTCCAGTTCGTTCAAAAGGACTTGAGAGGCGGACAAAGCCAGTAGCGATCGCGGTCGTGCTAAGAACGCGAGAATGAAGGTTCCTCTTACACTCAAGGTTCTTACATAGTATTATCGAACTATGAAAATACTGATCACCGGAGCCAGCGGCCTAATCGGCAAAGAACTGCAAAAATCCTTTCGAGCAAAGGGATATGAGCTTCTGCTCGCTTCGCGCAAACCGGCAACTGACCCGCTCCATGTTCAGTGGTCGATCGAAGATGGATTTTCGAAACCCGAAGAACTCGAGGGCGTAGACGTCGTCGTCCATCTTGCAGGTGAGAGTGTCAACGGCCTGCGTTGGACCGATGATAAGAAGAAGGCGATCCGAGACAGCCGTGTCCTGGGCACACGTAACGTTGTTGATGAGATCTCGAAGCTCAAACAGAAACCAAAGGTTCTCGTTGCCGCCTCGGCCATCGGCTTCTACGGTGAACGCGGTGACGAAGAGTTGACAGAATCAAGTTCTATCGGCCAAGGATTTCTCTCCGACGTTTCCAAGGAGTGGGAAGCCGAATCGCGAAGGGCGGAGGACGCCGGGATCCGGACCGTTCTTCTGCGCACAGGAATCGTCCTATCGAAGGACGGTGGAGCCTTGGCGTCGATGCTGCTTCCCTTCAAGATGGGCGTCGGCGGCGTGGTTGGGAGTGGTAAGCAGTGGATGAGCTGGATCTCGCTGGATGACGAGGTTGCGATCATCAACTATGTCATCGAAAACGAGAACATCCGTGGCGCCGTGAACGCAGTGTCTCCGAATCCTGTAACCAACGAACAGTTCACAAAAACCCTCGGCGAGGTCCTTTATCGGCCAACATTCCTACCGCTCCCGGAGTTTGCTGTGAGCATGCTTTTTGGCGAAATGGGTGATGCGTTGCTTCTCGCGAGTACGAAAGTGATGCCGAAACGGCTTGAGGATGCGGGGTTTGAGTTTAAGTATCCTGATTTGAAGCCCGCGATCGAGCACGCGGTGGAATAATCGCGACATGTCTACCGTACATGAGGATTTTCTGTCACATATTAGTTGTAGTTGGTGTTTTTTCCTTCGTAGCGGCGGCTATCAATTTGTTCCTCGGTCACTCGATCTCGGCGCAAATAGTTACGGGCCTCGTGGGCTTCTGGTTGGGACTAACAGGTCTACTTCTAGTAAAGCTTTTTAAGAAGTCGGAGAGGGTATAGTAAATAAAATTGGACGACTAGGCGCAGCATCAGTCTCGAAGGGTGCGATCTGTAGATTGAGAAGATATTCACCATCCGCGACCTCGTTTGGCACGTAGATCAACTCGGTCACCGTGCTACGTATCCGGGTATCGACTCCAACGGCACGACTTCCGCTCTCGACATTCCAAAAGATCCGGTGGTTTTCGAGTTTGCCTTCATCGAACATGCGGTCGATGGATGGCAGATCCACCAACAGATGTTTGAACCCGCAATCAACAATGTACCGCATAGCTTCGGCGGTAAAATATGGCGGGATGTTATTGCCATCGTAGTTTCTCGACAGCTTGGTTTCGTTATTGGGCAATGTACGGATAATTAATGCATCCGAACCGCTCGCGATGCCTGCTTTTGTAAGCTCGTGGAGATCGATCACAAACTCATGACCACTCGATGATGGTTCGACCGATATCAAGACGGCCCGCATTATAACGTCCTGTAGACAGTCACGAACTGAGATCCGATCGTCCGTGATATGACCAACGCACTCGGTGTGCGTGCCGTTGCAATGCGGGATGAATGTGTACTGCTCGAAATTAACGCTCGATCCGTCCCGCGTATCGCCCAGTGGCGTCGCAATCGCAACGTCGACACCGAAGGCATTCGGCTGTGGCCCACGGAAATCCAATGGTATCGAAAGGTCGGCGATCATTTCGTAACTGCTCATAGATCTTTGACAATTGAAAAGACTTCCGACAGGTCGAGATCGCTAACATTATCCACTTGAGAGCAGAGTCGCATAAGTAATGCATCCTGTGCGTTCCCCTTTTCCTTAGCGACCGAGTAGGGCATATCTTCACGGAAGGTAACCATGGAATATTTTGAGAAATAATCAGGATATGTCTGCTCGAGTTTGGTCTCTAGTTCCCTTTTCTTTACGAAGACAGGATCGGCGACAGCGTCGCGCATTTCGTAGAAATTTTCCTCCGCCATGTCGGCGATAGCGTCGGTGTTAACCTTTCGCAGTTCGCCGTATTTTTCATAAACCGACTCCCAGTTAATGCTTGACCCAGTCGCTATTGCTCCCGGTTCCGACAAGAGTGAGGCGAGCACGCGAACGTCTTCGAAGGCACAGTTCATCCCCTGCCCATAGAACGGTACAATCGCGTGGGCCGAATCGCCGAGCAAAAGAGCGTTGCCGCTGGCATTCCAGGGAAAACACTTCACCGTACCAAGATTCCCCGTCGGGTTGGCAAAGAAATCCTCGACAAGCGTCGGCATGAGTTTCGTCGCATCTGGAAATTCTCGATGGAAAAATTCGGCAACAGATCGTTCGTCAGTCAAACGGGAAAATGCAGCACCGCCTTCGTCTTGTGGCTTGTGCGCGAGAAATAATGTGCAGGTGAAGCTGCCGTCAAAATTTGGCAGGGCAATCATCATAAATTTATCTCGCGGCCAGATATGGAGGGCGTTTTTTTCAAGTTGGAAACTGCCGTCGACACCCGTCGGGATATGCAGTTCTTTATAGCCATGCTCGAGCCAAATTTGCGAGAAATCAAAACGCTCGACCCCGCCGTGCAGCATCGCGTTTCTCACCGCCGAACCTGCTCCATCCGTCGCTATGACAGTGTCGCTTTTGACTCGGACGCCATTTGAGAATTTAGCCTCACCGCTGGCGCAATCAAAATACACACATCGTTGGTTGAAATGGAATGTCACACCGTCGTACTTGTCGGCTTCGTTCATCAGGGCGATGTTCAATCCGGCACGCGAGACAGAATTAATATATTCACCTTGCCGTCCACTGTAAGGCAAGAGTTTGGTTTCGCCGCTGACAGTATGGATCATCCGCCCCCGCATCGGCACCGCCTCGGCGAGCATATATTTGTCCATGCCGATCTCTCGTAAGGCGGCGATGCCACGATCAGAGAGCGCCAGGTTTATCGAGCGTCCGGCAGCGACCTCCTGGAGACGCATATCGCCACGAGCCTCGTAGACGTCAACCGCAAGGCCGCGCTTGGCAAGATAGATCGAGAGTAGCGAGCCGGCAAGGCCGGCCCCGATGATGACGATTCTGGACATAAGTTAATACGATTCTATCAGTTTTTCGATACGGACAGCCGTGACCTTGAATTCCGGTGCCTGTGTAAAGCGGTCTCGGGTCGGCCCCGTTGCGTAATTGAGGAACACCGCCGGGTCGTGGAATGAAGCGAATAGCTCCCCAGTTTTCACCTTGTTAGTGATCTCTACCGGCAAGACTGCCTCGCCGTAATTACTGAGCAGCCTGACCTTCTCGCCGTTTGCGATCGAAAGCCGTTCCGAATCTGCCTTTGACATCTGCAGTAAATCCGTCGGCCGCAGTTTCCTGTTCGGAGTACGAATCGTCATCGTGCCGGCATTAAACTGCTCAAGCACACGGCCCGTGGTCAGCATAAATGGGAAATCGTCCGTCACGACCTCTTTCGTCGGCCGGAATCTTATTCTCTTCAATGCCGCCTTGACGCCGTTAGAGAACGAGTCGCCATGCAAGACCTCGGTACCGGGGTGATCGATGTCTGGACACGGCCATTGGATACCGGCCTTTTCGATCCGCTCGTAAGTAATGCCGTATCCCGGAGGCCACACGGCCCGAACCTCGTTCCAGACCTCTTCGGCCGTCTTGAACTCAAAATCCTTTTCAAAGCCCATCGCCGCCGCGAGGTCGCAGATGATCTCTAGGTCGGACTTTGCGTTACCGCGTGGGCTCACCGCCGCACGGACACGCTGAACACGCCGCTCGCCGTTCATGAACGTTCCGTCTTTTTCGAACGACGTCGTCGCCGGGAAAAATACGTGGCCGAAGTTCTTCGCGGTCTCGTTCATAAAGAAGTCCTGGATAATGACGAGGTCCATGTTGCCAAAGGCTTTGGCCGTCTCGTGGGTGTTGGCGTTCGACAAGAAAACGTCGTAGCCGATCGTCCACAATGCCTTGAGTTTGCCGTCGCGGGCGGCGTCGATCATCTGCAGTTGATTGAGCCCCGCCTTGGTGGGCACGGGCTGCTTCCAGACGCTTTCAAATAGTTCGCGGCCAGATTCGATCGTCACTGAGCCGGTAAGGATGCCCGGATCGCAGCCCATATGTGCGGAGCCCTGCACGTTATTCTGCCCTCGGAGCGGATTTACGCCGGCTCCGTGCTTGCCGATATTTCCGGTCAACAAGGCGAGGTTGACGATCGACATCACACCCTCAGTTCCCTGCAGATGCTCGGTCATGCCGAGCCCGTGCATCGCCATCGACGGCGTGTTCATCGAGTAGATGCGTGCCGCCTTGCGTATAAGTACCGCGTCCACGCCGCATCTTTCGGCCACGGCCTCGGGTGAGTAGTCGGCGACGAATTCGCGAAATTCATCGAACTCGGTGACGCGAGTCCGGATAAATTCCGGGTCGGTCAAGCCTTCGTCGATGATCGTGTAGGCAAGGGCGTTGAACATCAAAATGTTCGTACCGGGCCGCAGCTGCAGATGGACGTCGGCGTATTTCGTTAGCTCGGTCTTTCTCGGATCAATGACGATCAACTTCGTTCCTTTCTTGAGAACCGCCTGCTTGATGCGTGCACCGGGGATCGGGTGATTTTCAGTCGGGTTTGCACCGCAAAGGAAAATAGTTTTCGCCTTTTCGATGTCGTCGAACGAATTAGTCATCGCACCCGTGCCGATCATGATCTTCATCGCTGCGGCTGACGGCGTATGGCAGACGCGTGCACAACAATCGACGTTGTTCGTACCCAGAACGACGCGAGTAAATTTCTGCGCGAGATAATTCTCCTCGTTAGTGGCCCTCGCGGAGCCGAGCACGGCGATTGCGTCGCGGCCAAATTCGCTGTCGATCGCCTTCAGTTTCTCAGCCGTAAATGCGATCGCCTCTTCCCAGGAGACGACCTGCCATTCGCCATTTTCGCGGATCATCGGTTCGGTCACGCGATCGTTCGCGTCGACAAAATCATATGCGTAACGCCCCTTGACGCAGAGATGTCCGTAATTGACCGGAGCGTCCATCACCGGTTTGACCTGCACGACGTGGTCATCGCGGACGCCGACATTCATCTCGCAGCCCGTTCCGCAGTAAGGACAGGTCGTCTTGGTCCAGGTGGTTGGAAACCCGCGTTCGATGACCGTCTTGTCTTCAAGTGCACCGGTCGGACACGCGTCGGAGCAGGCTCCGCACGACACGCAAGTGCTGTCGCCAAAGGCTCCGAATGAGTCCGGCAATATCTGCGATTCCTCGCCCCGCCCGAGCACATGCCATACGAACTGCCCCTGCACATCGGTGCAAATGCGGACACACGCATAACAATTAATGCATCGCGACATATCGACGTTGATGTATGTGTGCGATGAGTCGGCAGCGATCGTATCATCGCCGTGAAAATCCTCAGACTTCAGGCCGTACTGTGAGGCAAGTTTGTGAAAGGGTTTATCGGGAAAAGCTTCGAACGCTTCCGCCGGATAGTTGCCGGCCAGCATTCGTAGGTTCCAGGTTCGACCGACCTCAGTTAATGCTCCGTGCGTCTCGACTTCCATTGCTTCTGAAAGGAGGGTTTTGCAAGAGACAGCCTCATTAGAACTGCCTTTTATCTCAACCAAGCACATCCGGCAAGCCCCCACAGGAGCGAGACGATCGTCGTTGCACAGGGTAGGAATATCGATTCCCAACTGCTTGGCCGCTGCAAGCACAGTGATGCCCTCCGCAAACTCGCCCTGGTGCCCATTGATACTTGCCCGAATCATCGGATTTACTATCTACCTTCTACAACAACCTCTGTGTGACGCTTATCACAACAGATAATGGGGACGATCTGGAATATGGTTCCGGCGTTTTGATCGGTCTCAAACAAAGGCCCAGATAGCCTTTTCTAGTTCATATAGATCCAGACTAACCGCGTCAGGACGTAGCCGAAGCGCATATCTCCGAAGATCAGCCGTCTCATAAAGCATAGTGAGCATCATCAGCCGGCGACGCATCTCTTCATCCATCTCGTTATCAGCATAGCCGTATGCCCGGAAAAACTCGCGCTGGAGTTCGCCTTCGCCCTGCAGGATCAATACGCCGATCGCGAGCAGATCATACTCGCGCCACCCGACCCGAGAATCAGCAAAATCGAACAATCCCGAAACCGAGGCCTGTCCATCAAATCGTAAATTCCCAAAATGTACATCACCGTGCAGAAACACTGAAGGATCCAAAGGGATCAGCGGCAGCGAGTCGGCAATATACCGTGGTAGTTGCTCGATGATCTTCGAATTTACACCATGACCGATCTGACGCTCGATGAAGGTCGATGCCCGCTCCTCAACAAATCCCGCCCAGTCAGACACGAAACCGTCCGTCGGATGCTCATGCAGCCGTTTCAGCCCCGTCGCGAGTTGCGAAACGATCGATACACGTTCGTCGCGAGCAAGGGCGAGAAACTCCGGTCGCGTCATCTCACGCCCTTGGATCCGCGTCATCAAAAGATGATCGAGTCCGTCGTGTTTGCCGGAGAAAACGATCTTGGGAGTCTGAAACTGGGTTAGCCCGATCGCAAACTCAAGCGAACGACTTTCCCGTTCGAAACAATTCCTCTCTGGCCGATAGATCTTCAATACGAGATCCTCACCGACGAAGAAAACTACATGATCGGTACCGCCGGCCCTTTCTAGCTCGCTATCGTTGAGACCATTCTCTTCGCAGATCGCCCTGGCGACTTCAAACCATTCCGGGTCGCAGTAGTTCGCCTCAAAGTCCCTCAAGCCAGACACTCCTTCAGGATCACAGAAAAGCGATGAACATCATTAAACGAATTATAGAGCGGTGTCGGGGCGACGCGGATCACGTCGGGCTCACGCCAATCAGACACAACGCCGCGTTCAGACAGTTTTTGATGCAAGGAGCGATCACCGCCACGAACTCGGATCGATAGCTGACAGCCACGCTGAGCGGGATCGCGCGGCGTGATCACTTCGATACGATCGTCGCCGATACCGTCGATCAGTGATTCGAGATAGCCGGTCAGTTTTACGGATTTACCGCGAAGAGCGCTCATCGTCGCTTCGTCAAATATCTCAAGCGATGCCCGAAGAGCAGCCATTTGCAGGATCGGGGGGTTTGAAAGCTGCCAGCCTTCGGCTCCAGGCAGACAATCGAATTCGGGGCCCATCAAAAAGCGGGTTTGCTTGTTATTGCCCCACCACCCCGCGAACCGCGGAAGTTCGAACGCATGCAAATGCCGCTCGTGAACAAACGCTCCAGCGACAGCTCCGGGCCCGCCGTTGAGATATTTATATGAGCACCAAACCGCAAAATCGACATCCCAATCATGCAACCTAAGCGCCAAATTCCCCGCCGCGTGAGCGCAATCAAAACCCACGACACAGCCCTTTTCACGCCCCTTAGCAGTAATTGCAGCCATGTCGAAAGCTTGGCCGGTGTAATAATTCACACCGCCAAGCATGATCAGGGCAATTGATTCACCTTCGCGGTCTATTTTGTCGACCACATCTTCGGTTCGCAGGGTCGACTCACCTTCGCGGGGTGTAAGTTCGACGAGCCAGTTTCGGTCGCCCTTGTGCCACTTGATCTGTGAATCGACCGCATATTGGTCCGACGGAAAGGCTCCTTTCTCGATGACAATCTTGTAACGTTCGAGCGTCGGCCGATAAAACGATACCATCATCAGGTGCAAGTTCACCGTTAGGGCATTCATTACGACCGTTTCGGACGGCAATGCCCCGACTAAACGAGCCATCGGCTCGGTCAAAAACTCGTGATAAGGCAGCCACGGATTCCTGGCATGCAAATGCCCTTCGACCGCCAGACGCGACCAGTCGTCAAGTTCCTGCTCTACGTATTCACGCGCCTTTTTCGGCATCAGGCCCAGTGAATTACCGGTAAAGTAAAGCGGGCGCTGATCGCCCTCGATTTCGGGAAAATGAAAACGATCGCGGAAAGACGCTAATGGATCGGCAATGTCCATCGCCTCTGCGTTCGGAAACTCACTACCAGATCGAACCTGCTGAGAAATCATATTATTTCGTGAGACCTATCCTGCCCGATTTTACGCCTTAGTATATTGAGACGGAAGTCTCGCAAATTAATAACTATCAAGAGGTAATCATGAAAAAAATTCTACTCACTTTCTCCTCGCTGGCACTTACGGTTTCTATGTTTGCTTTTACGGTAAACGCGAACACAAAGACTCGACTCTCGATGGAAGTTCCGTTCGCCTTCAGCATCGGCGATACGGTCGTCGTACCGGGTGAATACTCGGTCGAAGTTACACGCGATCAGTCGGGCGGAGCGACAGTCGGACTAGTCGACAGCAAAGGCAAACGGATCGCCCTTGCTGTCGGACGAATTGCCGCCAACAATCGCCGAACGCAAGGTGATATCGTATTCCGCAAGAACGGCCCAGAGCTCGTTCTCAGTGGAATCGTTCTTCGTGATCACGTGATCAACCTCTAGGTGCGTGTTTGGTCAATTTAACTGCCGGAGCGGACTCAGGCTCGTTCCGGCTTCTTCTAACCTCTGAATCTCGATCGCTCCAACCCCAGCCACTTCAACGCAGCTCCGTTTAACAGCATTTCTCTGATCGAGTCGTCAACATCCAGTGAATCGATAAGCTTCCCCGGTTCTGCTTCCCCGAGTGGGAACGGATAGTCGCTACCCATCGCGATCTGGTCGGAGCCGACGAGGTCAATGAGATATTCCAAGCTCGATCGTTCGTGAACAAGTGAGTCGAAGTACATGCTTTTCAAATACTTACGCGGGCGGTGCTGATTGTCAGTGAAAAGATCAGGGCGAACGTTGAAACCATGTTCGATGCGGCCTATGGTTGCCGGAAAAGCTCCGCCGCCATGAGCGAACATTATCCGCAGATCTGGCAGGCGTTCCAGCGTTGCCGAAAAGATCAACGAACAAATGGCACGCGAAACCTCGGCCGGCATGCCGACGAGCCACGGGAGCCAGTATTTTTGCATGTCTTTTTCGCCGGCCATATCCCATGGATGAACAAAGACGGCCATGCCGAGGCGTTCGCAGGCGGCGAAGACGTCGAAAAACTGCGGCTCGCCGAGGTTGAGTTGATTGACGTTAGTTCCGATTTGAACACCGGCGAGGCCGAGTTGTTTGCAGCGTTCAAGTTCGCGGATGGCAAGATCGGTGTCCTGCATGGGCAGCGTTCCGAGACCGAGGAAGCGAAGCGGAAACTCATTTACGACATCGGCGATGTGATCATTTAAAAATCGTGCGATCTCCGCTCCGTCATCCGGCTTCGTCCAATAGTTGAGCATAACCGGCACGGTTGAAAGCACCTGAACACCAACACCGGTTGCGTCCATTTCTTCGATACGGACGGCCGGATCCCAACAATTTTCTTCGATATCACGAAACTGTACGCCGTCGTCCCTAACCATTCGGGCGCAGCATGGTTTGTAATGATCGAGCTTGATGAACCCGCCATAGCCAAAGCTGTCCTTCCACGAAGGGACATCTCGCGGCAGAATGTGTGTGTGGACATCGATCTTGAACACTTTCATCATTTTGTCACCGAAGAACACGCTTCCAAAATTGACCACCCACAAAAAAGCCGGGAACAGCGAAAGCTCGTTCCCGGCGATCACAATTCACACGATCTTTCTATTGATCGTCGTGGTCCATTTCGCCGGGCGGACGGGCTGCACCTGGACCGGCGGCTCCTGGCGGAGGCTGTATCATCGGTATCTTCGCCTCGATGATCATGTTGTTCAATGCAGCGAGATCCTCAGTTATGAGTTTCCTTACTTCGTCGGCAGCAGCGGGAATGCGTGTACTCAGAATATCGATCTGAGCAAGCTCCCACCTAGTCGGCGCACCAGAGGCGTTTTCGATCGCCCCGAGGACCAAGGCCGCACGCTGATTCAGCGGCTGTGGCAGTTCTACCAGCGGTGGGCCTGCTTGGCTGATATTGCTCACCAGCGAGGGCGGCGTTCCCCAGTTCTCGTACGCCTTATCGATCTTCTTGAGAAGTTCCTCGCCAGCGGCGCGAATATTCTGCGGAATGCCCGAACCCGGACGACGCCAAGCCTCAAGAGCGTTGTTAACGTTTGTCCTTAGAGCGACGATCTGCTGTTGAGCCTGAGTGCCCCTCATGACGATCGGCATCATCTTCATCAGAGCAGCCTTCTTCTTCGCCCTATCTTCCGCTGAGAAGCTGACACGGGGATCGTCTATGACCTGAAATGTCTTGGACATTTCCTTGTCTCCTAGTTTGATCTTGACAGTGTACGTGCCCGGGTCAACGCGGAAACCCAGATTCGCGATGCCACCACCGCCAAAGCCGCCGCCGCCGAAGCCGCCGCCACCCGGGCCGGCTCCCGGTCCAGCACCCGGAGGACGCTGACGCATATCCCAAACCCAGCGATTTAGGCCCTTGTTGGCGATACATTGGTTACCGCCTCCGCCTCCGCCGAAGCCGCCAAAGCCTCCGCCGCCACCGCCGCCGCCCGGCCCACCACCGCCAGGGCCGCCGGCACCGGGAGTCGGAGCGGGCTGTGGACGCGTGCAATTTTGCGTACGCAACGTCTGCCCGTTAGCATCCTGAACTGTGATCGTAACGACCTGTCGGTCGACAAGCGGTTCTTTCAGATAGAAATTGATCATCGCGCCGTTCGGCGGATTCTGGCCGTAGAACATTTTGTCGGACGTTAAGGGCTTGTTGCTCCAAGTCCGCCACATCACAGAACGTCGCGGGTCAAACAAATGGATATCACTGCCGAGAACCGTGTCATTCATCTGCTCGAGGGCCGTAATATCGTCCATGATCCAGATCGAACGTCCGTGGGTTGCGAGAATAAGGTCATTCTCGCGAGGATGTATGAGAATGTCATCGACCGGAACCGTCGGCAGATTCATATGGAACTTCGTCCAGTTTCCGCCGCGATCGTATGAGACATACATGCCGTACTCGGTCCCTACAAAAAGCAGGTTCGTGTTGCGGTGATGTTCGCGAATAACGCTGACGATACCGTTGTTCTGGGGCAGGTTCGAAACGATCGACTTCCACGATTCGCCAAAGTCGGTCGTCGAATAAACGTAGACCTTAAAATCGCCATTTCGATGCCCGTCAAATGTCACAAGAGCCGAACCTTCGCTCGCCCGCGAGGCGACGACCCTGCTAACGTAAGTCCCTTTCGGCAAACCGGGAACTTTATCCACCACGTTCTTCCACGTCTGCCCGTCCCGCGAGATCTGGAGGTTGCCGTCATCGGTTCCTGCCCATATCACATTCTTATTCAGCGGTGATTCTGAAACAGTAGTAATAGCCGGGTACTGCTGAACGCCATCATGACGCGAACGCGTAAATCTATCCGGAACCTTGCCCATGATCGGCAGCGTGTTTCGGTCGACGTTGGTCGTCAGATCAGGACTGATCTTTACCCAATTGTCTCCGCGGTCATTTGATTTGAACAGAAAGTTGCCGCCGTAATAGATCGTATTCGAGTCGTATGCCGAGATCACAATTGGCGAGTTCCACTGGAACCGATATCGCTTTTCGCCTTCTTCTTCACGCGGGCGTATCTGCTTATTTTCACCGGTCCGCACGTTGCGACGGTAAAGATTTCCGTCCTGCGATTCTCCATAAACAATGTCGGGGTCGTTCGGATCGGGCTGCGCAAAAAATCCGTCGCCGCCGCCGATCGTGTACCAATCGCTGTTAGAGATCCCCTGAGGATTGGTTGTCATGCTGGGCCCGCACCACGTATTGTTGTCCTGCAATCCGCCGCAAACCTTGTAGGGCAAACTATTATCAACACCGACTTCGTAGAATGTCCCAAGAGGCACCGTGTTCGAATAATCCCAAGTGCGGCCGCGGTCAAAGCTGATGTTTATACCGCCGTCGTTGCCCTGAATAATGTGATTTGAATCGTTCGGATTGATCCAAATGCCGTGCGTGTCCGCGTGTGGGGCACGCGAGAAATTACCCGTCCACGTCCGGCCGCCATCCTCGGAATATTGCATCGCTACACCGGCGAGCCACAGACGCTGATCGTTATTCGGATCTACCTTCAGCTTAGAAAAATACATTGGACGCGGAACAGCCGCGATCTCCGCCATCTTGGTCCAAGTCTCACCCTTATCGATGGAACGGTACACGCCGCCGTTCGCGTGCTCGACGGTTACGTAGACGATGTTCGTGTTGCGTTGATAAACGGCGATGGAAATTCTTCCTGTTTCCAAAAGCGTCTCCGGGCGAGGCGTCGGGGCATTTTCGGTGTTGTAGGGCATTCCGCGGGTAACCATTGACCAGGTCTCGCCACCGTCGACACTCTTGTACAAAGCACTGTGAGCTCCGCTTCCGTTGAATCCAAAAACCGTTCGGCGTCGCTGATACATTGCCGCGTAAAGGATGGTTGGACTCTCGTGATCGACGATCAGCTCGGTCGCACCGGTGTCATCGTTGACCTTGAGTACATGTGCCCATGTCTTGCCGCCATCTGTCGTCTTGTAAACTCCGCGATCTGGTGAGGCTCCCCAGAGATTACCGGTCGCCGCAACCCAAACAATGTCTGGATTGGTCGGGTGTATGACAACCCGAGCGATCGCCATCGTCTTTTCGAGGCCCATGTTCTTCCAAGTCTTTCCAGCATCCATCGACTTGTAAACCCCATTGCCCCACGACGAACTTTGCCTGTTGTTCGACTCGCCCGAACCGGCCCAAACGATCGACGGATTTGACGGAGCGACGGCGACATCACCGACGGTAGGAACAGCTTCTTTGTCAAAAAGCGTTTCCCACGTCGTTCCGCCGTTTGTGGATTTCAGGATGCCAGCAGCGGCCATAGCAGCGTAGATGACCTTTGTGTCCTGAATAGGAACCTCGATGTCATTTACACGCCCGCCCATCGTCGCCGGGCCGATCTCGCGAAACCGCAGGCTCTGGATCGCCGTTTCGAAAGGCTTACCGGTAGAAGCTGGCGATGCGGCGGGTCTCGCCTGTGCCGCAACAAAGGTTACGGACAGCGATAGTAGAATTGCGGAAAAGCAAATGGTAAGAAGCTCACGAGGTCTCATAATTCTGATCCTTATCGAGTAAATTTTTTGCTGGTTGACTAAATATCGAAAACCGGTTGTCTGGTTTGGATTGCATCAAGATAGGACAGTTGACCCCATTTGGCAACCGATTCCAGACTGCGCGGCCAAAGTTTACAAATATTTACAAAACTATTGCACATTATTCACCACTACTCGATGCACCGTCCTTTGATTCAAGAAAATCTCGGTGTTACGCTAAGGGCACTTTCACTCAAATTAGAATGCTCAAAAGCCGGCCTGAACTGCTGCATCGGCCAGCTGGATCGTAAATCACGTATGACTTTCCTAAGATTCTGTCTTCTGATCACCTTTGTAGCTACCGCAAGCCTTCTCAATGTTGGCCAAACCGAGCGGCGCCCGCTAAAGCTGGATGATCTCTTTAAAATAAAGAACGTTAGTGATCCCCAAGTATCGCCCGATGGACAGTGGGTCGCATACGTTGTATCAACGACCGACATTAAGGCCGACAAATCAGATTCAGACATATGGATGGTTAGTTACGACGGGAAGACGAATCGCCAGATAACTTTTTCAAGTGAGAGCGAGAGCTCTCCCAAATGGAGCCCGGATGGAAAGTATCTTTCGTTTACCTCTTCGCGGCCTGGACCGGCCCGCGGCGGACAGATATGGCTGCTTGACCGAAACGGCGGCGAGGCTCGTCAGTTGACTGACCTCAAGGGTGGCCTCCAGGGATATGAATGGTCTCCCGACTCAAAGCGGATCGCGCTGGTCATGCGAGATGCTGACCCCGATGAACCGTCCGCTCCCGGAGCCACGCCGAAGCCTCCGAAGCCGATCGTCATCGACCGATATCGTTTCAAGCAGGACGTGCAAGGGTATATGACCTCAACCAGATCTTCGTACGTTTATCTTTTCGACATCGCTGCCAAAAAGCTTGACCGGCTTACCAAAGGCAAAGTTGACGAGTCGAATCCAGTCTGGTCGCCTGACGGCAGCCGCATCGCCTTTACCAGCAACCGTGCTGCCGACCCGGACCGCGAGCCCGGGCTTCAGATCTATGTTGCCGATGCAAAACCGGGCTCTACCGAAAAACAAGTAACGCCGCTGACAAGCCGCGGAAGCCGGCCTGTTTGGGGCCCTGATGGGCGATCTCTGATGTTCCTTGAATCGGATGACAAACGATACGGGGCTTACAACATGACCCATCTAACGACGGTCGCCGCTGATGGCAGTTCTCTGCCGGTCCGTGTTCAGGCGGCTGAGGAACTCGACCGCGGCGTTTCCAACCCTGTCTTCAGTTCGGACGGCAAAGAAGTCCTATTCCTGGTTACTGACGACCGTTCGGTTTACCCGGCAAAGGCCCCTTTGTCAGGTGGAAAAGCAGAACGTCTTATTAAGCGTCATATTGTGGTTTCCGGATGGGACGAAATGAAAGGCCGAATTGCGGTTGTTTCGGGAGCCGATGATAGAGCAAATGAGATCCATGCCTTCGAGAATGGCGATCTGAGAAAGCTTACATCGCATAACGATGAGCTATTTGCCGAACTTAGCTTACCGCCAACCGAACGCGTCGAATTCAAAAGCAAAGACGGCACCGATGTGCACGGCCTGCTGACGTACCCACACGGCTACGTGAAGGGCACTAAAGTCCCATTCCTTTTGCGAATACATGGCGGCCCGAATGCTCAGGACCAGCACTCATTCGCCGCAGAACGGCACCTTTTCGCGGCAAACGGCTATGCCGTGCTAGCAGTAAACTACCGCGGCAGCTCGGGCCGCGGCCAAAAGTTCTCGCGTGCGATCTTTGCTGACTGGGGTAATTATGAGGTTCAAGACCTGCTAGCGGGCGTTGATCACGTGGTAAGAATGGGCGTTGCAGACCCTGAAAAGCTCGGCGTCGGCGGATGGAGTTATGGCGGCATTTTAACTAACTATCTGATTGCCTCGGACAATAGATTTAAGGCAGGGACCAGCGGTGCGGGAACGTCGTTCACGGTTTCGTACTACGGCAGCGACCAGTACATAATCCAATACGACAACGAGATCGGCCCTCCTTGGGAACCGAGATCCTGGGAGACCTACCAGAAGGTCTCGTATCCGTTTCTAAACGCAAACCGCATCAAAACACCGACATTATTCCTCGGCGGCGAGCGGGATTTCAACGTACCGATCTCCGGCAGCGAACAAATGTACCAGGCTTTAAAAAGCCTCGGTATCGATACGCAATTGATCGTCTATCCAAACGAGTTTCACGGACTGACACGCCCGAGCAACGTTCGCGATCGGTACGAACGATATCTTGCGTGGTACGCCAAGTACGTCCTTAAGAAAGCACCCGAAACAGCTTCCCCGCTTGCCGCGTGGGAGGGAACATGGGCAGGAAAACTGACCAACCTGCCAGCCCAGCCTGGAGCCGCTCCGGTCGATGTCCAGATGGAGATCGGGGCTTTCCCAACAAGCAATAATTCGTGCACGACATTCCGCACAACATACTCGGAAGCTGGAAGCGTGAAAAGCGTCAAGGATTACAAACTGTGTCGCGGCGGCTCGAAAGACGAAGTTTATATTGATGAGGGCAGCGGCCTGAAATTGACGTCAAAGGTATTTGGCGATGCTCTGATAACGCCATTCAAATCGGACGAGATTCTATTAGTTTCAACCAAACGGCTTCGTGGCGAGGTTCTTGAAGAAGAGATACTGACCGTTGACGACAAACCGGCGGTAAAGGGAGTCCAAACTATGCAGCCAAAGGGGATACAGAAGATCGAGCTTAGGCGGACCCCGAAAAAGTAGGCTGTATAAAACCAAGAAAGTACTGCTCCATCAGTGAGCCGCATTTTCGGCTGCTTCGTTCCTTTTCCGCTCTCGAAACGAACGCCTGAGTTCCAGAGCCTCTTCCTCACCTATAGCCTTTGCCTTCATAAGCGAGAGACTTAGTCTTCTCAGTTGCTCCATTTGTTTCAGGCGTCGAGCTATTGCAGATGGCGACATGTCAACTCTCTTCATTTGTTAACCTATCAATGTCAATTAGATCTTTAGGCCGGCCTGCGAGTTCTTTCATACGAATGAGTCCTTCTCGCGACACTATCGATAACGGATTACCGTTCCATTCAACCGTCTTTTTGGATAACCATACGTCCTCGACCTGCGGAGTTACGAGCAGGAAATCCAACGGCAGAACCTCGCCATCATCGTCGATCTTAGACACGCGGCGAATCTCGACAGCTCGCTCTTTGAAGGACATATCAAGGCCATGAATGTCGAACCCGAATTCCTTTACGATCTCGAACGAACCGTCAAGCGATTCGGGCCGGATCAGGATATCAATATCGAATGTTGCTCTCGGGAATCCTAGTATCGTTAGAGCCAATCCCCCACAGACTGCGTACTCGATCTCGTTTGCCTCAAGCGACTCGGTAACGTTTGCTAGTTCAGTAAGAAGATCGGACATAACTCAACTGCTAGTTTATCACAGGCGGTGATTGCATTTGTGTTCCGCAAGATCTGCATGTTCGCAGATCTTCGCTTTCGTAAAATCTTTTGAAAACACCCTGAAACTGCGTGGTGATATCCGTCAACTGAAAATACTCTTCGTAAAGCTTCTCATTACAGTTCTCGCAAAACCACAATAGCCCATCGAGTTCTCCCTCGCGTCTTTTCCTTTCGATCACGAGACCGACCGTATTCGCTCCGCGGATCGGGTTGTGAGGAATTCGCGGCGGCAGCAGGAACATCTCACCCTCGCGGATCACAACCTCAACCGCCTTACCGGCCTCCTGTACCTGTACCGTGATATCGCCCTCGAGCTGGTAAAACAGCTCTTCGCCCTCGTCCCAATGATAATCTTTACGCGAATTCGGTCCGCCGACAACCATCACGATAAAGTCATCGTCGTCATAAACACATTGATTTCCAACCGGCGGCTTGAGAAGGTGCCGATGGTCATCGATCCATTGCTTAAAATTAAAGGGTGCTCTGACAGGCATAATTGTGATATAAACCTCTCTATCGAATTTATCATACCCCGACTTTCGTTTTGGCCGGTCCACTTTATTGCGGCATCGCCCCAGGAATTATTTCAATTTCAGAAACTAAA
Organism: Acidobacteria bacterium Ga0077534; assembly: GCA_001464455.1. Lineage (GTDB taxonomy): Bacteria > Acidobacteriota > Blastocatellia > Pyrinomonadales > Pyrinomonadaceae > OLB17. Next base: position 367,345 of record LNEI01000018.1, read on the forward strand.
TCTTAGGAGGGAACAGAATGAACATCGACGAAAATAAACTCAACGAATTGCTAGGAAGATTCGTTGGCGATCTAGGGGCGACGCTGCACGCCGGATCCATCGTTATTGGCGAGAAACTTGGCCTCTACAAAGCCATGGCGACGCCGAATGAACGGATCACCGCCGCCGAGTTGGCAAGCCGAACAGGAACGAACGAGCGATACATCCGCGAATGGCTGAATGCAAATGCTGCGAGCGGCTACGTCCAGTATGACGAAGAAGCGGACAGCTATTACATGACCGACGAACAGGTGCTCGTGATGACGAACGAAGATAATCCGGCATACCTGCCGGGAGCATTTATTCTCGCGACGTCAGCCTTGAGAGCGATCCCCCAATTGACGGATCGGTTCAAGACGGGCGACGGGTTTGGCTGGCACGAGCATCATGAAGACCTTTTCCGCGGAACCGAATTATTTTTCCGCCCCGGATACATAGCGAATCTACTCAACTCCTGGATCCCGGCACTCGATGGCGTCGAAGAGAAACTTAAGTCCGGTGCATCGGTCGCCGATGTCGGCTGTGGTCTCGGAGCCTCAACGATACTGATGGCAAAGGCATTTCCGCAGTCGGAGTTTGTCGGGTTTGACTATCACGCCGGTTCGATCGACAAGGCTCGCGACCGGGCAAAAGAGGCAGGGGTCGGTGACAATATTCGCTTTGAGGTCGCAGCATCAAAAGATTTCCCGGGCTCGGATTATGACCTCGTTGCATTTTTCGACTGCCTGCACGACATGGGCGACCCCGTCGGAGCGGCGGGCCATGTCAGGTCGGCACTCAAGGACGACGGAACGTGGATGATCGTAGAACCATTTGCAAATGACACATTTGCCGAAAATCACAATCCCGTCGGCCGTGTCTACTACTCGGCCTCGACTATGATTTGCACACCGGCCTCGCGTTCGCAGGAAGTCGGCCTGGGTCTAGGGGCTCAGGCTGGTGAAAAGCGTTTACGAGAAGTGGCGGAAGCTGGCGGATTCACGAAGTTCCGCCGCGCGACAGAGACGCCATTTAATCTGGTTCTTGAAGCACGACCGTAATACCTATAAGGTGGCGAGTTTTTCAGTCGTCCGCCAATTGCGGCCGGTCACCGAAAGCTTTAGCTTTTTCTCTAAAAAGCTCTTTCCCAGCAAGCTGTCAATGACGCCTTTCGGTAGATGGCAATAGAGTTCACGGCCGATCACCGCGTAGCGTTCGCCGTCCGGAGCGGCCGCTAGAAGTTGATCGAGCTTTTCTGCGGGCATGTCTTCCTTCAGAAAAAGCACGTGCATTTCTTTGTGGCTTTCGAACTGGCCGGCGAAAGGATTTTTAGCGAGAATGTCCGTGATCGCGGACTGTTCGCGGATCATGACGGGGATCTGTTTGTTGAAGTGGCTTTCGATCGCTTGTTCGATGGTAGAAACGAGGGTTGATTCGGTGGCGAGAGAGCCCTTACTGCGTGCGGGCTTCTGCACGGGATCTGAATCGAACGCGATGTTGCCGCTGTTGATGTAGGTAACGACATTTTCGAAGCCGCATTCCTCGAGCACGGCTTTGAGCTCCGCCATTTTGATCATGGTGTTGCCTCCGACGTTGATTCCACGGAGCAGGGCGATGTAACGCATAATCAAAAGCAAAAACGGGGAAAAGTGAAAGGGTGGAAAAGGATGATCATTGCAATACAACAACTTTTTCACTTTTGTACTCTTTCACGTTTCCCCTCTGCATCGTTCCTAGAGAGTGCTGATATCGATCACAAATCGATAGCGAACGTCTGCCTTGATCGTGCGCTCGTACGCCGCTTCGATCTCGGTGATAGGGATCAACTCGATGTCGGACGTAATATTGTTTGCCGCGCAATAATCGAGCATTTCCTGGGTTTCCTTTATACCGCCGATGCTCGAGCCAGCAAGGGTCCTGTTGTTTCCGGCCAGCGAAAACGCTTTTGCAGAGATGGGATTCTCAGGCAATCCGACCAAAACCATCGCCCCGTCGATATCGAGCAGATTTAGGTACATATCCATCTCATGATCGGCGGAAACGCAGTCGAGAATGAAATTAAAAGTACCCGCAAGCGGCCTTAGATTCGCACGGTCGGTAGTGACGACAAAATGATGGGCACCAAGCTTCAAAGCGTCTTCGCGTTTGGAAGGAGAGGTGCTCAAAACCGTTACTTCGGCTCCCATCGAGACGGCGAGCTTGACGCCCATGTGCCCGAGCCCGCCAAGGCCGAGTATCGCGACTTTGCTGCCCGGGCCGATATTATATTTGCGAAGCGGCGAATAGGTAGTGATCCCTGCACACAGCAGCGGAGCGACCGCTGCGAGCGGCTGATCCTCGGCGATCTTCAGCGCATACGCTTCATCAACGACATGATGTTTTGAATACCCACCGAAGGTCATCGTCTCTTTGTCCATTTCGGTGCCGTTGTAGGTCGCTGCGGTATGGACCTTGCAGAACTGCTCCTGATCGGCCTTGCACGCCGAACACTCGCGGCACGAATCGACAAAACAACCAACTCCGGCGAGATCGCCGAGTTTGAACTTAGTTACGCCGCTCCCGACCTTCGACACACGGCCGACGATCTCGTGGCCCGGAACCATCGGGTAGGTCGAATTTCCCCATTCGCCCTTCGCCTGGTGAATGTCCGAATGGCACACACCGCAAAACTGCACATCGATCAAAATGTCATTTTCGCCGAGATTACGGCGTTCGAAATTAAACGGCACAAACTTAGCCGACTCGTCATGGGTTGCATAACCCCTTGTTTCTATCATTTGTTTTTCCTCTTCATTCTATGGTTGCGATCACCTTCAACTCGATCGCGATCGGCGTCGGCAGAGAACTGATCTCGACGGTCGTTCGACAAGGCTGATTATCGGCAAAATACTCGGCGTAAATGCGGTTGTAAGTTGCGAAATCTGCCCTCATATTCGTCAAAAAGACGGTCACATCAACGATCCTATCCCACGACGAACCTGAGTCCTCAACGATGTACCGCACATTCTGAAACACCGACCGACACTGCGTCTCGATATCATATGAGACGATCTCACCGCTCTCGTTCAACTCAACGCCGGGAATCTTTTTCGTCCCTCGTTCCCTCGGTCCGACTCCGGACAAAAAAAGCAAATTGCCCACACGCCGAGCATGCGGGTAAAGGCCGACCGGCTCGGGGGCTTTTGAGGAATTAAGCGGTTGAATCTCCATTTGGTGCTCGACTGCGGAATAAAAGTCAGTTTATCAAGAATCTAGCTAATTGGAAGAACCGCCGCCGCGTGAATCTATTTCGGCGTGGACGAACGAAAACCAAATTGGCAGTTCAAACAGGTATAATGTCGTTAAGGGGAAACATCTATATGTTAGTTTTTGGAAAGATAATGCTGGGAATGCTTGCCATCGTGGCCATCGGATGCGGCGTGGCGAGTTCTGGCAAAACTACCGATCTTCGCGACATCGCTCCAGTCGAGACCGAGACCGCCGCTCAGAAGGGTATGCAGACGGCAGTATTTGCGGGCGGGTGTTTCTGGGGCGTCGAGGCTGTTTTTGAGCATGTCAAAGGGGTCGTCGATGTTAAGAGCGGGTACGCGGGCGGCGATGCCGGGAGCGCGAACTACGATAAGGTGAGTGCCGGCGAGACTGACCATGCTGAGGTGGTCGAGGTAGTTTACGACCCGACGAAGGTGACATATACGCAGTTGCTGACGATCTTTTTCTCTGTAGCTCACGATCCGACGCAGCTGAACCGACAGGGGCCCGACGTCGGGCGGCACTATCGCTCAGCGATCTTCTATGCAGACGAAGAGCAGAAGAAAACGGCCGCCGCCTACATCGAGGCTATCGACCGTTCAAAGGCTCTTCCGAAACCGGTAGTCACCGAGGTCGTTCCGCTGGTCAAATTCTTCGCCGCCGAGGGCTACCATCAGGACTATATGAAAAAGAATCCGACTCAGCCTTACATCGTTGCTCACGACCGGCCCAAACTTGAGGACCTGAAAAAGCGTTTTCCTGAGTTCTACGTTCAGAAATACTTCCGCTAGAGCCTCTTAAGCGAGCGAAGTATCTTTTCCGTATCGGCGAGCGAGATCATCGCCATGTCGGGATCATCTTTTTCCTCGCTGCCGTAAAAGCCGATGTAATGAAAGGCGGTCTTGCCGGCATTGAACCATTCGGTCATCACATAATTCTTCAGCTTCTGCCCGTCGGTGTCCGGGTCCTTTGGCTCGTAGTAAAGATGGATCTTACCAAGTGAAGACGTTATCGTCTTAGCCCCGTCATACATCAGATCACCTAGGCCGTCGAATCCTGCTTCGAGCGCAAAACGCTGGGTCTTGCCATTTTCAAGCTTTCGCGAATAGACCACGATGAATTCCCGCTCATGAATGGCGACGCCGCGGCCCAGCTTCGAATGCACTTTCTCAACCTTAAACCCGGTCGGAAGCCACGTCGGCAAGGCGATGGCCGTTACCTTCTTCGCCGCAAGCAACTGATCCATTTGTGCCTTTGACACGCCGGGGAAACTCGCCCCTCCGGCCTTCGAACCGCCCGCCTGGGCTGCTGCGGAAGCCGCAAAGACAAGTGTCAATAGAAATAGTAGAAGAGACTTTTTAGTTGTCATTATTTTGATTCGGCCCATATCTGCACTAAGTGTACGAGCATTTCAGTCGATTTTTCGAGCCCCTTCCGCGAGTTCCACTCTAGTTTTCCGTGGAAATTATGCCCGCCTGTAAAAATGTTCGGGGTCGGCAGGCCACGAGCCGTTAAACGGGAACCATCAGTTCCGCCGCGGATCGGTTTCATTTTTGGCGTTACACCAGCACGCTGAGCGGCTTTCCGGGCGTTTTCGACAAGTTGCGGATGTTTTTTCAGCTCTTCTTTCATGTTCAGATAGCCAAGGCGAACTTCCATTTCGCCCCCGACTTTCGGAAACTTTTTCTTCGTTTCCTCGAGCATCGCACGGATCATTTTCTCCTGTTCATCGACACCTGACATATCAAAATTGCGTAGCAGTACACGCACGACCGACGTTTCAATATCAAGCGTAGAGTTGTACGGATGCACAAACCCGTCGCGGCCTGCCGTTGTTTCGGGCCTCGGAATTTTCGGATCATTGAATCGTGAAAGAAAATCCGCTGCGGCAAACGAAGAGTTGACCAAGATGTCCTTAGCATAGCCCGGATGCGTGGACATTCCGCGAAATGTTATCGTCGCGGTCTTGGCGGTCCAGGTCTCGTCCGAGATCTCGCCGAGTTCGCCGCCATCGACCGTGTATGCGTATTTCGCACCCCAGCCTTCGATATCAAAAAGCTCCATCGGCCCGCCAACCTCCTCATCCGGTGTGAAGGCGATCGCGATGTTTCCGTGCTTGAGCTGCGGATTCTGCTTTAGGGTATCGATCATCGCCATCAGCTCAGCGATCCCGGACTTGTCGTCCGAACCAAGCAGCGTCGTACCGTCAGCGGTAATTATGTCGTCACCGATCAACTCTTTTAGCGCCGGATTCTTTTCCACCGTGATGACCTGCGTTTTATCGTTCGGCAAAACGATGTCGCCGCCCTGATAATTCTTATGAATGATCGCGTTAACGTTCGCTCCGCTCACTGCAGGAGAGGTGTCCATGTGAGCAAGAAAACCGATCGTCGGCGCTTTGGAATTGTCCGGCAGATTCCCCACGACCAGCCCGTAAACAATACCCTCTTTGCTGATACGAACGTTCTGTACCCCAAGCGCCTTCAGTTCACTCTCCAGCAACCTCGCCAGCACCAACTGCTTCTCCGTGCTAGGAAACTTGCCAGCCTCCTCAGCCGATTGCGTGTCGATCTTGATATACCGTAAGAATCGGTCCATCGCAGACTCGGTCGGAGCTTTCTGCTGAGCCATGCCCGCGATCGCCAGGGTAAAAAGAAAGGTCAAACTTAGTAATATTTTCATAACCATTTAGTGTTGCGCAGTGACGTTTCGGATGCTTGCAATGTTAGTTTTGAGAAGTCTCAAGTGAGAATTCGTTGATCTGCGGATAGCCGTTTGCTACGGGTATCGTTCGCGATTCGTCGGTTCCTCGTAGGTTGAAGAGGATGTTTCCCGTGCCTCGCTCTCTGATGTAAAACTGAAACGCTCCTTTTTGACCAAATCCTGAAAGAGCGTGATCGTTCGCAAGATCAGGCAGGCGCACCCGGAATTTTCCGTCCTCGCCTACCTCAACAGCGTCGATCCTCGTAGGGCCGATCAGGCAATCAGCAATTCCAAAAAATTCACATTTCCAGTTAGCCCAGTACTCGACCGTCAGCCGCGCATCTTTCCTCGGCAGCATTTCAGGCGATGTGATCACGCCTCGATACTCGATGGGCCGTGAACGCCTTAGCCGCACCCGCAAAACACGCCCGTTTTTCTCGACTTCCGGGACGTCAAACGTCTGTGTCCGGCAGCGTGAACCACGAATTATGATCTTCAACGTCCTGGCCGCCATTCCATCCCGAACGGTCGGGATCTCGTACATATCAAAGCGGGCGTCAGTTTTAACAAACCCGCTGTATCCGCCAAATTGCCCCGTTATCAGATACTCAACCGACATCTCACCGGGCGAACACGAGCCGCCCATTTGCAGGATATACGGCTTCGGCGACTGGCCGTATGAGATAACAGCCAGAGAAAACACGAAAAGAAGAACCGCTTTTGAAACTAATTTTCTTCTAGATCGGCAGAACATTCCTTAGTTGCCTAATTTTACACAAACATTCTTCTCTTCGGTAAAGAACCGCAACGCTTCGAAGCCGCCCTCGCGCCCGATGCCGCTATCTTTCATCCCTCCAAAGGGTGTTCGAAGGTCGCGAAGCAGCCAGCAGTTGATCCAGACGATACCTGACTCCAGCTTTGATGCTACGCGATGCGCACGGGAAAGGTTTTCGGTCCAGACCGTGGCCGAAAGGCCGTAGCGTACGGAGTTTGCGTAACCTAAAACCTCGTCCTCAGTCTCGAACGGCATGATCGTCACCACCGGGCCGAAGATCTCTTCCTGATTGGTGCGGCAATCGTGCGGTAGACCTTCGATGACGGTCGGCTCAATGAACCAGCCACCAAGCCGGTCAGAACCGCCTGCGTAAGCGGGTGGCAATGGAGCCTCGCCAAAGCGAACGTTGGATGTTTCGATCGACGTTCCATCCACCGCGTGTCTTTTGCCCCCCGCTAACGCAGGGAGTTCTGACATGCGTCCACCCGTCAATATCGTTCCGCCCCCAGCCTTCGCGAGGTCAATATACGACATTATCTTGTCAAAATGCTGTTTCGAGACGATCGCCCCGACGTCTGTGTCGGATTCTCGGGGATCTCCGACCTTTAGGGCGAAAACACGCTCGACAAAGTCTTTTTTGAACCGCTCGTACAGCGGCCGCTCGATGAATATTCGCGAGCCGCACAAACAGATCTCGCCCTGATTTGAGAACGACGAGCGGACGGTTGTCGCCAGCATTTCCTCGTAATTGCAGTCGGCAAAGATGATATTCGGATTCTTGCCGCCAAGTTCCAGCGACAGCTTTTTGAACATCGGAGCCGCAACCCGGGCGATCTCTTCCCCCGTTTTCGTGCCGCCGGTGAATGAGATGGCTTTTACATTGGGGTGGGCGACGATTGCCGAGCCTACCTTGGGGCCGAGGCCGTGGACGATGTTTAGCACACCGGCGGGCAAGCCCGCCTCTGAACAGAGTTTTGAGAGAAGATACGCCGTCATCGGGGTCACCTCACTCGGTTTCGCAACGACCGTACAGCCGGCAGCCAACGCCGGTGCGATCTTCCAAGTGAAAAGATAAAGCGGCAGATTCCACGGCGAAATACAGCCGACCACGCCGAGCGGCTGGCGCAAAGTATAGTTGATCGCGTTTTGCCCGACGCTGTCGTGTGACTCGTTCGCGGTATGCATCGCCGCGGTGGCGTAAAACTTAAAGTTTGCGATCGCTCGCGGCAGGTCGACGCTGCGGGCGAGCGAAACCGGCTTGCCCTGATCTACCGATTCCGCCAAAGCCAGTGCCTCGAGATCCCGTTCGATCAAGGATACGATCCGCATCAAGATATCGTGCCGCGCCTCAGCAGACGTGTTCGACCAGCCCGGAAAAGCGGTTTTTGCTGCCAAAACCGCCCTCTCGACGTCACGTTCGTCCGAATCCGGGATGAGCGAATAAACCTCGCCTATCGACGGGTCGTAGTTGTCGAGATACGCACCGCTTGTCGGCGGCACCATTTCACCGTTTATATAATTCTCGAGTTTTGTCATTCCCTTCGAAAAAACTTTTAGATCGTTTGCAGTTAAGATATTCTACCAGCATAGGAAAAATAGTTTGTCAGTTTTCGCGGCGTTTTTACGCTTTATTACTTGAGGCACTGATCGATTTCCGTTTTGCGGCCAGGTTGTCCGCAGATCGTAGAGCATAAATCTAAATATGACCAAAGTTTGTCCAAAATGTGGACTTTCAAACCCCGGAGAGGCGGCTTTTTGCCACAATTGTGCTTCGCAGCTTGGCCCGGTCGCGGTTCCATCGAACCGGCCTTCCTGGCCGCAGGATCAGGCGGGTGGGCCGGTAATTGGCGGGGCCGGCGGCGGGCCGGCGATCGGCGGACAGGCGTACGTAGCCGCTGCTCCGGAATCGCAGAAAGCAATGATCTCGATGATCCTCGCTATCGCCGGGTTCTTGTGCTGCGGGCCGATACTCGGCATCCCGGCGGCGATCCTCGGCTGGATGGAACTCGACGCGATCAAAAACGGGCGGGCTCCCGCCGGCAATAAGATGATGGCGACCATCGGGCTGTGGGGCGGGATCGTGGCAACGCTTGGCCACATTATCTTTTACGTTATCTGGTTTTTCCTCGGACTGATCTCGTCCGCTTCAGCTTATTAAAATGGCCGACAACGCTCGAAATCCGATTTGTCCCAACGGCCATCAGCAACCGGCTGCCGGAACGAAGTTCTGCATTTACTGCGGTGTTGCCGTTTTGCCTCCGGTAATGCCTCAGGCAGCTGTTCCGCCGCCACAGCAATTTCGGCCGCAGCCTCCGCCGCCGGTCATCGGGTATCAGCCGCAGCCTCAATACACTCCGCAGCCTACATGCCGAACCTGCGGCGGAGACGGAAGCGGGCTCGCTGCCTCGGTTGTCGTTTGTAAAGAATGCCGCTGGCTCAGGCCGCTCGTTCCGGGCTACACGGTTCACAATTCGGCATTCGCATGGGCCGCGGACGCCAAGGCGATGGCGGCTTTGCGGTCGATGACGCCATTGAATGCGGCTGCAAAAGCGGTTTCCGAGAAAGTTGGGCGTCGCTGGATCGAGGTTTCTTTTAACGGCATCTTGCTTGGCGAAAAGCAGATGCCGCACATCTTTGGCCCGGCCGTAAGGGCCGCGAGGATCCTGGGCATGTCCCACATGCCGGACGTTTATCTTTCAGGAGAACGGCCTTGGGATTGTCTCACTTTCGGCACAGACAAAAGCTCGTTCATCGTGCTCGGTTCAGCGGTCGCGGGGAATTTTGCGGGCATCGACATGCTCTACCTGCTCGCCCGCGAAATGGGCCATTGCAAGGCGGGCCATGCACTCTGGAAAACCGTTATCCGTTTCTTCCTGGGTGAGCAGGGCCAGTCAAAAGGCTTTATGGCTGGCGGCATCTTCAACGCGATCTTGAGCCCGTCGGCACTCGTCGGTGGAGCGATAGAAATGCCGCTCCTCGCCTGGGCCCGTCAGGCTGAGATCACGGCTGACCGTGCGGGATTGCTGGCTGTCGGAAGCGAGGATATCGCCCGGCGAACGCTGCTTTCATGGTCACTGAAATCGTCGTTCATCTTCAAACAGATCAATATCGAGGCTTGGCTCGAGCAGCAACGCGAAGATCCTGGCGATATGCTTCGGCTTTCCGAACTCACGACAACCTCGACTCCTTACATCGGCCCGCGGCTTAAGCTGCTCAGCCAGTTTGCTCAAAGTCCCGAGTATCAGCAGGCTTTTCGCCAGATACGCGACACTCTCGCTCAAGCCGCACCCAAAAAGCCGGATCCAAAGCCTGCGGCAAAGCAGCCTGCGTCCGATCTGCGAATTAAATGCTCGGCCTGCCAAACTCCGATGCGGATCCCTATGTCAGCCCTCGCCGGTAAGACCAAACTTCCGGCAAAATGTCCGAGCCCAAAATGCGGCAAGATAACCGTAGTCACCAAAAGAAGTAAACCGGCTAAGCCAATGGCTGCTCCGGCAAAAATGAAACAGGAGAACCAGAATTATGGCGAATGAACAAGATCAGGTAACGATAACGCAGGTAGATGCCGACGGCAACGAGGCCGAATTTGATATTTCCACTGCTTCGGCCGAAGACGCGAGCGTCGCGGGCGAGATCGTTCAGGCCCTTTTTGATGGCGAGGACGCGAATGCCGAGGTATTCCTCGCCGACACCGATGGCGACGGCAAGATCGACGCCGGAGGCACGGACACAGACGGTGACGGACAGGTCGACATGGTCGTCGGCGATACCGACGGCGATGGCAAGATCGATGCAGCCTCGGCCGATACAGATGGCGATGGCAAGCTCGATGTGATCGTCATGGACACCGACGGAGACGGCGAGATCGACGCGATGGGCGAAGATACGGACGGCGACGGCCAGATCGACACCGCGTATTTCGATGCCGACGGCGATGGCGAATTCGAAACGGTCATCGATGCTGAAGTTGATGCCGAAACCGACGATGCCGCCACGATGGAAGGCGGACTTCCGACCGAAGAGGAGATCTCGACCAATTCGATAGAATTCACGGTCGGCGAGGACGGATTCCCAATAACGGAGACTGAGACGACCGAATACACCGAAACTTTTTCCGATCAGCCGACCGATGACAGCGTCGCACAGCCGCTGTTTGACGCTCCGGCATACGGCGAAACGCCCGCGTCTGAATCGGAGCCGGACAATTCGTTGAATACAGAAGAAGCTGATCAGCAGATACACGCTGACGCTGCCCGCGATGCTCAGGCTTCGGCCGATGAATTTGTCGCACGCGGAGACTACGCGGCGGCAGCTGAGGCTCGCGAGGTCGCGGAGAATGAAGCCTGGGCAGCGGGTGATAACTCGATGTTAGGAGCCTCCGATTCCCAAGACCTCGAGAATGCGGCTTACAGGCAGGAGGTAGCCGAAGATTACCGAACGCAGCAGGCAGAACACATCGCCGAAGGCGACTATGAGGCCGCTAAAGAAGATGCCCTGAACGCGGGCTACGCAATAAGCGACGCCGATTACATGGCTGGCGGCAGCGATCATACCGGACAGGCGGATCAGGACGCTTACAACCTCGGTAACGCGGTTCACGACGAGAAAAACGCAGAATATTTTGCCGGCAACGCCGAGTGGTATGCCGAGCAAGGCAACACGGACGCAGCCCAAAGCAGCATGGACAACGCCGCAGGTTATCAGCAATCGGCTGACGCGTATGCAGCCCAGGCCGATCCGGTCTCGCCAGTTTATGATGTCGATCCGTCGTCCGCTGTCGACGTCGGCGGAGGGTATGACATGTCAGCCGTCGATACCGGCTTCGACGCATCAGCCGCTGCTCCGACGACCTTCGATTCCGGCACGGACGATGGTACCGTTTAGGGGTTGCCGGGATAAAGAAAATTAGCTAATAGCTCGCTTGCTAAGAGCTATTAGCTATTTTTTTGATCCGAAGAGGAGGCCTAATTCAAACTTCGCCCGAACTTCTTCATTATCTCGCGGATCTTATCGAGAGGCAGGGCTTCAACCGTTCGGCCGTTCCCGGTCACCGTAGTTGCCTTGAAAAGCGAATTTATTATCGCCTCTTCGGTGGCTTCGATCACCGCTTGGAACAGCGGCGACATCGCGTCGTTTCCGACTACGGTAACACTTCTCTTTGACTCGGAGGCTTTCATCCTATTCTGCGTCGAAAAAGCGATCGCATAATCGCCGCTCCCGTTCGTCATCGACGAACCGGTCCGCCCGAGCCCGACCATCGAACGCGACGCAATCCGCTTTAACTGTCGATGATCAAGGGGAGCGTCCGTCGCGATCACAATGATGATCGAACCGTCAGCCAAGTCAGAACCGCCTGCGTAAGCGGGCGGTGCGGACTCAACGGCTGGATCACGATGGCCCGCAGCGATAGACTTCGCCGACGAAGCGTCTTTCAGATAAAACCTGCCCAATTCCTGCCCAACCGGCACACCATCGACCATCAAAACTCCGCCGAAATTTGACTGTACGAGAACCCCGAGCGTGTATCCGCCCAGTGATTCCGGCAGCTTTCGCGACGATGTTCCTATTCCGCCCTTCCATCCAAAAGCAACCGTCCCCGTTCCAGCCCCGACCGAACCTTCCTCGACCGCTCCGCCTTTTGCGGCCTTGATCGCATTGAAAACATCGTCGCGGGTAATATGCCGTCCTCTTCCGTCATTCAGTCCGCCGTCATTTGTCTCGGCAACGAGCGGATTGATCGAGCGAACGTTCTCATTACCCGGTAGAGCGAGCATGTAATCCATCAGAAAATCCGCAGTTTTCGGCACTGAAAGCGTTGATGTAAGCAAGATCGGCGTCTCGATCTCACCCAGTTCATTGACCTGCGTCGAACCCGCCAACTTACCAAACCCATTTCCGACAAAAACGGCACCCGGCACCTTCTCCTGAAACAAATTCCCGCCGTGTGGAATGATGGCCGTTACGCCGGTACGGATATTTGCCCCCCGAATGATCGTTGTCTGCCCAACGGTAATCCCTGAGACGTCCGTGATCGCGTTGTTTTGTCCGGTCGGAAGAATGCCGATCTGGATTCCTACATCGCGTGTACGAGGGCGCGAAGCCTGTTGACCATTAATGCTGGAAACACAGCCGCTAAAAACCAGCAACGCAGAGCCGAGCCAAAGGTGAAGTTTCATAGAGACTAATTTACCATGAGGCACAAGAAAGTGATCGCGGTGTGGTCGCTAACGACCGCACCGCGATACTTGCAGTGAAACCCGGCAGCTATGCAGTTACCGACATAGTTCGTTCGACAATGACCGGCACCGGACGGCAAACACTCTGACAAACCGGCGAGTGTTCCCGCGAGAACGCTAGTAATTCGTCGAGTTCTTCATCGGTGCAATCAGCCTTGATATCCATCTTGACCCGGATCTGCTCATAACCCGGCGACACCGCGTCATTCAGATCCAGTAGACCCTGCAGGTCCATGTCACCCTCCAGGGTAGTCGAGATCGACCTGATATTTATGCCCCTCGCCGTTGCGCGAAGGACGAAAGTCGTCGTCACACAACCAGCAAGCGCGTGGAGAAGAAACTCCACAGGATTAGCACCTTCGTTGTTACCGAGCAGCACCGGCGGTTCGCCGTTTACAAATTCCCAAGGTTCATTTCGAGACGTGTCCTCCTGTCCGGCGCCATAAAACTCCCGGATCGTGGTTCGGTTCTCGCCTCCATCGATCCACCGATTTCGTGCCCGCCATTGAAAACGAGCAATAGTCGGGTCTTTCTTGATGGCATCGACCGTTCCGTTCAGCTGTTCCGTATTTAGTCCGTTAACAATTTTATTTGTATTCATGATTTGCTCCTATCTGAGTTTAATTCGGGGCAACATACTTCTATACCCCTGTCCTGATAGACGCAAATAGTCTGGATAACCGGACACAAGAAAAAAGGCCGCTAGTTGGCCTTATTGTTGGCGGTCCATCGAAACCGCCATAATGTTGAACTTATCCTTACAGGTTAGTCGAGAAACCTGCCGGCATGAATGTGTAAGTGCTACCCACCTATACTTTTGCGAAAGTCAGCCCCGTTTGCCCTTGATACTTCCCTCCCCGATCTTCGTATGAGACGCCGCAGTCTTCGTCGGATTCGAAAAACAGGATCTGGCCGATGCCTTCGTTGATGTAGACGCGTAGCGGCAAATTGGCTAGATTGGCGATCTCGACGACGAGGCGGCCAGTCCAGCCCGCCTCAAGCGGCGTGGTATTTACAAGCAGTCCCGCACGAGCGTAGGTCGATTTGCCGAGAGCGACGCCAGTCACGTTTCGCGGCATTTTGAAGGTCTCGACCGTCACGCCGAGGCCGTAGTGGTGTGGCGGGAGCAGGTAGTACTTTGCTCCATCGTCTGCGGTGTGCGTCTGCGGTTCGATAAGCGACATCTGCTCGTCGAAGCGTTTCGGATCGATCTCTTTGCCGTGGACGGATGAGAATATCCGAAAGCCATCGTCCGCCAAACGCATGTCGTAACCATAGCTTGAACAACCCGCAGATATGATGCGGTTACCGTCGACCTCGCGAAGGAGCTTAGGCAAAAAGGGCGTGATCATTTCGTGATCTTCCGCCATCCGCCTCAGCCAAATGTCTGATTTGATCGTCATATAAAATGCAAGAAGGGTGAAAAACTTCCGTAAGTTTATCACCCAAATTTCGAACGACCAATTTTCGCGAGCGGCTAAAGCGTCTGAGTAAGTTTTGTCAGCCGAATGTTCCCTTCACCAACGGTAAACTTCATCGGTGCTCCCCCGACGCCTGCCTTTGCCGCAATATTCTTCTCGGTGAAGATCACCCTGCGGTCGCGGGGCTTGAGGTCAGGGAACAAGTTCTCGATCGAACCGCTTCTCAGAACGCTGGCATCGATCTCCGCACTCAGGTTTGTCGGTAAAGCGATGCTGAGGTCGCCTTTTGCGATCTGGATATCTGCCAAGCGGCCGCGCCATCCTCGTCCGCCGAAAACAACATCGAGCGACCCGCTTCCGATCATCACCATCGTGTTTCCTGAGACGACGTTAACCTTTGCGTTCGATTCGAGAAAGTTAACGCGGATCGATCCCTCGACGCCCTCGATCGCCAGATCGCCTTTGCCGCCATCGATCTCCAGGTCAGAATATCGCGGGACAGAGAGCGTGTAATTTATCGTAAATGGCAGGGTAAGAAGATGCTTCGGAAAATTCTTGGGCAGTTTCTTCAGCCCGAACTTATTGTGCGACCCGACCGATATCACCCGCACGTTAGCTGTAGTCTCCTCAAGCGTAAATCCCGTAACTTCTGCGATCCTCGAGAGATCGGCTTCATTTGCGGCCTGGAGCTCGATCTCGGCAACGAGTTCGACCTCATTCTTGGCATGGCCAACGATCTTGATCGATCCATTCGGTGCTCCGGCAACAGTTATCGTTCCGCCTGCACCGAAATCGAAACGATCGGTCTTGGTCACCGTTCGTTTAGTGCCCAAGTCCGGCGTTTGCGAAGATACTGAGAGCGACAGCGCCACGAAAGCGAACGCTAATAGCAAGGATCGTTTTTTGTGCATGATCTGGTTGGTGGCAGGAGAAGCCGACAGCTCAATAGTATGCCTATGAGGTGTAGGAGTCAATAAAAATCGGAAAAGCGGAAGGCGGGAAGCATTCTCGGCTAGCGCGAATAAAACCCGATGCCGCCCCGCTGGTTAGTTACGGTGACAGTCGCGGCACCGCCGTTAAAACTGCCAATAACCCGGCGGCCGTCGCTTACGCGATTCAGGTTTGCGTTATCAAATGCACCGAGGGCAATATTCCTTGACGAAGGTGCGGTAGCGACCAACTTGAAGGAAGAGGTAAATGGGATTCGCAGGCTGATCGTTCCCTTCATCGAGGCGAACCTATACCCGCCGCCTTCCTGTATCTCACCGTCGAAAAAAATATCGCCGATCCCGTTCTCGGCGGACACGGCCTTGGCGTAGATATTCGTCAGAATGATATCGCCTTCACTCGAGATGTGGGCACGAACGAGACTGCTCCGCACGTTCGAAACCTGCAGATTCCCGATGCGTGTCTCGATATCGACCTTCGAATTGTACGGGACCCTGATGACAAAATTCACGTTTCCCGTCTCGCGTCCCTGATTGTCTTTTAGCAGATTGATGACGATCGTATCGCTCAGATTCTGCGGAGCGATGGTGGCCGCCGGGGCTTCCATGCTAGCCGATATAGCGACTTCCTGACGGTTCCAGCCTTCGACCGTCACGGTGCCGGTCTTGTTCATCAACTGCAACCGAACGTCCTGGCCCGCAGGATAGGTACGGGAAAAACGCTTTTGTGCGTTCGCTGCCACGGCGGAAGCAAACAACAAAAAAACTACGGCTAACAGCGTCGTAGTTTTCGCTGGGCGGAGCCGCCCGACTTGTCTGAAAACTCTTACGATCATTACAAAAAACAACTAAAGATCGGCAAAATCACGGAGCAGATTCATCTTCTCGGTCATGACGGCGTCGAGCATTTCGCCGGAAAGCTCGTCGTCCGGGTCCTGCTGAAGGATCTTTGTATAGTCCTGCACCGATTCTTCGATCACTGATAAATTCTTATCAAATGCCTCGCGGGTCGAGCGGTTCCACTGTGCACGCCGTGCGTTGACGCGCGAGTTCCAGTAATCGATCGCCGCCTGCTGTTCTTTAAGGCGGGCCATACGAGATTCCACCGGCGTTTCGATCAGGCCAACGCGGCTTAGCAGCTTTTCGATGGTTGTCTGGGTCGACGCTGAGCGAGTCGTAAAATCATCGACCGGAGGCTGCGTGTAATTGCGGACCGCGACTATTGTCAAAAGCGAACTGATCACAGCGACGCACAAAACTGCCGCTGAAAGCTGGAAAAACGATAACTGCCACGATCTACCGCGTTCCGGTTCGACGGGCTGCTGCGGCTCAGAAGATCGTATTTCACCCTCAATAACGTTGTTAATTCTGCACCACAGTGCCTGAGAATTGGGTGGTACAGCGTCTATCGGCTCATCCGCGTCAAACGAACAGAGGATCGATGAAAGATCTTCACAAACAGCGGCACACTCGGCGCAAACGGACAAATGCGTACTTACCTGCTCGGCCTCAGGCTCGGCAAGCTCGTTGTCTATAAAGACGCTGATCAGTCCTTTACACTCTTCGCAATTCATTCCTACTCAAAATCGTTCCTAAAACGCTCTTTTCACAACCTTATAGATTACTCAAGACCGCCTTAACGTTGCCTTTCTAACGTAAGTAATATCGGCATAAAAAACACGAACAACGTTTCCCCTGTTCGTGTCCGACTTACGATCAAATATATTTCTAATCTTTCTGCTTGACCAAAAGGCCGCGAAGTTTCAAACGTGCCTTGTGAAGCTGTGATTTCGAGGTGCCGACAGAGATTCCCATCCGCCTTGCCACTTCCTCATGCTCAAAACCTTCGATATCGTGCAGGATAAAGACATTCCTGTATCCACGTGGAAGCTCCGCGATAGCATTCTTTAACGCGATGCGATCCACGACCTGCATACGGTTAGGATTTGCCGAGCCGCTAACGATCTGCTCGGGCATTTCGCCATCCTCTGACGTGCGCTCATTTTTGACACTCCGGCGGCGGAAGTGCATGAGCACCTGATTTACCGTCAAGCGGTGCAGCCACGTTGAAAACGCCGAATCCCCGCGAAAACTGCCGATCTTGCGAAAAAGCTGAATAAAAACTTCCTGCGTCAGGTCCTCAGCCTCGGTCTGACTATTCGTCATTCTAAGACAAAGCGAATACGTCCGACGGTGATACCGCTCATAGATCAGCTCAAACGCGGCCAAATTCCCACCCGCTGCCAGCCGGCAAAGCTCGATATCCGGAGCCGAACCATCGAACGTCAAAGTCTGAAGATCCCGCTTTAGCTGGCTCTCCGCAACGTCAGAAACAACTAGAGCTGGAACACCAAATCCCAGAACATCCTGTTCGATCACCGCCGAATGTGGTTCCATAAGCACTCCCAAATACAGAGTTTACGTCGGATTGTATAACTTCGTCTCCGGCTGAGATGAGCCCAAATTACCAACCGTTGCCTTACCTAAGAGAATTTTATTCCGATTCCCTAAAAAGGTAAAGAAATATCCGTTAGCCTGAACTCCACATTCAGCGATCCGCGGGCGATCTAGCCAGCTCGCGAGCCCTTTGCTTGACCAATAGTTCCGAATTGACCGGGTCAACGGCAAAGAAGATATGATCAAATTCCTGACCTTTCGACGAAAGCTCGTACCAATCAAGCGCCTCATCAGATCGGCCTAAGCGAGCGTAGTACTGGCCTATTGCGTAGGCAGCCGGAGTGTCGGAAGCCTTTAGCATTGCTATCCGTTCCCGCCAAAATCCGCGAATGCCATGTATTTCGTAAACTTTTCTAAGCCTTTCCAGCGGGCCGGGAGATATCTGCGTCGTCATATTGAGCTTTTCAGCCCTGAAAAAAGCCTCGATGGCCTCGGGGTACATCTCTTTTTCACTGTAGATCTCGTAGAGGTGGCGATTAGCAGCCAGCAGATCCGGATCGATCTGAAGGGTTTTTCTGCATTGCTCGACCGCCAGGTCGAACTTTCGCGACAGATATAAAATGTGGCAGTGATCAGCGTTGATCGCGGCTGAATTCGGCTCGAGTTCAGCGGCTCGCATTATCTCAGCGAGCCCGCTTCCTCCCTGGCTTCTCGCCGTAAGGTTGATCGCGTACCACTGGTGGGCCGTGGAATAATCCGGCTGCAGTAGGATCGCCTGCCTGAAATACGGCTCCGCCTCATTAAGTTTCCGCTCCCAAAATGTCCTTATAAAACCGATCGTCGCGTATGGCTGACCCAGCTCGGGGGCGAGTTGTATCGCACGATGGGCTGTTGATTCAGCCCTTTTCCAGTTCATCACATCAAAAGCGTAACAATCGGCAAGTGCCGCATGAGCAAGAGCATTATCAGGATCCAGAATCACCGCCCGCTCGAGATCGACCGTCGCCTGATATAGGCCCTCGACCGAGCGGTTCTGCCAGAGGGCTCTTGCTTTTGTGTATAGTTCTTGAGCCTCCGTTTTTCTCGCTTTATTTGGAGCTGTCGATGCAGCAGCATTGGCATCGCTTGTCGGCGGGCCAAGGATTGACCAGGCCGCTCCGAAGATCAAGACCATCCCACCTATCGCCGAAGCTATCAAAGCCCAACGCGAGAAGCCGGTACGAATCTCGGTACTTTCCCTGACGGAAACCTTATATCTCGTCCGCCTCTCGACAATGACTTGTTCGTCCTCCTCGATGACCTCGCGAACATTGCCGTCAAATCGATAACCGCGTTTCGGCACCGTCTTGATCCATCGCGGATCATTCGCGTCCTCGTTCAAAGCTCTTCGAAGCGTTGAAATATTTCGGTTAAGACTGCCTTCCTCAACAAACGCATCCGCCCAGACACGTTGAAACAATTGGCCCTTTTCTACCGTGTGGCCACGATTTTCGACGAGAGCAAGCAGGATATCGAATACCTTGGGGCCAAGGTGGACCGGCCGCTCATTGCGAAGCAGGCGGCGCTCTTCCAGATCGATGCGAAATTCATCGAACTCGTAAAAACGCTTTGCCGGACGCTCGATCACTGATTTATCAAGGATTTTCGGCGAAATTTCGGATTTTGCGAAGGACTTTTTGATGCACTTACAAATAACCTTCGAATATCGCGGATTCTAGCCCAGCTATAAGCGCGAAATCAATATGAAATTTATCGCGATGATGCGAACGCTCGAATATACAGTCGAAACGAGTGAGACATTCACGGTCCGGCATTCCCGAAGATCTTCCGCAAGAGCCTGCGAGAAATGCGGTCACGAGACCGTATTTTCCGTACCCGCAGATCAGAACGGCGATCAGATAGACCAATTAATAAAGGAGCACGAGAAAGATGAGAACACCAGCGATAGACAGGCTTAGGGGCGGATTTGGAAAAATTGCGATCGTTCTCACCCTGCTCGTAGCTGCCTTCGCGGCTGCCGGGAGCCTTGGGAAAGACGATAGCGCCCGGGCCGCAGCTGCATCGCCATTAGCTCCGCATTCGATCTTTACACTCAAACAGAATCGAGCCCCCTTCGATTTGCTGAATAGCACTGCCCAGCCTCTTCCATTCCTACAAGATTGGACAAATAACGGCCTTATCACCAATCCGAACGACTGGTCCGGTGTGCCGGGTATCGAAGGCTACATAATGCAGAACCCGGTCGTTGCCACGGCTGGCGTTGATCCTCGGACAATTCTCGGCGACTCTTTTGGTGCGGGCACGACCACCAACAGTCTTAACGTGGCTCCCAACCAAGTGGTAAACCCAACAGTCGCCGACGGAATTGTAGAACTTCACCCTGACGCTCAGGGAAACCCGTTTTTCTACCCAACCATTGGCGTACGCACATCAGACTCGGTCGATGCCGCTTTTTTGCTCCTAAATGTCAACACCACAGGCCGAAGCGGTATAGAGGTCAAATACGCTGTTCTTGACATCGACTGTTCAGATCGCAATGCGGTACAGTTCGCAGTAACTCAGTTTAGAGTTGGAAATACAGGCAATTTTACCAACCTACCGAATGAGTTTGTTCCGGATGTTACGCAGGGGCCTGGATTCTGTACGCAGGTCGCCATCATGGGCGGAGACCTGCCCGCGTCGGTCAACAACCAGCCTCTCGTCCAGATCAGGATAATTACGACTAACGCAGCGGGCGAAGACGAGTGGATCGCACTGGATTTTCTTGAGGTAACATCAACGGGAATTGCGACGCCAACACCCACGCCGACACCGACGCCAACCCCTACACCGACCCCCGCCTTTCCCAGTCTCTCCGTCAACGACGTCGCTCTCGACGAAGGGAATTTTGGGCTCACAGCGTTCACATTTACCGTGACTCGAAACGGCCCGCTAAACAATGCGTCGTCGGCATCTTACGAGACGCTCGGCGGATCCGCGACCACCGGCGGCGGGCCTTTCCCAATGCCTTTTGCTGACTATTTGAGAGCCGTAGGCGTGGTCACATTTCAACCAGGCCAGGCGACCGCACCGGTCAACGTTAGTGTTGTCGGCGATCGGCGCGTTGAACCGAATGAGACGTTCACGATCAACCTTTTTAACCCGATCGGCGCAACGATCGGCGACGGAACCGGTTTAGGTACAATAATTAACGACGATGTTCCCCCCACACCTTCTACGCCGATATCGCTCATCGTTAATGAGGTCGATTCGGATAGCGGAGGAACCGACGAAAACGAGTTTATCGAGCTATTTGGCCGGGTGACATCCGGCACAGCAGCCGGCCCGGTTTCGCTGGATGGCCACGTAGTTGTTCTCTATGATGGGGAAACTAACCGGTCATATCAGGCTTTTGACCTAGATGGCCGCCAAACAAATGCCTCGGGCTATTTTACGATCGGCGGTGCGGGAGTGCCTGGCGTGGATATAGTTATTCCGGGCAATACACTGCAGAACGGAGCTGATGCCATCGCCGTTTTTTTTGGTGACGACACCGATTTCCTGCCCGGAAGTCTGGTAACAACCGAAAACCTGCGCGATGCCATAGTTTTTGACACTGACGATCCCGACGATTCCGAATTGCTCGTGCTGCTCAATCCAGGTCAGCCGCAGATAAACGAGAACGCCGATGGCACTTCAACGGCTGTCTCGATGCAGCGCTGCCCAAACAGCTTCGGCGGTGAGCGAAATACGACACCGTACCGCCTTGAACTGCCGACTCCCGACACTTTTAATACGTGCCCGTCGCTGACCTTTACGATAACCGGCCGGGTTCTGACGCCGGGCGGCCAGGGCTTGAGGAACGCCATCGTTGTGCTCACCGACCCACTAGGCATGAGGCGCACCTCAACCACCAGTTCTTTTGGAGTCTACAATTTTGATAATGTCCGGGCCGGCGAGTCGATAACACTCAGTGCAAGCTCAAAACGCTACCGGTTCGCACCGAAGATATTAACTGTAAACCAAAACCTGACGGACCTAGATTTTGTAGGCCTCGAATGATCGATCGATCACAGCCCCAAACATTTTAAGGTGGCTAAGACTCGTGTGCTTTGGAACCTTTTCAAGATCTTGGTGTCGTTGTGGCTCCTAATCTTTGCGGGAGAAAAGTATATCTATTCAGCCGCGCCGAGTTCGAAAAAACTATTTCACGCATTTTGCGTCATTCTTTGCGTTATTGGCCATTTCGTGCGGAATAGCATTTCAATTTCGCGAGAGTTCGTGTAGCGTCTTATGCATGAACACCTGTACCATTTGCAATTCCCCCTCGAACATCTCAGTCAAACTTCCGCAGTACGCCCCCGACAAAAAGCTAGCATTTGTCGAAAGCGTCTGCGAAGAGCTCATCAAAGACCGCTTCGGGCCGTGGTACGTGTTTGAGTCGTCAGCGACCGCTCACGATGCAGTGCTATCTGCGGCAGCGGGCTGGGATCTGGAATTCGCTACACCGCGAGGCCGCCGCTCCGCGTCCGCCTTAGGTAGCGGGGCTTTGGGACGCTCGACATCGCGGGCCCGGCGCTCCGGGTCAGTACCACCTGCGGTAGCGGGTGGGTCTTTGGGACGCACAACACCGCGAGCCAGCCGCGGCGGGTCAGTACCATCTGCGGTAGCGGGTGGGGTTTTGGGACGCATGGTTGGAGACTCGGTGTACGGCATCTACGTCGTTCCGACTTCTCGTCGTGGTCTTGAGTGTTCAAGAACCCCGGTCACTATCGTTCCCGGTACTGACCCCAGATTCCTCGCCCAACCACGCGGATCACCTCGTTTAGCCCTCACTGTTTGACTTTCTAATTTTGAATTCTTAATTGACGATCTTGATCTTTGACAATCCGAGATCCTGGGACGCAAAGTTCCCCCGATCAACCGCTAACACACTTCAGAGGCGGGCTTGCCCGCCGGTTGCTCTCGCGGGGTGAGCCTCGACTCCCAAGTTCTTCAGCTCCGATGGGAGCGTCCTGTTTGTAGCAAGCCGATCGAAATCAGGATCAAAGCTCCGTAGGAGCGACCTAAACCAACACCCAAAGGCCGCCCCAAATGGGGCTCCGCGTTCGGTTGTCATGATCCGCTGCTACAAACAGTAGACTCCTACGGAGCCTTCCAGAGGCAACGCACAGGGATGCCGAACTAGCGGCAAACGTACCAAGATTTCTGGGACGCATCCATGCAACTCCCCTCCTGGACAGGAGGGGTGCCCGCTTCGGCCGGGGTGGTTGAGGTGTTTAGGCACTGCGAACAGAAACAATCACCGCGAACTCTGGGACGCAAAGCGACAATGCAGCGACCGCTTCGGGCGGGGTGGTTGAGTGGGTTAGGCACCACAAACAAGAACAGACACCGCGAAAGTTTGGGACGCAAAGCGACGGAGACGCGACACTTCGTACAGTTCAAAATGAACAACCCCCATCCCCTCAACCACCCCGTCAGCCCAAAGCGGCTGCCACCCCTCCTGTCCAGGAGGGGAACCAAGCGACAACTCCCCTCCTGGACAGGAGGGGTGCCCGCTTCGGGCGGGGTGGTTGAGAGGGTTAGGTACCACAAACAAGAACAGACACCGCGAAAGTTTGGGACGCAAAGCGACGACGACGCGACACTTCGTACAGTTCAAAATGAACAATCCCCACCATTTCAACCACCCCGTCAGCCCAAAGCGGCTGCCACCCCTCCTGTCCAGGAGGGGAACCAAGCAACAATTCCCCTCCTGGACAGGAGGGGTGCCCGCTTCGGGCGGGGTGGTTGAGTGGGTTAGGTACCACAAACAAGAACAGACACCGGGAAAGTTTGGGACGCAAAGCGAAAACATGCACGAACGATACGTACCCTCGAGGATGCTCAATCCCAAACATCTCAACCACCCCGTCAGCCCAAAAGCGGCTGCCACCCCTCCTGTCCAGGAGGGGAACCATAGCGACAACGCCCCTCCTATCCAACGAGTGGATTACTCATCAAATTGCCCAACAGAGGGGGCTTGTACCCGGGGACAAATATTTGGGACGCGCCTTGCAGATTTTTCCTGAAACTCGGCCTCGATTGAACGTATCCTCTGGACGTAAGTTAGTTCACACAATCTCCAATCCTGGCGTGGCCCCCGGTTTAAAACCCGGGGGTCAAGTCATTTAGGAGAATCGTTAAACAAGGTTTATTATAAGGAGAAGCCCTTTAATTTATGCAGCTGTTCGCACCAACCTTTTTGCTTTTTGCACTCAATTTGCTCGACGCTTTATTAACGATCGTTTGGGTACGAAGCGGGGTCGCGACAGAAGGTAACCAGTTGATGGCGGTGCTTCTCGATATTGGAAATGGGCCGTTTCTGGCCGTAAAGATAGTTATCGGCCTGCTTGCGGCGATCGTTCTCATTCGCTGGGGCAAAAAGCCCATGGCTCGCTACGGCCTGGCAATCGCTTTGGCAGTTTACATCGGGTTGATGGGCGTTCACGTATTTACGGGGCTCGCCGCTTTCGGCGTCGTCTCGAACACTACCATCGAGAATGTGACCGAGTTTCACGAGCAGGTCTTTGGTCTATCAGTTTAGTTTCCCAGTTGGAGAAGAAAAACCGCCCGTTGTCTCCTTAGGGAAACATCGGGCGTTTTTTTGTCGTAACTAAATCTACACAACTCGCGAGGGTTTTTGACGCATCAAAAAATTGATATTTTATTGGCGTGAGGCATGTAATTTTATGAACAGGCAACCTATATATCAGATCTCAGCTCGGCAGATATTTCTTCTCGCATTTGCTTCCGCACTCATAGCTGTGGGAGCGACCGCTCTTCTCCTGAATCTTGATAAGTTATGGCCGCCTACGGCAAATAATGGCGTCGCGTTGGCAGAGTCGGCCCCGGCACCGGTCAATATTTCCGATCCGTCAACAGTCAGTGATGAACAAAACAGTATCGACGTCTATAAAGCGATCTCACCCGGAGTCGCATTCATCAATACGACCTCTTATCAACAAGGTTTCTGGGGCGACGTACAGGAGGGCAAAGGAAACGGTTCTGGTTCCGTTATCGACACGAACGGGAATATTCTCACTAACTATCACGTGATCGAAGGAGCTCAGAAGGTGACCGTTAGTTTTGGCGGTGATAAAACTTATCCCGCTTCCGTAGTTGGCGGCGATCCCGACACCGATCTCGCGATAATTAAACTCGATAATCCGCCACCGAATCTGACCGTCATCTCGCTCGGCGATTCCGACAAGCTTGTTGTTGGCCAAAAAGTGCTTGCCATCGGTAATCCGTTCGGTCTCGATCGCACCCTAACAACCGGTGTGATTTCGGGACTTCAGCGTCCGATCCGCTCTCGAGCGACGTCCACCTCACCTTCTCGGCCGATCGACGCGGCGATCCAGACCGATGCGTCGATCAATCCGGGCAATTCGGGCGGGCCTTTGCTCGATAAGTTTGGCAAGATGATCGGTATCAATTCGCAGATCCTTTCGCCGGCGGGCGGCTCAGTAGGCGTTGGGTTTGCGGTGCCATCGAATACTGCGAAACGGATCATTCCTCAGCTCCTGCAGTTCGGTGAAGTTCGCCGGCCAAAGCTGGGAGCGTCTCTTCCTTCCGTCGATGATCTGCGTCAACGTGGTTACCGGGTTCCGGTCGAAAGCGGCTTGCTCGTGCTCCAGGTTCAGCCTGGCGGCTCAGCAGAACGTGCAGGACTGCGTTCGGTAGGGGCCGACGGGACCATCGGAGACATCTTGGTATCAGCCGAAGGGCAGAAGTTGGGTGACCTAGACGATCTCTATCGTTTGCTCGACAAGAAGCAGATCGGCGACACAGTTAACTTTGAGGTCTATCGGGCAGGTCGAACGGTAACCGTGCCGATCAAGCTTCTCGGAGCAACGCCGACCACTCGGCCAACGCGGCGGGCTCTACAATAGGATCCTGCACTGAAAACTGTCTAAGGGCGGATCGGCCTTCTGGCGGCAGATCCGCCCGTCTTATGTAGTCTTATGATCGAACTCAACGATTTCTACAACGCCGGGTTCGGTTGGATATGTCGTCATTGCGAACGCGAGTTGACTCGAGCGGCAGCTGATACATCCGCCTTGCCCCGCATCTTTAGCGAGGGTGAATCCGAGTCAAGTTCGCCGACGCTCGAAAACCAGTCACTCGCTAAATGGGCCGACGCTGCTCAGACGATCCTGACCTGTCCGCGATGCGGCCTGACCGAACCGGTAGAGAAGCTGTAACCTTACGGTTTCGTCGGTCGCGTGATAAATTCAGAGTCAATGCTCGAAAAAGAGTTAGCTGTTGCAATAGATCTCGCTCGCGCCGCCGGAGAGAGGATAATCGAATTTTATGAAGCCGGTTTCGAGATCGAAGAAAAGGTCGGACTCAACGATTTCCGCGAACCCGTAACTATCGCCGACCGCGAAGCGAGTCGGATCATCGTTGAAGGACTAGCAAAGGCTTTCCCCGAGGACGGGATACTGTCAGAGGAGGAACTCGATGACATCGATGAACGTATCTCGAAGCGTCGGGTCTGGATCATTGATCCAATCGACGGCACTGCGGGTTTCGTCAATCACGACGGTGATTTTGCGGTCCAGATCGGTTTGGCCGAGAACGGTATCCCGGTCCTTGGCGTGGTCCTTCTTCCGTTCCACAACGTTCTGGATCACGCACGTCTCGGCCACGGAACGTTTTCGCAAGTCGGTGCCGATAAACCGCGACGGGTTTCGGTATCAGATACTACAGAATTTGCAGACCTAGGGCTCGCGGTCTCGAGAAATCACCCGAGTAATCGAATGCAGCAGATAATCAAACATTTCGGGTTCACGAACACGATCCGTCGCGGCTCTGTAGGCCTAAAGGTTTCTCTCATCGCTTCTCGATCTGCAGATGTGTACATTCATCCGAGTCCACGGACGAAGTTCTGGGATACGTGCGCTCCGCAGATCATCCTCGAAGAGGCTGGAGGAAAAATGACCGATCTTTTTGGACTCCCGCTTAGATATGATCGACCCGACGTACATAATCACAACGGTATTGTTGCCTCGAACGGCCCGCCGCACGGATCGATCATCAACCATCTAAAGCCGCTCTTAGCAGAATTTGGGCGCATTCCCTACAAGCATTGATACGCTCCGGTGCAGCCAAGTTGCGCTTGATAAATTTTTCTACAATTTCACGTTTTCTTGTTGTTTTATGCAAATGTTTATGCTAAACATATTGCTCAAGTAGCTTCTTCGAGCGATCTAGCTAAATAAAACAAGGAATAGAATTAGGTGATCACTACCTCCACGACACTAGGCGAGTCGTCTGAATCGGTTTCTGACCGATCTGTAATATTTGCCGATAATTATCTTAATAAATTAAGCGGTGAAAAGATCGAACACGAATGCCGGCGCCGCATCGAGACAGGCTGTCGAGAACTCGAACTTAATTTTGCGAATACCGAGATCGTCAACAGCATTGGCATATCGATCTTATTAGGCGTGATCGACACCGCTTCGAATAAAGGGGCAAGAGTTGTCTTTTCAGAGGTCAACGACGAGACGGTCGAACTGTTTGAAATGCTTGGCCTTACGAACCACGTCGTGATCGAATAGCACACCGGAGATTTATGGCTGAACACTCGAATAAGTTGATTCACGCATTCGGAGCTCTCGCCGAGCTTGGGCAGGAGATCACGAACAAGAATAATTTCCAGGAGACGATCCGAACATCGTTACACCTGATCTCGGGAGCACTCGGCATTATGCGGGGATCCGTGGCCAGATACTCGAGATTTGGACATGAGCTCAATATGCTTGCGGTACGTGGCCTCGGCGACGATTTCCCGCTAAGCCTGTCGCTATGCTCGGAGGATGAACGTCAGTTTCTTACGAACGGATTGAACCCGATCGAGATAGCCCATGCAAAGGCCTTGCCGTTCTTCCAGGTGTACGATGCGAGTTTCGAAAGGCGAAATCTCCAGCTTTTCTTGCCTCTGGTAGTGCGCGACGAGATCGTCGGGGCTCTGTTTTTAGGCGAAAAGGCTACCGGTGAGGCCTACACTAGCTACGAAAAAGAGATCATCTGTGCGATGGGGCAGCACATCGGCGTTGCGATCTCACAAAGAAATCTGATGGCCGAGATCGAGCGGCATGCCGAGCAGAACCGGAAGATGTTCGACGATATGCGCTCGACTTACCACGACACGGTCAAAGCCTTTGCAGCCGCGATCGACTGCAAAGATAAATATACCGAAGGCCACTCGGTCCGTGTCGGCAGGTTTTCTGAGATCATTGCTTCCGAACTCGGCTGGGGTGGCGACGAGGTCGAAGGAGCGGCGGTCGCCGGATATCTTCACGACGTCGGAAAACTAACCGTCGAACGAAAGATCATCAACGCTCCGTATCGCATCAACGCCAAGGAATCAGCCGAGCTAAACAAACATCCATCCGTCGGTTTTGAGATACTGCAGCCGATACACCATCCGTTTACCGATGTTCCCCTCGCTGCGAAATATCATCATGAGAGGCTTGATGGCAGAGGATATCCTGACGGACTTTTCGACCGTGAGATCCCATTCATCGCAAAGATCGTTAATCTGGCGGACTCATTCGACGCTATGACGACCGATCGCCCGTATAAGGCACGCCGCCCGGCCAAAGATGTGATCGATGACCTGCAGCGAAACGCCGGAAAACAGTTTGCGCCAGAGCTCGTAACATCTTTTCTCGGCGGGATGCTCAAAGAGCTTTCGGGCGAGAATCGGGACAAGCGTTTTCGCCGTCTACTGGGCCGTGAATATATGGAAGCCGAAGGGATCGCCGAAAAACTTCGCTATACGCTAAACGAAATGGCTCCGACGACGCCCATGACTTATGTTGCAGCAGCCGCTTCGGTCGGCGAATTTCAAATTCACTGAGCGGATATGAGTCATCTCCAAGCGGCATTTATCTCGCAGAAAACTCCTGCTCAAGTCCGCTACTGCGATCAGGCATCAATAGTCTCGGTTTCCCAGCAGCTCGACGAACTTTTTCGCCGCCAGTGAAAGACTTCGATCCGTTCGATGAATAACTCCGACGGAGCGTATCCAATACTTCTCGGCCATCTGGATCACCGCTAACGTTCCTGCTTTCTTTGATTCGACAACGGCGGATTCCGGAACTATTGCGATTCCAAATCCGACCTCGACCGCGCGTTTTATAGTTTCAATGTTGTCGAACTCGGCAACCTTTTTGACCTCGATCTTATTCGTCTTAAATATTTTGTCCATCGCCTTTCGAGTCGGGACATCTCGCTCGAACAGGACAAAATCCTGACCCTGAAGTTCTGTGACTTTAACCTTCTTCTTTTCAGCAAAGTTATGTTCCGGCGGCGCGATAAGGACCAGGCGGTCGTCCGCCATTGGCGTTATCGTTAATCCACGGCGGGGTTCGGGGAAGGCGAGGATGCCAAGTTCGACGGTGCCATTAAGTACATCACGTACCACACGAGTTGTGCGCGAATACTCAAGATCGATCTTAGCGGCGGGGAATTTGGTCATGAACTCTCGGACCTTGTCCGGAAGTTCGTGAAGCCCGACGCTGTAAACCGTTGCAACCTTTACAGTGCCGCCTATCTTTCCGACCACGCCGCGGAGATTCTCTTGCAACTGGTCGTACGCAGCTAACACCTTTTTTGATTCCTCATAAAAAACATCGCCGGCCGGCGTCAGTTTCACCTCACGACGACCGCGGATCCTCTCGAGCAGTCGACGCTTGAATCGCTCCTCGAGCGTCCGTATCTGTTGGCTCACAGCGGACTGTGTAATGAAATTTCGTTCCGCCGCAAGCGAAAAACTTTCGAGATCGACTAGATCGCAAAAAACCTTAAGCGTTTCTATGTGCATGGTGCTTCAGATAAGTAATTCTTTTTATTCGCCGCATCATTTTTCATTTTATCTTATCTTATGTTGATAATACTATTAAGAACGTGCACGAAACGTTGCCGATTTGCCCCTTTTCGAATTAGAATCTGAAGTTTCTGTTCAAAAGTTAGGAAGTCTTTTCGGTACGACGACCCCTTGCAAGAATGGCGATCAAATTTTCCAATACCTTTCTGCTTCGAAAGCTCCACCAGATAACGGGGATCGTTCCCCTTGGGGCTTTCTTTTTCGTGCATATCTTTACAAATTCGAAAGCCATGAACGGCGAGGCTAGTTTTGTAAAGGCCGTGAAAGAGATCCACGATATACCGTTCCTGCTTTTTATCGAGATCTTCGGTATCTTTCTGCCTCTTCTTTTTCATTCGATATACGGGATAATCATCTCGGCAGAGGCTAAGGCAAACCCGATCAGTTACAACTACGGGCGCAATTGGCTTTACGTATTCCAGCGAGCCACCGGTGTTTTCCTCTTTGTCTTTATCCTGTTTCATTTGCTTCATTTCAGGTTTGGCATCGTTCCCGGTTTGACCATGGACGCTGTCGCTGGCAACGCGGAACGGTCATTCGCTATTGTTGCAGGTGATTTTCAGATCACTTGGGTCCTCATCGTTTATATCCTCGGGGTTCTGGCGACCGCTTGGCATCTTGGTTACGGATTTTTCTTGTTTGCCGTCGACTGGGGCATTGTCATTGGCGAAAAAGCCCAAAAGGTTGCTCTAACCGCTTGCCTGGGTCTCTCGGTTCTGTTGGCCGCGGTTGGCGTAAACGCCGCTTTCGCTTTTGTTCGGCATTGCGGACTGTTTCCGCAGGCATTGTGTGAGGCCCCGAAAAAGGCTTCCAACCCGACCGCACCCACAAAGTTTTAAAAATATATGGCTTCCAGCTCATTAAAATTTGCTATCGTCGGCGGCGGGCTCGCGGGACTTGCTGCTGCAATGAAGCTCGCCGAGGCCGGCCACATGGTCGATCTGATCTCGGTCGTTCCTGTTAAACGCTCGCATTCTGTTTGCGCTCAAGGCGGCATCAATGGTGCGGTAAATACAAAAGGCGAAGGCGATTCGCCTGCAAAACATCTTGACGACACGGTCTACGGCGGCGATTTTCTTGCCAATCAGCCTCCGGTCAAACGCATGACCGACATGGCGCCTGAGATCATTTACCTCTTTGACCGAATGGGCGTGCCGTTTTCGCGTACCAAAGAGGGCCTGATGGATTTTCGCCGTTTTGGCGGAACGCTCCATCACCGAACCGCTTTTTCGGGAGCCTCTACTGGGCAGCAGCTTCTGTATGCCCTCGACGAGCAGGTCAGACGATGGGAGGTAGAAAAGCGAGTAACGAAATACGAAGGCTGGGAGATGCTCTCGCTCGTGCTCGACGATCATCAGGTATGTCGCGGCCTCGTCGCGATGAATCTGCAAACCCTTGAACTCAAATCGTTTGCGGCCGATGCAGTCATCATGGCGACGGGCGGGCCGGGAATGGTCTTTGGCAAATCGACCAATTCGCAAACATGCACGGGCAGTGCCGTTGCAGCCTGCTATCTGCAGGGTGCGAGGTATGCTAATGGCGAATTTATTCAGGTTCATCCAACTTCGATACCCGGCGAAGACAAGCTTCGATTGATGTCCGAGTCTGCCCGCGGTGAAGGCGGCCGGGTTTGGGTTCCGCGTGATCCGATGGATGCTCGTAAACCCAAGGATATCCCTGACGCCGATCGGCGGTACTTCCTCGAAGAAAAATATCCGGCGTATGGCAATCTCGTTCCGCGCGATATCGCTACAAGAGAGATCTTCCAGGTCTGTCTTGAAGGCCATGGCGTCGGTGGCGAAAATCAGGTCTATCTAGACCTTACCCACATCCCTGCCGACACCCTCACGGAAAAGCTGGGCGCAATTCTCGAGATCTACGAGATGTTCGTGGGTGACGATCCGCGATATGTGCCGATGCGAATTTTCCCGGGTGTCCATTACTCGATGGGCGGCCTGTGGGTCGATTTCGAACAGCGGACGAATATACCCGGCCTTTTCGCTGCCGGCGAGTGCGATTACTCGATCCACGGTGCCAACCGCCTCGGTGCAAACTCGCTTTTGTCCTGCGTTTATGGCGGATTTGTTGCTGCACCATCGGCGATGGAATATGCCAAGAATGTCGAGCGTGGTTCGTCCGAATCAAACGGCATTCACGCAGCAGAATTGGCCCGCCAGGAAGCTATCAACCAGTCGATCATCAAAAGCGAAGGTGGAGAGAACCAATACAAGCTTCACGAAGAGCTCGGTAAAGTAATGACCGACAACGTTACCGTTGTTCGCTATAACGACCGGCTTCAGGCTACGGACGATAAGATCCGCGAGCTACAGGACAGGTTTTCAAAGATCTCTATAAACGATTCGAACCTCTGGGCGACGCAGGCGATACCGCACGCCCGGCAGCTAAAGAATATGTTCGAACTCGCCCGTGTCATCACGCTTGGGGCACTGAACCGTAACGAATCGCGTGGGGCGCATTACAAACCCGAGTTTCCTGACCGCGATGACGAGAATTTCATGAAAACCACCGTTGCGGAATATTCGGCCGAGGCTCCGGTACTGAGCTACGAACCGATCGACGTATCGCTGGTCGAACCGAGGAAAAGAGATTACTCCAGCAAGAAGGCAAAGGCGTAACTTTTCGGAACAGTTCCAAAGCTACTTGCTACTGCAGTCGTTTAAAACTTATGACCACGAACGGACACATAGAAAAAAAACGCCTCGAAAATCCGCCGTCGACGATCAAGTTTAAGATCCAACGTCGCGAAAAAGAAGGTGCTCCGGCTAGTTGGGAAACGTTTGCGATCGATTATCGCCGCAACCTCAACGTGATCTCAGCTCTGATGGAGATCCGTAAAAATCCGGTGACGGTCGAAGGCAGGCAGACAACGCCGCCAGTTTGGGACATGTCCTGTCTCGAACAGGTTTGCGGTATCTGCACTATGGTGATCGACGGCAAGGTCCGGCAGTCGTGTTCGGCGCTTATCGACGATCTGCTGGTGGCGTCCGGATCGGATACGATAAGTTTGGCGCCGATGTCCAAGTTTCCAAACGTTCGCGACCTCAAGGTCGACCGTTCGAAGATGTTCGACCACCTGAAACAGGTCAAAGCATGGGTCGATCTCGATGGGTCCTACGATCTCGGGCCGGGCCCGCACGTGACGAATGAGCTTGCCCAGGAACGCTATGCACTTTCACGATGTATGACTTGCGGCTGCTGTCTTGAGGCTTGCCCACAGTACGGTGATGACAACTACATCGGCCCGCAGGCGATCGCCCAGGCACATCTCTTTAATATGCATCCGACCGGCAAGGCCAATATGGAAGAACGCCTTAACGGCCTGCTCGGCGACGACGGCATAGGTAATTGCGGCAACGCTCAGAACTGTGTCCAAGTCTGCCCAATGTCGCTGCCGCTAACCAAAGCGATTTATCAAACCAATCGCGATATCACGGTAGAAGCGATCTTCGGTTGGCTGAAGAAGTAATTGATTTTCAAAGAACCGACCAGTTTTACCAACGCGTTTTCGCGTCCCAAAATCTGCACAAGCTCATCGTGTGTGCAAGTCTGTTGCAAGCGTAGCACAGATGTTGGCAAAAGTCAAGTCGCATCGGCAACCTTTGCGTCTCCCTCCGTTGGCGAAAAATGTTGGAATTTCGTAATACTGATGTTAGAATGTTGACATCCCGAATTTTAGGGTTTTATTGAATACGGAATACTTGATGATAACAACAAAATATCCGCAGATGGTTCGCACCACATAATCTGATCCAAGGGTTCGACCGTCTGCCGACGACAAAGGAGGCACTACGATGGTCAACCAGATCGACAGCAAACTCGACTACGCTCCCGACACAGCTAAGCACCGCAAATCACTACACGCCCGAAGAGAACACAGAGACTCGCGCTCGGACGAACTGATCGCCTCATTAGCCAATTCATACGAAAACCAGCGTGCCCGGCAGGTAACTGAATGGGAGAGCATGCGACGACACAACTTTCCGATAGCTGTATAAGACCAGACAGTTATTTCCAGCCGCGTATGTTTGAATCGGATAAGACCGCTTCAGCGTGTGCGGCTTTTATTATTGGTCGCGGGCGGTCGATTTTGGTTTAATTGAAAAATGCAGGCATTTGGGAAGAGCGAGGTCGAGGCCGGAGATCTACTTAGCGCATACCGTGAGGTAAGGGCACACACAGAGAAGCTTTGCGAGCCGTTGGGCGTAGAGGACTATATTCCACAGCCGATCGTCGACGTATCGCCGGCACGTTGGAATATCGCTCACACGACCTGGTTTTTTGAGGAGATGATCCTAAAGAAGTTCGCAACTGACTATCAGGTTTTCGACGAGAAGTTCGGCTTTTTATTCAATAGCTACTACAACACGATCGGCGAGCGGACGGAAAGAGATAATCGGGGAGCCTTGAGCCGGCCGACCGTCGCCGAGATTTTTGCGTACCGCAAGAACGTCGACGCAGCGATGGCCGCTCTATTGTCAGTACCGACCGCTGCGGCGGCCGGTGAGGATCTCTTCGCTCTCGTCACGCTCGGGCTCAACCACGAGCAGCAGCACAATGAGCTTTTTCTGACCGACCTGAAATACACGTTCAGCGTCAATCCCTTGTTTCCGGCCTACCGCGAGGGATACGCTCCGGAGGAGCAAAGTGAATCCGCCACCGGTGCTTTCGTCGAATTTGATGAAGGTGTTTACGAGATCGGGTTCAATGGCGAAGGTTTCTGCTTTGACAACGAGTTGTCTCGGCACAAGGTTTATCTCAACGATTTTGCGCTTCGCAACCGTCTTGTAACAAACGATGAGTATCTTGAGTTTATCGACGCCGGTGGTTACAAAGACTTTCGCTTCTGGCACTCTGAGGGTTGGGATTGGGTGAATCGCGAGCATGTCGGGTCGCCGCTTTATTGGAATAATGTTGATGGCGAATGGCATCACTTTACGTTGGGCGGTTTACGCAAGCTGCCGCTCGAAGCGCCGGTCTGTCACGTTTCGTTTTATGAAGCATCGGCATTTGCCGAATGGAAAGGCATGCGGCTGCCGACGGAATTTGAATGGGAGGCGGCAAACGAGCGGTTTGATTGGGGAAAACGCTGGGAGTGGACAAATTCGGCGTATCTGCCGTATCCCGGATTTTCGAAGGCTCCGGGTGCGGTTGGCGAGTACAACGGAAAGTTTATGATCAACCAGATGGTGCTCCGTGGAGCTTCACTCGCAACTCCCGACGGCCACAGTCGGGCATCGTACAGAAACTTTTTCCATCCTCATTTAAGATGGCAATTTACGGGGATACGATTGGCGAAATAGGCAGTAACGCATGAGCAAGCGGGCGAATCGGCCTCGCGGAAAAAACAACGCACGGGAAAACGTGAATGCCGCCCGCTGACACAGGCGGTTCTGACTATGAATACATCTCCAACACCTGAACGCTCGCAATTCGCGGCCGACGTGCTCGCAGGGCTGTCTTCGACGCCGAAATATCTCTCGTCAAAATACTTCTACGACGACGAGGGCTCGCGGCTGTTTCAGGAGATCATGAAGCTGCCTGAGTACTACCTGACGGGCTGCGAGCATGAGATATTTGCGAAACAGGCAGAGGAGATCTATCGAGCATTTTCAAACGGTGACAGCGGATTTGATCTGATCGAACTCGGAGCGGGCGACGGCACGAAAACAGCGGTGTTGATCGATCATTTCCTAAAACAGACAGATGATATTTCGTATTCGCCGATCGACATCTCGCAGGAAGCCCTCGATGCTCTGACGGCGAAGTTTACCACTGAGTTTCCATCGCTCGCGATCCATCCTCTGAACGGCGACTATTTCCGGATACTCGAATCGCTGAGAAACTCGAGCGGCCGAAAAAAGGTTTTGCTGTTTCTCGGCTCGAACATCGGTAATTTCAGTACCGATCAAGCGATCGAATTTTTCCGCTCGCTGCGGCGAGTAATGGACGAGAACGATCTGCTTCTTATAGGGTTTGATCTGCAGAAAGATCCGAAGGTGATCGTACCTGCGTATGATGACAGTCAGGGCGTGACAGCTCAGTTCAATCTCAATTTGCTGACACGAATAAACCGCGAGCTTGGTGCCGATTTCGACGTTTCGAAATTCTCGCACTACGCCAATTACCGACCGGTCGAAGGCTCGGCCCGGTCGTTTTTGATAAGCCGCGAGCGGCAAAGCGTCAATATCGCCGCCCTAAACCGCACATTCGAGTTCGACCAATGGGAGGCCATGTTCATGGAGATCTCGCAGAAATACAGCCTGCGAATGATCGGCGAAATGGCGGCGGAAAGCGGTTTTGAGATCAAAGATCAGTTCTTCGACAGTCAGCGGTTTTACTGCGATTCGCTTTGGAAACCGCAGGGCAGCTTAGTCTAGTTCATGAACATCACAGTCCAGCGTTTTGAGGAGATCGGTTCGACGAATGACGAGGCGGCAAGGCAGGCTCGTTTCGGCGCCCCTGAGGGGCTGTGCATCGTCGCTCGCCGTCAGACCGCAGGACGCGGGCGGCATGGCCGGACCTGGGTTTCTGAAAAGGACGCAGGGCTCTACTTCAGCATCGTTCTGAGACCGCGGTTCGAGAGCCGATTTTTATCATTGATAACGCTCGCCGCGGGCGTGGCGGTTTACGACACGCTGAAGGAACTCGGCATCTCGCCGGACATTAAATGGGTCAACGACGTGCTGGTCGGCGATAGAAAGATCAGCGGTATCCTTGCCGAAACAGTCGAGACGCCCGGCGGGTTAGCCGTGATTCTCGGCATCGGCATCAATCTGACATCGAAGAATTTTCCGCCGGAAGTCGCGGGAACTGCAACGTCGATCGTCGCAGAGCTCAAGCGGAACGGCATCGCCACGATCGCTGTAGAGGAGGTCTTGGTCAAGTATCTTGGTTATTGGTACGAGATGCTAAAAGGCGAAAGCGGCCCTGCTGAAGTGATCGACAACTGGCGAATCCGCTCGACCTATTTTGCCGGAAAGCAGGTTCGCGTGACCGTTTCAGATACTGTCATCGAAGGCGAGACCGACGGGCTCGAACCAAACGGTGCGCTCAGGTTGATTACCAGCGACGGTTCGGCGACTATTGTCCAGGCCGGTGATGTTCAGCGGCTGCGAAGCGACGAGTAGCGAATGCGAGTTTCCGAAATACATCCAGCGCTCTACCGCACGAGGATCTGGCAAAAACGCCTTTCTCGACGGCTGGCCGATAAGGCTGGCGGCGTGAATTTCGCGGATGGACGGTCGGAGGAGAATCTCGAATTCACGTGCAAGCGCCATCAGTCTCTTCTTCGCCGCCGACTTGGCAACTCCGATCCGCAGCTTCAGGAAAACAAGGTACAGAACTTAAAGATCGCGTGTCCCGCGATCGACGGAGTTTTGATAAGGCCGGGCGAGACCTTCTCGTTTTGGCGGATGATCGGCGAGGCGACGGCCGCGAAAGGCTATGTTGAAGGAATGCAGCTCTCGCAGGGCGAGGTTGTTCGCGGCGTAGGCGGCGGACTTTGCCAACTGGCAAATCTCCTTTACTGGATGGCTTTGCACACGCCGCTCGAGATCGCCGAGCGGCATCATCATAGTTTCGATCCGTTTCCGGATGAGAACCGTACGCTGCCCTTTGGAAGCGGCGCTGGCGTTTTTTACAACTATATCGATCTGCGATTTTTTAATCCTACCGAGAATACTTTTCAGATCCGCGTATGGCTGACCGACGATCATCTGAAAGGCGCGATCTTCTCGGCTGTGGAAGTGCCGCATACGTATCACGTTTTTGAGAAAGAACATCGCTTTGTCGAGAAGGCCGGACGGACATTCCGCGAAAATGAGATCTGGCGTGAAATGATCGACCGTCGAACCGGCAATCGCGTCTCCGAAGAGATGCTGGTAAAAAATCATGCTGAGATAAAGTATGAATTGAGTTTTACGGCCTAACAGTGTAACGTCTAAATACGCTATATGAGTAACGATTTTGACTGGGATGCGGAATTTGAGCTGGATGAGTTTGACGAAGAACTCGCGGAATTTGACGAGTTTGAAGACGAACTTGGCAACGTAGAGGTGCGGACTGCCGTAATGCAGAAGAACGACATGATCGCGCTTCTATGTATTAAAACCGCATCGGTCGGAGCCGCGATCTGCCGCGTCGATCCACGCGAGGACCGGCCGGCTGTCCAGATCTATGACGACGCAGATGCCGCTGTCGAATGGTTTACCAAAAGCCTCCGCACGAGCCGCCGCAATGGTTGGAACGTGATCTACGACGGCCTCCCTTTACGTGGGTAAGATGCTGCTCGCCATCGACATCGGAAACTCGAGCATCAAGTTCGGGGCCTACGACGGCGACGAACTCCACAAACACTTCCAGATACCAACGAACCGGGAATATTCACCAGAATCGCTGCGCTCAGCCGTCGGGGATTCGATCGATTTTCAGATCGATCGGGCGATCGTTTGTTCGGTCGTTCCGGAGCTGAATTTCGTTGTCAAAGATCTGATCCGCAATGGACACGGCTGCGAAACTCATTTCGTAGCGAACGACTGGGATCTGGGCCTGACGATCAACTATCAGCCGCTATCGGCTGCCGGAACTGACCGGCTCGTCAACTGTTTTTCAGCCGCTGAAAAGTATGGCGTTCCGGTGATCGTTTGCAGTTTGGGCACGGCCTTGACCATCGACTTTGTCAACGAAAACCGCGAACTCGTCGGCGGCCTGATCGCACCCGGAATAAGACCTCTCGCAAAAGCTCTACACCTTGTCACCTCACAGCTTCTGGAAGTCGAGATCGAGAAACCCGACCGTGTGCTCCAACAAAATACAAAAGGTTCGATCCAGTCGGGCCTAGTCAACGGATACCTTTCGATGTTTACTGGCCTGCTCGACAAAGTGAAGGCCGAGATCGGCTCGTCGCCCAGGGTGATAGCAACCGGCGGTTCGGCTGCGTTTGTGGGCGAACCTACGCGATCAATCGACATTGTCGATCCGCTATTGACGCTCGATGGCCTACGGCTGATCGCGACGCGAGTGGGTGTCTAGGGCCAAAGATAGGCCGAAGGGCTCATGATTCCACCAAACCGAAGTTTTTCAAAAGCCGAACCACTCGCCGGAACGGTTGGGCCGCAGGCTAAAGTGTTGCTTGGAACAGTGCCTAGGATCATCTGCCGAATAACGGTCACATCACCCGCGTCGATCTGCCCGTTCCCGCAGGGTAAATTGACGTCTGCACGTTGAAATTGATCGGTCGATGGAACAGGCGTCGTATTGCCCAGAATAAACTGCCTGATAGCCGTCACATCATTCGCCAAAACGAGCCCGTCTCCAGTCGCACCACCATTTCCATCGACAATATCACCCTCATAAGGACCCGGAACAGGCGTCGGAGTTGGCGTTGGCGTCGGTGTTGGAGTTGGCGTCGGAGTTGGGGTCGGAGTTGGAGTTGGAGTCGGCGTCGGCGTCGGGGTCGGCGTCGGAGTTGGTGTTGGGGTTGGGGTTGGGTTTGGTCCAACGATCCGTTCGATCGTGCCGCTTTGGCCGATCATGTACAATTCGCCGGCTTCGTCTTCGGCAAAACCGACTATGAATCGCGACGTGTCCAGCAGGACCGTTTGTTGGCCATTGTTCCACTGAAATATCTCGCCCGAGCAGTAATCGCCGTAGATATAACTGCCCTGCGGAAAGGTGTTGAGGTTGCCGCGATATACGAAAC
Organism: Acidobacteria bacterium Ga0077534; assembly: GCA_001464455.1. Classification (GTDB taxonomy): domain Bacteria; phylum Acidobacteriota; class Blastocatellia; order Pyrinomonadales; family Pyrinomonadaceae; genus OLB17. The sequence goes on from LNEI01000018.1 coordinate 406,735, forward strand.
CGCCGGTGATCGAGCACCGCGGGTTTCCGCCGCCCGCACTGCTGTAGACGATCACGGGGGCGACGTAGTTCGCGGGAAACGCACATCCGTCGAGATTTGTGCACGTATTGCCCTCGTAAATTCGCCAGCCGTAGTTGCCTCCATTTACGATGATATCGACCTCTTCCCACGAATTCTGGCCAACATCTGCTGCCCAAAGGTCGTTAAATCCCCCTCGGTCGAATGAGAACCGATAAGGGTTTCGCATTCCGGTTGAGTAGATCTCATCGGCACCGGGAATTCCGACAAACGGGTTGCTCGGCGGGATGTTGTACTGCGGGTTTTGGCCGACCGGAACATTGTTGATATCAAGCCGGATGATCTTGCCGAGGAGTTGATTTATATTCTGAGCGTTGTTTCCCGGGTCGTTTCCCGAACCGCCATCGCCAGGTCCCGCATAAAGATATCCGTCAGGGCCGAACGCTACGGTTCCGCCGTTGTGGTTCGAAAAAGTCGGATGCGGAACGGTGATAATGATCTTTTCGGTCGTATCCGCGACGTTTGGGTCGCCCGCCGAGGTCTGATATTCAGCGATCTGGATCGCTCCATCGGTCTGCCTCGTGTAATAGACAAAAAACCGCCGGTTTGTCGAATACTGCGGGTGAAACGCGAGTCCCAAAAGCCCGCGTTCGCCGCCTGACAGCACTCTCGAGGTGATGTTCAAAAACGTCGTCGGTGTCGTCGAGCCCGGCTGAACGACCCTGATGATGCCGCCCTGTTGGACGATAAACAGCCGATTCGTCCCATCCCGCGGTGTCGTCATGAAAACCGGCGAGCTTAAACCCGACGTAATATAAGGCACCAGAGAGATCTGACCAAAACTAACAAAAGCCGAGCATAAAATGACCACCCACAGGATTAAAAACTTCATATCTAGTAATTATACAACGCCCCGCGGCAGCGCGTCCCAAGATTTTTATCGGGACTTGTAGCCGCTCGACTGACATTGCGTCCCAGAATTCGTCGGAAGCGGTAGCGACCGGGTGTATGGAGCGGGTGGACGTGCGTCCCAGGATCTGTCAGAACCGGGAGCGGTAGCGAATTGCGGGAGTTTGACCGAGATGTTCGAGCGGGAGTTGCAAATGGTACACATGTTCATGCATAAGACGCTACACGAACTCGCACGAAATTGAAATGCTATTCCGCACGGAATGGTCAATAACGCACAAAATGACGCAAAATGCTCAAAATGACGCAAAGTGCGAGAAAGCCTCTTAAACCGAAGGAACTATTGAGAAAGGTTTGAATCGGCACGGCTTTGCGGGAAAGCTATCGTTTGCCCGCAAAGCCGCAGAGTCACAAAATAGACGAGGGGTAAGTTACGGATTTGTCTCAATAAATCTAGGCATTCTGATCGCTTGGTTCAGATAAACACTAAACTCAGTGCCTGATTTCACTTCGGCTTCGGGGCCTTTAAGGACCTTTTCGCCGAGGAATCCCGCTCCGGCACCGATGATGGCTCCGATCGCGGTAGCCTTTCCGCCACCTACCATGGCACCTAAGACAGCTCCGCCGGCCGCTCCGCCGCCGATGAAGATGATCTTACGATTCTTCATCTTACTGCCGCTCGCGGTACCTTCGTTATCGCTCTTGGTCTTGCCTGATTCGAGATCTGTTAGTGAACCGTTGATCGAGCGAACGTTGCCATTCGGTAGCCTAACAGACACGAACGAGACATCTATCTGGCCGGGATTCCCGCCTTTCGCCGCTTTTTTGACGCTAGTGACGCGTCCGGTTAGGGTCGAGCCGGTGGGAATGACGACTACGCCGGTCGATGAATAGACCGGCTCGGTTACGGTGCTTCTAAAAGTGTTGCCAACTGCCGCATCTTTCGAACTAAGAGCCGAATTCATGCGTGCACGAATGATCGTACCCGTGTCGACCGTGTAAACGGGAACTGCCGGAACTACCGGCCTTTTAGCAACAGGTTTCTTTCTAAGGACAGGTTTTTTCTGAGCAGCCACGTCTGTGGCTCCCACCGCAAAAACAATTGCCGATAGAATCGCGATCGAAGTGTAATTTAGTAGACGTTTCATGTCGTTATCTCCTCATCAGCTAAGCAAATCCGGCGGCATCGGGCAATGACGGCCCCAATTCGCGACCGTTTGAATGCAAACGAACCCCGGTGGTTGTATCAAATCAAAAATACATCAAGAGCCAAGTCTCAAGATAACTCATTCCGGCCGGTGAACGAAGCAGGCACGCGGCTCGCCATCGCCGAGTGTGCGGGATGCTGCAAAACAGTTAGACGGTGGTATGGACAAGAAACTCAGGCGTAACGATGACGGGCGAAAAGAAGCCTGCGGAGGTGTTGAACAGCCGTACTCGTGCCTGTTTTCGAACGTTTGCGAGATGGCCGAAATTCCAGGTCACGATGTAGTCGATCTTGTGGAAGGACGCGAGAGCTACATGGATCGCGTCAGCAATGAATTTGCGATGAAATATCCCACGGTCGATGTACCCGTCCGCCAATATCGCAACTTCTTCCGTTAATTCAAGCTTCTCCAGCGGATGGATCAGATTCAGATAGCTGCTGCGGTGCGGCTCTTCCATTCGCTCGATCTCACGCTGAACCAGTACGGAACTGTAAACCTGATATTCCTCAAGCTCATGTTCCCACCACCTTATTGTGAGGTCCCGGCGAAATGGCTCGTCGTTATCCAAATAGGCCCCGACGACCGAGGTTTCCAGATAGAGAGTCTGCTTCATCCAATAAAGTTTACTCTTTATTGTCCTTTACCGATACAAAGGTGACCTTGGAGTTTCTAAAGTCGAATGTCATTCGGTAGTTCTTAAGGAAATTTCCACCCAGTATGCCCGCCTGCTCAAAACCAGAGGCCTCATTAATCAGCCCGAGATCAAGAGCAACGGCGGCTACATTTGTTTCGGAATGCTGACCAAAAGTGATCTTGGGAAGATTGAAAGTCGGCACGTCTTCGGTAACACCGGCCGATCCGATCACTCGCAGCCGCTCCTCTCCCGCGAAGGGCAGGAGGCCGTCTTCCTTTGCGACCTGACTCGATATGACCGAAATGCTGGCCCCTGTATCGACGATAAAGTTCAGGGGCGAATCGACACCCTGCAACTGAACTTCCCCGCTGAGAAATCCGCTCGATGTGAGGCGAAGCGGCAGGGATACTCCGACGTTTCCAGGAGGGTCGATCTCGCCATCACGTCGCCTGGTCAACGCGAAGGTCTTCGCTCCATAGTCGACAGTTGTAAGAAATTTCGAGATGAGCGAGAGACCGATGTAGCCGTCGACATAATGTGCGTCGGTGTGAAACTTTCGAATGTACACCGGAACTTGCCGCATGCTTACATCCCCGATGGATATCTCACGAAGCAGTCCGTAGACGATCTCAAATTTCCCATTTCCGCCGATCCCACGGGCAAATCCGCCACGCGTTACCGGCTTTATCTTCAACCGTTTCGCCGTCACATCAGAGATCACAGAAATGCCTGATCCGGTATCGAGAACGAATCTCAAAGGCTCCTCGTTGTCATTTATCCGCAATCTGATGATCGGCCTGTTTCCGACGAGATCGAAATCGACCTTTGTCTCATCGCTGCCGCTAAGACGATAGAGCGAACCCGCATCGCCGAGGTAACGAAGAAAGTTTATAAGCCCTCTGATGCGTTCCCGCCTGTCTTTGTCCGCCTTGTTCGAAACCCTTAGAAAATCTTTGTAGGCATCTGCGGCTTCTCTGTATTTCTCTGCTCTGGCCGAGACCTGAGCGAGTGCGAAGTGATAATCAGGCTCATCAGGGGCGTGGAACACGGATTCGCGTAGGTTATCGAGACTGTCGTTGATCTTGTTTTCATAGAAATCCAACAGTCCGTAACCCGCCCATGCCAAGTGCTCCCGGCGGTTTAGCTTGAGTGCGTTGAAGAATAGAAGCCGTGCATCACTGAATCGCCCACCTGAGAGCATGGTTGCTCCGAATACAGCAAAGGCCCGTGCATTTTTCGGCTCGGCTTGTGCGATGGGCAAGATCAGTTCGTACGCCTCGCCCAGACGACGCTGTTTTGTTAACACGTAAGCGAGTTCGACCTTGACGTCGGTTCGGGATCCACCGCCGGCGGTCAGAGCCTTGCGGAGAAGGTCCTCGGCTTGCTCGAAGGAACCGTTTCGAGTGAGCTTAAGGGCTTCCCGGATCGATCTTTTAATATCTGTTTCGTTTGGTGCTAAAGGATTCGCTGCGGAGGCGGTTGCGATCGATAGCAGAAGAATAGCAATGCTCCGTATTAACGTAGCGATCGAGAGGCTAGTTGAACGACCGAAGTGACTTCGGAACTGCATGTCCACGCTCCTGTGGAAGGGCTTTTGGTTATTTCAGTATAACACCAGTTTTCATCGACCACAGCACTAAATCGAGCTCGTCAAAGTCGATACCTGTGATGTTACAAAGTTGTTTCAGCTTTTCTTCAACGGTTAGATACTTACTGCGGGTATTTGGTGGCTTGGGGTCGTCAATTATTTTTAGCTCGGCCAGACAGTTCAATACGTGCTTGTCGAGGATCGCGTAGCCTTTGTAGCCGATGTTGCGTAAATAGTGGCTCGCCTCCTTGTAGCCAAGCCCTTTGATTCCCCGCTCCTTGACAAGCCAATCGCGGCGTTCGAAGTGGCAATCGAAGCTTGTGAGTTTCTTACGCAGCTTTAATCCGTACTCTTTGATAAGGAAATCGCGTGAGGTTGCGACATATTTCGAGCGGGCGTTTGGGTAGCGATGATGGCCTACCAAAGCCCGGGCAAGCTCGGGTTGATCGGCGGTTAGGAGTATCGGCTTTACGGCTTCGAGCGAGGACAGGCCCATCTTTGCCGAGCAGCCGCCGGTAAAGAAGCAAAAGACCATCTCTTCGAGCAGATCAACGTCCGTTCCGTGCCGGCCTATAGCGGCAAATTCGCCTAATCGACGCCGTATCTCGCCCCGCCGTTTGCGATGCTCCGCGATGATGTTTTCGATCGTGACCGGGACCTGTTGCTTTCTCACTGGCATTAGAAGTGAAATTCTAGAGGCCGCATCCCAAAACTGTCAAAAGGACGCACGAGTCCGCTATACTATCGGCGATGGATCAAACTCGATCGGAAATCCCGCCCCCAAAGCTCATCTCTACGCTCAGGTCATACGATCTTTTGCCGGCAATTGTCTTTTTGCCGACAAGAAGGCGTTGCGACGAGGCGGCTTCGGAAGTGGCAAACGATAAGTCGCAGTTTGTGGATGCGGAAAAGCAGCTTGTACGGCAAAAGATATTCGAAGAGTTTGCGGTCGAAAGCCCAGAGGTCCGTGGGCACAAGCACGCCAAGCTGATCGTTAACGCAGGCGTTGCCGCACATCACGCCGGTCACATCCCGTCCTGGAAATTGCTGATCGAACGCATGATGTCCGGCGGCCTTTTGAACGCATTATTTGCCACGTCAACTGTGGCGGCCGGTGTTGACTTCCCCGCTCGGACGGTCGTTATCACCAACGCCGATACGAGGGGAAACGAAGGCTGGCGTTCGCTTACGGCAAGTGAACTGCAGCAGATGACCGGCAGGGCCGGACGGCGTGGCCGGGACAAGGTCGGGTTCGTCGTTCTCGCTCCGGGACAGTTTCAGAATCCGCGTAAGATCGCGGAGCTTCTGCGATCACCGCCCGATGCTCTGGAGAGCCGCTTTCGTGCGACCTACACCAGCCTGCTCAATCTGCTTGATGCCTTTGGAAACTTCGAACAGGTTCGAGAGATCGCCGAGAAAAGCTACGCCTTTCGCTCGGAGATCTTTGACCGGCGGTCGAGACAGAATAATGAGCTGACGAGCGACCGTATCTGGCAGCCGTTCGAGAGGCGAGCGGCGGTGCTTGACCAGCTTGGGTATATAGATCGGGAATCTGAAACGGTTACCGAATCAGGCAAGTGGCTCGCCGATCTGCGGATAGATCGCCCGCTGCTGATAGGTGAAGCCCTAAGAGAGGGCATCTTTGACGAGCTTAAAGCCTCGGAAGCTGCAGGATTAATGGCCTCAGTTGCCGCTGACGCTGACCGCAGCTACGGTGAGATGAGATCGTCAAGGCGAATGGTCGACATCCTTTCCGAGTTCGAAGACCTGGTGATATCGACATCTAATATTGAGTTGCGAAACGGCGTTATACCGAGTGAGGAGATCAATTACTCCGCTGCCGCTACCGCCGAACGCTGGACCGCCGGAATGGAATGGCAGGAGCTGGTTACGCGTACCAAGGCCGAAGAGGGCGACCTCGTCCGTCTGCTGTCTCGTACCGGAGAGGCGTTGCGGCAGCTTGCAAACCTCAGGGATTCGAACCCGACGGCGGCGGCCATCGCTCGTACGGCGGCAGAGACGATACTCCGCGACCCGATACGTTAGTTCCGTTTCCCTTGTCCATTTGATAAACTGTGCCTTGTGGCAACGACCGAACAAGGGGTCAAGGGTTAACGAAAATGCAAGTTTTACTGGCAAATGAATACGGCTTCTGTTTCGGTGTCGAAAGGGCGGTCGAGATGGTCGAGAAAGCGATCGGTGAAGGGCAGACTGTTCGTGCCCTCGGCCCGCTGATCCACAACGAGCAGGAAATGCAGCGTCTCGCCCACGAAGGCGTTACCACGATAAACGCTCCCGTCCAGATACAGCGGAACGAGACGGCGGTCATCAGGGCACATGGCGTGACGCCGGAGGTGCAGCGTGAACTCGAAGAAAAAGCCGGAAGCGTGGTCGATGCGACCTGTCCGTTTGTCACACGTGTACAGAAATTGGCTTCACGTGCAGCTGCCGAAGATCGTCATGTCATAGTCGTCGGCAGCCCTGACCACCCTGAGATGATCGGCGTGCATGGATACGCACCGAACCACGCCTTCGTGATCCGTGACGAATCCGAGATCCACACGCTTCCACGCCTCAGAAGGCCGCTCGTCGTCTCGCAGACGACCATCAAGGCAAAGACCTTCTTCGACACGGCTGACGCCATTCGGGCAAAGACGGATGATACGGTCGAGGTGATAAACACGATCTGTTCCGCGACCCGCGACCGGCAGGAAGCCGCACGTGCTTTGGCAGGAATGGTCGATGCGTTTTACATCATCGGCGGCAGACATTCGTCCAACAGCGTAAAACTCCTCGCCGTCTGCAAAGAGCAGTGCGAAAAGAGCTTCCTGATCGAGACCGAAGCCGAGATAGATGCTTTTGACCTGATAGGTGTCGAGAAAGTCGGTGTAACTGCCGGAGCTTCGACGCCAAAATGGCTCATCGACAAGGTCGTAAAGCACCTCGAAGGCCTTGGCTGACCCGCTGGCGACATCAACACAAAAAATACGCCGCATCGTTTCCAGATGCGGCGTCAACCTATTTCGGAGATTTCGAATAGACCTCTGGCGTTCCTCACAGGCCAAAAAATGTTTGCCACTGTGCTTTCCCACGCGTTAATTCCGTTCATCTAATACAAACTGCCATTCGGACAGAAGTTCCAGAAAGAAAAGAAAGACTTCCGCGATCTCTGTCTCAAGTGTCCCACCTGTCTCACCCTGAGACAGTGAGACGGATGAGACGGTGTGAAACGGATAAAACGGTGAAATAGTTTTCTTTGCCGCAGAGCGGCAATCGAATTTAGCCGTGGGTTTCAACCCACGGTGAATCGAAAATAATGATCCAGCGTCGCGTAGCGACGAATCGAAATTAACCGTTAACGTGCACGTTCGACCGTCGCTACGCGACGGAAACATTGAATTGACGGCTTTCCGTGGGTTGAAACCCACGGCTAAATTCGCTCTATCGCTACGCGATGAAATTCGTTCCATCGTTCCGTCCTTCCCATTTTCCCGAAGTGGGACGAGTGGGAAATGTGGAACGCTAATTTTTATTTGTGAGACATAGGAAAGTTCACCGATCCGCGTTTCGCGGCACATAGCCACGTCCTTTAGGGCGTGGTCAGGGTCGAGAATATCTATCTCAGCCCGTTTCAACGGGCTTAACCATAACGCGGCTTAGCCATCGGTGCTGAAGCGGTTTCGGTAAGGACGTTAAAATGCCCTCAGAACAAGCTCCGCAACGAAAACCACGCCCTAAAGGACGTGGCTATATGCCCTTCGGGACGAGACAAACAGATATGCCGCGTAGCGCCGAGGTGATTGTAGCCGTGGGTGAAAACCCACGGTCAGCGGCGAGCCAAACATCCACGTCGCGTCCAGCGAGATTGAAACAACACGCCGCGATCATTCATCCGTCGCTGACGCGACGAAATTCCAAATGTGATCCCTTATCCGTGGGTTTTTACCCACGGCTACAATCATTCCATCGCTACGCGATCCGCCACAACAAGCACGCCCTAAAGGATGTGGCTATATGCCCTTCGGGATAGACGGAAGCCCAAAGCAAACGAGAACAACCCGTCTCACTCCGTCTCACAAGCTCGTTCACTGAGACGATGAGACAGATGAGACGATGAGACGATATGCCTCGGCTTTATCGCGAAATGAGAAGGTGATTGGTGGTCCCGGCTGGATTCGAACCAGCGGCCTTCCACTTAGGAGGCGGACGCTCTATCCTGCTGAGCTACGGGACCAAGATGGGGAACGGTGAACAAGGTAACGGTGACAGGGTTCGTCACCTGTTACCGTTTACTCACTATACTTTACCAGCGATTTGACATCGTAGCCGTCAAATTTGCTGCGGCCGTTGAGAAAATCGAGTTCGACGACGAAGAGAAGTGCTGCGACGGTTCCGCCGACGCTTTCGACCAGGTCGACCACGGCCCTTGCCGTGCCGCCGGTTGCAAGCAGGTCGTCGACGATCAGCACACGATGCCCTTCGCCGACCGCATCCTTATGCATCTCAAGCGTGTCCTGGCCATATTCCAGGTCGTACGAGATCGCAACCGTGTCGGACGGCAGTTTTTTTGGCTTTCGGACCGGTATAAATCCGGTTCCAAGCTTATACGCAAGCGGCGTAGCGAAAATAAACCCACGCGACTCGACGCCGATGATGGTGTCGATATTCAGCCCTCGACACTGCTCTTCCAGAGCGTCGATGGTGTTCTCGAGACCTTCAGGGTCTTTCAAAAGTGTCGTGATGTCGTAAAAGTTGATGCCCGGTTTAGGAAAATCGGGGACTTCGCGAATTAGCTTCTTCAGGTTATCCATTCTTAAATAAGTTTAGCGTTCAATACGAAAATTTGAGTAATGCCCGGTCGGGTCGATCACGAGTTCCTCGACCACCGTGACGGTCGCACTCAGCGGCCCTGCAGCGAGGTCTTGTCGAAACGTCTCGACCGCTTTCGCCGGGCCTTCGGCGAGCACTTCGACGCGGCCATCGTCGAGATTCTTAACATAACCTCGTATCTGATGCCTCGCAGAGGATCGCTGAGCAAAAAACCGGTAGCCGACGCCCTGAACCTCACCGCTGATATAAAACTTCCGTGCGATCATCCCAACGCGTCGAGGCATTCCATCAGGCTTCGCTGTCGGCACGTGTAAACCGGCATGCCGCGAAGCGTCAGTTTACTGGCAGGCGTTTGTCGAAGCTCCTCGGCAAGTGCCAGGAAATCTCTCGGTTCATCAGTTTCAAACGAGATCAGATACTCGTTGTCAGTAAATCCAAACGCATGCGTGAGGTGTATCTTGATGTTCGGAAAACGCTTTCCGACCATGAAATTCTCCTCGATCAAAGCATCACGCTGATCGAGCGGCATCTCGAACCAGTCCTGATGCTTGGAGCACGGATAAAAGAAATGATATTTTGCCGTACCCGCAACAACCCGCTGGCGGTCATCACTTGGGGTGTCGACAAACATCATCCGCTTGGTTATCGAAAGATAATTGTCGACGGTCTCGAGATGGCTGCCAAGATTGGTGCGGTACAACTTCGCCGTCATTTCCTGCACCCGGTCAAGCGAAGACCCTATCCGCCACAGCATCAGGTCCGCATTGGAATCGAAACCGACGAGCGAATAGCTGAAAAGCAAAAAATCATCCCGAAAAGACTCAAAAACACTTGCAAATTCGCCCTTGTAGATCCGCTTCGCCTCAGAATCAAGCCGTCGCCACGCCGGATTTGCCCGGAGGAACATGAAGTTCACAAATTGCTTCTCGATCTCCTCCGGCTCGGGCACATCGGAGCGTTCCGGCACCAGGCGTAACTGGGCATCGGTCGCTTCTTTCTGGAATTGCAGAATGTCGTTAGTCATTTCAGGAGCAATCGTTTCCGGCAAGTTCAATTCTGCCGATTTAGAAGTTGATGTGCAAATCGAACGGGTTTTAAATCTGGCGTTTACAAAACCAGCATATAGTGCCAAAATCGTGCTGTGCTGCGGTTTTGGTTCACATCGATATTGGTGCTCGCATCGGCTATCACTGCTTTTTCACAGCAGCGTCCGCTGCTGACCGACGATGTCGATATCACGCCGCCAGGCTCGCTTCAGATAGGTGTCGGCGTGGATTTCTTTCAGAATGCGAAGTTCCCTCTATCTGGGATCAACGGCGACCTGACGCGTGTCGGCGACATTCGCATCCGCACCGGTTTCTCGCCCAATGTCGAACTGCAGATCGAAGGCACGCTCCAAAATTATCTTGCGATCAATTCACGCGGTCCATCTGCCATCCCGCTCAACGTCTCTGGCAACTCGACAAACGATTTTGACGATTTCACTGTTTCGGCCAAGGTAAAGCTGAGGAACGAGACACGTCTGCTGCCGGCGATCGGGATGAAATTTGGCTTCCAAATGCCAAACACCGATCAGGCACGAGGCATCGGCACGAACCAGATCAACGTTTTTTCGAAGATCATCCTGCAGAAGAAGTTTGGTGATATCGTCGACAACACGCCGAAATTCAATGCGATGGGCAACATCGGACTCCAGATAATGACCGCACCGATCGAGCGTTTTACTCAGAATGATGTGATCATCTACGGCCTCGCGGGCATCTACCGCGTAACGGATCGAGTCAACGTCCTGGGCGAGGTCAATGGCCGTATTAACACAAGAAGCGGAGCGGCCCCACTCGGAACGGAAAGTGCCGGCCAGTTTCGTATCGGAACTCAGATCAAAGCTTCGGGCCTGCGGTTTGACACGGCGGCAGCATTCGGCCTGACAAAGTTTAGCCCACGAACGGGCGTTATCTTCGGCGTCACCTACCAATCGCCTAGTATCTTCAAACCCGCAAATTAATTACATTAAATATTGATCGGGGAATTGCCTTTACCGAGGCCCGGCGAGGTTCGTATTGCCTCATGCACAAAGGCTTTCGCGATCCGTACGGAATCTCGAAGCGTTTTGCCCTGTGCAAGATTCGCCGTGATCGAGGCCGCGAGAATGCAGCCAGTTCCATGGGTTGACGTGGTCTCGATATGTTCTGCCTCGAATGTCTCAAAGCTGTCACCATCAAATAAATGATCCACCGCTTTTTTGCCCGCAAGGTGTCCGCCCTTGATCAGCACAAATTTTGGACCAAGCGAATGCAGGCGGCGGGCGGCGAGTTTTATATCATCTTCGCCGCGAATATTTAAGTGCGTTATCCGTTCGGCTTCAGGAATGTTCGGCGTCACGACCGTCGCCAGCGGAAACAACTGCTCCATGAGGGCAAGCAGAGCCTTATCATCGATCAGATCGAATCCTGAGGTCGAACGCACTACCGGGTCGACCACTATGTTCGCCGGCTTGTGCTCGTTGAGGACCTTCGCAACCATTTCGATGATGCTCCGGGTCGGAAGCATCCCGGTCTTTACCGCCGCAACCTCGTAATCCGCGAAGACCGGCTCAACCTGTTTTCTTACCGAAGCGGCTGACTGATGCACCGCCCCGAAAACGCCCTGAGTATTTTGGAACGTGACCGATGAAACGGCTGCCGCCGCGAAGCAGCCGAATGCTGTAAATGCCTTTACATCCGCAACGATCCCCGCACCGCCGGACGGATCAAGCCCGGCGATCGTCAAACAAACTGGCGGCTTTTCTCTACTTTCCATATCCGAATTCTCGAACGATGCTCTTTAGCCTTTCCGCATCGTTTAACCATCTGATAGATGCCACACCCGCTGCTCCTGCATCAAGGACTTGCTCGAAATTACTCTCATCCACACCGCCCAGGCCAAGTATTGGAAACCCCGGAAACAACGAGCACATCCGCCGAAGCTCTTCGAGCCCAGTCGGCGGGCCTTTACCCGGAGTTTCGAAAACCGGTCCAAATACCGCCAGATCAGCCCCGCCATCGATAGCCGCATTGACCTCTACCTCGGAATGCGTGGAAACGCCGATCAGTAAGCCCGGAAAATGCTTTCTAACAACATCGGCCTCCAGGGATCTGGAAGTAAGATGCACTCCGTCCGCCCCGACCGCCGCTGCTACATCAGCTCTGTCGTTGATCATCAACCTCGTAGTCGAATTTCTGGTGATGTTGAGAGCTTTTTCCGCCACACCGCAGAGGTCGCGAACTGAAAGGGCTTTCTCTCGCAACTGGACGAGCGGGATCTGTAAGTCGACCGCACAATGAATGACGTCGAGCAGCTTACGCTCACTTTGGGCGAAATTCCCAGCGTTCATCTCACCGGTGGAGATCAAGTAAAGTAGCTTTTTGTCGGGAGAGAAGATCACTCGCCATCCTGCCCGCCGTTTGATTGGAGCATTTTTACGCTCTGGTTAAAGTGGACGATCTCCCAGAATGCGATGACCAGATTGAGCACGCCGAGAGCTGTCACGGCCCCGCGAAACCACGTCGAGGCAACGGTTCGCTGCAGCATTGGGGCTCCGGTCCTGTCGGCGAGAAAGACCAGCAAATAGTTCTCGCCCCACGGGCCAAACAGGGCATCCCACGGCGACAGGATCAGATAGAATCCGAGCAGGAAGCAGAGGATAATAAAGAAAATGACGGTTAGCCTTTCGACCATACCGCCTCAGTATAACTCTTTGTAAAAGATACGGACAAGACAGTTAGTGCGGACTGGCAACGAGATTGCGGACGCGTTCCGCTACGTCGCGAAAATCAACGTCCTCAGCGTAAACCTGTTCGAAGTATCGAATTGCCTCGCTATCATCGCCCGCAGCCTCATGAGCGGTCGCAAGTTCGTACCACAATCCGTGATGCTCTTCAGTCGAGATGTCCGGTGTTTCCAGGGCTCGCTCAAACCATTTAATGGCATGTTTCGGCTGGTCGTTTAACAGAAAGCAGTGTCCGAGCAGGTTGGCACAGGAGAAGAATCGCCTTGTTCCATCATGCATCTCGACCCTACTTACAGCCTCCTGATATTCACGTATGGCCTCTTCCATTAAGCCCATTTCCTGGTAAGCAACCCCCATGTGGTAATGCGTTTCGTAGTCCTCGTCGGAGGTATCTTCAGCGGTTTCAAGGCCGAACTCCGACCGGATCTGGTCGATACCGATCGTGCTCGCGGTCACCTCGGGCGTTGCTTGCTCGACGACAACGGACGCGGATATCTTGGCCGGCTCGTCAAACTCGGCACCTATACGCCTTCGCAGCACCGCAAACTCTTCGCGGTCGCCAAACTCGGCCGCCAATTCCGAAAGGGCCTTCTCTGCCAGATCGTTGTAATCGTTTTCGATGTAAAAGTCGATGCTCTCAAGTTCCTTTTGGATCTTCAGCTGATCGGCATGCGATAGATCAGATGGCTCCGGCATCAACTCGACGGTCTCTGTTTCTCGATGAAACTCGAACCCTGACGATGTTTCGATGACCGTTCCCTCGACGACTTCGCCATTCGAGTGCTCGCCCGGGTCATCAGGCCCGAATGCGGACAGCCCTTCTGACAGGAATTCCGTTGCCGTGGTTTCGGTATCCCCTTCTTCAAATCCAAACTGTTCGTTGATCTCGTTCAAACGATCGCGAAAACGCGTCTCATGCGGTCGGAGTACAACAAGATGGTTAAGTGCAAATCGCTCGTCATCGATCGACTGCTTACTCGATGCTGATGAATACAGCCTTTCAAGCGAAAGTCGAAAGCCGTTTTCATCCTTGAGCCATGAGTTGTAACGAACAAGCAACCGAAGTCCGCCGAGGTGTGCCGGATCGCGTTCAAGTATCTCGTTGATCCATTTTCCGCACTCGTCAGACTGGCCGCCGGCGAGCATGTACTCGGCAGACATGGTCAATATCCGAGCGGCCGATTCCGGATCGTTCACATTCAGATAGATGCGGATCAGGTCGAGGAATTTGGGGTAGTTCGCCGGTTCGATCTCAACCAATTTTACAACGGCACGCTCAGCACCTGCCGCATTCTGCGAATCGATACAGCACTCGATCAGCAGATATAAAACATCACGATTGTACGGCTCGTTTTCCAGGATCTCTTCGAGAAGTGCGGACGCCTTCTGAGCACGGCCCAAGGCTGTCTGAGCTTTAACGAGGCCGTTCAAAATGCGTAGATCGGTCGACTTGAGGTCAAAACCCTTCATCAACGCCCTTATTGCCTCTTCGTTCTTGCCCTGACGGCTAAACCTCGCACCCGCCTCCGCGTAGGCTTCGAGGGCTTCATCTTTCTGATTCTCCCGAATATAAGAATCGGCCAGATTCATGCAGACTTCCGTATTATTGGGGTCGAGCAAAGCGATCTGTTTGTACATCGCCAAGGCTTCGAGGCGGCGGCCGTTTTTCTGGTAGTGTTCTGCGAGCGTAGTGTAATGCGAACGAGCCTCGGCCAGCGATCCCTTGTTCTTGTGGAGTTCGGCAAGCTTCGCCGAAACCTCTATAGAATCGGGCTGAATGCGGGTGATCTTGTTGTATATCGCGATAGCCTTCTGCGAAAATCCCTGGGTGTTGTAATGGTCTGCGACCTGGAGATAACAGGCGACCGCCTCCTTTTTCTCAGCGTTTTTGGCGTAAAGATCGCCCAGCATGTTGAGCGTAGCGATGTCGCGAGGGTCGTTATCAACCACCGACCGGTACTCCGCGATGGCCGCACGAAGCTTGCCTTGCGCAACGAACCGCTCCGCATTTCGCATCGCTTTTGCTTTATCGAAACTCATTTATTTTGACTGTAAAAAGTAGGACTGCGGAACGCCTCTCCGCCGAGCACGCCTGATGGGACGTCAAATTTTCTGTGAGGAGTGCACAGGTTTCTAGCCAACCTGTATCAAATAATCTAACACGCAGTTTCCAGCAGTGTCAATGTATTTTATAAATGTTTATACTTTTTTAACGCGTTTTCGTCGGCCATCTTTGATTTTTTCATCGTGGTTCCTTAGTCTGAAACTCCCAGAGAATTCTTATGCAAGCGTTGATACTCGCCGGAGGCAAAGGTACCAGACTCAGGCCGCTTACGGTTTATACGCCCAAACCCGTCGTTCCGGTCGTTAATCGCCCTTTTCTGCTTTACCAGATCGATGTTCTCCGTTCTGCCGGGGTAACTGATATCACGCTCTCGCTCAGCTATCAGCCTGACAAGATCGAACATATTCTCGGCAACGGTTCGGAATTTGGGGTCAATCTTCGCTATATCACTGAGCCGAGCCCGATGGGAACTGGCGGGGCGTACAAATTTGCCGCCGAATCGCTCGGCGATACCACTATTGTTTTCAACGGTGACATTCTG
Source organism: Acidobacteria bacterium Ga0077534 (assembly GCA_001464455.1). Taxonomy (GTDB): domain Bacteria; phylum Acidobacteriota; class Blastocatellia; order Pyrinomonadales; family Pyrinomonadaceae; genus OLB17. The sequence continues at coordinate 422,297 of LNEI01000018.1, forward strand.
ACCAACCTCGATCTCACGAGCCTGATCGAGTTTCATAGAGCGAAGCAGGCCGCCGCAACGCTGGCTGTCGTGCCGGTCGAAGACATTTCTCGCTACGGCGTGATCGACATCGACGGCGAAGGCCGCATTACCAAATTTATCGAGAAGCCGCAGGGCGACGAGCTTTCCTCGCTTGCAATAAATACTGTTAACGCGGGTATTTACATCTTGGAGCCGGCGATTCTCGACCTAATTCCGACGGCTGTGTCCCGCTCGTTCGAATATGAGGTATTCCCCGAAATACTCGAAAATGACTTGCCCTTTTTCGGATATAATATGTCCGGATCGTACTGGCAGGACATCGGGACGCCCGAAAATTATCTCAAGGCTCATCAAGATTTCCTCGCAGGCAAGATCAGCGGCTTCGATCTTGAAAAAACTGCTGTTTATGACGTCGCAACGCGCTCCGAAATTGACAAAGTTTCGATCATCGGCGAAGGCTGTAGCATCAAGCCCGGCGTTCGTATTAAGAACTCCGTGATCGGCCCCGGCGTCTATCTTGACGAGCGTTGTGTGGTCGAAGATTCCGTAATTTGGGCACACACACGTGTTTCGACCGCAGCACACATCAGGTCGTCGATCGTCGGCCGCAGCTGCCACATTGGACGCAACGCGGTGGTCAGCGAGGGTTCGGTACTCGGAGACAAGACCACGCTGACCGACTATACCCGCGTTTAAGATATGCCTGAACTTCCGGAAGTTGAATCCATTTCTCGCTCACTCGACGCCCTGGTTCGCGGACGGAGGATCGCAGCCGCCGAATTGCTTCGACAGCGGCTTGCTCCGGATGTCACATTTGATGGTTTCGCGGCAACTCTGCGGGATCGCACGATCAATTTTGTCCACCGGCGCGGAAAGCACATTCTTTTTGACCTGACCGGCGACACCACTCTTATAGTTCATTTGAGAATGAGCGGCCGGTTTTCCCTGCTTCCGGCTGAGCGAGAGAACCCGAAGTTTACCCACGCCCAATTTCACCTGGACGGCGGTGACCGGCTTGTATTTGACGACCAGCGACATTTTGGCTTGATGAAGATCGTACCGACCGCACAGCTTTTTGAGTCAAAAGAGCTGGCAAAACTTGCTCCGGAACCGTTCTCCGACGAGTTTTCGACCGGATATTTTTGTGGCGTTCTCAAAGCGTCTAAAAAGCCGCTAAAAGAGTTGCTACTCGATCAAACCAGAGTCTGCGGCGTCGGGAATATCTACGCCAGCGAAGCGATGTTTGCTGCCGGCATTCATCCGGGTATCCGTGCCGAAGTGGTCTCGAAACCACGGGCGGCTCGCCTTCGCGAAGCGGTGATTGCCGTACTTCGTGAGGCAGTCGATTTTGCCGCGACACTCCCGGTCGACCCTGAGAATCTCGAAGGCAGCTATTTCAGCGGCAGCGATGACCCGAAGTGGTACGTGTACGACCGTGAAAACGAGCCCTGTCGCAATTGCAATTCGCCGATAATTCGGATAAAACAAGCGGGTCGTTCGACATATTTTTGCCGCATATGCCAGCGGCGTTGAGTTTTTCGCCGCGAAGGAGTTTCAAATGCCTAAAAAGATTGCCAGCACACTGTTCTCGATCGTCTTGATCGCGCTTCTTTCCTCCGCAGCACTTGCCTGTGCCTGCTGTGCAGAACGGGGAACGTATATCGTCTGGACCGGCAGAGTCGAGAGCTTTCAGGTCGATCTGCTCAAGGAGATGAAATTCTCGGAGAAGGCAGAACTCTACATGACCGAAGCGGGGTTTGATGGCATTACAGGCATCAATATGATCGAGGCGGACCTCGGCACCGGCCCCGAACCGCCGCTCGATCTGGTTGACGCGTTTACGGGATCTGCGTGGACACTCCGATTCAAAACACCGACGGGCCGCGCTGGTTCCCTCGTCCTGCCCAGGCCGGCCCGCTTAACTGTTCGCAAGGTCGATTACCCCGACAATAACTCGACTGCGGCCAATGTGGTTCTTTACAAGGAGTTTATCTTCACCGGCCGCGTGCGTTCCGGTTCGGGCTTTTTCAAAGCAAGCGTGTCGAATTCACCGAAATTCACGCTCATCTTCATGGGCCGCGGCAACGGCTGCGACAACGCCGAAGACTTCACCAACTGGCATTTGGCTATCGACGGGACGAAGGCAGATTATGCTTTCTTTGGAAAAATGAAGGCAGCCGGATCAAACGCGCGATAAATTAAAAAAGACAGGGCCCGACGTGCTGCCGCCGGGCCCTGTCAAGAGTCGAACTGGAAGTTATTCCTGTCCAATAAAGTCAACGTTAGCCAGGCTATCGTTAACGTTCAGTACCCGCGATGCAAAGCGGTATCGTCGTGATGCCGCATTGACGATGTAAGTCCTACCGGACTCTACACCTTCAAACGTATACACGCCGAATGAGCTCGTTAGAGCAGTTCGGCGGACTCCTTCCGAATCCGTCATAGCAACAGTCACGCCGCGAATGCCCTGACCGGCAGACGTTGTAACACGTCCCGTGACAGTTACATCAGCTGCAGTGGTGCCGCCGATGATGACGTTACCAACCTCAAAAGTGGTTGCAAGCAACACACCCTGCGCGTTCGAGACGCTCTGTACCGTCGGCGAACTGCTAAAGGTGATCGGGTACGTTCCATTCGCAGCATTCGCCGCAACGTTGAACGTGATCGTTACCATCTGCCGGGTGCCGACGGCATAAGTATTAGTCGAATCGACCAAAATACCTACCCTACCCGCTGCAACCTGGTTCAGGTTGGTATTGACCACCGACCCGCTTGGAACTCCCGAGCCGAGAGTTACAACCGGATTGCTCAACACCGTAGGATCGAAGTTGACGGTATAACTCGCCGAAGCTTCGTCACCCTGCGAATCGAGCTGGATCGTAACGACAACCGTTTGCCCCGCAACGCCGTTGGCATTGGTCGAACGGATTATACGGCCCACAGCCTGACCGACTGGATCCGACTGAATTCCGGCAACCGAAGACGGTGTTGGAGTTGGAGTCGGCGTCGGTGTTGTGCTTGGGCCAGTTGGCCCACAGGCAGTTGTCGGCACCAAGGCACCAAGAATGAACTGACGAACAATAGTCACATCGGCCGCATTTATCATTCCGTCCCCGCACGTACCATTAACATCGGCTCGCTGGAACTGGCTCGCATTGACCGGGGTCAAAGTGCCAAGAACAAACTGGCGGATTACCGATATGTCATTCGCGAGCACTCGCCCGTCACCGTTCGGCCCTCCGTCTGCGTCAACGACGTCACCCTCGAGAGCTGAAAACGGCGTCGGAGTTGCAACTGGCGTAGCTGTTGGTGAAGGCGTAGCCGTTGGTGTCGGCGTAGGTGTCGGCGTATTTGCCGGGGTTGGTGTCGGCGAGCCAGAGACGTCATCGTTGAAGATAGTCCCGATACCATTACCCTTAGTGATTATCATTGCATCGTCGCCGCTGACGTATGTGAGTCTAACGGTAAACGTTTCGTCCGGTTCAAAGGCGGTATCGCCGTTGACCAGAACAGTGATCTTCTGCACGGTATCAGTGCGTCTCGTAAACGTTAACGTTCCCGAAGTCGCCTGATAGTCATTGTTGGCTACCGCAGCAGTGCCGTCGATCGTCGTATATCCGATGATGATGGACTGGCCCAGGGCCGGACGCGATGAGATATTCACATCGAAGACGAACTCGGTCGTTCCTGAGTTTCCCTCTCCCTTAAGGACGTCATTAATAAATGCCGTCCTAACGGTCGGAGTTGGGGTAGGCGTTACAGTCGGCGTTGGGGTCGGCGTCGGCGTTGCCGTTGGTGTCGGCGTTGGTGTCGGCGTCGCCGAACTTGCAAAACCGATCACTGCGGTGAGTCCGGTGCTGTCGCTGTTGTAGCTTGCATTTGCACCATAACCGACGCTGAAGTCGATGATGTCGCCCGCTGCCAACGTAACTGCCGCCGTATTGAATGGCTCAACATCTCCAAAGCCGTCGACGTTGCCAGAGAAAAGCTCGATACCGTCTACTAAGCCTTCAGGAGCATTCAACACAGGCATTGCCGAACGCTGAATGACCCGCACGTCGGTCGTTGTTCCGCCCGTGTCTATCCCCTCAAACTGTCCGTTGATCGTATAGTTTCCAGCGACAGGAGCAGTGAATCTGACCACCGCACGCTCGCCGAGCGGTCCGGGATGCAGATTTAGTTCTAGCGGGTCCTGAACAATGGTGCCGTAAGTGATCGTCGTGTTTGTTCGATTAGCAAAGACGGCCGGCACGAGGTCTGCATCAGGCTCATCGCGATGCCATCTGTCGATACCCGCAACTGGCTCATTTGCACTTGCGAATGGGAACGTAAGCAGAGGCGAGCTTGGATCAGACGTAGTAGTATTGCCGTACGTATACTCGCAGTTCGGATTCGAAGCGAGCGAAAAATCGTCCGCTAGTTCGTAAGGTGCCGTGCTCGTCGTACAATCTCGCGGAAGATCCGGTGAGCACGCCGAAGGAGCAGTTAAGAACGGATCGAAATCAACATTGGTCGAAACCAGATCGCCGCTGCCCGGTCCAACCGGTCCCGGACCATTCGCTGCACCCCAGTAGTTGTTCTCGGCATTGGCGGATGTTGCACTTAGATTCTGAACACCAAACGTCGTATTGCCAAAAATGTTGTTCTGGTTAATGTTGATGCCGCCGACCGCTGTTGCTGAGACAAGAACGCCGATCGAGTTAGCGGTGAAATTGTTGCAGGTCACATTCGAAACAACTGCGCCATCAGCTTGAAAGCCGGTTGCATTGCTGTTGAAACGGTTGTTCTGCACCAAAAGCCCTGTCGAAGAACCAGTGTTAAGGATCTCGCTCCACAATCCGCGGGCGAGATCGGAGAGGTTGTTTCCGTTGATCGAAGCATTGACGACCGTACCGCGCAAACGAATTCCGTTGCTAGTCGCTCCGTCAATTCCGCTGATGCGGTTGCCGCTGACTACCGCATTTTCGATCGTACCCATCGTCTGGCTTGCTGCGATCGAGCCGTTCGAAAGCGATATACCGGTGCGGGTGGCCCCGAGAGCGGTGATCATATTGTCCGTGATCGAAACGTTTGAATAGCCGCCCGTCGAACCCTGGAATCCAGCAGAAAAGCTGATAGCGCCGGTATTTGGACTATTGAAGGTGTTATTGGCAACACGTTGCTGGCCCGCGACGTTATTCCCGTCGTAGGTGAAGTTAAAATAACCGGTCGCAAAATTTCCTGAGATCGTGTTGCTGAAAACATCAGTTGACGATTGCGGGCGTTCGATCAGGATCGGGTTGAACGCGTTGTTTAGAAATTCGTTGTTGTTGACGACGATCGGGCCGCGTGGACGATCTGTATAAAGACCGTAGTCGGCAAGGTTTACACCTTGAAACCTATTGTTAGCTATCGTGATGGTCGGATCCGGCGAAACCTGTTTCGCGAAGATCAGATATCGCGAACTGCCGGTCAGACCAGGCCCCCTAACCGTAAATCCTGAGAAACTAGCGTCGCCAGTCTCGGTCAACGGAAGGTCGATGCGCACCAGGCCAGCAGATGCTAATGCAGCACCACCACCGTCGATGATCGTATTTTCAGATCCGGACCCGACAACTGCGATCGATTTTTGGATCAGAATCTGTGCTTCGTTGTATGTTCCGGGACAAACTTTTACCGTGTCGCCAGGATTTGCCGCATTCACCGCAGCCTGTATCGTTAGCTGCGCGACATCCGTTGCGTCACAATCAGTCGCACTCGCCAAGCCATCATCATCTACAACTACAGTTGCATTGCCCGGCTCAAAATCGTAGACAGTTCCGTTAAAGTTGAAAAGATCGGTCTCCACATTGTAGCTCTGATTGAACGTTCCAACCTGCACTCCGTAGCCGATCACGACGGCATTTGGAAACGTCGTCTGGATGAACGAAAGCGAATAGAATGGCGGTCCACCGGCTCCCGCAACGACCGACGGGCTGCCCGGATCAGCCGGACAAGTCACGCTGCGTGAAGAATAGAACATTCCCTGGTCGACGTCCTGAAATTCGAAAACGCCCGGAACTATTGGCGGATTCGGCCCCGTACCATTCTTCTGGTAAGGCTCATAAACCAGCGTCGTAAAGCCCGTCGTTCCGCCGCAAAGGTAAATCGGCAGTTGGAATGACGGTGCCGCAACTGGCGGGCCGCTAACCTGCTTTGTGTAATAACTTAGGTCGGTGACACTGGTCAGAAGCGTACCCGAGGGAGCGGCATGCGAGAAATTTGCTCGTGCTGTATTGGTTGCATCGGTTGTCATCCGCAATGCACCTCGGCCCGCCGGAGCTGTGGCATCAAAAACAAAATCGATGGCCCCGCCCGCAGTGGTTGAGGATACCCATCCCTGCAGGTCAGCCGGTGTAACGACAATATTAGCAGGCGCTCCTGCTGGCCTTGTGTCGTCAGCCGCTGCACTTACATTGCTGGTTGTATTGAATAATGATGTGAATGATTCAAAAAATGACGGCGAAGCGGCGCTAGCCGCCGCGGCCGAGAATGTTAAAATAGAAATGCCTATCACGGCAATCAAACCCCATACGGTTCGATTTCGGATAGACCGAACATAAGACGCCATGAGCGCTAAGTTTTTTGTACGCATAAATTACTGATCCCCCTGGAACGAATATCAAACTACCGTGCAGACGGTGCCAAACGCCCGCCTACGAACTCACCGGCCATTTCTGTACCGTAATTTAGCGATTTGAACATTAGGGAAAGCATTAGTCTGTGCGACAGCAAACTTATCGGATAATAAGTTTCAATTATACAGCCTTGGCCAGCTTGATTGGCGTCCGTCAGCCGGGCACCGTGACACGCTTGACAGTATTAACTGAAAAGAACATCATCGTATCTAATCTTCGTGGTGAGTTAATGCGACTTGCGACCACGTTAAATAATCCGCTAAACAGCTTAAAAGACATCGTTTGTAAGAAAGGTCTCGCTGTTTATCGGCGGGGCTTTTCTCTTGGGATCTTTGACCTTGGACCTTTGATCTTTGACTGGAACAAAGATCGAAGTTCTAAGATCAAAGATCAAAGATCAAAAAATGAAGACATTTCGAGAGTTAATCGAGTCTGACGGCGTCTATGTTTTTGACGGTGCAATGGGAACGCGTTTGTATGACAAGGGCGTTTACATCAACCGCAGCTACGATGAACTGAACATTGCGGCGCCTGACATGGTGCGCGAGGTTCATGCAGAATATGTGGCCGCCGGGGCCGATATCATTGAGACGAATTCTTTCGGGGCCACACGCCATCTTTTGCAGACGTATGGGCTGGAGGGCAAGCTTCATGAGATAAACGTTGCAGCTGCAAGGCTTGCACGCGAGGCTGCGACTGATAAGGCCCTCGTCGCAGGTGCGATCGGGCCGCTGGGCCTCAGGATCGAACCGTACGGGCCGACATCGTTCAATGAGGCGAAAGAGATGTATAAAGAGCAGATCGCGGGCCTTCTTGAAGGCGGCGTGGATCTGTTCGTGCTCGAGACATTCTCGGTTGTAAGTCTCATAGAACAAGCCATCATCGCCGTTCGCGAGCTTTCGGACCTGCCGATCGTTGCCCAGATGACGATCCAGATGGACGGGAAGACAATTTTCGGAAATCCGCCCGAGAAATTCACGGCCCGGCTCGACGAACTCGGAGCGGACGTTATCGGCCTGAATTGCGGAATGGGTCCGAACCACATTCTCAACGCTCTGGAAAAGATGCGTACCGTGACTACAAAGCCGCTTTCGGCCCAGCCCAATGCCGGTTTGCCGCGTGACGTTCAGGGCAGGCAGCTTTACATGGGCTCGCCCGAATACATGGCCGAATTCTCACGGCGATTTGCTCAGGCCGGGGCTAGATTCGTCGGCGGCTGTTGCGGCACGACGCCAGCACATATCAAACTGATCTCGACCGCGATCCGTGCCGACAGCCCTCGTCAGACAGCAAAGTCATTCGTTCAGCAACCCGCCCGCGTCGTTGACCTCAAGCCCGAAGACGTGCAGGTCGTTTCGCCGGAAGATCGTTCGAAATGGTCTCGGAAAATCGCTCGGGGCGAATTCGTTACATCGGTCGAGGTGCTGCCGCCAAAAGGCTGCGACGCCGAGAAGACGCTGGATTCGATCCGCTTGCTCAAAGACGCCGGGGTCGACGGCGTTAATATTCCCGACGGCCCTCGTGCTCAGACTCGAATGTCCGCTCAGGCGACCGCCGTTCTGGTCGAACGCGAGATCGGCATCGAGGCTGTCCTGCACTACTGCTGCCGCGACCGAAATCTGCTTGGCATGATGAGCGACCTGCTCGGAGCTGCTGCGTTGGGCCTGCATAATTTGCTGCTCATCACCGGCGATCCGCCGAAAATGGGGCCGTATCCGGACGCAACCGCCGTTTTCGACATCGACGCCATCGGGCTGACCAACATGGTCAACAAACTCAACCACGGCCTCGATCTCGGCAACAACCCGATCGGTAAACCGACCGCATTCTCGATCGGCGTCGGTGTGAATCCCGGTGCCGTCAATCTCGACGAAGAGATCCGCCGCTTCGAGTGGAAGGTCGAGGCGGGTGCAGAATACGCTATCACGCAGCCCGTTTTTGATACCGAACAGCTCCGCACATTTCTACAACGCATCGAACACGTCCGCATCCCCATCGTCGCCGGCATCTGGCCGCTGGTGAGCTTTCGCAATGCCGAATTTCTGCATAACGAGGTCCCGGGCGTCGAGGTCACACCCGAGATCCTCGAACGCATGCGCATCGCTTCGGACCTCTCAAAGGAACACGCCCGCGAAGAAGGTATCGCCATCGCCCGCGAATCTTTGCTAGAAGTAAGAGACGTGATCCAGGGCGTCCAAGTTTCGGCTCCATTCGGCAATGTAAAATACGCTTTACAAGTGTTCGAAGCACTTTCGGAGTTTGCCCCAAAGCCTGATGATGGCACGTTAAAGAATTGACGAGGATCTAGGGGATCAGGACGATCTTTCCGAGTGCTTTGCTTTCCATGACCTGATGGTGAGACGACGCGGCTTCACTAAGCGGGATCGATAGGCGAATGACCGGGTCCAGGCTTCCCCGCGATAAACCCTCGAAGACCGCCCGGTGTATCTCGTCTCGTTCGTCTTGAGACGAATTGAATAGCGACATTCCGTAGATCGTTGCATCCTTGGTCATCGCGAGACGCGGTGTGAATTGCAGCGAACCGCGACTACCGACGACGGTGATGCGGCCACGCATCGCAAGGCAGTCAAAATCGCGTTCGAGGTTGACGTTGGCAAGCATTTCGACGATCACATCAACGCCTCGTCCACCCGTAAACTCTTTTATCTGCGCGAAATGCGTTTCGTCGGTGTGGTCGAAGGCCGCATTTCCACCATTCGCGTGGATCAGATCCAGACCGTCTTTTGAACTGGCTGTGCCAATGACCGTGTAACCATTTCCCGCCAGCCACTGGATAGCCGCGATCCCGACACCGCCTGAGGCACCGTGTACTAGGACGGTTTCGCCAGGTTTCGCGGCGGCTTTTTGAAACAAAGCTCTGTAGCCAGTCGCGTAGGGCGTCCAGATACCTGCACCTTGTTCAAAAGTGACGTTGTCCGGCAAGCGGCCGAGGTCGGCCTCCTCGCAAAGGCAGTACTCAGCGTACGTTCCCGTGATCGAATTCGCAGTATAGACGCGGTCGCCGCCCTTCCATCTCGTCACCGCATCGCCGACAGCCTCAACCACCCCTGCGCCGTCCTTACCGGGCGTGTAGGGAAGTTTTGGCGGGTTTGGGTAAATGCCGGTTCGCAAGTACGTTTCGACCGGGTTAACACCAGCAGCATTAAGGCGCACGAGCACCTGCGACCCCGAAGGCCGCGGCGTCTCGACCTCTTCTATCTTCATTACCTCGGGTTCACCAAATTCACGGACGACGATCGCTTTCATATTCCGAGTATCGCAAGAATTCTTAACCCGGCAAAACTGTCTTCGCGCGAGTCTGTGCATCGGCATCGCAAATTGATTAATCTAATCTCAATCTATGCTCAAGCCCATATCAATATTGCTTCGGTCGTTTCTGATGTTCGCGTTTGTTTCTATCGCGGTTCCATTATTTGCGGCTTCGGCCCAGAAGCGGTTTTTGGTCACCGATTTCGGAGCTGTCGGCGATGGATCGACGCTAAATACACCCAAGATACAGTCAGCCATAGATCAGATCTCGTCGAAAGGCGGTGGAACGCTGGTCATTCCAAAGGGCGTGTTTATGAGCGGGGCGATCTTTTTGAAGCCGCGTGTGCATTTGCACCTCGACGAAGGTGCGGTCATCAAGGGCTCGGTCGATCGCAAAGATTACCCTAAAATGCTCACTCGGATCGAAGGCCAGCAGATCGAATGGCTGCCCGCTCTAATCAATGCCGATAAGGTTGATGGCTTGCGGATCACAGGTTCTGGAACGTTAGACGGCAATGGTGTGCCGTTTTGGGAAGAGTTCTGGACGCGGCGGCGGGCTAATCCGGCGACGACAAATCTCGACGTCGAACGGCCGCGGCTCGCTCTGATCCAGAATTCAAAGGACGTCAAGATCAGCGGCATTACGTTCAAAGATTCCGGCTTTTGGAACCTGCACATATACCGCTGCAAAGGCGTCGTCGTCGAAAATGCTAAATTTGAGGTGAAGGACGGTCTGCGGGCTCCCAGTTCTGACGGGATCGATATTGATAGCTCGCAGAATGTGACCATCCGCGGCTGCACGTTTCGGGTGGACGACGATGCGATCGCTCTAAAGGGCACAAAAGGGCCGTTCGCGATGGCTGATAAAAACAGCCCACCGGTCGAAAACATCCGCGTGATCGACTGCGTCTTCGAACGCGGCCACGGCGTTTTGACGCTCGGCAGCGAGGGCACGATCATTCGGAATGTCGTGATCGAGCGAGCCACGGTCGTCGGCCCCATCGTCCTGATGCGGCTCAAACTCCGCCCTGACACGCCGCAGCAATACGAAAATATTCATTACCGCGACATCACCGTGAACAGCACGGGAGCCCTGATCGAGGTCCGGCCATGGCGGCAATTCTTCGACCTCAAAGGCCAGCCGCCGCCAAATTCCATCGTGCGAAACATCTCGATGACCAACGTCAAAGGCTCCTACGGCTCATTTGGCGAGATCCAGGGCAATCCCAACCAGACAACGATCAGCAACATCAAGCTCGAAAATATCGACGTGCAGCTCAAAACCGAGACTTTGAAGGCCGTGGGTGTAAAAGATCTGAGGCTGAAAAATGTAAAGGTGAACGGGAAACCGTTCACCTTATAAATTGGACCGCAGGCTTCCAGCCTGCAAGTTTCGGGCGGGCAGGATGCCCGCGCTCCAGTTACTCCACCGTCACCGATTTCGCCAGATTTCTCGGCTGGTCGACGTCGCAGCCGCGGCGGACGGCGATGTGATAGGAAAGCAGCTGGAGCGGCACGATCGAGAGGATCGGGCCGAGCAGATCGCTGGTTTCCGGGATCTCGATGACGTGATTCGAAACCTTCGAACTCATCGTGTCGCCTTCGGTCAGAACGGTTACGATGATGCCATCGCGGGATTTTACCTCGACGATGTTTGAGTGCGTTTTTTCGTAGCGAAGTTCGCTCGCGGTATTGCCTTTTTCGCGGGTGTTGATGACAACGACGGGTAATTTTTCGTCGATCAGTGCGTTGGGGCCGTGCTTCATTTCGCCAGCGGGGTAGCCTTCGGCGTGGATGTAGCTGATCTCTTTGAGTTTCAACGCACCCTCGAGAGCGACCGGGAAGTTGATGCCGCGTCCCAAATACAGGAAGTCCTGGACACGGAAAAACTCTTTAGAAAGCTCTTCGATCGAATCGGCGTCGTTGAGAAGCTGCTCGATCTTCAGCGGTAATTCGGCGAGATCCTGTGCGAGCTTTTTGGCCCGTTCTTCGTCGATGGTGCCACGAACCTCGCCGAGATACATCGCAAACAGGTACAACGCAACCATTTGCGCCGTAAACGCCTTCGTCGAAGCAACGCCGATCTCTGGTCCCGCGTGCGTCAAGATGGTGCCATCGGCTTCGCGGGTGATCATCGAACCCTGCACATTACAAATCGCGAGGATCTTGCATCCGGCCTGTTTCGCCTCACGCATGGCGGCGATCGTGTCCGCAGTTTCGCCAGATTGCGAGATCACGATTATCAGATCGGTCTCGCTCAAAACGGGTTCGCGATAGCGGAACTCCGAAGCATAATCGACCTCGACCGGCACACGAGCAAGCGCTTCGATCATATACTTTCCGGCAAGCCCGGCGTGCCATGAGGTTCCGCAGGCGGCGATCTTGACTGACGTTATCGCCTTCAGATCATCAGCCGAAATGTCCATCGGGTCGAGATATACGCGACCCGTATCGAGCGAAACGCGGCCCTGAACGGTATCGCGAACCGCACGCGGCTGTTCGTATATCTCCTTCAGCATGAAGTGTTTAAAGCCGCCTTTCTCCGCCATGATCGGGTCCCACGTGATCCGCTGCTGGGTTGGCTGAACGGTGTTCCCGTCAAAATCGGTGACACGAACCGATTCCTTCGTCAGGATCGCGATCTCGCGGTCACCGAGGAAAAACACGTCTCGCGTATGCTGCAAGATCGGCGGAATGTCGGACGCGACAAAAAATTCCCCATCGCCCATTCCGATAACGACCGGCGGGCCTTCGCGAACCGAGATGATCATGTCCGGCTCATCGACCGAGATGATCGAGAGGGCAAAAATGCCGCGCAGTTCCTTCACCGATTTACGAACGGCCAATTCAAGCGACAGGTTTTCCGTGTCTTTGTAATGGCCGATGAGGTGAGCGACTACCTCCGTATCGGTCTCGGTGTCGAACTTGTGACCTTCGCCCTCGAGACGTTCTTTGAGAGTCAGATAATTCTCGATAATGCCGTTGTGGACGACAACAACTTTACCGGACTGATCGCGGTGCGGGTGAGCATTTTCCTCGGTCGGACGCCCGTGCGTCGCCCAGCGGGTGTGGCCGATCCCGTAATTGCCATCGAGCGGATTCAGCCGGATCACTTCCTCAAGATTTCGCAGTTTCCCCTCGGCCCGCCGCAGGCTCAGGTGATTTGCATCATCGATCACCGCGATCCCCGCCGAGTCATAACCGCGATACTCGAGCTTACGCAAACCGTCGATGATCAACGGTACAACTTGTTTATTTCCAACGTATCCAACTATTCCGCACATAATTTTATTGGGACTGTCTAACCGCAGTTAGAAACTCGTAAGGATCGACAATTTTCAGATTTGGGTAAGTTGCGACTAAAGTGTCGTCGCCAGACAATTCGAGCAGGTCTTTATCCCTTGAAACCAGATATTCGGCACGGGTTGCGATCGCAAGATCAACGATCATCGCATCATCTGGATCACGGTCAAGCTGGAACAACCTTTCAGTCGATGGCACCCAAGTCCCATACTTCCTGATCTTCCGTACCAGATCAGCCGTGGAAGGCGACCGCACTCTCCAGTACTTCTCCCGCACCTTTGGTCGTAACAGGAAATCGTCGACCTCCTGAAGAATTTCAGGGCGAACGAAAACCAGGATACGCCCGGCAAATAGTTCATTGACACAAGCACTACCCGGACCCGTTTCGCTGAGTATCGCCTGAATGAAGATATTTGTGTCAAATACCGCCGAGATCATTTGGCGAGAAGTCGTCGCTCCTGGCGAACCGCGGCAAGTTCCGTATCTATGAGTTCGTCAAGTTCGGCGTCGGTTATGCCCAACCGCTTGGTCTCCGCATGAAAGGGAGCTACTAGCTCATCCCATGTCGGTTCTTTCGCTCCCCGTTCGACCATTTCTCTGACAAAAACATCGAACGATTTTCCGTTGCTCTTAGCTTGCTGCTTAAGCCTCGTCTCCGCTTCCTTTGAAATTTCAATCGTGATACTCATAGCCTTAGTTAGCCCAGTTTAACATACGACAATCTCTATCGGCGCAAGCTTTTGGCTGGCACACCCACGACCAATTCATTCTCCGCGACGTCCTTGGTCACCACGCTTCCCGCTCCCGTACTAGCTCCATCGCCCACAGTTATTGGAGCGACAAGCATCGTATCCGAACCAATCTTTACGCCGTCACCGATGACGGTGGCGTGTTTGTTTTTGCCGTCGTAATTGCAGGTTATGGTGCCCGCACCGATGTTGGTTTTTTCGCCGATGGTGGCGTCGCCGAGGTAAGTTAGGTGGCTGGCTTTGGAGCCTTTTCCTAGCGTGGTTTTCTTTAGTTCTACGAAATTTCCCACTTTTGATCCCTCGACCATAACGGCGTGGCCGCGGAGATGGGCCATGGGACCGACGGAGCAGGTGTCGCCGACGGTGGAATCGGTTATAAAGGAGTTGTCTTTGATCTCGACGTTGTTACCGATGGTCGAATTAACTATGCGAACACCGGGGCGGATCGTGCAGTTTTCTCCGATCACCGTTTTGCCTTCGATAGTGACGTTTTGGCTGATAACCGTGTCGCGTCCGATGGAGGCTTTCGCGCTGATGTAGGCGGATTTTGGATCTATGAAGGAGACACCGCTTTCAAGCATCAGTTTTTCGACGGTGCGGCGACGGATGACCTTTTCCATCGCAGAGAGCTGACGACGGTCATTGACGCCTTCGACCTCGCGGGGATCGTTGCAGACGTGAATGGCGATGGTTTCGCCGTCACCCGCGAGGATCTGCGGAACGTCGGTCAGATAATATTCGCCCTGAGCATTGCTGTTTCCGACGCGTGACAGTGCGGCGTAGAGTTTTCGCGTGTCGAAACAATAGATACCCGAATTAATCTCGGAAACTTTTCTTTGTTCGTCGGTCGCATCTTTTTGCTCGACGATCTGCTGGAAATTGTTTTCCGAATTTCTGATGACCCGCCCGTATCCGGACGGATCTTTTAGGTGGACAGAAAGAACCGTACACGCCGCACCGCTTTCCGAGTGAACTCTGACGAGCGCCGCCAGTGTCTCAGCCGTAATCATCGGCACATCGCCTGACAAAACAAGCAGCGTCGAATCGTCATTTTCCAAAAACTCACGAGCCGCGTTCACCGCATCGCCGGTTCCGAGCTGCTGTTTTTGCAGTGCAAATCGGGCCTTGTCTTCGGTGAGTTCATTTAAGACCGCAGCTTTCACGTCGTCGGCCTGATGCCCAACGACCGTGTAGATCGAACGCGGCGAAAGTTCCGACGCGGTTTCGCAGACGTGATTAATGAGCGGCCGGCCGTCGAGTTTGTGAAGCACCTTGGCGAGGTTAGACCTCATTCGGGTGCCGAGTCCGGCGGCGAGGATCAGGATGTTGAGGTTAGGGTTCATATCGCGTCGGAACCGGGAACGAAAGTGACCGGGGTCTTAAAGATTACACTCCGTGTACTGAGAGTTCAGAGAGCCCCGGTCACTATCGTTCCCGGTACTGACTCTCGGATCGGCATTCTTTCTCTTGGCTGTAAAGCACACAACAAAAGGACTTGGGCGAGCTTTGCCGGATGATGCCGCACCTTTTCGCCGTCGTCTAAAAGGTTACCATAGACGATCTCGGCGCCCTCGATGGTTTCGGGCGAGATCGAGCCGTGGACGCCTATCTGCTCGGCACCTTCTTCGGTATAAAGCTGCTGCTGATGCTCGGTGATCGGGCGGTTATTGACTATAACGTAGTCAAATTCGAGATTCGGAGCGTACTGTTTGACGATCTCTATGTGAGCCCGAGCCGATAGCCCATCGGTCTCGCCCGGTTGGGTCATCAGATTGCAGACGAAGATCTTGACCGCCCGCGAATGCGATATCGCATCCGCGACCCCGTCTACCAGGATCGGCGGCAAAAGACTCGTATAGAGCGAGCCGGGGCCGATCGAGATAACATCGGCTTCGGCAATTGCCGTCAGGGTCTCAGGCATCGGTTTGCAGTCGCGCGGTTCGAGATATAGCCGCTTTATCGCCTGCCCGACCTTGCCGATCCGCGTCTCGCCGCGAATAACCGTCCCGTCATAAAGTTGTGCCGCGAGTCGCGCGTCGGCGACGGTGGCCGGATAGATGTGGCCTTTGCTGGCAAGTATCTCGGACGAGAGTTTTACCGCTTCGGCAAAATCACCAGTGATCTCGGACAGGGCCGCAAGAAAAATATTACCGAAACTATGCCCGCCGAGGTCACCATCGCCACGAAAGCGATGCTGAAAAAGCTGCGACAGCAGCCGCGAATCCTCGCTGAGAGCCACCATGCAATTTCGAATGTCGCCCGGCGGCAGCATTTGCAGCTCGTCACGGAGCCTTCCTGAGCTTCCACCGTCATCGGTCACCGCAACGATGGCCGAAAGATTGTCGAGCCAGATCGGCTCCATCACGCTCGCGTTTACGAACCGCTTTAGCCCCGACAAAAGAGTCGACAGCCCGTTCCCGCCACCGATGGCAACGAAGTTCAAGCCTGTCGAATTGTCCGAAAATAAGTGGTTCTTCATCAAACGCCAGAAGATAGCCGCTGTCGGGCTGCCTACGAGAATAGATTATGCTTTTTTCGAGTTTAGTGGGCGAACAAGGAGGATGAAAAATGTGGGATTGCCGAAACCCGGCAAAATGATAGTAACATCCCGCTGTGATCTTCCGCAAGATTTTTTCCCACGATCCGTTGAAGCATTTCGCTGCTTGTTTCTCGAAGCGCGAACGGAAGCGAAAGCATTTCTCAGCTTGACTTTTAGTTGCATCTATGCAACACTCTCTTAACGCTCGCGGTCGTGCTCGCGATGAAGATCTTTGAGAATGTAATAGAACGATTCGGCTTTCGCGATTGATCGAAAAAAATCGTTCCGGAACGCCTTTGATCATTTTTCACAAGTGGAACGATATTTTCGCGTAACCCTCGCTAACCCAACAGTTACGCGTTCCACTTTCAGCAGGCATGTGGAACGGCCCTCAGATCTAATTTCGGAACTAGACATCTTTTGTTATTTCGCAAGTGAGACGATTTGATAGCCGCCTGCGGTGCCGAATATTCGAGAAGGAAATTGCGTCGCGATCCGGGGCTCAACAATAAAACGGCCCACCAAGCGAACACAGCAATTCCCTGTATCAGGTAATAAATAAATGCGTTGATCCCAGCAAAAATGTCTGAAACCGCGATCTTATCGATGAGCCGACACATCTCCTTAAACGAGCAAAGCCTTAAGCAGGCGTGCCTTGAGTTGTCCCGTGCCCACCCGGAGATGAAGCTCGTTTATGAGTCATACGGAGCACCGCCGATGTGGGACCGGCCGCCCGGCTTTCCTACTTTGTTGAATATCATTCTGGAACAGCAGGTTTCGCTGGCTTCGGCAAAGGCTTGTTTTGATAAGCTGACGGCGTTTATTGGCGAGATCACGCCGGAAAATTTGTTGAAATTAAACGACACCGAATTGAAGACAATTGGCTTCAGCCGACAAAAAACCGCGTACGGCAGGCATTTGGCAGAAGCGTTGATCGATAAGCGATTCGATTTTGAATCGATCCACCTGCTGCCCGACGAGGAAGTTAAGGCGGAGATGCTAAAGCTCAAAGGCGTCGGCGAGTGGACATGCGATGTCTACCTGCTAATGGCGATGCTCCGGCCAGACGTGATGCCGCGGGGGGATATTGCTTTACACGCCGCTTATCAGAAGCTGACCGCCATGGAGAAACGTCCCGGTTCAGACGAATTTATTGCGATCGCCGAGAAATGGCGGCCGTTTCGTTCGGTTGCGGCAAGGCTGTTGTGGCATTTTTATTTAAGCGAACGCGCCGCGAAGCAAGGGCGATACTAACAACGGGCGGGCTTTCGCGATCGTTGTTAACAAAATCCCCCGTGCATTCGTCATTTAGTTCGGTTATTATCGGCAACACTAACGAACATTGCCGCATCTTTTACGTAAAGAGAATCGACTTAGGTTTTATCGAGGTTTTTCATGAGAATTAAATTGTTTTCGACAGCCACTCTGGCGGTACTTTTGTTCAATGTTGCGGCCTTTTCGGTGGGCGATGCTCGTTCTGCACGGATAAAGAAAGCTGAGGTTTCGCGGCTCGTAGCAATGCTTCCGGCTTCCGACGGCGTGGTGGTGTTTGATTCAAAGCGTTTTGTAAACGACGCTTTGCCAAAGATCCTTTCATCAAATCAAACGATGCTCACCGAGGTGATGGCAAAGATCACCGAAATGGAGACGACAACCGGCATCGACCTCAAGAAATTTGACCAGCTCGCGGTCGGCGTTGCTATCAAAAAGATCTCGGCAAAAGAGTATGATTTCGAGCCAGTCGCTCTCGCAAATGGCGATATAAACTCGGGAGCCTTGATCTCCGTCGCGAAACTTGCCTCGAAAGGCACCTACCGTGAAGAAAAGATCGGCGAAAAAACTGTCTATATTTTCGCAGCGAAGGACCTCATCGAAAAGAATGCAAAGCCGGCTAATTCCGCGGTCGCCGGCATGCTCGACAAGGGTTTGAAGGGCATGGCGAAGGACGTCGCGGTAGCAGCGATTGATAAAAACACGATCGCGATCGGGTCGGTACCGCGTATTCGACAGACCATCGCAGGCGGCACCAGGATCGGAGCTGATGTGACGTCGCTATTATCAGTAAAAGAGACCTCGGTGATGAGTTTCGCGATGAAGTCGCCCGGCGGCATGGCGTCGCTGCTTCCGCTCGACAATGACGAACTTGGAGCCAATATCGATGCTATAGATTATCTCGCCGGCTCGATGGATGTCGCAGCGACCGGAACCACGCTCGGCGTCATCGCCCGAACCAAAAAGACCGAGCAGGCACAAGGCCTGAAAGACACGCTCGACGGCCTGAAGATGGTGGGCGGAGCGATCTTCGGCGGCTCAAAACGAGCAGATCAACAGATCTACGGCCGACTGATCAAAAATGCCAAAGTTGATCTGCGAGGCAATGATGTTTCCCTCGACCTGACCATCGCCCAAACGGATATCGATGGGCTGATCGGCGGGATAAAGTAGCTTCGGTTCGCAGTTGCGACGAGCCTTAGCTGGCGCGTTCAAATGGGTGGCGAAGAGGCTTTAGCAAAACGGATAAGTTGTGCTGAAGCCTTTTCTCTCGATTGGGCTTTTCAGCGTCGTCTCCGGAAACCGCCGCTTCCCTGCCTCGCAAACTGCTCGAGATCACGATTGAACCCGCCATCCGGGCCGAGGAGCGGGAAAAGCTGGAGATCGCTTGAAAGATATGCGGCGCGAAGCTCGACCGGGCGTGGGCCGGCTTTTATGACGCGGACTCGTGTCCCGCGGATCTCTTCGATCCACGAGGCGAATTCCTGAGCTTTTCCGACCGTAGCCGATAGAAGCAAGAGCCGGATTCGCGGCGGCGAGAGGATTATCGCCTCTTCCCAGACATGGCCGCGTTCTTCGTCTGAGAGGTAATGGGCTTCGTCGAGAATGACGAGATCGGCCTCGACCTGGCCGCCTTCGCGCAGGGCGTCGAAGAGTTGGTTTCGATAGATCTCGGTCGTTCCGACGATGATCGGGGCGTCGCTGTTTTCTTTGCGGTCGCCGGTCAGGATGCCGACATTTTCGGCACCGAACTCGAGCTGGAATTCGGCATATTTTGAATTCGTGAGGGCTTTCAACGGTGTGGTGTACCATGACCGCTTGCCCTGCTCGAGCAGTCGACGGATCTCCTCGCGGGCGATCCATGTTTTGCCGCTGCCGGTCGGAGCCGTGACGAGAACGTCCTCAGTCTCGATCGCCGAGAGGGCTTCGAGTTGAAACGGATCGGGCTTGAAGGGCTTTGGCTCGGGCACGCCCAGGCCGCTCAAAAGCTTTTCAACGGCCTTAAGCTGTGCCAAAGTCTGAGCTTGAGGCGGCCGACTCATTGAACTTTTGCCGTACTTATCTCGTTTATCTCTGTGCTCGCCCTGTGGACGGGAATGTCCGGATGAGGATCTTCGGCGACGGTTGCGGTCAGGTCTTCGCGGCATGGTGGAGATATTAGCACGTTTCACCAGATCTCCTCGCGAGACCTTGTGGTAAACACAGAATTTTTTCGCAAAGTTAGCTATGACAGCAAAGGAAGGCCAGGACGAAAACTATTCCTTTCAATCGGCTTAACTTGGTGTTAAAATGCCAGATTGCCTGCAACATTTGTAGCGGGCTGTGCGTCTAAGTTTGGGACAAAAGTTATTAGGCTTAGGTACGCAGGATTTATACAGTTATGTTTGAGCAGTCATTATACGAACAGCCGCAAATGCCGACGCAAACCGACGACGAAAAGCTGTTTGAGAACTACGAGATCCGAACGTGGGATGTCAGTTCGCGCATTTATAAGATATTAGGGATTTCAGCGATCGCGAACGTTCTCGCGGTTGCCGTTATCGCCCAGACTTCCCTGCTGACGATGAAGGGCTGCGACAGCCCCCTGGTCGGCCGCGTTTGCTCGGTTTTGGACACGGTCTACGTTAGCAGCATGCTCTTTGGGACTGATCGCGAATACATCGATGCGGCATACGATCAGACGAAGATCGACGACATGGAAGTGACGTTTATCGATGTAAGCAATGTAGACCCGGGCCTGAATTACCCGGAAAGCTTTGTCGATGCTACTACGGGTGCGACCGTGCCGATGCTGCCTCGTTTTGCGGTCCAGGACCCGATGCTCGCGATGAACAACGGCATGCCGGACATCGACCTCGGCAGCATGCCGAATCAGTTCCCGATGCCGACCACCGGCGGAAGCTTGCTGGACACACCTCAAGTATTGCCGAAGGAAAATCCGAACGTCATCAGCGGCGATCTGCCAAGCTTTAACAACGGCTCGACATCGACCTACACGCCGCCAAAACCGAGACGAACCCCAAGGCCTAAGAATCCGAACAATTTGCCTGATCTCGACGACAACGATGTCGCTGAGGCAAAACCATCGCCGACACCGACACCTGAAGCTCTGCCGACGCCGATGACCGATGCCGACATTAAAAATGTCCCGATCAACAAGCGGCCGCTGGTTGAGTTCGCCGACGGCGTCGCTGAGAAATGGGAAAGCAAGGAAGTCGATCTCAATCAACCGTTTACGGTCGTATTGAACGGCGTCCTGGCGGCAGACGGCTCGCTAGACCCGAAAGCGTCTAAGTTTGACGTAGCTAAGCAGAAAGGCGATGAGAAAATGATAGATGTGGGTAAGGCTGCTCTTGAAGCTCTCGGTAAGAGCGGTTATCTGACCTATCTCAAGAATCTAAACGTTGATAAATTCAACGCGACGCTCGTTCAGGACGAGAACCAGATAACGGTTGTTATTTCATCGGCTCAAAAAACCCCTGAAGCTGCAAAGACAGTCGCCAGCGGACTCGGCGTCGCTATCTCAGTCGGAAAACAGATCACTGACGACCCGAGCGACGAAAGAACGCTCCTCAATGGTGCAAAAGTCACGGCAGACGGCAAGAACTTTACGCTGAATTTTGCGATCCCGAAACCGATCGCTCAGGAAATGATCAATCGAAAGTTGAAAGAAGCCGCGATGAAACGTGCCGCCCAGCCTAAACCAAGCGGCACCAATCCGGCTCGTTCTGCGAATACTTCGGCAGCGTTAAAATAAGATTTGAGTAAACAAAAAGCACAAAATCCGATCCTTGTCATCGCGACACTCGGCGTCTACTTCGGGCTTATCATGTCCGGGGCGGCGCCGTCGGTGTTGGCGAATGCGGCTCTGACGCGGCCGTTTGACGTAAAGGATGAGATCGAACTGCTTGATGATCTCGACACCAAACCGGACGACGAACGCTCGCCAATTACGGCATCTGTCCAGATTTACCCTGAAGATGTTGAGTATTTTCTCGCAAGTCTTGCGAGGCTAAATAAAGATCGCCGGTTCGATCCGCGTGCTGACACGTACCACGTCGCTCAAAACACGTCGCTCCCCTATATCGACGGCAACAGGGCCGGACGTTTTACGCCCATCAGTTTTGAAACCTCGAACCTTTCGTCGAAGTCGGCTCTCGAGTACTTCAGCCGCGGAATGGTTTATGGGTATTCGCTCGGTGACTGCTTTGCGACGCGGGAATTTGACATCTCGGTGGCGGAATCAAAATTCGCTTTCTCACTCGATGGCAAGGCCCGGACGGTCAATGTCTCGGTGAAAAAAGATTCGAACGTGCGGGCCATCGACCTCGCTCGCGATCTAGAAACGACCGCAGAACTTTACTCCGCGAAGGCCAGCAGTAAGCTCAGTCAGGCGGTCATCCGCAATACACGATTCATCTCCAAAGACGACCAGGTGATGGTCGTTACACGCCTTCCTCGTGCCGGGCTCATTTCGCTGCTTAGCGTCTAGCTTAAGCGGCGAGAAACTTCCTCGCCATTTCCATTAACCGATAAAATTCAGGCGTTTGTTACGCCGGAAGAGTTGCACGCGTAAACGAGTTGCTCTTACCAGAGAGGGAATCATGGCGACAAATAAATTCGCAGACAAATTAGTTAAAACACTTTTCGGCTCGTCAAGCAGCATTTTTTTGAAGAATGTTAAGGCGACACTGGCCAAGATAAACGAATGGGAACCCGCACTTCAGGCGATGTCTGATGCGCAGCTACAAGCCCAGACACCTAAATTCAAAGAGATGATCGCAAATCATCTCGATGGCATAACAGATAAGACTGAGCGCCGGAAAGCCGAGCAGGACATCCTGAATCAGATCTTGCCTGAAGCGTTCGCGACTGTTCGAGAGGGCTCGCGTCGTGTTACGGGCATGCGACATTTCGACGTGCAGATGATCGGCGGCGTCGCCCTGCACCAGGGCCGCATCGCTGAGATGAGGACGGGAGAAGGAAAAACGCTCGTAGCGACCTTGCCGTCGTATCTCAACGGCCTGACAGGACGCGGCGTGCATGTGGTCACGGTAAATGACTATCTCGCATCTCGCGACGCCGAGTGGATGGGCAAAATTCACACATTTCTCGGCCTGACCGTCGGCTGTATCCAAAACGATATGGACGACGTGCAGCGAAAGGACGCGTACGCCTGCTCGATCACATACGGAACGAACAACGAATTTGGCTTCGATTATCTTCGTGACAACATGAAGTTCGATGTCGAGTCGCTGGTTCAGCCCGATCATTATTTCGCGATCATAGACGAGGTCGACTCGATCCTGATCGACGAGGCTCGTACGCCGTTGATCATTTCGGGCGCGTCTGACGAAGCGACCGACAAGTATTTCACCGCCAACGAGATCATTCCGAAACTCGAACGCGGCCACAAAGACGAAGAAACGAAGGTCACGACCGGCGATTACCTGCTTGACGAGAAGAATCATTCGTCGGTACTGACCGAAGCAGGCGTGACGAAAGCAGAAAAACTGCTTGGCGTTTCAAATCTCTACGATCCAGCGAACATGGATCTGCTCCACTGCGTCGAACAGGCCCTGAAAGCTCATACACTTTACAAGGCTGATCATCATTACGTCGTTCAGGACGGTGAGGTCATCATTGTTGACGATTTCACGGGCCGACTTATGCAGGGCCGCCGATGGTCTGACGGTTTGCACCAGGCTGTCGAAGCAAAAGAGGGCGTCAAGATCGAGCGTGAGAATCAAACGCTTGCGACCATCACTCTGCAGAATTACTTCCGAATGTACGAAAAGCTCGGCGGTATGACCGGTACGGCTGAGACGGAAGCTGAAGAATTCAACACTGTTTATAGCCTCGATGTCGTTCAGATCCCGACAAATCAGCCGATGATCCGCAAAGATGGTTCGGACGTTATATACCGCACGCTGCCGGAAAAATGGGATGCGGTTGTCGAAGAGATCAAGGAACTCAACGAACGCGGCCAACCGGTTCTGGTCGGTACTGTCTCGGTCGAGAACTCGGAATTGGTCGCTGCAAAGCTCAAAGCGATGGGCGTCCCGCACAAGGTCCTCAACGCTAAATATCACGAGCAGGAAGCCGAGATCATCGCGCAGGCGGGCCG
This sequence comes from Acidobacteria bacterium Ga0077534, assembly GCA_001464455.1. GTDB lineage: Bacteria > Acidobacteriota > Blastocatellia > Pyrinomonadales > Pyrinomonadaceae > OLB17. The sequence continues at coordinate 446,234 of LNEI01000018.1, forward strand.
CAAAGGTGCCGTTACGATCGCCACCAACATGGCTGGCCGTGGTACCGACATTCTGCTTGGCGGCAATCCTGATTCGCTCGCCCGCGAATATCTGAAACGGATGGAGATCAATCCGGACGAGGCGACCGAGGAACAATTTGAAGAGCAGCTTCGAAAAGCGAAAGCTGTCGTGGCTGAAGAAGCGAAAGCAGTTCAGGCCGTGGGCGGATTGCACATTCTGGGTACCGAACGTCACGAATCGCGACGTATCGATAACCAGCTTCGCGGTCGTGCCGGCCGTCAGGGCGACCCGGGTTCTTCGCACTTTGTGCTCTCGCTTGAAGACGATCTGATGCGTATCTTCGCAGGCGACAAGGTCCGTTCGATGATGGAATGGCTCGGGATGGAAAAGGGTGTCGCCATCGAGTCGAAGACCGTTTCACGTCAGATCGAACGTGCCCAGAAAGCCGTCGAAGGCCGTAACTTTGAAACGCGTAAACACGTTCTCAAATACGACGACGTGATGAACAAGCAACGCGAGACGATCTACGGGCTCCGCCGCCAGTTGATGTTCGAACCGGAACATCGCGAATATCTGCTCGGCGAGAACGGCGTTGCAAAAGACCTGCTCCACGACCTTACGCACAGTATGCTGAGTGTCGATGCGGGACCTGACACGTGGGATGTAAACACCTACGCCGCTGAGATCGAGAGTATTTACGCCATCGATCCGGCTCGCGATGCGGGGGTTGATTTTAAGATCGATAATCCGGACATCATCGAAGAAAAGGTCTGGAAGAAAGCTGCGGCAAATTACGCCGAGAAAGAAGAAAGGGCAGGCGCCGAAGCACTGCGTGCCTATGAGCGGTATATCATGCTCAACATCATCGACAGTCAGTGGAAAGATCACCTGCTTTCGATCGACCACGTAAAACAGGGCATCGGGCTTGTCGGTTACGGGCAGAAAGACCCGCTCGTCGAGTATAAGAAGCAGTCGTTCGACATGTTTCAGGATATGCTTGACCGCATCGATACAAACACGACCAAAGCTCTGTTTAACCTTGAGATCGTTGACCGCAGCGAACAGGAAGAGATCGAGCGGCTCGAACGCCTCGAACAACAGCGTGCACGCCGCCAGGCCGCCGGCTTTGCCTTCACCGGAGCCATGTCCACCGCCGATGCCGCCGGAGCCGAAGCAGCCAGACACACACCGTTCGTTCGCGATCAGCCCAAGGTCAAACCAAACGAGCCATGCTATTGCGGCTCGGGCAAGAAGTTCAAGAAGTGTCACGGGGCGGGAGCATAAACACATGAAAGGTAGACGACCTTTTCTTAGTTTGGGATTGATTTTCCTTTTCCTTGGCTCGACGTTGGCTCAGTCGAACCTTGACGAAGGGATAGCGTTGTATCAATCAAAAGAGTTTGAGCGAGGATCACAGACTCTAATCGAGGCGACCAAACTCGATAATAAGGATGCCGTTGCGTGGTTGTACTTAGGGGCATCCTACCTACAAATGGGAAAAGAAAAGGATGCACTTAAGGCCTTTCGAAAAGGTAAAGTTCGAAAAAAGGATGAGCTAGGCGGAAATGCGTATCGGGCCGAAATCATCGAAAGACCCCGGCCAAGGTATACCGATCTTGCGAGAGCAAATAAGACCACCGGAACGGTTCGACTCGCCGTAGAATTAAAGGCTGATGGTAGTATCGGGTTTGTATTCGTGATTCAAGCTTTGCCGAATGGTTTGACAGAATACTCCATAGCTGCAGCAAGGGCAATTAAATTTAGGCCGCCCTTGAAACAGAACAGGCCTGTGACGACGATCGAATTAATTGAGAACGTGTTTGAGATCCGTTGAGTGCAGAAAAATACATAACATGCGGGAAAGATCGGTTTTTTCTGGTCTTGCTTTTTTGTGCTCTTTTTGAAGCATGAGGTTTACGCGACAATCTCCCACATTTGTGAACGCCCAGAAGCTGGCCTTCATATGGGCTCGGTACGCGGCGACGTTTTGCCCGCCGATTCCCTTCTTCGATAATCGACTCAGTCAAGTCCGACATAATAACCCTCTTGGCCGTCGCTCACATGAGTCATAGATGAATATTATGGGGCCAGTCATCGTGGCGAAAATTAATGGAGATTTTCGTTAGGAGTTTCCAAAACCTAGTGAGGCAGCCTTTAAATTTCCCGAGGTTTTATATTCCGGAACATAATTCCTACACAAATTTATTGAACCCGTGCAAGGTAGCTTGAATAGCCGCGTTCAAGCTCTGACAGACAAAATTTTTAACGCCGTATGGCGTCGGAGGTGTGAATGATGAGAAAGATTTTTGCGATCGGGTTAGTGGTTCTGATCACGGGTATTTTTGGATATTCGTTTTCTAGTTATTTTCTGCGGGCTTCGATGAACGATCCGGCGGTTGAGCCGGAGGTTGCGGAGGTTAGTAAACCGGAGAAGACGATGAAACCGTTTGTCTCTGAAGATGCTCTGAAGGAGCATTTCAAAAAGATCGCCGAAAAGCAGCAGCGTGACCGGCGTGAGATGCAAAAATCGGCGAGCAATACAGCCGGACTGAGCCAGCCATCGCCTGCTTCGTCGATGGCCGATAGCGTGTCAACAAAGGCCGAAGAATCGAAATCGAGCAAGGACGACGAAAGCATAACGAACAATCAGCACGCCGGCGTTGACGAGGGCGGGATCGTGAAGGTTCATGGCGATCACCTTGTGATTCTGCGTCGCGGGCGTTTGTTTACGGTAAAGGTCGGCTCGAATTCGCTCGCTCCGGTTTCGTCGGTCAATGCCTACGCTCCGGGAGTGAATCCATCGAACGACTGGTACGACGAGATGCTCGTTTCGAAGAATACTGTTGTCGTCATCGGCTATTCATACGGCCGCGGCGGGACGGAGATAAATCTTTTTGACATCAATGGCGGGAGCCTAAAGTTCCGGTCGAGCTATCATTTAAAATCGAACGATTACTACTCGTCGCGAAACTACGCGAGCCGTCTTATCGGCGATAAGCTTGTGTTTTACACGCCGCAGTACATTGGCTACGGCGATCCGACATCGCAATTCCCCGCCGTCAGAAAATGGCATAAGGGTGCGACGAATGACGAATTCAAGAAGATCGTGTCGGCAACCCGTGTCTACCGTTCACCTCGCAGCGAGGAATCTGCGAATTCTTCGTCCGCTCTACACACCGTAACCGTTTGCGATCTTGCCTCGAAAGATATGCAGTGCGAAGGCACCGCGATCCTTGGCTCGCCGGGCCGTATCTTTTACGTTTCTGCGAAGTCGGTCTATGTGTGGACAAGCGAATGGGATCGTCTCGGAGGCGACACCACCACTAGTTCCATGGTTTACAGCATGCCTCTTGACGGTTCGGCACCGAGTGCTCTGGGCGTTTCGGGCGTGCCGATCGACCAGTTCTCTTTTCTCGAAAGTGATGACCAGCACTTGAATGTACTTGTCCGCAGCCAAGGTAATGGCGAGCAAATGTGGGGCTCGGAGCGAACAGCGGGCGACGTCGCATTATTCCGCACCTCGCTCGACGCATTCAATGACGGCAGCGTGTCGGCTTCGCGTGAAAGCTACAGGAATCTACCAAACGTCGAAGGCTACACGATGCAGAATCGCTTTGTGGGCGACCACATTTTGTACGGTGCGGGCAACGGATGGGGCCGACAGAAAAACACGGACGGTGCAAATCTATACGCCGTCAACTGGAAAACCGGCGGAACGAGCAGCTTGTACCTTGATCATTCAGTCGACCGTATCGAGCAGATGGGCGGCGACGCAGTCATCGTCGGCACGAACGGAGCTGACCTTTATTTTTCGCCGATCGATCTGAGCCGAATGCCGAGCGTCAAACCGAGCTTTATTCGAAAGAATGCCTCGCAGGGCGAGCTTAGGAGCCACGGATTCTTTTACAAACCTGACGGTAACGAAAGCGGCATTCTCGGTCTGCCCATAGCACGCTCGGGCCGTTCCGGATATCGGCACTTGGTTGAAGGTTCAGCCGCCGTCGTTTTTATCCGCAACCGCGACATGCACCTAAAAGAAGTCGGCGAACTTGAAGCCAAGAACATCTCGACAGCCGATAACTGTAGGGCCTCTTGCGTCGACTGGTACGGCAACGCCCGCCCGATCTTCCTCCGAGGTCGAGTGTTTGCACTGCTTGGCTACGAACTAGTCGAGGGCCGTCTAGACGACGAACGAATGCGGGAAGTCCGGCGTGTCAACTATTCGCCCGGAATGCGTATGGTTGAAATGACAGAGGAGTAACAGATTCAATTGGACCGCAAACTCAGGGTTTGCGGTCCTTTTTGATCACTTCAGCTTTTTCAAGCTCCCACCTGCGCTGATCTGGCGGTTACCGGCAGCTTTTTCCATTTGAGTCATCGCCCGCAGGAGATTCTCGCCGAGAACTTTTCTTATCTCGGTTTCGGTATAACCGCGGCGTAGCATTTCGTAGGTGACAAGTGCCAGGTCTTCGGCACCTTGCATTGGTTTAGGGAGAAATGGCACGCCGTCATAGTCTGAACCAATTCCCGCGTGGTCGATACCGGCTACCTTCTTGATGTGGTCGATGTGGTCGACTATTCGCTTGTAATCGGCGATGTAGATCGGATTTGCGGCCATTAGGTCGTTCTCGGCTTTGACGAAAGCGGCGTTGTCGTCTTTGTATTTTTCGCGAAGGGCATCAACCTGCGGTTTGAGCCGAGCCGAGCGTTCGTTTTCTTCGCGATTGGTTCGCTCGTCAAGAAATGACGGATAGAAGACGACCATTATCACCCCTCCGTTCTGCGGCAGGCGCTTTAGGACGCTGTCGGAGACATTGCGGGTATGGTCGTTTACACCGCGAACTCCAGAGTGTGAAGCGATCAGGGGTGCCTTCGTGATGTCGAGCACGTCGTGCATAACCTTTTCCGACACGTGCGAAATATCAACGAACATCCCGAGCCGATTCATTTCGCGAACCACCTCTTTGCCGAAGTCGGTCAAGCCGTTGTGTTTAATATCGCGATGAGCATCGGCCCAGGCAGTCGCGACGTTGTGGGTCAATGTCATGTAGCGAACGCCAAGGCGGTAAAAATTCCGCAGAGCGTATAGCGAATTTTCGATCGCGTAGCCCCCTTCTATGCCCATCAAAAAGCATATCTTGCCGCCCTTCTTTGCCTGCCGTATCTCGTTGGCGGTCGTGCACGTGACGATATCCTCGTGCCGCTCGGCCTCGCGATTTGTGGCATCGATCAGATCCATTGCCCGGCGCATAGAGCCGCCGGTTGCGAGCGTCGAGCCGGAAACGTATATCGACATAAACTCACCCGTTATCCCGCTTTTCTTCAACCGCGAAAGATCGGTATGTATCGGGTCACCACCAAGTTGGATCATCCCGCGCGTATCGGTGGCTAAATTAAGATCCTGGTCGACCATCGGTCCGGTTATATCGTTGTGACCATCGATAATGATCGCTTTCTTATGAATGTTAAGAGCTCGAGCCCAGAGTTTCGGATCTGCCCCTTCCGGCATGGTTTGAGAAAAAGCAGAAAAAGAAAGAACCAGAAGCAAAGCCGATGCAAGATATGTCATTTTCATAATGTTCCTATGATACTACCTACCAAAGGGGGTCGCCAGATAAACATATCGAACGAAAAAAGATTGCCAAACAATGTTTATTTGATGTTACAATATTGACGAGGCCGCATTGTGCCCTCCTGCCAGTGAATTGTCGCAAAAGATCTGCTTTCCGCTAAACTCATGTAAACAAGGCCTTTAGTTCTCTCCTCGTTCGATCTTCTACCTAGGTCCTAAGCCAGCGATACCCGCACCTCAAAGTCAGGCTATGCCGAAAAATTCCACAAAAGACACGATCGCCTCCGTAGCGACATCGCTCGATGAAGGAACGTTTCGCGGCTTTATCGAAAATCTCCCCGTGATGTTCTACGCGGTCGGCCCGACCCCGCCTCACCGCCCACTATATATAAGCCCGACGTTCGACCGCTTTGGCTATCCGATGAACGAATGGTTGACGGACCCTGATATCTGGGACCGCGTTATCCATGTCGAAGACCGCGACCGGGTCTTGAAGGCGACGAGGTCCGCGATGAAGAAAGGGGAAAGCGTTGACTTCGAGTATCGAGCCGTGTGCCGTGACGGCGAGATAGTTTGGGTCCGTGATCGAAGTTGTTTCATTTACGACTCAAACGGAGAGAAAGTATGCTGGCAGGGTGTGATCTTGGACATCACAAAGCGTGTAGTCATCGAAGAGGAGCTTTCTCGGCGAGAGAGTCTATATCACACGCTTGCGTCGCATATAAAGCGAAATGACGTTATGTTGTTCGACCGCGACCTTCGATATACGCTCGCGGAAGGTGAGCGCCTTCGACTCGGACGATACAAGCGCGAAGACTACGTTGGAAAGACACTGTATGAAGGCTTCCCTGCTGAAGCGGTTGAATACTGGGAACCATTGTATTTGAGAACGCTAGCTGGTGAGGAAAGTTCGTTCGAGTACGAAAATGAGCATGGCTTTTTCCACGTAGACCTGCAGCCTGTAAGGGATGAAAGAGGTGAGACATTTGCCGGGATGGTAATGTGGGAGGAGATCACCGAGCGAAAACGAGCAGAAGCCGCACTTCGAGAGAGCGAAGCCCGATACCGACAGCTTTTCGAGAACGCAAACGACATCATTTACGTCCACGACCTAGAAGGAAATTACATTTCGATCAATCAAGCGGGCGAGCGGATATTTGGGTACACGCGTGATGAGGTACTGTCCCTCAATATGTCGACGGTGGTTGCTCCTGAACACGTCGAGATGGTCAAGCACCAGCTCGACAGAAAGGTAGCCGGGGATATCGAACAAACGGTTTACGAAGTCGATTGTTTGCGGAAAGATGGTTCGCGAGCAACGCTTGAGGTTAACAGCAGCGTTGTACTGCAAGACGGCAAGCCTGTCGCAGTTCAGGGCATCGCCCGCGATATTACGGAACGGAAGGCAACCGAGCAGGCTCTTCGTCGAAGCGAGGAAAACCTCGCGGCCGCGCAGCGCATTACACATCTTGGCAGTTGGGAACTTGAGATCCTGGATGTAAACGACTCGACAAAAAACGTTATAACTTGTTCGGACGAGGTCTATCGTATTTTCGGATACGATCCTCAAGCTGTCGATGTGTCAACAGAGTTTGTGTATCGTGCACTGCATGAAGATGACCTGGACAACGTCAGCAAGGCATTCTCCCATGCTGTAAATGAACGGAGTTTCCTGGATATCGAATCGCGGATCGTTCTGCCAAGCGGAGAAATAAGACTCGTGAACGCAAAGGCAGAAACAGTTTACTCCGAAACCGATAATTCGCCGGTAAAAATGATCGGAACGATCCAGGACATCACGGAAAGGCACAATTCCGAAGAAGCCGTAAAGCAAAGTGAAGCCCGGTTCCGTGACCTTTTTGAAAATGCGAATGACCTGATCTATACGCATGACCTGAATGGAAATTTTACATCACTGAACCGGGCCGGTGAGCTGATCACGGGCTATTCTCGTGAAGAGGCTATGACCATGAATATCACGCAGGTTGTAGCACCGGAGTTTCTGCGGCCGACACGTACGATAACAGCGCGTGGTTCGTCCGGACTCGACAAACCTCGAACCTACGAGATAGAGATCATCGCAAAGCATGGAAATCGCGTGGCGCTTGAGATAAGCACCCGCATGATCGTTATTGATGGATTGCCAGCGGGCGTCCAGGGCATCGGCAGAGATATTTCCGAGCGAAGAAACGCCGAGTCTTCCCTGCACCGAGCTCTCTCGCTGCTTACATCGACATTCGAATCAACTGCCGACGGTATCGTGGTAATGAGCCTCGACCGCGAGATCGTAACCTGTAACCGAAAGTTTGTGGAGATGTGGGGGATCGATGATTCGATCATTGAAGGAAAAAGCGGAGAACGATTGATCGCTGTCCTTTGTGAACAGATAAAAGACAGCGAAGAGTTCAGACGGCAACTTGAAGATGTTTATTCCGATCCGGAAGCGATCGCGACCGCTACCCTTGAATTAAAGGACGGCCGAATCTTTGAACGCTATTCGCAGCCACAGTATCTTGAAGGTAAAGCTGTGGGGCGTGTTGCTTGTTTTCGCGACATTACCGAACGAAAATATGCCGAAGAAAAACTTAGGCACTATGCTCTTCACGATACGCTCACAGAACTCCCAAACCGCGCAGCATTCATGGATCACCTTCGCCAGGCGGTAGAACGAGCCGGCAGCAGCGACTACTCAAAATTTGCTGTGCTGTTTCTCGACCTTGATAGATTTAAGGTCATAAACGACAGCCTTGGCCATGCTGTGGGGGACAAGCTTCTAATAGCGATCGCCTCGCGCCTGACAAGCTGCGTGCGTCCGGGCGACGTGGTCGCACGATTGGGTGGTGACGAGTTTACCATCCTGCTTAATCGGAGCGGCGGACTGGACGAGGTGATCGGGGTCGCGGAGCGATTACAGGCTCGTATCTCGGAGCCCTTCAAGATAGATAATTACGAAGTTTTCACGACGGCTAGTATCGGGATAATCGCGTCGGGCGGTGCTGCTCGCGAGGCGGAAGAATATCTTCGCGATGCGGACGCTGCAATGTACCGTGCAAAGGAAGCTGGAAAGGCACGTCACGAGGTGTTCGACCAGGAAATGCACGTCAGAAATATGAATCTGCTTCAGGTCGAGACCGATCTTAGGCATGCAGTCGATCGCGGCGAATTTGAGGTGCTGTATCAACCGATAATCGATATGCGGACCGGGTCGGTTACCGAATTTGAGGCGTTGATAAGGTGGAGGCATCCCGTGCACGGGCTTGTGGGGCCGGACGAGTTCATCCACGTCGCCGAAGAGACAGGGCTGATAATACAGATCGGCAAGTGGATAATCGAAGAATCGTGCCGCCAAGTGGCCGAATGGCAGCGGACGTGCGGGAACAGGCTTTCGGTAAGCGTCAATCTTTCGGCAAAGCAGTTAATGCATCCAAACCTTACCATGCAGGTCGCCGAGATCCTCCTCGAAACCGGTCTGGAGCCAATTCAACTAAAGCTCGAAGTAACCGAAAGCACTGTCATGGAACACAGTGAGCGTTCGCTGAAGGTTCTATCAGACCTCGACCGTCTCGGCATCAGCCTCTCAACCGATGACTTTGGGACTGGCTATTCTTCCCTCAGCTACTTGCAAAGATTTCCATTCGAGCGCCTTAAGATCGACAGGTCATTTATAAACGTAATGGACTCAGAAGAAAAAAGCGGAGCCATTGTTAAGACGATACTTATGCTTGGCGAGAACCTCGGAATCGAGGTTGTTGCCGAGGGCATTGAGACAGTGTCGCAACTCGAAAAACTTCGGTCACTTGGATGCACCATGGGCCAGGGCTACTTATTCTCAAGACCTATCGACCGAGAGTCAGCTTCCGCGTTTCTTGACGCGGGTGGCAATATTTTTGCAGATAATCCGGCTCTGGCCTTCCGTAACCCAACACCGATGATCGAAGTAAACGATATTCAGTAATAAAGTTAGCTATCTTTCGCTCGGCTTAAAAAAGAAGAAAAAGAAGATCGCGGCATGACGTTGGTCTACCTTGCTGGCGTAACCTTTGGTTCGCCGCGAGCTGTCCTCGACCGATCCGTTTGAGTTCACATAGCCGAGCGTTGTGCGACTTGCATTCTCGACCGTTCCGTTCGACTTAATGTAGCCAAGCGTTCTTCGGCTGCTATCCTCGACCGTTCCGTTCGAGCTAAGGTAACCGAGCGTTCTTCGGCTGCTGTCCTCGATAGAGCCGTTCGAATTAATGTAACCGAGTGTGCGCCGGCTCGAATCCTCAACGGTCCCGTTTGACGAGATATATCCGATCGTCCGCCGACTGCTATCTTCGATCGTCTGACCCGCTGCGGTTAGGCTCAACGCCGTCGTAAGCAGCAAAAGTATCGCGAAAGTTCTTTTCATTCTGGTTTATTTTCCTCCTCAACCCTAGTAGAACGGCCAAAGATCCGAAAACCTGCGAAAAGAATCAAACCGATGACTGCAGCGATCAGGATCTTGACCCCTTCCTTGGCGAAATCAACATTCGCCAGCAGCCAAATGATCAATCCGATCGAAAGGAGGGCGGCGATAACTCCGAGCGGAACCGCAAACGGCGCGGGCTGCGGCATCGAGTTTCTTCGCCTAAATATTGGTAGGGCGAGACAGGTGGTCGCATAAACGATCAGTCGAGTGATCGTCGCGATCGCTACAGCGGTCAAAAATGACGACTGGATCGTCAGGATAAGTATTACTATGGCAGTTGCGAGGATCGCGACGTACGGGGTTTTGTATTTCTCATGGGTCTTTTCAAAAATTGCCGGGAGATCTCGTTGTTCGCTCATTGCAAACAGCATTCGGGTCGAAGCCAGAACACCGACGTTCAAATTGCCAAAAATAGAGATCAAAGCCCCTATCGTAATGAACGCGGCTCCGAACGAACCTAGAAAGACAGCAGCGGCGTCCGCTAATGGCCGCTCGGATTTGGCTAGTTCCGGCAACGTTCCTATGCTGACGATCTGAATCATTATATAAAATGCAGCAACAATAATGATCCCGGCGATCAATCCGAACGGGATGGTCCTGCCTGGTTCCTTTGTCTCGCCGGCCAGAACTACCGACGCTTCAAAGCCTACAAATGCATAGATCAGCAGCAATACCGCTGTCGAAAATGTTCCATATTCCGGGACTGCATCGAAGCTAAAATTGTCCGGCGAAACAAAGAACATCCCGACAAGCGCAAATATGAACAACGGTACCAGTTTGCCAATCGTAAAAACGTTCGTTACCACCGATGATTCCCTGATCCCCATTAGGTTGACGGCAGTTATGATTATCACAACCAGGCAGACGAGAGCGATACGCATCGCGCCCTCGTTGGCGCCGGGGATAAAAAAGCCCAGGTAGGTGATAAGCAGATTACAGTTCGCTGCAAAGGTCGCCACCCGCACGATCCAATACAGCCATCCGACCTCGAAGCCAACGACCGATCCAAACGCCTCTCTTGCGTAGAGATACGGGCCGCCAGTTACGGAAAAGCGGCTCGCAACCTCAGCGTAACAAAGCACGATCAGCCCCACGATCAGCGCACATGCCACAAACGCAAACAGGCTATACGACCCGATCTGTGCGTAGACCTTGGCTGGCAGCCCAAATATACCCGCACCGATGATCGTGTTAACAACGACTGCCGTAAAATCCCACCGGCCAAGGCCGCGAACGAGTTTTCCTTCGCTCATATTTTTTTAGGCCGCGATCCGCAGTCGATCCGCTACATTTCTTGACACGAGATCGCTCAGACCGCAGTTAGGTCAAAGCACAATTTAGGGGGAGCCTTTTTTGGATGACGGAATTCGGATATACTTTGAAGACCGCGTCCGTAAAAGATAACACAGGTAAGAAAAATGAGAATAATCAGCTCGATCCTGGCAATTGTTTGCTGTAGTGTTTCGTTCGTTATCGCCCAGGGCGGCGAGATCGTTAAGCCAAGAGATTACCGGGCTCCGACCATGCGGCCGTCGATTGAACTCAAGGCGATCGTCGACAACGCGGCACGCGAGGCATTACAGGCGTTCAGCGCTCGTAATATCAAGGCAACCGACTTTGCCATTACGGTCATTGATCTTCGCGAACCGGCAAAATTCAATTGGGCTGAGTACCGCGGCGAGGAGAAGATCTATCCGGCAAGTGTTGTGAAGATGTTCTTCATGGCCGCTTTGGAGCGACAGCTCGAGGACAAAAAGGTGACGTTCACCCCGGAACTTGAACGCGGTCTGAAGGACATGATCGTCGATTCTTCGAATGAAGCGACGCAGTACATTCTCGACGTTCTTACGGAGACGGCGAGCGGTGCGGAAATGCCGCAGAAGCAATTTGAGGAATGGCAGTATAAGCGAAATCGGTTAAATCGCTGGTTTTCGTCGATGGGCTATACCAACATCAACGTAAATCAGAAGACCTTTTGTGAGGACGCCTACGGCATCGAACAGCAATCACGAAACTATAAGGGCCAGAACCGCAACATGATCACAACCAACGCGACTGCTCGCCTGCTGGCTGAGATCGTTACCGGAAACATGAATACGCCGGAGCGCACGGCCCGAATGACCGCTCTTATGAAGCGTGATCCTTTTGCAAAAACTAACGATCCGGACAGCCAGGCGACCGCCTTTACTGGGAAGATGCTCATTGACCGCAAAATTACGGATGCAAAACTCTGGTCGAAAGCCGGTTGGACAAGTCGAACCCGCCACGATGCGGCTTATATCGAGACCGGTGATGGGATGAAGTTAGTGATCGCGATCTATACGGAAAATCATTCGAACGAGAAAGACGTAATTCCGTTCATCGCAGGGAAACTCTTGGATGGGATCAGGAAGTAACACGAAAAATATTCAATCAGTTTGTTTAGGAGAATTTTGATGAGAATTAGATATGCACTTTTGGTTTTGATGTTGGTTTTGCCGGCAAGTTTCTTTGGCCAAGGCTCATATAAACAGCCGCCTAAGGAAATAATGGACGTCCTCAAGGCTCCGGTTACCCCGACAACATCGATCTCACCGGCTCGCGACAAGATCGCGATGTTTCAGCCGCTTCGCTATCCACCAATTGCCGAATTTGCTCAGCCTTTGCTGCGCATCGCCGGGCTTCGCATAAATCCGAGCACGAACGGCCAATATCGTCCGTCTTATTCAGTCGCTTTGACGCTGAAGAATGTTTCGGATGGAAAAGAGACAAAGGTTGCGGTTCCTGCCGGAGCTCAACTTATCTCTCCGTCATGGTCGCCTGACGGCAAACACATCGCCGTTGGCAACGTTACGCCGACCGGCGTCGAGCTTTGGATCGTTGATACGGCGACCGCGAGAGCGAGAAAAGTTAATGGAGTACAGGTAAATACTGCTTTCGGGGGATTTAACTGGGAAGACTCGAAAACCATTTCGGCCACGCTCGTTCCTTCGAAACGCGGCCCGGCACCCGCCTATCAGAACGTGATCCCGTCAGAGCCGAACATTCAGGAAACCTCTGGCCGAAGCGGTGCCATCGCAACGGTCCAAGACCTTTTGAAAACACCAAATGACGAGCGACTTTTTGAATATTACTGCTCATCGCAGATCGCTTTGATCGGGGTGGATGGAAAGGTCCGCGAGATCGGCACGCCCGCCCTTTACGATAATGTCAGCTTCTCGCCCGACGGCAAATACCTCCTGGTATCTCGGATCGAGCGGCCATTTTCTTACCTTTTTGCTTATAACCGCTTTCCACGAAAGGTTGAGGTTTGGGATTCGAGTGGAAAATTAGTAACGACCATCGCATCGATCCCGCTACAGGACAGCCTGCCTTCGGGCGGCGTGCCGACCGGGCCGCGCGGATATAACTGGATACCCGTCGAACCCGCGACACTTATGTGGACAGAGGCTCTCGACGGTGGAAATCCGCGAACGAAAGTTGCACATCGCGATAAGCTAATGAAATTTTCGGCTCCGTTTAGCGGTTCAGCGTCCGAGGTTCTGAAGACCGAGCATCGTTTTCAGGGGCGTCAGTTTGGCGAGAAGGATGGAATGATGTGGTTTGGCGATTTCAATCGTGACACCGCGACTCGCCGTGCCTTCGTTACCGACTACCGCAACCCGACCGAGGTTCGAAAGATCCTCGAACTGAACGTCAACGATCGCTACAACGACATCGGTCAGCCGGTGACGAAAACGCTTCCGAACGGTGTGACGGTGATCAGGCAGAATGGCGATGAGGTTTTCCTCACGGGTGCGGGTGCTTCACCGCAGGGTGACCGGCCTTTCTTCCGCCGCATGAATGTCAAAACCCTCAAGGTCGACGAGATCTGGAGAGCCGGCACGGAGGAGTACGAGAGTTTTGCGGGAATGATCGATGACAACGGGATGAATTTCTTTACGCGGAAAGAGTCATTGCTCGAGCCGTCGAACATCTTTATCCGCCAGGTCTGCCCCGCGGGTCAAACGTGTACGGCTCTCGCCTATCGACAGATAACAGAATTCAAGGATCCTGCACCGCAGCTTCGCGGGATCAAGAAACAGCGTGTCGAATACAAACGTGCTGACGGCGTGCCGCTCTCATTTACACTTTATTTGCCGCCGGGTTACAAAGAAGGAACGCGGCTTCCGGCTGTGGTATGGGCATATCCTGAGAGCTTCACGGATGGTTCGCTCGCCGGACAGGTTTCGGGCTCGACCAATCGGTTCACGCAGATCGGCGGAACGTCACATTTGTTCATGCTACTAAGCGGCTATGCTGTTTTGGATAACGTTTCTATGCCCATCGTCGGGACTCCGGAGACAAAGAACGACACCTTTGTGAAACAGATCGTTGACGCGGCCCAAGCCGCTATTGATAAGGGAGTTGAAATGGGCGTCGTCGACCGCGAGCGCGTCGGCGTCGGTGGCCACAGCTATGGAGCTTTTATGACTGCTAACCTCCTCGCACACAGCGATTTGTTCCGGGCTGGCATCGCACGCAGCGGCGCCTATAATCGAACCCTCACGCCTTTCGGTTTTCAGGATGAGCAGCGTAATTTTTGGGAAGCAACGAACGTCTACACTTCGGTTTCGCCGTTCTTTTTTGCTAATAAGATAAACGAACCTATCCTGCTCATCCACGGTGAGGCGGACAACAATCAGGGAACGTTCCCGATCCAGTCGGAACGCCTATACGCCGCGATCAGCGGCAATGGCGGCACAGCTCGTCTAGTGATGCTGCCGCTCGAATCTCATGGATACGCCGCCAAAGAATCGACCGAGCACACGCTTTACGAGATGGTCAATTGGATGGATAAGTACGTGAAAAATGCTCAGCCTCGTTCAAATCGAACGGCGGGCAAATAGATCGTAACCCGTCGTAACAAACAATCCTGCGGTCTTCGCGTTTCCAGCTAGGTAAAACGAAGACCGCAGAAGTTTGTATGAAGCGGGAAAACGCCTATTTAAAGACACTCCCGCCCAAAACAGTCTCGCGAATGTAAGCGACGGTATCCTGTAGAGTTTCCTGCGGATCGCGGGGAGCAAACCCTAACTCATCGTGAGCCTTTGTCGAGTCGAAATACCAGAAATACTCTGCCTGCTCGACCTCATTCGGAGCAACCGGCGACGGTTTCCCCCAATTCTTGTACAGCGAACTTACAATGCTCGAGCCTGCCATAGCGAGCTTTTTCGGCACTCTCAGCATCGGGGCCGAAACACCGCTCAGTCTTTCAAGTCGGCCAAAAAACTGCGCAAAGGTCATGTTTTCTGCTCCCAGCAGATAACGTTCCCGATGCCTTCCCTTCTCAAGAGCACCTATAAAAACTGCCGCGGCATCACGGACGTCGACAAAATTTAATCCGCCGCTCGGCGTGTACGGGATCTTGCGGGCAAGAAAATCGAGCACCGGCTTTGTCGAACTCAACCGCTCGTCGCCCGGGCCGAGCAGAAGCGATGGATTCATGATGACTAGCCTCTGCCCCTCGCCACTGAAATTCTCAAGAGCAGTCCTTTCCTGAAAATACTTGGAGGCGTAATACGACCAGCGCGTCAAGATATCTATCGGCTGAGGATACGTCTCATCAACTACCTGGTCAGCCTCGCTTACGGCGATCGTTCCGCTCGACGACGCGAGGATCATCGTTGCGATCCCGGCTTCCGTTGCCGCCTCACACAGCAGTCGCGTACCTTCCAGGTGAACCCGATTCATTGCAGCAGCATCGTCGTTGTCACGCGAGACCTTTCCAGCGAGATGGAAGATCGAGGAGACGTTCTTGCAAGCCTTAGCGAGATCGTCGCGATCGGTCACCGAACCTTCAACGGCCTTGACCCCGGCGTCCTTCATCCACTCGGGCACGCTTGACGCAAAAACCTTCAGGTTCGTCTCGCCCGCATCGAGAAACTGCTGAACTACGTGGGTTCCAAGAAAACCAGTCCCGCCCGTTATCAGTATCCGCTTTTTCTCAGCCTTATCTGTCTTAGCTAGTGCCTTTGTCTTAGCCATATGAGCAAATCCCGTCAAAGTACTATTTCCACGTCTTTCGTATAGGATGTGCCTCTGTATTGAACACGACTTTGTTAATATCCAGAGTCTTATCCGGAGCGAACAGCAAATAGAAATACTTGAACGTCTCCGCCAGCAGGAAGCTGTGCATATAGTCGGTCTTTTCCTTGGTGACGACGTCTTTCAGACCCGCGTAGGCGACGTCGTGTCGGCAATGTTTAACAAAATCCTCAAACATCTGCTTACCCATCGCCAGGTATTTCGGATCTTTTGTGAACTGATAGAGGATATACGTCGATTCGACTATCTCAGGTCGTAGGGGATAGCCCCCATTGATGACTTTTCCCGCTTTATAATCGTAAACTTCCGGCTCGATGCCGTGGGCTTGCCACATCTTGAACATCGAGTCCTGCAAAGCCCTCGCACGGTTTAAGTCGCCGTCTAGAGCGAGAACCCCGGGAAAGAATGCATCCAGAGCCCCGGTGACTGTCGCTGTTCGTCGGCCTGTATTCATGTCGACGCGGCCGTACCAAAGGTCGCCGACTTTCACGCTTCCCGTGCGGCTCGGGTTGATCATGTCCGTGCCTTCGTCTGCCAGATAAGAATGGACCTTTGATATCGAGTCCTCCCACATGTCGCGGCAATCTTTGTCGCCAAAGAGGATCGAGCATTTCAACAGGTATTCGTAATACGAATCGATCTCAGCGCTAACGTGGCTCTCAGTCTTGGTCCACTTGCCGGTTTCGACGTCGATGTTCGTCCCGACAAGGCCTATCGGCGAACGACGTTTGTACGTTTCGACCAATGCCCGTTTTGCTTTGTCGTAATATATCGGCTTATTTGTCAGTTTGCTAAGTGTGCCGAATTCCAGCAGCAGAGTTCCCGTTTCCGCCGGATTCGAAATGTTTCCGCTCGTTTTGCCGGTTTTGAGATTGACGTATTTGTAAGGCAAACCCGTTGGCGAATCGAACACCGGAAGGAGGCGTGTTCCAAGATCGTCGGCGAGAGCAAGCAGCTTCTTGTCGTTCGTCATCTGATAGCTCGTGATCAGTCCACCAAGAATGCGAATTACTATCTCGAAATTCTGTACTGAGATATCCTTATCAAACGAAAGATTCTCGGTGATGTACTTTCGCGTAGCATCTCCTTCCTTCTTAAACCCGAGCATGTAAAGCGAATCGAGCGAGTCGACAGGCGTCATCAGTATCGACTGCCCGTACCAATCACGACAGGTTTTCGTCAGGGGCTTCAGGTCGTCGCGGCCCCAGCAATACTGCTTGTAGCCGTTCCACGCATGAAGGAATTCTACTTTCACCTTCTCAGCGAGTTCTTTACGGTCAACGGTCTGAGCGTCCGCCGATACTGAAAAGATGAGCGTGACCACCACGGCAACGGCTATCAACAGACCCAGTGCTCGGAAATTATTCTGCATATCCAAGGATATTAACCGGAGTGGCCCGAAAATCGATAATTGGCCCATCAGTTTCTGACTGGGCTTAAAGCCACATAGGAACAGAGATCACATAGCATCCAAAAACTATGTTCATCTATGTTCCTATGTGTTAATAAGCGAATCCTACTTAGTAAGTAAGACCGGATCACCAAACCCGAGTTCCTTCAACCGCGGCAACTGGGTCTTAGCGTCGCCGACGACAAGCCAGTACATTTTGTTCGGATCGAAGTACTTCGCAGCGATCTCTCTGATACGAGCCACCGTCATATCCTTGACGATCTGCTCACGTCCCTTTACGTAGTCGTACTTCCATCCGTATTTGCTGATGTTCTCGAGCATGTTCAGCTTCGCCCCAGCGGTCTCGAAAGCACGAGCATTACTCTTGATAAGAAAACTCTTCGTAGTTTCGAGATCTTTGTCCGAGTAATTCTTACCGTAGTTTTCAAGGATGTCCTTGATCAACTGAAGCGATTCGAGCGTTACATTCGCCCTGACGCCGCTGGCGATAGTGAAAGTTCCGCCTGCGGCCGTGCCGTCAAAATCTGACCCAATACCGTAGGTATACCCTTTACCTTCGCGGAGCTGCTGGGTCAACTGCGACGCAAATCCGCCACCGCCGAGGATGTAGTTTGCTACGTCCGCCGGATAAAATTCCTTGTCGGTCACCGGGAGTGCCGGATAACCGATGCGTAGGATAGATTGCTTCGCATCAGGAACGTCGTAGAAGTATACGGTTGGCTTGGTTGGCGGGGCCGGAGCCTTGTAAACAGGTATGGTCACAGACTTTGCCTTCCACTTGCTTTCTATGCCCTTTAACGAACTTGCGACCTTCACCTTATCGATCGCTCCGACGACGTGCATCCTGGCAACCGACGGTGAAATTGCCTTAGCGTAGAACGCTTTCAGATCTTCGATCGTGATCGAATTGACCGAATCGACCGTGCCGAGAATGCTGCGCGAACGCATGTTGTCCTTTCCGTATATCAGCCTGCCAAAGTTGAGTGCGGCGACCGTGTTCGGGTTGGCATCCTGCTGACGGATCGAGCTGATGGTACTTTGTTTGATCAGCTCAAATTCCTTAGCGTCCCAGCGCGGTTCGAGTAGGATCTCTTCGACCAAAGCAAGCGTCGCGTCGTAGTTCTTAGCCAGCGTATTTGCCGTGATCCGAACATCCTCGGTATCCGCAGAAACATTGATCGAGGCACCCAGCTGCTGGATCGCCTCTTCGAGTTCCTGCGGAGTTCGCTTTGCGGTTCCCTGCGTCATCATGCGTGCCATCATGTTGGCGACGCCGACCTTGTTGATGTCATCCAGGAGCTGGCCGCCATCGATCGCGATCTCAAACTGAACAAGCGGCACTTCGCGATTATCTATTCCATATATTCGCAAGCCGTTCGACAGCTTTCCTTCCCATATAGTCGGTATTTTGACCGCGGGTGTAGGGCCATACGGCGGCTCGACCGTGCGGTCAAAAGTCGACGGGGTCTTCTCATATTTTGCGTCGACTTTCGGATCGACGGCGTCTTCGGCTCCCTGAACGATCTTCTCCTCAACGACGTCGGCTTTCTTAGAACCTTCGAGAGCAAGCTCGACCTTGCCCTTTGGCACGAAGCTTGTCGCGATAAAATTCTTGCCTTTGATGTACTTTCCGTACACGCGGGTCACATCCGCGGGAGTAACAGCCTGAATACTCTTGATGTCGTTCTCGATGCAGCCCGGATCGCCCGCGAAGATATTGCACTGAGTAAGCTGAACACCCTTGCCGAGAACGCTCGAAAGCGAGTTGTAAAACTGCGTCTCCTGCCCTGCTTTGATTCGGTCGAGGTCCTTAACGGCGATCCCTTCCTTTTCAAACTTCGCGAAAGCCTCACCTACAGCCGCCGCAACCTCATCGAGGTCCTTGTCTGGAAAAGCCCTGATCGAAAGCTGAAGCTGACCTGCAAGTTCCGAGGTTCGATTGAACATCCCGGCTCCGGCGGCGAGCTTCTTGTCCTCGACAATAACCTGGTAGAAAGGAGCCCGCTTTCCGCGTGTCAGGTATTGCGAAAGCACGGCTAGTGCGTACGAATCAGGATGATACTGCTCTACGCTCGGCCACGTCATAGTGAGTTCGGGCAGGCGAGCGAAATTGTCCTCGTGATAAAGCTTGACCGTTTCTTTTACGACGCCAGGCCGCTTTTGAAGCGGTGTGATAATTTCGCCACGTTTGATCTCGCTGAAGTATTTCTCGACCCACTTTTTCGCTTGAGCTGTATCGAAATCGCCCGCGACGGTTAATGTCACGTTATTCGGCACATACCAGCGGCGGAAAAATTCTTTAACATCTTCCAACGTTGCATTTTGAAGATCTTCAAGCGAGCCGATGACCTGCCAGTTGTACGGATGATCGGCGGGATAAAGGGCCTTGTCGATTACATATGACGTGTGTCCGTACGGCTGATTGTCGACGCCCTGACGCTTTTCGTTCTTTACGACCTGTTTCTCTTTCGCCAAGACCGGTTCCGTAACAGTATTGATAAACCAGCCGAGCTTATCCGCTTCGGCCCACAGCATTTTCTCAAGTGCGTCCTTCGGCACGGTCTGGAGATAATTTGTTCGGTCGCGGTTTGTTGAACCATTAGCCCCCGAACCTCCGATCCGTGCCGTCATCGCATCGAGTCCGCCTTTGCCGAGATTCTCCGATTCGAGAAAAAGGAGATGCTCGAACATGTGAGCAAAGCCCGTTCGCCCCGTTTTCTCGCGGGCAGAACCGACGTGAGCAGTAAGCGACACAGCAACTACCGGATCACTGCGGTCGACATGAAAGATCACTTCAAGGCCGTTCGGCAGCGTGAATTTTTCGTACTCGACCTTGAGAGCCGGACCCTGACCAAAACTGAGCGTCGACACGACGGCGACGACTAGCGACATTGAAAATATCTTTTTTAACATATGGCTTTTCTAAAACAGACGTAGAAAGTTTCAACAGGCATTTACGTTTACCGACGCCGCAATGTTTTGCGGGAAAAAATAATTTCGAACCGGATGATGCAATTTTTGATATCTCTACGCACTCTATTGTGGATGGCAGAGATTGCTTTCCTATCTCAATAAGTTAAGGAGTAATAATAATGAAAAACAATAACGATCAAAAAGACATCTTGGGCTTCACTCTCATCGAACTGCTCGTAGTGTCCGCAGGTGTCATGGTTCTGATCGGCTTGCTTTTGCCTGCAATTCAGAACGCGAGGTAGGCGGTCGCTAGATAACGCGAGTGGCTTCGTATTCGGAGCCGCTCGCCTTCTTAGTCTTCAATAACCGGCTCCTGCTTTCTCGACCGCCGCCGCTCGGCTTTCCATTGCTTTCTTAACGCTTCGACATCGAACATTTGACGTGAACCGTCCCGAAGATTCTCAACCTCGTGTTGGACGCGTGCTGCGATCAAACGATAAGCTTCCGCATTCGGAACACCCCCGGTCATCTTGCGAAGTTCCTCATGCTCTAGAAATCGTCCGACTTTCGCCCCGACTCTGGCCCCGATACTCGAACTCTTCGGGATTATCATCCCTTTTGGAAACGCCTCGTAGGTCCCCCAGATATAGATCGGGAGGATACCGATCTTTTGATTCAGCGCCAAATAGCCAATTATCGGCTTGAACTCAGCGATCTGCCCGGATTCCTGACGTCCGCCTTCTGGAAAAATGAGCGCGTTATACCCTTCGTTCAATATCTGCGTTACATGCCGCAGCGACTGACGCAAACTGCCCGTTCGTTCGATGGGAACGAGAGTAGTAAAGTTGTTCATGTACGCACGTTTGTACTTAGTATCAAACCAGTAATCAGCCGCCGCAACCGCGACCGTTTGCTCGGCCGCGTCTTTACCAAGAGCGCGTTTCACAAGTCCGGTATCAATGTGCGACGTGTGATTTGGAGCAACAATGAAATTAACATGCGGCGGCACGTTGGATTCACCCTCGATCGAGGTCTCGAGCACGCTCGAGTAGAGCGTGTCCTGAGCAAAATCGACGACCGCATTGCCCACCCTGCGGACAATGCCGGGGACGTAAAGCTCATCTTCTTCCTTCTTTTCTTCGAGCTTCGGCTCGTCGGCAAGTCTTTTGGACTTGTCGATCCGCTGAATGACAGTAAGGAGTTCGCGAACCGTTTGCACTTCGTTCAAAGTATCCGGCGACAGAACACGCCCGCCGGCATCCTCGATTGCGGCTTGCAACTCGACAAACATTAGCGAGTCAAACCCGAGATCGGCAAGCTTATCTTCGATAGCGACATCGGATAGAGTTCGGCTCGACACGCTGGCGACGACCTTCCGGATCCAGACGGTATTGTCGTCGCCTTTCGCCTCGACCTGTGTTTTTGATCTCGATTTGGAACGCTCCTCGAGTGTCTGGATCATCTCGACAACAATCGGACGCTTTACCTTACGCGTCGCAGTGCGTGGCAACTCGAACGGTGTGACATGCAGGACTTTTACGCGCTTAAAAAACGGTAGCCCGGACGAAACTTCACGGAAATGCGCCTCAACCTTTTTGTTCGTCTCCGAACGCGTAAACGCAATATCGTGCTCGTAATCCGGCACGACAAGAGCCGCGATCTTCTCGCCCCCGTCCTGATCTTGCAGCCCGACGACGCTCATTTCCTTTATGAATCCTGATTTCGAATAAAGATCCTCGATCTCGTCTGGGTAAATGTTCTTTCCATTCGAATCGATGATCACATCTTTCGACCGGCCGACGATAAAGAGATTTCCATCATCGTCGATCCGACCAAGATCACCCGTTCGAAGCCACCTATCCTGAAGCACTGCCTCGGTCGCGGCTTCGTTATTGAAGTAGCCGACCATCACATTCTGGCCGCGAGCCAAAACCTCACCGACACCCTTCTCATCCGGTGCATCGATCTTGACCTCGACACCGGGCAGAGGCTTTCCGACGCTCCCGCGCAATAGCTTATTGCCCGGCCGGGCTACTGTAAGAACCGGCGAGCTTTCGGTCAATCCATACCCCTCAAGCACCGTGAATCCAAGTCCGTGCAAGTCTTTTTGTACTTTTTCTGACAAAGCAGATCCGCCAGAGATCAGATATCGCATCTTGCCGCCCATGCCCTGATGGATCGGGAAAAAGACGATCGGGCCGAGGTTGAACGGCGTGTTATCACGTATCCACGCGTTAAATTCGATGACGTTATCAGCAAGATCCGCGATCCAGTCGCCTTTCTCACGAAGTCGCGTTTTAATCCTGCGGTGCAGCATCTCCCACAAAGCCGGAACTCCAACGAGCCCTGTGACGTGGCTGTTTTCAATAGTCCGGGCGAGGTCTTCGGCCGTCAGTTCATTCAAATAGGTGATCTGCGTGCCGTTCGAGAAAGGCGTGAGGAAACCCGCCGAAAACTCAAACGTGTGGTGCATCGGAAGCACACTTAGAACACCGTCGGTAATGTCCATCTCGAGCACCGATGAGAGCATCGAGATCATGTTGACAAAGTTCTTATGGGACAGCATCACCGCCTTCGGCGTACCCGTAGTACCCGAAGTAAAGATCAGCGACGCGACCGCGTTCGAAGGGATCTTAGCTGGAAGCAAAGCATTCCGCTTCGCCTCCTCCGTCTCCGACTGCATCTCGAAAATTTCGTCGAAAGTCCAGACGACTGGAGCCGAACTCCCCTCCTTGGATAAGGAGGGGTGGCCGCCGCCCTGGGCGGACGGGGTGGTTTGAAATGCCGCGGACAATCTCGAAGCAAGTTCAGGATTTTCCACTGCCAGTTTCGGCGAAATCACCACCGCAGAAGCCTCGCCCGCTTTAGCAAACGCAATGATCTCATCCACCGTCGAAGCGGGATCGATCGGTATCGCGGTCGCTCCGGCTTTCAGGATGCCAAAATACGTCATGCCCCATTCAGGCATGTTGTTTGAAAACAAGATCACACGTTCCCCGGTCGCGATACCATTCTTCGCAAAAAATCCGGCCGCTCGATAGGTCAATTCTCGAACATCTTCGTACGTGTACTGCTCTTTTCTGCCTTCACGCTCGATCCGCATCGCGACGCGAGTCGGAAAACGCTTGACCGAGGTTTCGAAGAGATCATTTAGGTCTTTGTATGTGTAGGCCCGTTTCTCGACCCCCTTGAGCTCTTCTTCGAGAGCGGGTAAAACCCATTTCCGCATGCCCGGAAAATGTACGTTCAACCAGTAGTCGTACCAGTCCAGCCGCTCGGGATACCAAGGCAGGAGATGTTTTTCTTTATCTCTGATGACCGATTGAAGAGCTCGCACGTTATCGGAGCGATAAAGATACTCGTTATCGATCATGAACGGTTTGAACATTGAAAAAGCGTCCATCGTCGCCTGTGTCGACTCTTTAAAACTCTCAGTCGATTTTTTGAGATCAGAAACAATATTACCGATACGCCCACCGCCCCAACGTGGAGTTGCCCAGTCCATGAGGTTGTCGGCCCTTTTGGCCAGCTTGTTTAGCATGGGCGCGGACGCCAGCTCGTAGGTTCGCTGCTTGACTGGGATCGCCTCTACCATTCCGGCGAGTTTGTTGGTAATTTTGTTTCCGGTCTCTTTGTCTTCAAAATGCTGACGCTTGTACAGGCCCACGAGCCCGACGATGCGTTTCATGTCATTCGGATTCGAATCGCCTGACGATGCCTGAAACACCAGCGGCGGATTTGGATCGACCAGCACATTCATGGCCGCCGCCAGAATCGCCCCCGCGACCATGTCGACTGGAATAATATCGAGGATCAGCTTCTCGTTTACCGGAATGATCGGCTGCCCGCGAAGCGCGATAAGAATGAGCGGAGCGGTCGTCGTAAAGCCTTCGTTCCAACCCGGAAACGGATACGCCTGCGAAGACTCCACGATCGACGGTCGCACGAGCGTTTTCACAATGTCGTCCTGCGACGCGATGATCTGCTCGGCCAGCGACTTCGAATAAGTATAAATATTCGTCCAGCCCCAATACTCAGCTCGCTCGGCCCCAAGTTCGGTCGTACGCTCGCGGATCCACATTTTTCGCTCGCGAAATATCGCAGATTTTAGTTCCGCTTCGTCGTCGGGATCACGCCCCTCTTCTACAAACCGATTCCGTGCCTGCTCGCGGAATTTCGCGTGCTGTACCGCGTCGTCAGCTTCCTGCCGTGCTTGCTCGGACAAACGAGCACAGTCCTCGACCTCGCGATTTACGTCGAATTTCGTTCCAACCAGCTCATCTTTTCGTGGGAAATATCCGACAACCGGCTCGTTCTCCCAGATCGGCCCTGATTTCTTCCCCGCCACGAAACACGTCGAAACGTGAACCAGTCGTGGCTTCTTCATCATGCGAGCGAGTTTGATTATGTTGTTCGAACCATTGATATTGGTCCGCAAGGCAGATTCGAGTGGCGGATTAAAGGTTACATTTCCGGCGCCATTTATAATGACGTCCGTATCACGCATAATCTTCTTCGCCTCTTTCTCATCCAGCCCCAGATACTCGTTCCCGACGTCGCCATTCACCGGCACAACTTTCGATCGAATAAAGTCCTCAAACCCATCCCCGTACTTTTCCCGCAAAGGATCAAACGTCGGACTCGTGACGATGCTCGTCCAAAACCGTATCTTCGACTCATTAGCGTCCCGAGCCCGAACCGTTGCATAAACCTTCCCGATATCCGGAAAATTATGCAGTAGCATCGACAAGGTAACCTTCCCGACAAAGCCCGTTCCGCCAATAAAGAAGACCTTCTTACCCTTAAATATTTCTGTTGGTGATAGTTTCATTTCAAAACGGTGTTCAAGGCGTTTTAGAGTCGCTCACTCATTGCGAGAGACGTTTCGGTCAGGGTTGTATTCTTGCTAAAAAAGATCATCTCTCCCGAATACCCGTGATCAGTTGGAATTGAAATCTTGTTCAGGCATCCATTGCTCTCAAGCAATTTCGCAACCCGCCCCATATCGTAAGAATACATCGGAATAAAAGGACGTTTCTCACGCTTTACCAAACTCAGCACCCGATGAGCGAATGGGATGTCGCGATAAACCCGCGAACGCAAGCGCTTAAATATCGGAGCGACGTCGGTATGCGTCAGATGTATCATACCGACACCGCCCGGTTTTAGGCTCTTAAGCATTTTTTCAATGATCCGATAGCCGATTAGCGGCTCGACGTGCTGTAAAACAATGTAGGTATGAACCAGATCGAACTCGGCATCTTTACCCGCGACAAACTCTTGGTCCGTTCGCAGTTCGAAAGCCTCAAGACCCGCAACATCTATATTTCTTCGACACTCTTCCAGCATTCCGGCGGATATATCGACGCCGACGACAGATCCGCAACGCTCGGCTAGCGGCAGAAGCACGCGGCCAACGCCGCAGCCGTAATCGAGAGCCTTTGTGGGCTTTCCCAGGGAACCGAAAGCGCTTTCGAGTTCGGTGAATACGAGATCCACATGCTCGCGGCCGCTTTCAAAAAACTCTGCCTTCGCTTTCTCATCGAGCCCGCCGGCAAGATACTTGTCGTAGGTCGCGACGCCGAAATAAGCTTCGCGCGCAGCGATCTCCTCCCATATCTCTTTTCCGTTGGCCATTTATTAGTTATATTGCCCCCGCAAATGAACAGGCACCCACAGGATCGCGACATACCGTGTCATCGTTCAGGGTCCAGATTGCAACACTCTTTGCACAGTGGGCACTTCGTCAAAAAACTATTCAGGCAGATTCATACGTTTCAACATGGCTTTGAATCGTGGCTCAGACCGCAAGTCATCAACATCCGGCAAAACGCCCAAATAGATCGCATTAAATGAGTGACTCGATACTTCTCGTTCAAGTTCGTTCAAGGCCTTCTCTTTCTCTCCGAGCCCGATGTATACAACCGCCAATGTACTCGGCCGAACATAAACTTCGCTCGCTGCCTTTTTCAGCTCGGCAAGGATCTTCACTGCTTCTTCGCGGTTACCGGATTTTCCCAGCCATAATGCCAAATACCCTTTTATGAAAAACGTGTTATTTAGTTCGAGCGCAGTGCGCGCCTCAGTTATGGCTTCCGTATACATTCCCTTTGATCCGTATGCCCAGCCCAAATAACTATGAGCTCGAGAGAAATTCGGGTCTCGAACAAGCGTGCGTTTAAATTGGGCGATCGCTTCATCGTATCTACGGGCAAATACCAACGTGGCTCCGAGATCCGTGCCGATGTCGGGCGAAAGCGGATCGAACTCCTCGGCTAGTCTTTGTTCGGCCAGTGCTTCGTCAAAACGTTTGACCACCGTGAGATTCGCAGCGAACCATTGATGAGCAGTGGCGTAATTAGGCTTGAGTTCGATGGCACGGCGAAACTCCTTTTCCGATCGATCCAAGTCATATTCAAAAAGCATTAGATAATACCCGAGAGCCGTATGGGCCTCAGCCAATGAATCATCGATCTCTAACGCACGCAAGGCAGCCGCCTTCGCCAACGGCATACTGTCATCCGCCGACGCGACATTGTTAGCTCCAAAGAGGACATAAGTTTCAGCCAAACCAGAAAAGGCAAGCGCGTAGTTCGGGTCTTTCTCGATCGCCTTTCTGTAAAATTCAGCGGAGCGTTTGAGATCGTTGCCTGTTCGTTTGTTCCAGAAGAACTTTCCCTTCAGATAAAGCTGATAAGCTTCCGCATTCTCCGTATGACGTCTGAGTACAGCCGTTTTCTCCTCCCCGAGCAGCTTCACCTTTAGGGCTTCGACCACCGCCAACGTGATCTCGTCCTGTATCTCAAAGATGTCCCGCATGTCACGGTCGTAGCGTTCCGACCAAAGGTGGAAACCGTCGGATGCGTTGATCAGCTGGACGGTTATCCGAACGCGGCTTCCCGCTTTTCGAACACTGCCTTCGAGAATCGAGCTGACATTTAGCACCCGCCCGATCTCGCCCATCGATGCGGTTTTGCCCCGAAATGAGAACGCCGCAGTACGGGCTGCTACTTTAAGATCGTCGATCTTGGCGAGTGCGTTCATCAACTCCTCCGCCAGCCCGTCGCAAAAATATTCGTTGTCCGCGTCCGAGCTCATATTCACGAACGGGAGCACGGCGATCGAGTTCGCTTGCCCCGATTTTCCGTTCTTTGGGTTGAGCATGATAAGCGTGCCCTGGGCGTCTGACCGATCCGAAATGACCGCAGTCTCCGCGTCGAACGCGGTCTTGCTCCTTAGAGGAGTACCGTCCTCAAGACAGAAGCTCATCGTAAGATCAAATGCGCGGCCACACTTGGGGCATACCATCATGAGTTTCGCGTTCTCCTAATCTGTCACACTGCACAGGCCGATCATCGGCTGGTGCAGCATCGTTATTTCCGCGTTACGGCCCATGTAGCTGCGGGCCATCGCTATCGCGTCCGTCAGATTATCGGCTCGTTCCCAGCCGAGCATTTCGGGCACGTGAGCGTTTTCCGCACCGGCGACGATCACCTTACCGATATGCTGACGCCCATTTTCGCCCCAGTACCACATAAAGAACGGATGGGCCCCGTGATATGCATTGCCGCGACGGTACATCTCGATATACGCGGGATTGGTCGCGAATTCGCGTTCGTACTTTTCACGGAGATAGAACGCGTCTCGCGATTCGGGCAGCAGGCGATGAAAAAATTCGATGTAGCTCGGGTGAAAATTGTGATCAAATTCGTCAAAGCACGGATGCGTGATGATCATCACTCCGCCCGTTCGCAGCAAAGGCTTGTTGCGATACATGTTGAAGTGATACCCGAGCGCCATCACCTGTACGAGCAAAGGGTTAAGGGCCGAATAAACGTTGTACGGCGAAATATCGGGAATTCCCGAGATCAGGATGTCACACTGGCCCTTGACCGGGATCTCGTACTGCCGGTAGTTCATCTCGAGGATCTTCTCGTGAACCGGCTCGGTCGAACCTGCATAACAAGCGATCAGTTCATACTGAGCCGGGATCGCATGAAGCATCTTTCGCCGCGCAGCTCTCGGCATTTTGGAGAATGTCCGGGCCATCGCTTCCCATTTCAGACGGTCGGCGAACGAGAATTCGTCCTCGTTCCTAGTCAGAATGTCGTAACCCTCGGGAAACATCTTATTATTCAGGGCGGTCTCGATGTGAAAGACCTTGCAGTTTTCGTCTACCAGTTTCCCAAGGCGGATGACCTTGTGATTTAGCACGGACCGAGGCGGATCCATGTATGAGTTCGAATCGCGAATCGTCTGAGGTTCGTGATGGGCCCGCAGAGACTCGTAGTCACACAGCCCTACAGCTACCGATTTATGCCCGCCATCCATCGGAACCAGATTGATATTGAGATAGATGAGCAGGTCGCTCTCGATCGCTCGTTTATTTACACGCAGCGGTTCGTTGTGACGCGTGTGGCCGAGAACGATCAGATTGTCGTCGTCCTCGGCGTCGTGGTTGTAATAGCGGTCAGGGTAATATTCGTCAAAGATCGTCGACCCGACCATGCGTTTCATTTCCCACGCCGTCATTTTGCGATGCAGCGAGTTCGCGATGATCAGATGCACGTCATCGACGCCGTTCGCACCGCACATATCCAGAACGACCTCGAGCATCGTTTGCCGGAGATCCGGCGTAGCCATCGGCGGCAGCGGAAGACTAATGTCGTCCATCGCGATCGTCACCCGCATCCCAGGTTCGAGCAACGCATACAGCGGCTCCATCTCAAGCGGGTGATTTACCGCATACCGAATCGCCGCCTCACGATTCGGCAAACCCTTGATCGGCGGATTCGGATAAATAACCCGCGTCCCGATCGGAAGATCTTCAAGAATAAAATCCTCGCCATTCGGCATGATCCGCGGAGCGGAATCCTTGTCGATGTACACGATCGATTCGTGCGTTTTCCTGCGTAGTTGTAACGCCATATTCTGCTATTTGGTCTTGTCCAATTCTTTTATCGCCTCTATTACGGTCTCGACCGCCCTCACATAAAAAACCTGATCGATCTTCTCAAAATCATCCGTGGGCTTGTGATAGTCCGGGTGGTCTTCGACGCCGAAATATATGAACGGGATCTTTTCGCGGTGAAATGAGGCTTGATCGCTCTGATTCGTCCAATCGTCGCGGCCTAATTTGGGGTCGTCGTGGCCGAGGAGTAGCTTGACGGTTGCCCTTTTCTGGGCCGCTTCGAGGGCTGGACGGAACTGCGGATAAGGGAACGTTCCGGCCGCATAAAGTTCGCCCTTGTCACTCCGCGAGAGCATATCCATGTTTACGTTGAGCAGGATCTTGTCTTTGGCTACCGGGAGATTAGCAACGAAATGCCTCGAGCCCTGAAGCCCTTTCTCTTCGGCATCAAAAGCCACAAATATCAGCGTATGCTCGGGCTTGTGCTTCGTAAAATATTTCGCTATCGCAAAAAGCGCCGCCGTTCCGGATGCGTTATCGTCAGCTCCGTTGAATATCTGGCCGTTTTTTATCCCGTCGTGATCATAGTGAGCGGTTATGACGATGTATCTATCGATCTTCTTTCCCGCTATCTGGCCTAAAAAGTTGACGCCATTCAGCTTTGTATTCGTACGCCTGACCGTAAACTCAAAATCCTGCCTGTAAGACGGACCAAACGGCTTCACACCGGATTCCTTAAACCGTTTTTCTACGTATTCACGTGCCTTCTGCATCGACGGAAGATCCGGCGAACGCCCTTCCATATCGTCGGCCGAAAGTGTCTTTATATCGTGCAGGAGCTTTGCCGCGTCCAACAGCTTTGAAGTTGGGACCGCCCCCGATCCGTTTTGAGCGTTAACGCTCGAAGCAGTAGCGACGATAAAAATGAAGAAAAATGCAAGGTACTTCTTAAGGTTCATGATAAATCTTAAAACGTCTATCTAAGGTCTAGCACCGCCCAGTCGTGCTGAATCGCAGTCTGTTTAAGCCTGAAATCGGGACAGACGGCGACCGGATGGCCCACTATCGATAGCATCGGCAGATCTGAAATACTATCGGAGTACGCATATGAGTCGGAAAGGTTTATATTCTCGCGTTCGGCATACTGCCTGATCCACTGAGCCTTCGTCGCGGACGCCATCACCGGAGGCAGCACACGTCCCGTAGCGTATCCGTTAACAAACTCCAGCCGGTTCGCAACGTAGTCGTCGATGCCGAGGTGCTGCATCAATCTGTCGATCGTAAAATCGAGGGCCCCCGTTAAAACAACCTGGCTCTGCCCGATCTTCCTGCCGGATCTGATCAGGTCAAATGTGCCGGGAAAGATCGCCGGCTTCAGCACCTCTTCGAAAAGCTCCTCAGAAAAATACCGCAGCCTGTCCTGCGAAAACCCTTCGTAACTCCGGAAAAACACCTCGTTAAAAACGTTTCGCGAGTAAAGATCGGTTAGCCCGAAAAACGGCAGCTTCGCGAGTGTGCCAACGCTTTTCTTCGCAGTTTGCCACAGCCCCTGCTGGCGTTTGGCGTAGAACGCAAGTGTGTGGACCAGATTTGTACTGACCAGTGTGCCTTCGAGATCATAGAAAGCTGCCGGTTGTGCGTCTTTATTCATTCAGCTCTTTGTGTTACCTTAATCAAACTTCTAAAGCTAAAAGATGTTCGGGTAAGGAGTATCCTATCACGATTGAAGAGGTTTTTCGCTATGAAACTCATAACTCTTTGCTTTGCGGTAATTACATTGTGCTTACAATTTGGCTGTTCCACCACCGATGCCCTCGAACCGGAGCGCCCGAAAGTCACTGAAGAGGCCATTTCCTCCGCTTTGACCCAGTCCGAAGCCCTTTTCAAGCAGCGAGAAGACGTCGCAAAACTACGCGAATCGGTCGAGCAGCTTAGAAAGGCACGCGATTATCGGCAGCGAAACTTCGAAGTCGAGTGGCGATTCGCGAAGTACAACTACTTCCTTGGTAAGCAGTCAAAAGATGAGAAGGAAGCAAATACTGCCTTTGAAGAAGGTCGTGACGCCGGAAAGATAGCGTCGGGAATCAGCCCGGACAAGCCGGAAGGGTATTTCTGGTTCGCTGCAAATCTGGGCGAACTCGCTCGCAAGAACATGCTGACAGGGATCAAGTCGATAGGCGACGTTCGCGGAGCGCTGGAAAAGGTAGTCGAGATCCAGCCAGACTATCAAGACTCAAGTGCCTACGACGTGCTTGCCCAGATCGAACTTGAGACGCGGCTCTACGGCGGTAAAGCTGAGAAAGCTATCGAACTGCTCGAAAAAGCTCTGGAAACTGAAAAGAACAATATGAATCTCCACCTCCATCTCGGTGAAGCCTATCTCGCAGTCAAGAAAGAGGCTGAAGCCCGAAAGCAGCTTGAAAAAGTGCTCGGCATGAAGCCGAATCCCAACTATCTGATCGAGAGCCGCGAGGCGGCTGAAAAGGCAAAGAAGCTGCTCGCAAGACTCTAATTTCTGTTCGCTCAAAAACCATAATGCGACGTGCCATATTTCCAGGCTCTTTTGATCCATTGACCAACGGTCATCTCGATATCATCAAGCGAAGCTCGCCGCTTTTTGACGAGATCGTGATCGCTGTACTTAACAATGCGGACAAGAATCCGATGTTCTCGGTCGAGGAACGCTGCGAGATGATCCGCGAAGTTTTGCCCCTGGTTGAAACGGGCACTTGTCGGCTTATGGTCGACAGCTTCTCAGGATTGACTGCCGATTTTGCCAGACAGATGAAGGCCACGGCGATTGTTCGAGGAATCAGGGCCGTCAGCGATTACGAGTATGAGCTGCGAATGGCACTAATGAACCGCCGACTCGAACCGACCATCGAAACCGTTTTCCTGATGGCCGGCGAGGAATATAGTTACGTCTCGTCAACGCTTATGAAACAGGTCTTTCAACTCGGGGGACGGGTGGAAGGACTGATACCCGAACTCGTCGAAGATCGCATGCGACGGAAGACGGAAAACGGGGTTTAGGACGAAGTGACAAGCACGTGCATTCTTCGGTCATTTTCTACAAATTTGTACTTCTTTTAGATCAGCCGCTCAGTAATCTGCGGATTTATGGTTTTGCGCATCTGCGTCTTTCCGACTTTGCGTTAAAATAGGGTCCCGTATGGCAACCTTCCCTGTTTCTGAGAATGTAGGAAAAATGAAAGGCTCTTCGACCTTGCTTGCCGCTCAGGCAGCGGCCGAGATGAGGGCTCGCGGCATCGACGTGATCGATCTCTCAGTCGGAGAGCCGGATTTTGACACGCCTGAGTTTATTAAGAAATACGCGTGGGAGGGCATGGAAAAGGGCCTGACCAAATACACGGCGACCGCAGGTCTTGCTGACTTCCGAAATGCGATCACTGAGTTCTATTCTCGGCAATTTGGAGCAGACGTCGACTTGGCTGAGGTCGCGGCCTCGTGCGGTGGCAAGCAAGCCCTATTTAATGCCGCTTGCACGCTGCTAAACCCGGGCGACGATGTTTTGATACCCAAACCATATTGGGTCACATTCCCCGAGATCGTAACTTTTTGCCGAGCGAACAGCGTTTTTATAGAGACCGAGGAGACCGATTTCGTTCTGACTGCCGATCAGGTCGCCGCCGCGATAACCGATAAGACCAAACTGCTGATCCTAAACTCGCCCAGCAACCCGTCAGGCCGCGTTGTTCCATCGGAGGAAATGCGTAAGATAGTCGAGGTTTGTGCCGCACGGGAGGTCTATGTACTTACGGATGAGTGCTATCTATTCTTCGCCTATCCGCCGGCGAAACCTTTTTCACTCGCTGTTCTGCCGCCGGACTTGCGCAAGTTTGTCTGCATCGCCGGAAGCTTTTCTAAAACTTACGCAATGACCGGCTGGCGCGTTGGTTACACCATCGCAAGCATCGAATGGACCAAGGCGATGATCAAACTACAAAGTCACTCAGCCACGCACCCCACATCATTCGTCCAGTACGCATGCGCCAAAGCCCTCCGCGACACAGATGCCTCGATGAACGCCGTCGCCGCGATGACCACCGAATACGAAAAACGCCGTGACTGGTTCGTCCCGGCTCTCAATGAGATCAACGGCTTCAGATGCTCGATGCCTGAAGGAGCTTTCTATGCTTTTGTAGATGTTCGCGGAGTTTTTGGCGATCGTTTCCAAAGCTCCGCTGATGTCGCCGATGAGCTCCTAAAAGAAGCCCACATCGTGGTGACCGACGGCAAGGGCTTTGGAGCAGATGGATTTTTAAGATTTTCTTACGCGACCTCGATGGAGAATCTTCGACAAGCCATCGAAAAGATGCGGGCTATATTCGGAGCAAAAACGAGAGCGACCGCATAACCGCGATTTCAACATTAGCTTCCACCCGTCATCATAAGCCCGATCTCTTCGACCGTGGCAACCTTTGGGTCAACCTCGCCAACGATCTTGCCCTCGCGAAGCACTAGTAAGCGGTCTGCGAGAGCGGTCACTTCCTCTAGTTCGGCTGAAACGAGCAGCACTGCCGAACCCGCGTCACGAAGCTCGATCAGTTTACGATGAATAAACTCTATGGCTCCAATATCTACGCCGCGTGTCGGTTGCGAAACAAGGAGAAGTTTCGGATTTAGCCCGAATTCGCGTCCGATCACAAGTTTTTGCTGATTTCCACCGGAAAGCGATTTCGCTGATTGCGATGAGTCGCCGGGCCGCACATCAAAATTATCGATGATCCCTGCGACTCGCTCACCAACCGCCGCACGGTTTACGAAGCCGGAGGCGGCAGCGATCGGAGCCCGGTAATGAACCCCAAGGATCGAGTTTTCCGAAAGATCCGATCGCAGCAACAGCCCGCGCTTATGTCGATCCTCAGGCACATGGGCAACGCCGAGTTCCTTTAATTGCCGAGCGGTGTACTCTGTAACGTTCTTGCCCTTAAAACTGATCGAGCCGCCGGCCGGTTTCGCGAGACCTGCAAGAGCCTCAATGAGTTCGGTCTGCCCGTTGCCCTCGATACCTGCGACACCGACGATCTCACCGGAGCGAACCTCGAAAGAAACGCCATCAAGAGCCGGCCCATGTTTGCCGTCTACTCGAAGGCCTGAGACTTCGAGGACTACATCCGCAGGCTTCGCATCAGTTTTCTCGACCCGCAAGAGAACATCGCGACCGACGATAAGTCGGGCGAGATCCTTTGCAGTGGTTTCGCTGGTCACCACGTGTCCGACCGTTCGTCCGTCACGCATAACGGTAACCTCGTCTGAGATCGCGAGTACTTCGTCGAGCTTGTGGGTGATGATGACGATGGTTTTCCCCTGCGCTTTCATTCGGCGAAGAATGCCAAAAAACTCCTCGATCTCTTGCGGAGTTAAAACTGCTGTAGGTTCATCAAGAATAAGGAGATCGGCGTTTCGGTAGAGAGCTTTGAGAAGTTCGACCCGCTGCTGTTGGCCAACGGAAAGGTCTTCGATCACGGCACGAGGGTTGACCCCAAGCCTAAGCTCGTTTGAAAGGGCCAGAATATCGTCGTTCGCTTTTTCAAGGTCGAGACTCGCAGTCGAACCTGTCTCGGCCCCGAGGATGATGTTCTCAGCAGCCGTCATCGTGTCGACCAGCATAAAATGCTGATGCACCATCCCTATCCCAAGAGCGATGGCGTCATGGGGATTACGAATTGTGACAGGCTTTCCATCTAGCAAGATCTCGCCGCTGTCCGGGTTGTAAAATCCATAAACGACCTTCATCGCCGTCGATTTCCCTGCCCCGTTTTCACCGACTATCGCGTGGATCGTCGCTTTCTTGATCGAAAGCGAAACGTCTTCATTGGCAACGCAGTCGCCAAAGGCTTTTCTGATATTACGTAACTCGAGCATAAGTCTTAATTCGCCATCGCGTCTGTCACTTTTATCTCGCCGGCGACTATCTTGCTCTTTGCTTCCTCAGCTTTATTGATCACATCGGCCGGGATGAGGCTTCGATTGAAATCGTCCATCGCATAAGTAACGCCGTCTTTGTCGAGGCCAAAAGCATGAAAACCGCCGCGAAAACGGTTCTCAAGGACTTCTCTAACCACATCAAACACGGCATTATCGACACGCTTGACCATTGATGTCAGAACAAATCCCGGTTTTACTCCATTCTGATTCGAATCGACGCCGATAACGAACTTGTTGGCCTCGCCCTCAGCATTTCTGCCGTACTGCTCAACGGCGTCGAATGCTCCAAGGCCTGAATTCCCAGCCGCCGTAAAGATCACATCCGCTCCCTTATCGATCTGAGCGAGCGATATCTCCTTGCCTTTTCCGGGATTGTTCCAAGCTCCGTCGGTTACACCAACATAGTTGGTAACGATCCTGATATTGGGGTTTATCGATTTGGCTCCCTCTTCATAGCCCTTATTAAATCGATGTATCAAAGGAATGTCCATTCCACCAAGGAAGCCCAAAACGCCCGTCTTCGACTTAGAAGCGGCAATGATTCCGACAAGGTAAGACCCCTCATGCTCGCGAAAAACCAAAGACGCGACATTTTTCACCGGCGTTTTGCCGTCCGCCTCGAAGATAACACCATCGACAATTGCGAACTTATTATTTGGGTAATCGAGAGCGACCTTTTGCATGATCGGTCCCTGGGCGAAACCAACGCCGATAACTAGATCAAAATTCTTTTCGGCAAAAGCCCGCATCGCAGGCTCGATCGAGGTCGGATTACCAGGTTCAACGTCGTAAAGACAGATCCCGAGTTCCTTCTCTGCCCGCTTTACTCCTTCCCAGGCAGCGGCATTGAACGAACGGTCATTCTTACCGCCGATGTCGAAGACGATCCCGACACGAATATTGCAGCCTGCTCGGGCGTCAATGACCGGGCCGCAAGACGAAGTTAGAAGGCCTCCAATAAAAACCAGAAATGCAAAAAAAAGCTCTTTGTATCTCATTTCAATCCCAAAGCTTGGACGTTAGACAACTGCTCTGATAAGTTTCGTTGTCCGGGTTATCTCACGCGAAACCTTATACGCTCCCCGGAGCCTGTCAGTAACTTTTGCAGCCTGATTCTTACGACAATAGATAATGCCGATCTCATCGCCAGCCTGAACTCTGTCACCGATCATCCTGATGCAGGCATAGCCGACAGCGTGATCGACTTTGTCCTCGGCCTTTTGTCGCCCGCCGCCGATCTCGCCGACCATGCTTCCTATTGCTAAAGAGTCGACATCGGCAATGTAGCCGCTGCTTTCTGCAAAGACCTTTACCTCAGTCAGTCCCTTGGTTAGCAACATCTCAGGCTTGTCGCAGATCTTAGGGTCGCCGCCTTGGAGTTCGACATTCTTTCTAAATCTTTCGAGGGCTTCGCCAGTCGCAAGAGCCCGACGGATCTTGTCTCGAGCATTCTCCATTGTTCCCGCGATCTTGCATTGAACCAATAGCGTTGCGGTCAGCTCGACGGAAAGATCCAGAGATGGCTTCATCTCCTCTTCGCCCTCACCGCGCAATAGTTTGAGACACTCAAAGACTTCGAGAGCATTCCCGACGTATTTGCCGAGCGGCTGATTCATCTCAGTAATGATCGCCTTTGTGTTGACACCAAAAGTTTTCCCCGTTTCACACAGCGACTTCGCGAGCTTTAGCGTTTCGGCATATTTGGGGATGAATGCTCCGGTACCGGTCTTCACGTCAAGCACTAGTGCGTCCAAACCTTCTGCGAGCTTCTTCGACATTATCGAAGCAACGATAAGCGGAATATATGGAACAGTCGATGTCGCGTCGCGAAGAGCGTAGATCTTTTTATCCGCCGGAGCGATCTCATTCGTCTGCCCCGCAAGGGCGAAACCGCATTTTTTTAGAACTTTCTTAAAATTAGCGAATGAGAGATTTACATTGAAACCCGGGATCGATTCCAGCTTATCGAGCGTGCCGCCCGTGTGGCCGAGGCCGCGGCCCGAGATCATCGGCACTGCTACGCCGCAAGCCGCCGCGAGCGGTGCGATGAGTAACGAAGTCTTATCCCCGACGCCGCCGGTCGAATGCTTATCACCTTTCGGGGCATCGATGTCGGAGAAATCCATGATCGTCCCCGAATTGAGCATTGCCCCGGTTATGGAATACTGCTCACGGCGGTTCAGGCCACGGATAAACATCGCCATGACAAGTGCGGTTATCTGGTAATCGGCCCACGTGCCATCGCACACGCCGTCAATGAACGCGACGATGTCGTCATCAGAAAGCGCTTTTCCGTCGCGTTTTGTAGCGATTATTTCCTGTGGACGCATAAAAATCGGTGTTACAAGTTTCTCACAGATAGCCGGGATTTTAAACGCAAAGAACGCATAGGTCACCGGGGAAGACGGAATACCCTGCGATAAACTCGATTATTCGTGTCAGCAATCGCCGCGTTCAGCAATTTGAAGCAAAACTACAGCCTGCGCCCGTATCGCCCCTCGCTCTCCAACTGCGTCAACCGCTTCACCGGTCTTTGCCTTGACACTGACCTGATCGATACTTACTCGAAGCGCCTCAGCAAGACCTCGACGAATGTCCCCGATATACGGCCGCAGCTTTGGCAGCTCAAGATCGACAATTGTATCGATATTTACAACCTTGTAACCACGATGATCCGCAAGGCCAATAGCGTAAAGCAGAAACTCCGAGCTTTCCGCATTTCGCCAGCGGTCATCGCTATTGGGGAAATGCGTTCCAATATCGCCAAGAGCAAGCGCCCCGAGCACCGCATCGGTGGCCGCATGCATCAGTACGTCAGCATCTGAGTGGCCGTCCGCCCCAAGCTCCGATTCGATCTGGACACCACCAATAAGAAGCGGCCGTCCGGGAACAAGCCGGTGAACGTCAGTGCCAAAACCAATTCGAAACATACAATAAGGGCTATGGACGAATGTTCTCTTCGCCTAGCAGCATCTCTGCGAGAAGTATATCTTCACGTCGTGTGACCTTAATATTTCGCGAACTGCCGTCAACAAAAAAGATCGGATGGCCTAGCTTTTCGACAAGATAGCATTCATCGGTCACCGCGGCCGAGATCTCGCCAATTTCGAAAGCTCGTCGCAGAACATCGATCCGAAATGCCTGTGGCGTCAAAGCACGTCGTAATTTCGTTCGATCAAGGGTCGCGGAGATCTCGCCGCCGCGGATCGATTTGATCGTATCAGTCACCTCGCCGACCAGACACGCAGCCCCGGTTTCATCTGCTTTTCTCAGAATCGCCGCGATCTCGTCCGCTGCGACAAGCGGCCTCGCCCCGTCGTGAACGGCGACAATGTCCGTATTATTGCCCACAACCGCCAGACCGTTTTCGACCGACTCGGCCCGACACGATCCTCCCCCAACAACCTTCGTCAGCTTCGAAACCGAGGGACGAAATTGCGAGCCTTCAAACTCATCGATCGCTGCAGCTGAAAGAACAAGCACGATCTCATCAACTTCATCGCACGATTGAAAACGATCTAGGGTGTGAAAGATCAGTGGCTTTCCTAGGATCTCGACGAACTGCTTTGGCTTATCGCCGGCAAATCGGGTCCCGCTTCCTGCGGCAACAATAATTGCGGTGTTCATCGGCGGTTATGATTTGGACGAGGGGCCGTTAGGATTCGATCTCTTCAATTATCGTGGTCTGTCGCAGTTCGCGGGTGGCACGCCTAAAGCCAAGCGAGCGTGAATCGTGTATGCCGAGATTGTTGTCACCGTTTCCGTTTGCTTCTTCTTTTTCTTCCCAAAGACGTCCGAATATCATCTTACCCGCAGTCGTTTGCAGAACACTAGTCACGGCAATGTCGGCTGTCTTGCCGATCAATCGTCTAGCATTGTCAACCACGACCATGGTCCCGTCATCAAGATAAGCGACGCCCTGATTATATTCTTTTCCTTCCTTAAGGATGAAGACGCGCATTGCCTCGCCAGGAAGAACCACCGGTTTAAGAGCGTTAGCCAACTCGTTGATATTTAGGACGGCCACGCCTCGAAGCTGAGATACTTTATTGAGATTAAAATCGTTGGTAACTATTACGGCGTCGAGCTGGGTACCGAGTTCGATCAGCTTAAGGTCGACCTCCTTGATAGCAGGAAAGTCCGTCTCAATGATCTGAACGTCGAGCTTGCTGTTGTTGCGCAACCGCTGGAGCATGTCGAGCCCGCGACGTCCGCGTTGGCGCTTTGACGAATCTGCCGAGTCAGCAACCTGCTGCAATTCAGCGAGAATAAAGTGGGGGATGATCAACGAACCACCAAGAAAACCGGTTTCCGCAACGTCGGCTATTCGGCCATCGATGATTACGGATGTATCGAGGATCTTATAGTCGCGCTTAACGTTCTTGTCGCTAAATATGCCGCCGAGCGCCGAAAGGTCAAGGTAGTCACCTTTCGCAGCCCCGATCATCAGGCCTATATAGCCCATGAATCCCATCAGCGAGATGGTCAGAAACGTTTGCATCTCGGCCGAGACTGCGGCCTCTTTCTGTATCGAGATAAGTACCCCGATCAAGAATGCACCGACGATACCAAGTATCGATCCGACCGCTGCGCCGATGAGCGTTTTCAACGATGCCTGACGAACCCGGATTTCGAAAACAATGACGAGAGCTCCTAGAACCGCTCCCAAACCGGCAGAGAGCCAGTGACGCGTCATGTCGTTCCCAATGATGCCAAGCCCGAACCTTTGAGTCCGCTCAAACGGATTTAGCAGGTAGCCCAGCAAAATGAGCATTCCCACAAAGGTAAGTCTTAGGATGAGAACATCGATCTTCATCTCTCGAAATGGTAACACGGAAAAGCCCGATGGTTAAACATTCTCAATATAGAAAACCCATCAAACGGTCTTTTGAACCCGCACCTGTGTAAGCCCAAAAACCTTTCTCTGTTATGATAAAAAGGCGATTGAACGGAGTATTTCATTTTCCCGCGAGTGCGATGGCGAAACAACCTTCGACAATTTACGTCTGCCAAAATTGCGGTTCTCAGTCACGAAAATGGCTGGGCCAGTGTCCGGACTGTCAGCAATGGAACACCCTCGTTGAGGAACGTTTTCGTGCTACGGCTCAGCCTGCCGGGCAAACAAAATTTACAGCTCATTACCGCCAGTCATCCCCAATTGCCTACGATTCTATTGAGTCGCAGGACGATGCTCGAACAGAGTCGGGGATAGACGAACTTGACCGAGTCCTCGGCGGTGGTATCGTCGCAGGGTCGCTGGTCTTGATCGGGGGTTCGCCCGGCATCGGCAAATCGACGATCGTCATGCAGATGGCGGATAGGCTCGGAAAGAACGGCACGAAAGTTCTTTACGTTTCAGGGGAAGAATCGGAAAGGCAGATTAAAATGCGAGGAGAAAGGCTCGGCGTCGCTGCCGAGAATCTTTTTCTCCTGCCGGAGACCAATCTTCAGGCCATTCTCGCGGAGACCGAAAAGCTAAAGCCTGATTTCCTCATAGTCGACTCGATACAAACCGTTTTTAGCGACCAGATCGAATCTGCTCCGGGCAGCGTCTCACAGGTTCGAGAGGTTGCTGCTCAGTTCATGCATTTTGCCAAACAAACGGCAACGCCGGTCTTTCTAACCGGCCATGTAACAAAAGAAGGCTCGATCGCCGGGCCAAAAACGCTCGAGCACATCGTAGATACCGTTCTCTATTTCGAAGGCGACCGCCATCACAATCACAGGATCATCCGTGCGACAAAGAATCGCTTTGGTGCTGCGAATGAGATCGGCATTTTTGAGATGACCAACTCAGGCCTCGTTCCGGTTGGCAATCCATCTGAACTTTTCCTCCAGGAACGGCCCGAAAATGCAACCGGCTCGGTTGTAACCGTTTGCATGGAAGGTACGCGGCCAATGCTCGTCGAGATACAGGCTCTTGTTAGCGGCACAAAGTATGGATCGGGGCGAAGGATGACACAAGGCTTCGATCAGAACCGAACGTCGCTTCTTATTGCAGTCGCCGAAAAACAGCTCGGGTTCCAACTCGCGGGCGACGACGTCTTCGTCAACGTCGCGGGCGGCATGGAGATCGACGAACCCGCAGCCGACCTTGGCGTAATTGCCGCGATCGCCTCAAGCTTTCGCAATCTGCAAGTTCCACCGGAAACGGCAGTCTTCGGCGAAGTAGGCCTAACCGGCGAAGTACGTGGAGTCCTTCAGGCTCAGGCCCGGGCTCGCGAAGCTCAGACTCTCGGATTTAAGAAATTGATTCTGCCGGAATCGAATAAGAAAGGGCTGGAGAAATTACTGGGAATCAGGGTGATCGGTGTGAAGAATTTAGAACAAGCGATGGACGCTTTGTTTTAGTTATTTATGAAAAGGATCGAACCGAAACCCGGTCAGGAATCTGTTTGGGATTATCCGCGGCCACCACGTTTGGAGCCAGTGTCAAAACATCTACGGATCGAACACGGCGGCGAGACCATCGCTCAAACGAATCAGGCCTTTCGTGTTCTCGAAACCAGCCATCCACCAGTATATTACTTTCCGCCGGACGATGTTCGGCTTGATCTTTTGGCTGTCGTGCCTGCGGCATCTAGCTTCTGCGAATGGAAAGGCCGAGCCAAGTATTATGACTTACTTTTGGCAGGTCGGCGGGTTTCAAGGGCCGCCTGGTTTTATCCGGAGCCGACCAGTCGCTTCCTTTCGATCGCAAGTTTTGTTTCATTCTATCCCTCTAAAATGGACGCGTGTTTTGTGGGCGACGAGAGGGTTGTTTCGCAACCGGGTGATTTTTACGGCGGGTGGATAACAAGTGATATCGTCGGTCCATTCAAAGGCGGCGAAGGCACTTGGGGATGGTAATTCCGGAACATTGTCGATCCTTTCTCCGTAGGACATCAGGTGCGCAATTTCTTTCTAGTTTTCGGAGAAATAATTTCATGAAGTTCACTTTCCTGTTGTTCCTGACATTCTTTTGCAGTGTTTTGTCCTTTGCCCAGACTGCAGACCCGCAGTCTTTTCGGTCACTGTTAAAGAAGATGACCGATGCTCAGACCGCATACGATGCGCCCGCCTTGGATCGCATACTCTCCTCTGATTTTATTGAAATATCGCCAGTGGGCGAGTTTGATTCTCGCGACAAGGTTCTGGGGTTTTACACGCCGAAGGCGAAAGCTGACGCCGGGAACGTGACGGCTTCGCTTGAGGTTTCCGATCTCTCGATTCGGGTTTACGATCAATTTGCGATCGGCATATCTAAGTTCACGTACTCGATCACGGCCGATGGCAAGGCCTTGCCGCCTCGAAGCATGCGTGTGACGACCGTATTCAGAAAGGAGAATGGCGAATGGAAGATCGCGTCGGCCCAGTACACGGGCATTCGTCCGGCTCTGGTGGCAAAACCCTAGTAGCGTTCAATCCGTCGACATGATCCGCTCCAATATGCTGTCGCGTTTTTCTCGGATCTCAGTGATCTTTGGGATCACGTCCTCGGTAACAAAGGTCGGCGGCAGAGTGAACGGGTCGATCTGAAGAGGCACACCTTCCATATCAAGTTTATGGGCAATGATCTTCGAGATCAGTTCCTGCTCAAACGCGCTTATATTCAGGAACTTAACGCCGATGCCCGCGTGGTCGAATCGATACAGGGCACGGCAATGGAGCGGGAGAAAATTGCGGTTTGGCAGTTCGATCTCCATCCGAAACTCGTCGCCCACCAAAATATTCTCTTCCCAAGCAGTAAAGCAGCCGCCAACACTGATCTGTTCGAGCCGCGTAAACTGCCTTTCACCAAACTTGGTGTGAATGATCGCCGGGATATCTAGCGAAAATCGAATATGTTGTCGCTGATTGATGGACATTTGGACGGTGGACGGTGAGACATGGCCGCTACCAACGGTATCTACCATTCTAGCGATTGTACGTTGCATCACGCAATAGTTATTATTCGTCCACTCGCCGCTTACAAAATGCGAAAGACCGCCGATAGCCA
This sequence comes from Acidobacteria bacterium Ga0077534, assembly GCA_001464455.1. Taxonomy (GTDB): domain Bacteria; phylum Acidobacteriota; class Blastocatellia; order Pyrinomonadales; family Pyrinomonadaceae; genus OLB17. The sequence goes on from LNEI01000018.1 coordinate 489,488, forward strand.
GCGGTCTCTTCACAGATTCCATTTCCGCCAGTTTAGTTGTTCGCGGCCTCTGCCTTTGAGCAGTGTTTGTCAAAGGTTTCGACGAGGGCCTGAGCGATCACTTGCGGCGGACGGCCTTCCAGGTCGCGGCGTTCGAACATTGCGACGAGTTCACCGTTCTTCAGAAAACCGATCGACGGCGACGAGGGCATGTATCCGCTGAAATACTCGCGTGCGGTATCGGTTGCGTCTATATCAGCACCGGCAAAGACGGTGATCGCACGGTCGGGCTTCTGCTCTGACTGCTGCAGAGCCATCGCGATCCCTGGCCTAACGCCGCCCGCCGCACAGCCGCAGACGGAGTTTACAACGACCATTAAGGTACCGTCGGTGTTCTTCACCGCTTCATCTACCGCTTCGGAAGTCTTCGTTTCCTCGATGCCGAGACCGGCAAGTTCGGCTCGCATTCCGTAGATCATCATTTCTGGATATGGCATAAATTTAACCTCTGTTCAATAAAATTCAGCGGGCAAGAACAATCTTGACCTTTTTTTCAAGTATTTCGCACCCGACGCTACAAGTCAAGCATCAAAATGACCAGCACGACCGTTTGCTTATAGCGCATCCAATTCTTTAAACTCGTGACTTCGGACAAAACCAATGGCAATCGAGATCGAGAAAAAATACAAGATCGACAAAAAACTCCTTGTCGAGCTAACCGCAAAACTCGGAGAACTCGGCGCCGAGTTTGCCTACGAGACCTTCGAGGAAAATTTTCTCCATCGCGGCGGCCTACTCGATGGCCGTGCGGCGGTGCTGAGGCTGCGAAAGACCGAGTCTCGCACTACGCTGACCTATAAGGAAAAGGTCACGACCGAGGGTGAATTCAAACATCAGATCGAATTCGAGACTGATGTTACGGACGTCAACGCCACAGAAAGCATCATCGAGAAGCTCGGTTATAAACTCTCGGTCATCTACGAAAAGCACCGAAAGGCCTGGCATTTTCGCAACGTTGAGATCGTCCTCGACGAACTTCCATTCGGCTATTACATGGAGATCGAGGGCGAGAAGGATGATATTCTCGAGGTCGAGAAACTCCTTGGCGCCGACGTTTTCGAACCCGAGCCTCGCGGCTATCCGCGGCTCAGCGCCAAGCACGGCAAGCTCATCGACGGGATAACCCAATCTCGCTTCGCAAAGTCCACAACAGCCTAGACCGGCGTATCAAGGCCTACGAAATGCATCTGCGAATCGAATCCGCCTTTTGTTCGGGCCGCGATACGCTTGTAAGTGCCATCAGGGCTGAGCGTTCGAGCATTTATCTGGTCCTTTAGATACGAGTCGAGCACTTCCTTTTTCAAATAGCTCCTAATGTCCGCATCGAGCACAGGGGCGATGACCTCGACGCGGCGGTCGAAGCTCCGGTTCATCAGGTCAGCACTGCCCATATATACCTCTTCGTTGGGCTCGCCGCCATTTAGAAAATAAAGTATGCGGCTGTGCTCAAGAAACCTTCCAATTATCGAACGCACACGAATATTCTCCGACAGGCCCTTGATACCAGGCCGTAGAGCGCAAATTCCGCGTATGATAAGGTCGATCTCTACGCCCGCTTTTGACGCCTCGTAAAGCTCCCTGATCAGCGCCGAGTCCGTAATGCTGTTTGCCTTGATAATGATCCGGGCGTCTTTGCCTGCCAGCTTGTGTTTCTTTTCCCGGCGGATGAGTTCGAGCAGCCTTTCGCGCAGATTGAGCGGGGCGACTATCAGGCGTTTGTATTTGTCCTGCTGCGAATAGCCGGTAAGGAAGTTAAATAGACTCGACGCATCTTCGCCGATCTCGGGATCGGCGGTCAGGATGCCGAGATCAGTGTATATCTTTGCGGTGAAAGGATTGTAATTACCGGTCGCGAGATGAACATAGCGAACGAGCTTTTCCTTTTCACGGCGAACGACCAGCAGAACCTTTGAGTGAGTTTTTAGCGTGCTTATACCGTAAACGACGTGAACGCCCTCGTTTTCAAGCCGACGGGCCCATTCGATGTTGTTCCCTTCGTCAAACCGGGCCTTTAGCTCGACCAGAGCGGTAACCTGCTTGCCCAAACGGCTGGCCCGCATCAAGGAACTAACGATCGGCGAATCCTTTCCAGTGCGATAAAGACATATCTTGATCGCCTGAACATCCGCATCCTCGGCGGCCTCGGATATAAAATCCGTAACCGTGCTGAACGAGATATACGGATGATGCAGCAGGATATCCTGCTTACGGATCACCTCGAAAATGTCCTCTTTCTTGTGAAGAGGGGCCGGAACGATCGGGGTTATCGGTTTCTCCTTAAGCCGCGGCCGATCAAGCGAATACAACTGCATCAGATCGGGAATGTCGACAAAACCATCGACGCTATGGACCTCATCCTCGCTCAATCCAGTGCCGCTCATCAACAGTTTGATCATCTTGTCTGGCATCGTTGCCGAAACTTCGAGCCTGACGGCAAAGCGGTCGCGTCGACGCTGCAGCTCTCGTTCGAGCGTGCGGAGCAGATCGCCCGCTTCATCTTCGCGTATTTCTATGTCGGCATCGCGGGTCACGCGAAACAGGTATGCTTGGCTCGTTTTCATGTTCGGAAACAGCTCAGCAACGTTCGCCGATATAACTTCCTCGACCAAGGCAAAACGTCCGCCGCGAGGCGTGATCGGGATCAATCTGGGTACTGACGGCGGCAATTTAATTCGAATAAACCGCCGCTGGCGAAACAGATGTTTGAGATTCGGCTGCGTGAAAGCCCGGTCGGGTTCAATGTAGAGCCCAAGATTCAGGCTAAGATTTGAAACGTAAGGGAAAGGATGGCTCGAATCAACCGATTGCGGCGTCAGGATCGGGAACAGATTGTTGTGAAAATACTTGTCGAGCGTCTTCTTTTCCTTAGCGTTTAGGCCCGCATAGGATTCGACCGTAATGCCTTCTTTCTCGAGTGCCGGAAAGACATTCTCCCCCAGATATTTGACCTGCTTCTGAAGCATCGGCTTTAGCCGTTCGTAGATCTCGGCGATCTGTTCTGCCGCCGTCATTCCGTCCGACGAAGTGCTCCCGATGCCCTCAGCGGCCTGTTCCATTAGGCCCGAAACTCGGATCATGAAAAACTCGTCGAGATTGGTCGAGAAGATACATAGAAACTTAAGCCTTTCGAGTATCGGCAGGCTGTCGTCGGTCGCTTCGTCGAGCACGCGGCGGTTGAACTCGAGCCAACTCAGTTCTCGATTAAAGAACGGCTTCCCGTCGAATTCCGTCACGGCCGAAATTGCTTCTACCGGTGCGTCTGTTACCTTTGCTCTAGTTTTTTTCACTGATTCCATGGTCATGGCGGGCTTTGATTATATGAGAACCCCGCGCCGCTACAAAGAACATCGATGTTAAATCTTTTTCGGCTTAACGCTTTACGGACACCCGCCGCGGCTCGTCGCCATCGCCTTCGATGCGTATCTCGACCGCCTTTCCCGGAAACGAAGTAGGGCCAAGCCGGTCGGCCCATTCTATGATAATGATCGCTTTTTCGTCATCAAATATCTCTTCCAGCCCAACCGCCTCGGCCGCGTTCAGCCCCGATTCGATCCTCCAAAGATCGATGTGATAAACATTGAACTTTTCGGTCTTGTATAGGTTTACCAAAGTAAAACTCGGGCTCGTCACCTCGTCGACATCATACCCCAGGGCACTCGCAATGCCCTTCGTGAGCAGAGTCTTCCCCGCCCCGAGCCCGCCATAAAGCAAAACAGCTTCGCCGCCTTTCAGTGATCCCGCAAGGCTCTCACCAAACGCGAACATCTCATCAGGCGTATCTAATACCAAAGTTTCCATCAAAAAAATTAGCTAATAGCTTTTTAGCTAGGAGCTAATAGCTCTTTTTCTCAAACTCCGCAAAAACATCCACCAGGCATTCCCTTACATCTGATGCGGTCATTACGCGTTTCCCGTACTTTTTCTCGGCAATGTCTCCGGCCATTCCGGCGACATACACGGCGGCGACCACGGTCTCGAAGATATCGATCTCAAACTTCACCGCCTGAGCAACAAACCCTGCGAGAATACCCGCCAAAGTATCACCATTCCCAGCCTTCCCAAGCCCGGAATTCCCGGTCGGATTTACAACCACCCGCCCATCCGGCGACCCGATCAAAACCCGCTCGCCTTTCAGGACGAGTATCACGTTACGTTCAACCGCAAACTCCCGAACAGTCGCAACCCGGTCCTTTATCGCATCCTTGTCGTCCGTACCAAGCAGCCGCAGAAACTCACCCTCGTGCGGTGTCAGGATGAGCGGCTGAAGCCGCTCCAAGCTCGCCTCCTTACGAAGGAGGGGTGTCGCCGCTTCGGCGACGGGGTGGTTCTCTACTCTCGGCACCACGGACGTTGATGTATCCCGCGACGAGAGAACCACCCCGTCATCCGCAAAAGACGCGGATGCCACCCCTCCTTCGTAAGGAGGGGAGCCGTCGCGTGGCTCTTCTTGCAATAGACTAGTCGGAGCTTCACAAAACCCCAACGCCCCGGCATCGAGAATAACTGGCACAGTCCGCGTCGAAACGATCTCTCGCACCAACTTCCCGCCCTCGCCATCATTTACATCAAGCCCCGGCCCGATCAAGATCGAATCCGCTTTCCCAATCGCGCCCGCATTCTCGCCAATTGTTCCTACAATCACCTCCGGAATCACCCGCGAAGCGACCTCAACCTTACACGAAGCCGGAACCAGCAAGGTCGTCAACCCAACCCCAGACCGCATCGCCGAATTCCCACACATCACCGCCGCCCCGGAATATTGCTCGGAACCCGCGACGATCAAGGCGTGGCCGCGTTTGTTCTTATAATCGCTGCTTTCAAAATTTAGCCAGTAGTGCAACAAACCACGAACATCTTCCTCTTCGGAGACATAGAGTTGCGAATTGGCTTCGTTGATCAACTCCATGGGCGATCCGATATCTGCGATAATCAACTCGCCGTTACGTGCCGCCGCAGGCGGAAGTACATTCGGGATCTTGGGAGCGGTAAATGTGACGGTTACGTCCGCGTTCGCGCTGATTTCATCAGCCCAGTCTGTCCGTACTCGCAAGCCCGTTGGCAAATCTACAGATATCAACAAAAATAGACTATCTCGTTCCGACCTTTCGTCGAACCATTCACTCGTTACGACCTGGCAAATATTTTCTTCTAATTTTCTCGACAAACCCGTTCCAAAGATTGCGTCTACAACGACTTCGGGGCGTGCGAGCGGGCGAAACCTCTTTCTGAAATACTCGCCGTCGTGTTCTTCGCAAAAATAGATTCTACCGGCATCAGGCTTGTCATACGGATCGTACTCTTTACGAGAGTGGAAATTTGAGATCGATCTCAAAATATCAAAGTTGATGCGAGCATCGCCTTTGGTGTCTTCGACCTTGCCGAATAGGAACACAGAAACCACAGCTCCCGCCGTCCAAAGCATCCTCGCCAGAGCCGCTCCATCCCCGCCATTATTCCCTCTCCCGCAAAGTATCAGTACCGACTTCCCTTTCACCGAACCGCCGAGTTTCTCAGTAATGACGCGGGCGACGGCGTGGGCGGCGTTTTCCATTAGGATGATGGATGGAATGCCGTACCGCTCGGTCGTCAGACGGTCGACCTCTCGCATTTGTTCGGCTGTCAGGACTTTTAGCATTTCTTAACTCCGGGCGACTTCCAAATATACCATTTTCGGCTCGGGTTTCGTCCCATCTTGTCCCACGGCGGGACAAGATGGGACATGAACCTAGCCCTGTAACTTATTTAGAATATATATGTTACCGCCTCTCGTGATCTTGTCCCACTGTCCCACATAAATCAAATACTGTTCATAATTTGTTCATATATACCAACGTTTATCCTGTTCCGGTCAATCGAACATACTTAACATATCACTATACGAAACTGTATCATGATTTGTTCATTTTTTTATCTCTGCAACGCCGATGGCAGATAGTTTTTCTATAGTGAACAGGGTTTCTTAGACATACACTCTCAACTGCGTTAGAATTCTCGCGATGATCACGCTGCTGAGAACCCTCGCCCTTAGATAGCCGCTCGTGCTAAAACGCGACGCGGCGATGCTCACCCGAACCCGTATTAAATTTCATTTTTAGGCGAATTACTTTAAGAGTAATTAATAATAACTTTGTAACGACACGACAATGGACGACAAATATTTTGCGAAGAAGATAGAGCAGAAATGGCAGAAGATATGGGCCGAGACCGGGGCTTTTCATGCCGAGGTTGACGACGAGAAGCCGAAGTTTTACGCGCTCGAGATGCTTCCGTACCCGTCGGGCAATCTGCACATGGGCCACGTGCGAAATTATTCGGCCGGCGACGCATTAGCCTGGTATAAGCGGCTTCGCGGGTTCAACGTGCTGCACCCGATCGGCTGGGATTCGTTTGGCCAGCCTGCTGAGGATGCGGCGGTAAAGCGCGGCGTCAATCCTCGCGAATGGACCGAGGCAAATATCGTCTCGATGCGCGGCCAGCTTCAGCGGTTGGGTTTAAGCTACGACTGGCGGCGGCAGATGTACGCCCACCGGCCTGAGTACTACAAATTCGACCAGTGGTTTTTTCTCAAAATGTACGAAATGGGCCTCGCGTACAAAAAGCAGACCCAGGTCAACTGGTGCTCGCACGACCAGGCGACCCTTTCAAACGAGCAGGCTAGCGGCGGACTGTGCTGGCGCTGCGGTAATCCGGTCACGAAGAAAGACCTCGAGCAATGGTTCCTCAAAACGACCGCATATACCGACGAGCTTCTCGATGACATGACGGAGATCGAGTCGGGCTGGCCAGCGAGCGTTATCAAGCGGCAGCAGGACTGGATGGGCCGCTCTTACGGGGCGTATGTCGATTTTGAGATATCAGCATCGGGCGAGTCGCTATTCGCTTGCCCGATAGTCGACGGCATTACGAGCACGACCGACCTTGGTAAAAAGCGCGTCCGCGTTTTCACGACGCGGATCGACACGATATTCGGGGCGAACGCGATCGTCCTCGCAGCCGAGCATCCGGTGATACAGGCAAACATGGACAATTTTGCCGAGGATGTCGCCGCCAAGATCGCCTACATCCGTACCGAAAATGCCAAGCCCGCAGATCACGAGGTCGAGATCGAAAAAGACGGCATCGACACGGGGCTGAAAGCTCTGAATCCTTTCAGCAACGAGGAGATCCCCGTCTGGGTCGGCAACTACGTGATGATGGGCTACGGCACGGGCGCCGTGATGAGCGTTCCGGCTCATGATGAGAGGGATTTTGAGTTTGCAAGGAAATTTGGGCTGCCGGTCAAGACGGTGATCGTGTCAGAACCCCCTGCGTCAGCGGGGGGCAATCAAGAGGCTTGTAGTTTAACTTCGGATACGGCAGACAAAGTTGAGTTGGGTTCAACACTGACGCCGCCCGCTTACGCAGGCGGTTCTGACGGCGTTCTCATCAACTCCGGCGTGTGGTCGGGGATGACGAGCGAAGAGGCTAAAGCGTCAATGACGGAATATGCCGTCAAATATTTCTTCGGCGAAGCCGCGACGACGTATCGGCTTCGCGACTGGGGCATTTCGCGGCAGCGTTTCTGGGGATCGCCGATCCCGATCGTCTATTGCGACGACTGCGGGACCGTGCCCGAGAAGTTTGAGAATCTGCCGGTCGAACTGCCTGAAACCGCTCCGTTCACGGGAACCGGCGAATCCCCGCTCGCAAAGGTTCCTGAGTTTTACGAGACCACGTGTCCGAAATGCGACGGCCCTGCCCGACGCGAGACCGACACGATGGACACGTTTGTCGATTCGAGCTGGTACTTTTTCCGCTATTCGGACGCGACCAATGAGATCTTGCCTTTCGATCCCGCGATTGCGGCATATTGGATGCCGGTTGACCAGTACATTGGCGGCGACGACCACGCCGTGATGCATCTGATCTACGCGCGTTTTTGGACAAAGGTGATGCGTGACCTCGAGCTCATTCCATTTGGCGAACCTTTCAAACGCTTGCTGACGCAGGGGATGGTCGTAGGAGAGACGTTTTTTGATGATTCGAGTGGAAAGCGTATTTATTTCCCGCCTGACAAGGTCGAGGTCGAACGAGATTCGAAGGGAAAGATAACTTCAGCGACGGCGGTCGGTCTCGGCGGGGGAACCGCAGATGCGGACAGGAGTGTCCGCACTCCATTGAAATACGCCATCGAGCGGATGTCGAAGTCCAAGGGCAACGGCGTCGATCCTGACGAAATGGTCGAGGCATACGGAGCTGACGCGGCAAGGCTTTTCGTGATGTTCGCCGCCCCGATCGACAACGAACTTGTCTGGAACGAAGCCGGTATCGAGGGCGCCGTCCGCTTTATCCAACGCGTTTGGCGGCTCGTCCATAGGTGGAATGAGCTGCTCAGAACCACGTATGAAGGTGCACCGCCAGCGGAAACAGCCGCTTCGCGTAAGCTCCGCCAGAAAACGCACCAGACGATCGAGCGCGTGACGGACAGCCTTGAGAGCCTTCAGTTCAACACGCCGGTTGCGGCATTGATGGAGCTTTCAAATGCGATCAGCGATTTCCCCGTCGAGCCGCAGCACGCTGCCGCCGAAGAGATCTTCGCCGTCCGCGAGGCTCTGACCGCGCTCACGCTGATGCTGACACCATTTGCCCCGCATGTCGCGGAGGAATTTTACTCGATCCTCGTCGGAAATGAGGACGGGTTGATCGCGAATAATGCCCGTTTCCCGGAATTCGACCCGGAGCTCGCCAAAGCGGACGAGATCGAGTTCCCGATCCAGGTCAACGGCAAACTCCGCTCGCGGATCACCGCTTCGCCCGAAATATCGAACGAAGACCTCGAAAGACTAACCTTCGCCGACGCTAAGGTGAAGGAAATTACAGATGGAAAGGAGATCGTCAAGGTCATCATCGTGCCGAAACGGCTTGTAAACATCGTCGTTAGATAGCGAAGTGAGGCTCATTAGATCTGGCTTTGAACCGGCCATTTTCTGAAGGCAGTTCTGCGGTTGATACGGCTTTGGGGACAAATCCGTCGCCGGCTTTCCCGCAAAATGCTTCATCTTGCTTGGATCGGGTAAAGAAATTAGAATTAAAGCGTGTTAATCTACAGTTTTAGGGTGTAGCGATCCGGTTGATCGTTCGAGCACCCGTCGGTGAACTTTCCGCCATCTAACATTCGAGCATGAAAGAATGCCAGCTTTGTAAAAACTGTTTCGCTGATTCCGTCGCGACCTGCCCGAATGACGGTATGCCGACGGTTCACACTATTCCTGGCGAACCGGTGCTCGAGGGCAAATACCAGATCGAGTGCCGCCTCGGCCAAGGCGGAATGGGCGTCGTTTACAAAGCTCGCCACGCATATCTAAAGACCCAACTCGCGATCAAGGTCATTCTTCCCGATCTTGTCGGAAATGACCCGCAACTCGTCACGCGTTTTCGTCAGGAAGCCCTCGCCGCTGCCGCCATCCGGCATCAAAACGTTGTCAGCGTAACCGATTATGGCGTCATCGACGGGACCGTCCCGTTCCTCGTGATGGAGTATGTCGAGGGCGAATCGTTGCACGACCTTCTTGCCCGTGAAAAAGCATTGTCGCCGGAGAAGACGTTCGAATTGATGGCCGCGGTCTGCGCGGGTGTCGGTGCCGCGCATCATCAGGGCATCGTCCATCGCGACCTGAAACCGCTCAATATCATGATCTGCAGCGACAAGCCTAATATGTCGCAAGCGGTGAAGATCCTCGATTTCGGCCTCGCGAAGATAAAGTCCGGCGAACTTCTCGGCTCGTTCATTCAGGCTCAGACGACCGGGCTGATGGGATCGCCCTATTACATGGCCCCCGAACAGTGGGCGGATGAAGATCCTGATTCGAGAGCCGACATTTATTCACTCGGCGTGATGCTCTATCAGATGCTCGCCGGCGACGTGCCTTTCAAAGGATCGTCCATTCCGGCGATCATGAAAAAGCACATATCCGACCCCGCCCCTACACTGGCCGCCGCCGGCTTGAATGTTTCGCCGGAACTCGAAAGAGCTGTACAACACGCTCTTGCCAAAAATCCTGACCATCGAACGCAGTCAGTCGACGTGATGGTCAACGAGTTGCGAGATGCCATCCAACCGGGAACGCAGTTCATTCACACGGCACCAGCTCCGGCACTTCCGGTCTCGTCATTAAGGGTCGTGTCGAGGCCCCCGCAGTCGGCCGTCTTTGTCGATAACGTAGCGGTTGGCCGTACGGCTGAGAGCGGTATGCTCCTGATCGAAGGATTGCAGAGTGGAAACCATCGCCTGCGGGTCAGCCACAACGGCTATTACGACTGGATGGGTGAGGTCACCTGCGACGGTAAACCGGTAGAGGTAGTTGCTGAATTACGTGCCGGGACGCTTGACTCGCGCAGCTCGATCCCGATGCCGGATGTCACTGTCGGCGGTGTCCACAGGACGATCGCCTCTCAGGGCGGCCATGGTGATGACATGGCCCAGACAGTTCAGCAGGAATTTTCGCCCAGCCGCTTCGACGTTAAGGTCGATACCACGCCCGAGCCGAAAAAATCTTCGTCAAAAGGCTTGCTTTTAGGAATTGGCGGAGTATTCGCTCTATTGCTGATTGGAATCGTCGGGCTCGGTGCAGCTTATGTGCTCGGGGTTTTTGATACAAAGCCCGTCGGGCCAGGAAATACGGCGAGCACGCCCACGCCGGCTCCGTCGCCCGTCGAAGGGCCGTCAGCCAACCTCGTAGCCATTCCGGGAGGCACTTTCAGAATGGGACGCGACGATGGTAGGGATAACGAAAAACCTGAGAACACGGTAACCGTGCAGGCTTTCAAGATTGACAAGACCGAGGTCACAAATGGTGAGTACTTCGATTTCGTAAAGGAAACCGGGTACCGGCCAGTTCCGGCTCACTGGGTCAACGATGCTCCGCTTCCGATCCAGGAAAAAATGCCTGTGCGGTTTGTGAACATCGAAGATATTACGGCTTTTGCCGCGTGGCGATCGACGCGGGACCGCAAGACGTATCGATTGCCGACCGAGGCCGAATGGGAATTTGCCGCCCGTAACGGACCGAAGAATAACCTCTATCCGTGGGGAGACACATTCGATCCAAAGTGTGCGGTTCTTGATAAGGACAATACGGAGCCCGAGGCAGTCGACACCGCATCTTGCGCGAACGACTGGGGAGCAGTCGACCTGATAGGCAATGTGTATGAGTGGACGGGAAGCAAAGCGAGTCTGTACCCGGGAAGCAAAGGCACGATGCGTGAGACCAAGGAACTAAGGTACATGATCCGGGGCGGCGCTGGTTACTCAAAATCTTCGGGGCCGTTTGCGATAACCTCTACGTTTCGTGCCGATGTCGAAGCAAGCAGGCGGGACAAAGAATTAGGGTTCCGATTGGTGACACAGAATTGAGCCCCGCAGTAGGCTATTTATGGTTTTGGTTGCAAGATTTGCATTGTTGATGATCCTGCCCGTTACTTTCGCGGCAGCCTCAACAGCGCAAGACCTGGGAAGCAGCAATAAGCTTTTTAAGAAGACCCCGCCCAAGACGAGTAGTCCAACAAAGAAACCGGCGGCAAAACCAAAAGCCCCAGCGGCAAAACCCAAAACGACTGCCGCAAAACCTAAAACAACGACAAAAAGATCTTCTCCGGCGGCCAGGATCCCTGCGAGATCAAATTCTAATAAAAGCTCAACAGCGGCAAAGTCAAAGTTTACCGAGTTCAAGGACTCACGCTCGTCAAAGGTCGAGATAATCCCCAAAAGATCTCAGCCCAACATCATCGCTGAAGGAAGCCCCAACGAAGAGAAATTCGAAGACCTGATAATAGAGGGCAATGAGGCCCGCGACGAGCGAAATTATTCAGCGGCTGAGGCGGCCTACAAGAAGGCCCGGGTCGTGAAACCGAAAGACGCTCGGGCGACCTACGGTCTTGGCAATCTCTACAGCGATCAGCAACGGTGGGAAGATGCCGAGATCGCATACCGCAATGCCTTGCAGCTCGAGCCGGGTAATGCGATCGCCCACGTGGCGTTAAGCTACGTATTGACTCAGCCCATCGCCGCGCCGGACCTCGCCGACAGATACGAGGAAGCCGAGAAGGTCGCTCGAAGGGCGATCCAACTCGCCCCCGCGAATGCCCTTGCGTTTGACCAGCTCGGTGCTGCTCTGGAACTGCGGGGCCTGATCGGCTCAGAAACCGAGGCTGCTTATCGCAAAGCGATCGAGCTAGACCCTACTTTTGCCCCGGCATACGCACATCTCGGCCGATTGCTTAGAAGGCGAGGCCTTCAGCAGGAATCGCAGGCTGCGTATGATGATGCTGTAAAGCGTTCGAATGACGTCGCTACGCTGATCCTGGTTGCCGAAGTGCTCCAGTCCGAACAGCGTTATGCCGAGTCGGAAAAGCTGCTCCAGCGAGCCCTTTTGGGTGACCCGCGAAATCCCTCGGCATTGCTGCTGCTCGGCCGGGCTCTGACCGCTCAGGCGAAATATCCCGAGGCTGAAAAAGCTCTTCGCTCGAATCTTGCCGTTAGCTCAAACCGATTCGCGGCAAACAGCCTCCTAGGTTCCCTCTATGCCCGTCAGGGAAATTTTGCAATGGCCGAAACGTCGCTACTTGAGGCAATGAAATCAGTTTCAACGCTTGAGAAACGAGGCCTGTCGATACAGTTCGAGAGCGTCGGTGACGGTTTTATGAAAACGGGTGATCGGCGTGGGGCCGAACGCTCCTACCGGCAAGCTATCGCTTTAGACGCGGAAAATCAGGCACTCGTCGGCAAGCTTTCAAGAGCACAACGAGGATAACTCAGTAAATTTCGATGTATTGTCCTAAATGCAAGGATACGTTCGAGGAAGGTTCGCGGCGCTTTTGTCCGACCGATGGCTCGCGCCTGATCTCGGAAGTGGCAGGTGCCAGCCAGCGTCAGCCGGGCGGTATCTTTGCCAATCTCATCCCAAAGATCGAGACGTCCAGCCGGCTTGACGAGATACTGACCACGGACAAGCCTTCCGCGGTTCGGCAGGCGGCCCCGGCGATCCCCCAACCGAGCAGACCGCTAGCCCCGGACGACATACCTTTCTTTGAACTCGACGACCCCGAAATCGACGCTCCGGCGGCTTTCCAGCGACCCCATGAACCGCTTGAAATCCCGGAATTCCCTCTTGAGGATGTAACGCGGCCGCTCGCCAGAAAGGTGCAGCCTTTCGAAATACCTGCGGGCCACGTCGAACTTAATAAGGAAAATAGATTCCCGAGCCCGGCTGAGGATTTTAGTCTCGATAATCCGGAGCGATTTGTCGGACGCACGGTCAAAGGGAGATATGTCGTTAATGAATTTTTAGGTGGCGACGAAACCGGGCTTGCGTATCTCGGTGACGACCGTATCGTCGCAGATCGAAAAGTTCTTGTCCGAATCCTGATCGAGGACGACTACGACCCGATCATGAGCAGCGTCCTGGCCGAGGAGCGAGTTTCGCTTTCTCATTTCAGCCACCCGAATGTTGCGCGGATGATCGATTCCGGTGAATTTTCCAACGGGTTGAACTTCCTTGTAAGTGAATACGTTGATGCCCTTTCGGTAAACGACATCCTGACGATCCACGGCAAATTCAATGAGCAGAGAGCCGGCCGGATCATTCGCCAGGCTTCGAGTGCTCTTAACGAAGCTCATCAGGAAGGCATAATCCATCGTGATATTCGCCCCGAGAATCTGATCATCGACGCATCAGGCGATACCGAGCAGGTGAAGATCGTCAATTTCGGTGCGTCGAGCGGCGAACCAAACATTCACAGCATGGGCTACAAAGCCCCCGAGGTACTTGAAGGCAAGATCGCGACGGTCGCAAGCGATATTTTCTCGTTGGCGGTGGTCGCGTTTGAAATGCTGACAGGCGAAATGCCCTTTGAGGGCGAGAGCGAAAGGGAATATCTTAAAGCCCACAATTATGGGCTCATGCGTTTGCCGAGTTCCATAAACAAAGACCTTCCGCGTTCCGTTGACGAGGTTTTCGAACGCGGCCTTGCGTACGGCCCCGGCGAGCGATTTTCGAAGGCCAGGGATTTTGGCGATGCGCTGGTTGCAGCCATTTCTGAACCGGTCGCAATCCCGCCTCCTCCGCCCATCAGTCGCCCCGATGCCGAGGTTTCCGAACCGGTTGCGGCTCCTGGCGAGCAGCCGACTCTGATAAAGAAAGGGCCCGTGATCTCGCTTGAACCGGCAGTGCCTGCGTCAGTTCCGGCAGCCGTAATGACCGGATCAGGAAAGGAGGAACCAAACTGGCGAAATCGCTCTCCGGAGCCGCCGGTGGTCGATTCTCCTCAAAGATCGATGTATGCGGTCGGCGGGACTTTGGCGTTGCTGGCGGTCGTCGCGGGCATTTGGTACTTCGCGACAACTAATCAGCCTGTCACTCCTGCAAATAATTCTGTTGAGGTTCAATCACCGCCGCCGGTTAACGCGTCGGCGACCGAGATGCCGCCGATGCCTCGCACTATCGTTCAGCCGCCGGACACTAGCTTCTTCCAGAACAGCAAGACGGCTCTGAAAGGCGACCTGCTGCGTAACTTTGTCGGTTTCACACTCTTTTATCCGAAAGACTGGAAAGTAAACGGCCCGCAGAATGGTACCAGTAATGACTCTCGCGGAAAGTTTCTCGATATTTCGAGCGTTACAGCCGACGACCGGATGAAGGAGCAGATGCTGATCAGCTACTATCCGAGCAAGGGAACCTTTGATCTGGACGGTGAGCGTTTTCCGCAGATGGTCAAGGAGACCAATGATACGCTCAAGAAGATACTGCCGGGCTACCAGATGGTCTCAGAGGGCGAGATCATGCTCAACCAGAACTGGCGGGCTTATGAGATTAAGTTTCAGGCCGGCGGTACGTCTGATGACGGTGAGAAGATCGTCGTATGGGGACGCCGCCTGTTCGTTCCGGCCGCACGGCTGGGAACGCGAAACGGCTTCGAGATAACAATGCTTGCAACGTCATACGCCGACGGCGTGACAAATGTCGACGACGTCGGCGTTAAAGGCCAGCTTGGCACTGTTCTGGATACGTTCGAACCAAGCCAAAACTTCTAATTCACCACTCTTGATCTATTGGACCGCAGGAACTTCGCCGCCGCCTTTTAGGCGTCTGCGCTTGCGGGCGGCACGCCAGGTTCGGATACCTTCGCCTGTTAGGCTGAGGATCGTCCGGCGATTGTCGAACAAGAGTTTCATCCAGGCCACCTTACTCATTTGCGGGAAATAAATGCCGCGGAAAAACAGCCGTGCGACGAGATGACCGATGCGGACGTCGATCGGAGCTTCTCGTATCGCATTCACCGCTTCCCAGTTCCTTTGCGGACTGTAAGAGCGTGACCAGGCGTCGAAGGTCTCCTTCTTGGCGTCCTCGATCGTCATCTTGAGCGGATCGTGAGCCATTACGAACGGAGCGAATTCAAGCCAATGCTTTGGCCGCGAAAGCCGCCCGGCTTTTTGCAAGCGATCGTATAACGGAGTCGACGGGAACGGGGTCAGCTGCCCAAACACCGGAAGTCCCGGGGCCCAGCTTTCGATCTCATCGACCGTGCGGTTAGCGACGCCCGGCGTGTCGTTGTCCATTCCGAAGATGAAAGATGTGATCGCGTAAATATTGCGTTTTCTCAAGCCTTCGAGGACTGCCTGATAATTTTCCGGTTTGGAGAAATTCTTATTTACATCCGCCATGTTGGCCGGATCGATCGACTCCATCCCGATGAAAACCCACTTGCCGCCGGCCTGAGCAATGAGATCTACGAGCTCCTCATCGGCCAGGAGATTTGCACTGATCTGTGCCACCCATGGAAGAGTTGCCCCAGCAGCAATCATGTCGCGGAGCAGTCCTTTGAGGCGTTTTTTATTGATCGCAAGATTATCGTCGATAAAGAAAACTGCCATCTGGCCCTTTTCTTTCTTAGCTCTCGCTTTGAGTCGAAGCAACTCTTCGACCACACTCTCATTGGTCCTAAAGCGGATCGAGTCACCAAAAAATCCGGTTACCGTACAAAATTCACATCCATACGGGCATCCGCGTCCGGTTTCGATCGGCACGACGAAGAATTTGCCCCAGCCCTCACCCATTTTGGACATCACGGGCTGCAAAAATTTCGGGATAAGGGAAAACTGATCGAGGTCGAGAGTTTCCCAAGGGATATGCGGATACTGCTGCAGCGAAGGCTTTACATCATTGCCCTTTTCATCGAGGGCCGGCTGATAAGTCTCTTTCAGTTCGCCGCGAGCCGCGTCCTCTACGATCTGAGCCCAATAATCGTCAGCTTCGCCGAGTGCAACAGCGTCAGCATGGCGCGGGCCGCCGTCTTTACCGAGAGCTTCGTCAGGGCATTCCGTTACGTGCGGACCGCCCATTACTACTTTGAAACCAGCTTCACGAAGCGAATCCGCGACCAGATATGCCCGCGCAACCATGCGTGTCATCGCGCCGATCCCGACGAGGCCGATGTCATTATCTTTGCAGAACTGCACCAGTTCCGGGCGGGTCATCGCCTTAGCGTTGCCGTCGATCAGGATGACCTCATGCTCAGGCGGTGTCAGCGACTGCAGCAGAAACATCCAAAGATGCGGCATAAAATTGCGCGTTATACCGTTATCAGGGTTATAGAGTAAGATCTTCATGCAAAAACGACCGAAATCAACTAGACTACTTCAGAATTCTAATCGCCTTGAGGAAAATTTGGATAGTAGTACGATTAAAGCGCCCTAATCATCTCACTTTTCCTCAGAAATACCTATTTGATAATAATCTTTTTAATTATCGCGTAGAAGAGCCTTTCAGGCAAGAGCCGTCGAAGAACCAATAGACCTTTCGTATTGACACCGTAGCGCAGCCGCTTTGACGTATCGGTTACAGCGTCGTAGATCTTTTGAGCGACTATCTCACCATCCGGAGCACTTAGGCCCCCTTTCGTCATTGTTTCATCGACTCTCGCGACAAAACTATCGTAAGCGGTCAATCCCTCTTTCTTGGTTGACTCCCGAGAACGGTCATAAAAATCGGTCTTGATCGGGCCTGGTTCGATGATCTTGACGCGGATATTGAAGGGCTCCAGCTCGTAATGCAGCGATTCGGAAAACCCCTCGACCGCCCATTTGGTCGCATTATACAAACTCGAAGCAGGAAAGGTCACTCGGCCGCCGATCGAGGTAACATTGACTATCGTGCCTCGCTTCTGCTCGCGAAAATACGGAAGGATCTCGCGACAAACGCTCATCAGGCCCAGCACGTTCGTCTCGAACTGCCGCTCGATCTGCTCTGGCGATGCCGTCTCGAAAGCTCCGAGCAAGCCGTATCCCGCATTATTGACGACAACGTCGATACGTCCAAATCGATCAAGCGTGGCGGCGATCGCCTCCTTTATCGAGTCCGTATCGGTCACATCGAGCCGGAAACATTCGAGATCGACGATCTTTTGCAGTTCCGTGACCTTGTCCGGCGACCGCATCGTCGCGGCCACCTTCCAGTTCTTTGCCTGAAATAATTTTGCGGTATGCAGGCCGATGCCCGTCGAGGCTCCGGTGATGAGTATGACTTTGTCCATTCCCGGATTTTATCATTTTGCAATTTATTTATTGATTCATTGTCTCAATGAAAAAATTATTAAATGATAAAATTTAGCTATGAAGTTTCTGCACATCGCCGACGTCCATTTGGGCTGCACGCGATATCAGCTGCCCGAAAGCCCGCGTGACTTTTTTGACGCTTGGATCGACGTTCTAAAACGTTACGCCATCGGTGAGAATGTCGATTTCGTGGTTATGTGCGGAGATTTTTTTCACAAACGCTCGGTCCCGCCCGAGACGATGAACTACGCGGTCGAGGGTTTGAACATGATGCGCGAGGCCGGCATTCCGGTAGTATCGATCGAGGGGAATCACGATCAAAAATACTCCGACAGCCAGTTTTCGTGGCTCAGGTCGCTGGCGAGCTGGGGGCTTTTGACCTTGCTCGAACCGATCAACCTGGAGGGCAAGGCGACCTACGAACCGTGGAACAGCGAGACGAAGAAGGGTGGTTTTGTGGACATCGGCAGAGCCAGAATATTTGGCTCGGACTGGTACGGGGCATCGGGAAACTGGGCGATACCGCTGCTGACCGAGGCGATAAAAGAGAACCGCCGCGACGACGCCTTTCACATACTGCTGCTGCACACCGATGTCGAAGGGCATCAGATGCACCCGATCCCGGCGCTTTCGGTCGCCGCATTGAAGGAGCTTCGCTCGGCAGTCGAATACGTGGGCCTCGGCCACACGCACAAACGTTATGAGATCGATAATTGGGCGTTCAATCCCGGATCGATCGAGATCACGAATATCACCGAATTTCGTGAGACGCGTGGAGCCTTTCTGGTCGAGATCGGCCAGGATAATTCGGTGACTGCGACGCACGTCGAGGATTATGTTCACCGGCCGTTCCAGCAGTTAAAGTTTGATGTCGACAATCACGATGCCGGCTCAAAAATAACCTCAGGCGTCATCGAAAAAGTCCGCCTCGAAGCGCGTGTCGCCGAACCAGGCAAGCCCGAGCCGATAATTGAGATCGCCCTTCGCGGCCAGCTTGGGTTTCCGAATTCCCTGCTCGAAACGCAGAAGATCCGTGACGAGGTGAAAGCGATAACCGGTGCCCTGCACGTACGTGTAAAGAATCAAACGGTTCCGGCCGACTATCTCGATACCGACCGCGAAACGCCCGACGAGGGCCGCGAACATCTGGAAAAACGCGTGATCGCCGACCTCGTAGCACGCGATAATCGGTACAAGTCGATCGGGATGGACGTTTCCGACGCCGTGATCGGTGCAAAACGGATGGCTCTGAGCGATGATGAACCGGCGAAGATCGCCGATTTTATAGCCGTCAAGGCAAAACTCGCAGCCGCGGGGAGGAATGAAAACTAATGTCCGACGCGTTGGAAAAGGTCAGTGGGATCACGCAATTGCCAATCTTTCCGCTCCCGCTCGTTATGGTGCCGAACGAGCTTTTGCCGCTTCATATTTTTGAGCCGCGATATAGGCAGATGCTCAAGGACATCGAAGATCAGGGGCGTCTGTTCGGCGTTATGCTCTTTGAGCCCTCGAGTGATTTCGAAGATCGGCCTCTCGAAGGTTCGATCGGTTGCGTCGCCGAGATACGTGAGTCGGAAACTCTCGAAGACGGACGCTCAAATATTTTGGCATTTGGCATTGTGCGTTTTCGGCTGCTTGAATACGTCGCCGCTGACGATCCGTATCTCGTAGGCGAGATCGCATTTTTTGAGGATGAGAAGGACGACGATCCTGAAGTGGAAAAGCTTGCCGATACAGTTTTCGCACTATTCGAACGGATGGCAAAGGCAGCTTTCAAGCTCAGCAGCGGCCGTGGACAGTTGCCGCAAATACATCGCACCGACCCCGAATCGCTCTCATTTCTGATCACGATGGCGTTCAGTTTCGATAACGAGCGCAAATACCGTCTTCTCGAGATGACCTCAACAAAGGACCGCCTGACCGAACTCCGCGAGGTGCTCGACCAGGCGGTCGTTCAGATCGAATCAAGTGCCGATATCCACACTGTCGCAAAGACGAACGGACACAGCAAGAAAAAGCTGGATATTTAGTTACTAAGCGAATTTCTAAAGAAATCGATCAAGCGTTGGTCGTAAGTCTCGGATTGTTCCATCGAGGCGTTGATGATGCTGAATCCCGACGGGCTAAGGTCGGTCTTTGTATCGACCTTATTGCTCTGAGGAAAGCACTTGCTTGATTTCAAGGTCGAGTCCTGAAACTCCGGAGCATCGACGCCTGCGAGCAGCAGCACATTACTGCCTTCGATCTTTCTCGCCGTTTCGCAGACCGCTTCGCGTTGATAGCAGCCGTCGAAATAGTAGACGCGGGTACCTATCTGAGCGAGCCTGGCTGTTGCAAAGCTAGCAAATGGAAAACGCTTATCAACTGCCTCGACCAGAACACCGTCCGAATCTGCTGGCACCGAATCGATGGCGACCGCTTTGATCGTCTTGTCTTTTGCCGCCGTCGCGACCGCAACGATCGCTCCCATCTCGACGCCGAAAATTCCCATCTTATTCTGATCGACAAGCGAGATCCCATTTGAATTTTTAAGGTTCTTTAGGAATGCGACGGCCGCCATGGCGTCCTCGGTCTCGCACCCGCCGAACGACGCCTGCTTGACCGGCGGATTCTCGCCGTGGCCACGCTGATCGGGCATGAGAACGGTAAAATTGGTCGATTCATTGAGCTTTACGCCGAGATTTAGGACGTAGGAACGATCCGCCCCGAACTTGTGAAGCAGGATGACCGCCGGAGCTCCATCGGCACCGCGCAGAAGCCAGCCACGGCTCGTCGCCCCTTCGCGGTTGGCCCATGTTTCCTCGGTCACCTGTGCGGCCCGAGTGCTGAGCTGACCGTACTTTTGTGGCGTCACCAGATATCGCGACGTAAGCGGGCGCGACGAAACATACACGAGCGAGACTGCCCCCGCGATGAGCGCGACGACGACAAGAAGGACAACCGGAAGCAGCAATCGAGAAAAACTCTTTAAAAGTCGAGTAGATTTTGCCATAGCAGTGCTTTTAATGCAGAGAACTAAGCCGGAACGGCATCGAAAACAGAGTGGGTGAAAGCCGATGAAAGAGAGCCTTTCGACCGGCCTTGGTAAAATGTTACCATAACTGACGTTTCCTAAGGAAGAAGTTTTTACGATGTTAAACAGATTTTTTACCGCGTCGCTTCTGCTGCTTTTGGGCTTGTTTTCAATCGCAAACGGGCAGATGGCCGCTCCCGCCGGCGGGCCCGGAAAGGTCCAGGTCATGCCGCTGTCCGAGGTGCGCGAGGGCATGCGCGGGACGTCTCGCACCGTTTTTCGCGGGTCGAAGTCAGAAGAATTCAACGTCGAGGTGCTCGGTGTTATCCCAAATTGGATCGGCCCGCGGCAGGATGTGATCATCGGAAAGCTGAGCGGCGCCCTCGCCGAACGCACCTTCGTTTTCGCGGGAATGTCGGGCTCACCGGTATATGTTGATGGCAAGCTGATCGGGGCGATATCCTACAGTTTCCCTTTTGCCAAAGAACCGATATGCGGTATCACGCCCTATGAGCAGATGACGTCGATCATGGACCAGGCCATCGCGGAGGTGCCTGGGAACACAACACCGAGAAGCTTTTCATATGCCGAACTCCGGCAGGACATTTGGCGTCCGGCGTTTCGCAATGTGGCCCCATCGCCGGCCGCTTCGGGCTTTTCGAGCAATTCGCGATTGATGGAAGTAGCGGGCCAGACGATGATGCCGATATCGACACCGCTTTATTTTTCGGGAATCTCGCGTGAAGTGTTGGACGGAATTGCACCGGGGCTTGCCGGAGCAGGGTTTATGCCGGTCGCCGCGGCTGCCGGTGGGTCAAAGACGGAGAAGCTCTCTCCGATAACGGAAAACACCCTGCTCGGCGGCGATTCCGTAATGGTCTTTCTCTCCCGCGGAGACATCTCTATCGGGGCGGCAGGAACGGTAACGCATCGCGACGGCGAGAAGATCTACGCCTTTGGACACCCATTCTTTGGGCTTGGCGGCGCGAACCTGCCGATGACCGAATCGCACGTGATAACGGTCATCCCGAACGCAAATAATTCTTTCAAACTCGCCGTTCCCGACGACACGGTCGGAGCGATGACACAGGACCGCCAGACGGCGATTTACGGCAAACTCGGCGTGGCTCCGAAGATGCTGCCGATCCGCATCAAGATGATCAACAGCCGCGGGCGGGCGAACGAGATCAATTTTGAATCCGCCGTAGACGAGTTTCTAACGCCACTGCTGGTCAACGCCGGCGTAGCGAATACGCTCGCGTCGCAGGAACGAACTCTGGGCGAGATAACAATTGAAATGCAGGGCGAGATACGCGTCAAGGGCGAAGAATCGATCCGCCTTAACCGCCGTTTTGGCGGCCAGCAAGGGCTGGCTCTCGCGTCATCTGCGGCCGCCGTGCCGCTCGCCGCTCTACTTCGTGGGAACTTCCCGGGCCTCGAAATAACCGGCGTCGACATGACGATGACGTCAAAAGATGGTGGACGAAGCAGCTCGGTCGAACGGATCTCAGTCGATAAAAGCGAGGTCAAACCCGGCGAGACCGTAGAAGTCACGGTAGTCGAAAGAACCGAAAGCGGTATGGTCAATGTAAGAAAAGTGCCGGTCAAGATCCCTGAAGACGCTATTCCGGGAGCGATCACCATCAAGGTCGGCGACGGCAACGCCGTTTCGGAGAACACCGCCATAACGCAGTTCACGCCCCGAACCGCCTCCGAGTTGATATCAACGATCAATCGAATGAAACGCTCAGACCGGCTCTATCTCGTGGTCTCGCGTGCGACGGCCGGAACGATAATAGGCGCCAGCGAAATGCCAAATCTGCCGCCGTCAATGCTCGCCACACTAAACAACGACCGCTCGGCAGGCGGTTCAAAGGCTTCGGTCAACACAATAATTTCAGAGATCGAACTACCGCAAAGCGAAATGATCGCCTCCGGCTCTCAGTCGATCACTTTGAACGTGGTCCGTTAGGCGGCCTTTCCGTTTGCGATCAGGGTGGGATATTTGCCGGTCCAGCAGGCGGAGCAGGCACGTGAGCCGTCGATGCCGATGGCTTCGAGCATGCCTTCGAGCGAGAGGTAGCCGAGGCTGTCGGCCCCGATCGCGTCGCGAATTTCTTCGACCGTCATTTGCGAAGCGATAAGGTCACGGCGATCGGGAGTATCGACGCCGTAGTAGCAGGAATGTGCGGTCGGTGGGCAGGAGATACGCATGTGAACCTCGGTCGCACCGGCTTCGCGGACCATTTCTACGATCTTTTTCGACGTCGTACCACGGACGATCGAATCATCCACCAAAACGATACGCCTTCCATTGATCAGGTCCTTGATCGGATTGAGCTTGAGCCTAACGCCGAATGAGCGGATCTGCTGCGAGGGCTCAATGAATGTGCGGCCAACGTAGTGGTTTCGAATGATCGCCTGGCGAAAGTTGATCCCTGACTCGCGTGCGTAACCGATAGCGGCGGCAACTCCGGAATCTGGAACAGGAACGATCAGGTCGGCGTCGACCGGATGTTCGATGGCGAGGCGTTTGCCCATTTTGTGACGTGATTCGTTAACCGAACGACCAAAGATCGTCGAATCTGGCCGTGAAAAGTACACATGCTCAAAGGTGCAGACCGAAACGGGTTTCGCCTCAAAAGGCCTTGACGAATGCAGGCCGTCGGCGTCGATTATCAGCATTTCGCCTGGCTCGATCTCGCGTTCATAGGTCGCGTCCATCAGGTCGAACGCACACGTTTCAGAAGCCACGCACCAAGCGTCCTGATACTTACCTAAAACCAGCGGCCGAAATCCACGCGGGTCTCGGATGGCAATAAGCGAATTGGGCGTGAGAAACAGCAGAGAAAACGCCCCCTCGGTGTCGGTCAAAACCTTTCGGATCGCCTCGACGGCGTCTTTCGCCGGAGTTCGGGCGATACCGTGAAGTATGGTCTCCGTGTCCGACGTCGAGGAGAAAATTGCTCCAGCTTTTTCCAGCTTCTCCCTTTCGCGGCCCGCGAATGGAAGGTTGCCGTTATGGCAAATCGCGATCTGGCCGTGCTGACACGTCACCGAAAATGGCTGGACCTCTTTTATCGTGTTTCTTCCGGTCGTTGAATACCGCGTGTGCCCGATCGCACTGGAACCGATGAGCCGCGGCAGAACCTGCGGGTTCAAAACATCCGCCACCAGCCCGATCGCACGATGCTGATACAGGTTCTCGCCATCCGAAGACACGATGCCACACGCCTCCTGACCCCGATGCTGCAAAGCAAAAAGCCCAAGCTGCGTCAACGTCGAAGCCTCAGCGTCGCCGAAAATACCGAAGACACCGCATTCTTCGTGAAGTTTGTCCAGGACAAGTTCCATGCTTCTCTATTGTGCCATCCCAGCGGTGTGAGAACAAAAAGCGATACTTACTGAACCAGTGCACCAGTAAGATCGCCCGGCGTGTTCACGTTATAAAACAGGCGCTCATGATCGTCTAGATGCTCATATTCGAGCGGACGAACGATCAGAGGTTTCAGATTCTCGACCAGCTCGCGCATCGGAGGCGCCGATCTTTGGCGCTCGACGATCTCGGCAATAACGGGCCTCAGCGTTTCGACTCTGTAAAAAGCAAACAGCGGTTGCAGACGGCCATCGGGTTGTTCGGGAATGACGGCTCCGTGGTCGTCCGATATCCTGTCGGCAAGCAGATCGATCAATTCGGGCTTAGTAAACGGATAGTCGCAGGCTGTCACAAACATCCACTCGGCTTTCACATCGGCCAAAGCCGTATGCAACCCACTCAGCGGCCCGCGACCCGGATAGATGTCAAAAATAAACGGAGCGCCGAGCTGAATCGCCGGTATTGCAAACCGTGCATCGTGACCGGCGACAAAGGTGATCTGCGAAAACAGCTTCGTCGCCTTCAGCGTGCCAAGCGTCCGCTCCGCGAGCGAAACACCATCGATCTCGATAAACGCCTTGTCCCGCCCCATCCGGGACGATCTGCCGCCAATCAATATAAACGCTTCGATATTCACTACGATGGTTTTATAGATATCTCGATCGCTTTCGACGCAGGTGTTTTGCTTCGCTTTGCAAAGCTGCCGAGCGGGACGAGTGGATTTGCTTCAGGAAAGTAGGCGGCGGCGCAGCCCTTTGGTATCGGGTAAGGGACGACGGCGAACCCGTGAACGTGGCGTTCACCATCGTCGAAATAGCTGGTTATATCGACTAACGCATCTGACTTGAGGCCGTGCTCCTCGATATCCTGTTCGTTCATGAAGATCACACGCCGACTGCCTTTGACGCCCCGATAACGGTCATCAAATCCGTAGATGGTCGTGTTGAATTGATCGTGTGAACGAATAGTCGTCAAGATCAGGCGTCCGGGCTCGAGTTCGCTTTTCACGAGTTTGCTGGCGACAAATCTCGCCTTGCCGGCCTTAGTTTGGAAGACGCGATCACGCGGCGGGTTATTAAGGTAAAACCCCCCTGGTTTTCGCACTCTCTCGTTGTAATTCTCGCAACCGTCCACGACCCGCGAGATAGAGTCGCGGATGTTGTCGTAATTCTCGACCATCCGGTCCCAATCGACCGTCGACCTCGCCCCCAGCGTCGCTTTTGCCAACTCAGCGACTATCCAGGGCTCGCTCCGGAGATCTGTGGACGCGGGTTCGAAGATCCCCTTCGACATCTGTACGTTGAGCATCGTGCTCTCGGTCGTTACGAACTGCGGAGCTCGGACACTCCTGTTCGCATCGACGCCGCTTCGGCGTTGAGAGGAATTCTCGCCGGAGGAACCGGCGATGCGGACAAGAGTGTCCGCGCTCCCGTCGATCTCGCTTCTTCCGAGACACGGTAGGATCAGCGTTTGATCACTTGCAACGAGCGCGGTTCGATTGAGCTTTGTCAGCACCTGGACAGTCAACCGGCAATTCCCGAGAGCATTGAAAACCGTCTCGGTGTCGGGCGAAGCAACGGCAAAGTTCCCGCCCATCGCGAAAAAAACCTTAGCCCGACCGTCCGCCATCGCGGCGATGCTCTCGATCGTGTCAAAACCGTCATTTAGCGGTGGCGTAAAGTTGAATTCCGTACCCAAAGCAGCCGCAAACTTCTCGCTGATCTTCTCCGAGACACCCATCGTCCGGTCGCCCTGAACATTCGAATGGCCTCGCACCGGACAAAGTCCAGCACCAGGCTTGCCGATCTGCCCGCGAAGAAGATGGAGATTTACAACATCCTGTATCGTCGCGACCGACTCGACGTGCTGTGTCAACCCCATCGCCCAGCAAGTGATCACGCGATCTGCTGCGACAAACATCTCGGCCGAGTCTGCGATCTGTTCGCGGCTAAGCCCGCTTGCCTTCAAGATCTCTTCCCAGGTGGTCGCGTTAATTGCGGAGATCAGCTCGTCGTATCCGTCGCAGTATTTGTCAATAAACTCGTGATCAAAGATCGAACCCGGCGACGCAAGTTCCCGCTCGAGCATGGCCTTCATCATTCCCTTTAGCACCGCCATATCCCCACCGATCCTGACCGGCAAATGCAGATCGGCGAGCTTTGTTGATCGGTTTGTGAGGATGTCGATGGCAAAGGTCAGCGGATTGGACCCGTGCTGCGGATTTGGGTCTACGAAACCGAGCAGGCCGGCCTCGGGCAGCGGGTTTATCGCGATCATCTTGGCCCCGGAGCGTTTTGCATCCTGAAGCGAAGGCATCATTCTCGGGGCATTCGTTCCCGGATTCTGGCCGATGACGATAACCAGATCCGTCTCGTTAAAATCCGAAAGCCGCACCGTTGCTTTGCCCAGGCCTATCGATTCGGTGAGAGCGACACCTGAAGATTCGTGGCACATGTTCGAGCAGTCGGGCAGGTTGTTCGTGCCGAATTGCCGAACGAAAAGCTGATAGAGAAATGCCGCCTCGTTCGAGGTGCGGCCCGAGGTATAAAAGATCGCTTCATCAGGAGAATCCAAAGCGTTCAGTTCGTTGGCTATCAGCGCAAACGCATCTTCCCACGAGATCGGCTCGAAGTGCTTCGAGCCTTTCCGCCGAATGACCGGCTCGGTCAAGCGTCCCTGATCGTTGATCCAGTGGTCGTCGCGTTCCGCGAGTTGGTCGACGCTGTTCTCTCGCCAAAAATCGCTCTCAATGCGCTTCCTGGTCCCTTCGTCGGCCATCGCCTTTGCCCCGCTTTCGCAGAACTCGGCGAAGGTGCGCTTTCCATCCGGATCCGGCCACGCACATGACTGACAGTCGATGCCGCCAATTTGGTTAATCGTAGTAAGAGCACGAAGTGCCTTTACGGAGCCCATCGCCGCCGTGGTCCTCTTGATGGCCGAAGTAACAGCACCGATCCCAGCCGCCGTCTCAAGCGGTTTTGTGACCGTCAGGCGGCCTCCGTCCGCTGAGGGGATATCTGTCTTTCTATGTTCTGATGACACTTGATCGGTCGCGGAAATGCTTTAATTTCCCTTCTTGTACGGGATGCCCAGAGCCTTCGGGGCGCGGGACAAACCGATGAAGCCGGCGAGGACGATTATCGTTAGAACGTAAGGAATGATCTGGATAAATTGGACCGGAATATCGTCTCCCGACGGCATTTTCAAAACCCCTTGGAGCTGGATCGCGAGGGCTTCGGTGAAGCCAAAAAATAGACAGGCAAATAGGACCGGTAGCGGTTTCCATTTTGCGAGGATCAGGGCGGCGAGAGCAATATAGCCGCGGCCCGCGGTCATCCCGCGAGTAAAGAGCGAAGACTGGCCGATCGAAAGGTAAGCTCCCCCAGCCGCTGCCAGAAGCCCCGAGATCACGACTGCCGTATAGCGAAGACGGATAACGTTAACCCCCGCCGAATCCGCCGCCGCCGGATTCTCGCCGACCGCCCGAATACGCAGACCAAACGGTGTCTTATAAAGCACGTACCAGCAAACCGGCACTAAGGCGAAAGCCAAAATTGATGCTAGTGAGATGCGGTTGAAAAATTCCGGCAGCTGAAATTCCTTTGCCACCTGCTGCGTCGACCCCGCCGAGTCGTAAAACGCACTGCTGAGAACTGCCGGAAGGCCAAGCATCAGCAGACTGATGGCAAACCCGGTGACGACCTGATCGGCCTCAAACTTGATGACCGCAACCGCAAAAACAAATGCAACGATGCCGCCGACCGCCATGCCGCTGACAAATCCGATATACGGGTTGCTCAATTCGTACGTAACAACCGCCGCTGTAAAAGCTCCAGCGAGCATCAACCCCTCAAGCGCGATATTGATCACGCCCGCTCGCTCGGAAAACATACCGCCGAGAGCCGCGAAGATAAGCGGCGTCGCAAGACGGATCGTCGAGAAAAGCAGGATAATAAGAAATGTCGGTGTAAAAAATTCTCCCATCGCTATTTCCTCGTGTATCGCTGCAGTGAAGCAACAAAGATGATAATGATCGCCTGAAGCACCTCTACCAGGTCTTTCGAGACATATTTTGTCTCAATGTCGACAAATATTTCTCCACGCTTCAAAACAGCGAAAAAGATGGCGGCTATAAAGATACCCAGCGGATGATTACGTCCAAGCAGCGCAACCGCGATGCCCAAAAAACCCCAGCCGTCTGAAAATCCGTCGTAATAACGATAGCGATAACCCAAAACTTCGCCGATCGCTACCATTCCGGCCAAGCCGCCCGAGATGCTCATCGCAATAATGATCTGCTTCTTAGGCGAAATTCCGCCGTATTCGGCCGCCGAGGGATTTTCGCCGACTGCCCGTAACTCATAGCCCCATTTTGTCTTCCAAAGGAAGATATACACCAGCACACACATCAGCATCGCGAGCAAAAAGGCTACGCTTAGCGGCACAAAATCGGGCATTCCGGGGATGTATTGGCTGATACGGGGAATGTGGGCGTTCTGCCCTATCTCAGCTGTTTGCAGGATCGGGTCGCCAGGGATCTTGAAATAATATTGCGTAAAATAGCTGACCAGAGCGATACCGACAAAGTTCAGCATGATGGTATTGATCACCTCGTGCGAACCAAATCTGGCCTTTAGGATGCCCGGGATCGCTCCCCACAGTCCGCCGGCCACGACAGCCGTAACGATGCAGAG
This sequence comes from Acidobacteria bacterium Ga0077534, assembly GCA_001464455.1. Taxonomy (GTDB): domain Bacteria; phylum Acidobacteriota; class Blastocatellia; order Pyrinomonadales; family Pyrinomonadaceae; genus OLB17. The sequence continues at coordinate 518,197 of LNEI01000018.1, forward strand.
CAATACTAACAGGATCGAGGGCAGGCTGAACCATGACCAATTTTCTTCCTTGCCAAAGATATTGACCATCGCTCCGCCAAACTTGATGCCGACCCACGCCGTTGCGAATGCAGCGACATAGAGCTGCCCTTCGGCACCGATGTTCAAAAGTCCGCAACGGAACGCCACCGCCACCGCGAGACCTGTAAATATCAGCGGTGTCGCGATAAACAGCGTATAGCCGAGATCATTCAGCGACCCGAATGAGTTGCCCACCAGGTGGTAGAACGTAAGAAAGGGATTGTCGCCGATCAGCAGGACAATGATCCCGCCAACGACAAACGCCGCAAATACTGCGGTAAGGGGCCAAAGTATCTCGCGAAGAATCTTCATCCGGTAAGGCAAGCGATCAATGCAGCCCGTCAGGCTCACGATCATCCGCTAAGTTCTACTAAAGGTTGCGAAAACCACTATAGCCGACAACCGGCGAAGTGTCACCTGCTCACGGAGCCAAGATCGGGTAAAAATAAATCTGAAAGTTTTGCGGAAATATACTTGACAATACCACACTCATATTTTATTATCCTTGTAGACTAATTGAATTAGTCATTTACACCAGAAATTTTTGGAGGAAATGAATAATGAACATAGTAAAATACGATCCCTTCCGCGAACTTCGCTCGCTCCAGGATGAAATGACGCGTCTTTTTACCGGAAATGTTCCGGGTGGCTTTGCTCGTGAGGAAGCACTGAACTCAGGATGGTTCCCGAAAGTCGACATTTTTGAGAACAAGGATCATCTCGTGCTCGAAGCCGAGCTTCCGGGCATGAACCGCGACGATTTTGAACTTTCGTTCGAGAATAACGTTCTAACCCTCAAGGGCGAACGCAAGTTTGAAAAGAAGACGGATGGCGATAATTATCATCGTGTTGAGCGTTCGTACGGTTCGTTTACGCGTTCTTTTACGCTGCCGCAGACCGTCACCGCTGAAGGTGCGTCAGCAAACTTCGACGCCGGCATCCTGACCGTCAGCCTGCCGAAGCGCGAAGACACCAAGGCACGCAAGATCGAGATCACCGGAACCGACGCCGGAGCTAAGACGATCGAGGCCACGAAGACGGCTAGTGCCTAACTCAAAACCGCCTGTGTATGCGGGCGGCAAATTTGTCAGCAGTAAGAACCGCCGGCAAATCGGACGAGCTCTCGTCAGTTGGAACTTAAATCCACTGGGAGAACAGGTCGCCCGCTCACGCAGGCGGTTCTGCATTGTATGCGGTAAAATAAGATTATGAGATTCGACAGATTCACGATCCGCGGCCAGGAAGCCGTGCAGGAAGCCATCACTTTGGCCGAAAAAGGCCAAAATCAACAGGTCGAGCCGGAGCACATTCTGGCCGTCATGCTTGAGCAAAAAGAGGGCGTAGTCAAGCCTATCCTGGGCAAGATAGGAGCCAACGCGGCCGCCATCATTACTGAACTTGAAGCCGCGATAGCGAAGTTTCCAAAGGTGAGCGGCGGGCAGCAGTATTTCAGCTCGCGAACGAACACGCTCTTTCAGGAAGCTCAGAAAGAGGCGGAGAAGATGCAGGACGAATACCTTTCGACCGAGCATCTGTTGCTGTCGATCTCCGACGAAAAAACCGGCGACGCCGGCCGCATTTTGCGTTCGAACGGTATCACTCGCGAGGATCTTGAAAAGGTCATCACCGACATGCGAGGCGGTTCGCGGATCACGGACCAGAATGCCGAAGAAAATTTCCAGGCTCTCGACAAATACGCTCAGGACCTGACCGAACGTGCCCGCAAAGGCAAGCTCGACCCCGTGATCGGGCGAGATGATGAAATACGTCGTGCTATTCAAATTCTGTCGCGTCGAACGAAAAACAATCCCGTCCTGATCGGCGAGCCGGGCGTTGGCAAAACCGCTATCGTCGAAGGTTTGGCTCAGCGTATTGTTTCCGGGGACGTTCCGGAAGGCCTGAAAAACAAACGCCTCGTATCGCTCGATTTGGGAGCAATGCTCGCCGGTGCGAAATATCGCGGCGAGTTCGAAGACCGTTTGAAAGCTGTTCTCAACGAGATCGAAAAAGCCGAGGGACAAATAATCCTATTCATCGACGAACTTCACACACTCGTCGGCGCCGGAGCCAGCGAAGGTGCTATTGACGCTTCGAACATGCTCAAACCCGCACTTGCCCGTGGTACTTTGCGTTCGGTTGGAGCGACAACGCTTGCGGAATATCAGAAATATATTGAAAAAGATAAGGCTCTCGAACGCCGTTTTCAGCAGGTTTACGTTGGTGAACCGAATGTTGAGGACACGATCGCGATCCTTCGCGGATTGAAGGAAAGATATGAGGTTCACCACGGTGTGCGGATCAAAGACGCTGCGATCGTTGCCGCCGCGACTCTATCCAATAGATACATCACCGACCGGTTTCTGCCGGACAAAGCCATTGATCTTATCGACGAAGCTGCTTCGCGAATTCGCATCGAGATCGATTCCCTGCCGCAGGAGATCGATGTGCTTGAGCGTGAAATTCTCCAGCTCGAGATCGAACGCCAGGCGCTGACGCGCGAAACTGACGATAAATCCAAAGCCCGCCTCGACGACATTGAGAAACGCATTGCCGATCTCAACGAAAAATCTTCGGCGATGAAGGCTCAATGGCAATCTGAGAAGGACGAGATCCAGAAGATGCGCGAGGGCAAGGAGCAGCTCGAACAGGCAAAACTCGAACTCGAACAAGCCCGTCAGGCCGGTGATCTGAATAAAGCCGCCGAGATCCAGTATGGGCTGATTCCTCAGCTCGAAAAGTCGCTTGAGACCGAACAGGCTCGTTTAGGCGAACTACAAAAAGACGGCGTTTTCCTTAAGGAAGAAGTTGACGAAGAAGATGTGGCCGAGATCGTCGCCAAATGGACCGGCGTTCCTGTCTCGAAGATGCTTGAAGGCGAGATGCAGAAGCTCGTCAATATGGAATCGGGCCTTAGAAAACGTGTCATCGGCCAGGACGAGGCTCTTGAAGCCGTAGCCAACGCCGTTCGACGTGCCCGTGCCGGCTTGCAGGACCCGAATCGTCCGGTAGGTTCGTTTATCTTCCTCGGCCCGACAGGTGTGGGTAAAACCGAAACCGCCCGTGCTCTCGCCGAATTCATGTTCGACGACGAACGTGCGATGGTCCGGCTCGACATGTCTGAGTACATGGAAAAACACGCGGTGGCCCGCATGATCGGTGCTCCTCCAGGCTATGTCGGCTATGACGAAGGCGGGCAGTTGACCGAGGCCGTTCGTCGACGCCCATACTCGGTGATCCTCTTCGACGAGATCGAAAAAGCTCATCCGGACGTTTTCAACGTGCTGCTGCAGATACTCGACGACGGACGTTTGACCGACAGCAAGGGCCGAGTGGTTGATTTTAAGAACACGGTTCTGATCATGACATCGAATCTCGGGTCGCGTGAGATACAGGCGGCAACCCAGAATCCATTGGCCGATCGCGATATCAGAAGTGATGTTTTGCAGGTGCTTCGCGATCACTTCAAGCCGGAGTTTCTGAACCGTATCGACGACATAGTCGTCTTTGGCCAGCTCGGCCGTGATCAGATCGCAACGATCATTGACGTGCAGCTTGAGAAACTGAGAAAGAACCTCGATGAACGCGGCATCACGATCGAACTCGATGACACCGCTCGCGAGCTGATCATCGAGGAAGGCTACGATCCGGTCTATGGAGCAAGGCCGCTCAAGCGTGCGATCCAGTCGCTGATCCAGAATCCGCTGGCGGTCAGCCTTTTGAAAGGCGACATTCGCAGCGGTAATACGGTCAGGGTCTCGGCCGCTGACGGGGCGATGAAATTCACGCCAATCGAATCGAGCGCGGAGGCGAAAGCATGATCGCGTCAGTACCGGGAACGACAGTGACCGGGACTTTCCGACTCGCGCACTGCTCAAGCTGAGCGTTCAAAAGCCCGGTCACTACCGTTCCCGGTTCTGACACGAGAGGCGAAAAGTCTTACAATTAAGAGAATGTTTGGAAAAAAGAAAATGAACGAGAAAGAGATCGAGGAATTTGACGATTTGGGTGAGGGAAAGATCCCTGTTTTCGACAAACGAAGATTTAATGATGACGGCGAACGGATCGCTGATGACGAAATGCCAAAAGAACCGGTCAGATCAGCAAAAGAGATAGCCCTCGAGGCATCGCTAAAGGCCGAGACGGAACGCCGCGAGGCCGCCGAAAGCAAACTAGTGGGCGTACAGGCGAAGTTCGACGAGGCAAAAGCCACCCTTGAACGCGAAACTGCCGAGATGCGTGAACGCTTGAAGAAGACCCTTGAGGCGAAAGCGAGTCAGGACCAGTTCAATTTTCTGACGACATTGCTGCCGGTGCTCGACAACCTGAATCTGGCAGTTTCGGCCAGCGAGACCGATGCATCGATCGAAAACCTGCGTAGCGGCGTGATCGGCACGGCTCGAAGCTTTGAACAGGCGTTAATGAGCGTCGGCGTAGAACCTGTCGCCGCGGTTGGAGTCGTGTTCGACCCCGAGGTCCATCAGGCGATCGACATGAAAGAGGTCGACGCTGACAAGGATGGAACCGTAACCGCCGAGTATTCGCGAGGGTACAGATTCGGCAATCAGCTACTCCGACCGGCAAAGGTGCAGGTCGGCAAAGCCGGGTAAAAAGGCCCCTTAGTTTGCTGTTTTCGCCGTATTATTTCGTTATGAGCGTTGCAGAAGCAAAGATCAAACGCCGATATTCGCCCGAGGAATATCTGGAACTCGAACGAGAAGCCCGTGAACGTCACGAGTTTCTCGATGGTGTGATCTATGCGATGGACGGTGAGTCGCTTTCTCACAGCCGAATATGCACGAACATCTCGGGCGAAGTTCGTAACAAATTAAAAGGTAAACCTTGCGAGGCTCTATCACCTAACATGAAGGTTAGGACTTCTAATGCTAGTCTCTTCTCCTATCCAGACTTGACCATACTTTGCGGCGAACCCTTGCTTCATGACTCGAAGAAGGATGTCCTTACAAATCCAAAGGTCATTTTTGAAGTTCTTTCGCCCTCGACTGAAACGTATGACCGCACGACCAAGTTCCTCCGTTACCGGATGGGCAATCAATCACTGACGGATTACATTTTGATCTCTCAAGACCGAACGTTCGTCGAACATTTTTCCAAGCAGACTGATGGCAGCTGGCTCTACAAAAGTTTCAGCGAAATAACGGACGAATTGAAACTCGACAGCGTTGACATTTCATTGAGTTTGACCGAAATATACGATCGCGTGGAACTTGTCGCCGAGCCTGAGGAAACTGATGGCATCGAACTCGAGGAATCGGCAACAATACGAGGAAATGCCGACTCGGAATAGGACTCGAGATCGCTACCAGCCATGCGATCTCGGAGGCTTTCGACCGTATACAAAGGCTTTGAGCCAGTCGATCGTTTTCGCGAAACCATCAAGCGATCGCCCGCGAATACATTTCCATGTGGTTTCGGATGTTAGATGTTGTGATCACGGGAATTGCGGGGTCACGCTTCAAAACTCCTTTCACGGCACTTTTCAAAGTGTTATCATTGAAGGGCCGTTCCGGGTGGATGGCGGAGATCTCGGCAGTATTTGAGAGAATTTTATGGCAGACATAGACGCATACAAAGATAAATTCAGCGAAAGCGGGCAGCGTATCTTGGAGACGGCTCTGAGCGAATCCAAAAAGCGTGATCAGAATTACGTGTCGGTCGAACACATTTTGCACGCGATCGCTTTTGAAGAAGACGATCTTTTCTCGGCCACCATGCGTGACCTTTCTGTTGACCCGCGTTCGGTCAAAATGCTGATCGAAAAGCGTATGGAAGAGGGCAGGCAGCACAGCGGCAAGGGCTTTCGTATCGCTCCGGAAACGACCGAACTTTTCAAACGTGCGATGGATCGTGCCCGTTCGCAGGGCCGCCGCGTCATCGACGGCAGCGATATTTTCTATGTATTGTCGAACGACGAGCGAAGCATTCTCAACGACGTCCTGCAAAATCTCGGCGTTCCGTCGGACGAAGTTGCAACGACAGCTCGCACCCGTATCCGTAAGCGTGAGAAAGAAGAAGAAAGAACGCGTGCGAAGTACGAGCTGCCATCGTTCCTTCGCCATTTTGGCGTGTCGATGAATAAGCTCGCTCGTCAGGACAAGATCCCGCCGACGATCGGCCGCGAACGCGAGATCCTGCAGATGATCGAGATCTTGTCGCACCGTGAACGTTCGAATTCGCCGATGCTCGTCGGTGAACCCGGCGTAGGCAAGACGGCGGTTGTAGAAGGTTTGGCGAGGCTGATCGAGCTTGAGCCGGAGAAAGTTCCGGCACGGCTGCGTGAAGCACATATTGTGCAGCTCCAGATGGGCGGTCTCGTCGCGGGGACGATGCTTCGCGGCATGTTTGAGGAGCGTATCAAGGGCATTATTGACGAGGTCAAAGAAAAGGACAACATCATCCTTTTCATCGACGAAGCCCACACAATCATCGGTGCCGGTGCCGCAATGGGCACGACATCTGATGCTGCAAATATGTTCAAATCCGCTCTCGCCCGCGGCGAGCTCCGGATCATCGGTGCGACCACGATCACCGAATATAAGGAATACATCAGCGACGACGAAGCTCTCGCTCGCCGTTTCAGGCTCGTCAAGGTCGATGAGCCGACGATCGATGAAACCAAGCAGATCCTGCTCGGCGTACGGCCTCGGCTTGAGAAGAATTATTCGGTCACGATCTCGGACGAAGCCATCAACATGGCCCTCGAAATGTCGCCGAAGTACATCCGCAACCTCCACCTCCCGGACAAGGCCATCGGCTGGCTAGACACTGCTTCGGTCAAAGTCGAGATCAACGAGCCGCTCGAGATGATCGTCAGGCCCGAGCACATAATCGATGTCATTTCTCAGGAATCTCGCATTCCTAAGGACATGATCTACCGCGACACTTCGGATCGCTTTTCAGCAATGGAAACGGATCTCGGAAATCGAGTGATCGGTCAAAAAGATGCGGTCCGTGCAGTGGCTGAAAGGTTACGCCTTAACAAAGGCCCTCTGAAAGAGAATCACTACGCTCCGGACGGTGTTCTGTTGTTCCTCGGCCCGACTGGTGTCGGCAAGACCGAACTTGCCAAGGCTGTAGCCGAATTCATGTTCGGTGACGAATCGAAAATGGTCCGCATCGACATGAGCGAATACGGCGACGGAACCGTCGGCATCGAAAAGCTGATCGGCATGCCGCGAGGCATCGTCGGCAGCGAACGCGGCGGCATCTTGACCGAGCAGCTTCGGGATAATCCGTATACAGTCCTCTTGCTCGATGAGGTCGAAAAAGCTTCGCCGTACCTGATGAACATTTTCCTGCAGGCTTTTGACGAAGGCTGGATCACTGACGGCCGCGGCAAGAAAGTCTACCTGTCGGACGCGATCGTCATCATGACGTCTAATCTGGGCTCGGAAAACTTCAAGAAGTACGAAAAACCGCTAGGTTTCGGCCAGAAATCACAGGGCGAGATGAAGAATATTCGCCAGGACGTGATGAAAGCCGCCGAGAACCGCTTCACGCCGGAGTTTCGCAACCGTATCGACGAGATCGTCATCTTCTCGCCGCTGGTCATGGACGAGGTTCGCGAGATCGCCAAGCTTTACCTTGCCAAGATCAAGCGAAACATGGAACGCCAGGGCAAAAAGGTCGAGATCACCGATGCGGCACTCGATCTGCTCACCGAGAAGGGATTCAGCCCAGCGTACGGTGCCCGCTTCCTCAAGCGTCACATCGACCAAAAGGTAAAACTGCCGATCACCAACGAATGGAAAGCCGCGATGAAATTCACGGTAGACGCCGTCGACGGCGAGATCTCGGTTTTGCCTGGCGAGGTTTTTAGTTTGAATTAGAGTGCAGAATCAGCGAACGATAAATATAAGCGACAGAACCTACGCGGCCCTCATCAAGCTTGTGGGACGGCAGGGAGCAAGTGGGTTTGTTGAAGAAGTTTTACAGCCATTTGTAGCTATAGCCGAAAATCGCGAAGTGGCTACGATCCACTCCCCGAGATTGGCGGATCCATCTCAGATCGCGGACTTTGTCATGGAGAAGGTGCTGACTACCGATGGCCGATTGTGAATTAGTTTCTCCGTCGATCTTCACAACTATTTCCTGCATCCAAGGCTTCGGTGATAAAATCTCATCGAAGCCTTTTTATTTGCAGCATGAAGAAGATCTACCTCTGTTTGGCTCTGGTTTTGGTTAACGCTGTTGCGATGCTGGCACAGGACAGTCGGCTGAAGATCGTTGAGCAGCCGCGGCCTGAGCTGCCGGTCAGGCATGGGACTCTGGACATTCAGGGGACGGTCGTGCTGCGTGTTCAGTTTCTGGAATTTGGCGAGGTAGGCGAGATCACGCCGGTAAAGGACCTGCCTTCCGGGCTGACACAGCTTGCGGTCTCGGCGGCCAGAAAGATCAAGTTCGAGCCGGAAATAAAGGAAGGAAAGCCTGTCACGGTCGTTCGAGAGGTCCAGTACATTTATAGCTGGAACGGCGGTTGGCGGATCCCGTCGAGTGGCAGCGAAAGTGTCGCCGCTGGCGACCCTGCAAAGGCCGAGGCGATCGTGGCGAAGGCCATCGAGCTTCTTGGCGGAAATCGATATCTCGCCGTCCGAACTCAGGTCAGCAAAGGCTCGTTCACGACCCTGCGAGATGGCATGGCGGCGACATTTCAGACCTTTCTCGACATCCTCATCTTTCCGGACAAGGAGCGGACCGAGTTCAAAGGCGGCGGGTCCCGCTTCATTCAGGTGAACACCGGCGAAACCGGCTGGGTCTACGACGGCGACACAGAACTGGTCAAAGTCCAGACCGCCGATCAGATCGCCAACTTCAAAAAAGGGATCCGAACGAGCCTCGACAACCTGCTTCGCGGCTACTGGAAAGGCGAAGCGGAGCTTTCCTATATCGGCCGCCGTCCTGCCACGCTCGGCAAGCGTAACGATGTCGTCCGCCTCGCCTACAAGGACGGTTTCACCGTCGATTACGAATTCTCCGCCGACGACGGAATGCCCCAGAAAGCCGTCCACACACGCACCAATACCGACGGCGACGAGGTAAAAGAAGAAGACCGCTACGCCCAGTTCATCGAGGTCGCCGGCGTCAAAGTCCCCTTCATCATCGACCGCTCCACCAACGGCCGCTCCTCTTCCCGCATCAACTTCGACTCAATAGAATTCAACCGCACCATCCCCGAAACCGTCTTCACCAAACCCGCCAACGCAAAAGAAGCAAAGAAGGACGTGAAGTACTAAAGCATCATTCCAGACCGACGAAGTCGAGGTCGTTGAGGCTTTGGCTGATCACCTGGATACGCGGGGCGAAGCGGTAGCGTTTGGATGCGACGCTGATGGTGTAGTTTTGGCCCGACGCGACGTTTGCAAATGAGTAGATGCCGAACGAGCTGGTCGTCGCGGTTCGGCGGACCCCGCCAGGTTCGACCAACGTCACGATGGCATTCCGCAGCCCAAGCCCCGACGGCGTCGTCACCCGCCCACCGATCGTCACCGGCGGCCCGGCTAAAGCAACTGCCGGGGTAAACTCCGACGAATTCCCATCCGCATCCGTCGCCGTCGCCGTCAAACGGTCACCCGCCACCACCCCAAGAGCCGCCGCATTCCCAAGATTCTTCTGCCTGGTTCCAGGTAAGCCGTTCGCATAGTCGCTCGCAGAATACTGATCAGTCCCAATTAAAGTAATGCCCTGACCCATCGCGTCTGCCTCGTAAAAGTCGACCTTGATACCACTTGTACCGTAAACGGAATTTGCCGGGGCTGAATCTAACTGATAACTAACGATCAGGTCTCCATCCACCAACGAAAGTGTCAAAGTCGGATAATTTTGCAGATTGTTTGGCCCGACATCAGCATCGGTTGGGTCATTGACAGTTAGGCCGTTACCGCCCAAATCGATGCCAGACAGAGCATTTCCAGAGATCCTGTTGGTGCCAATCCGGTTACCGCTACCCGCGGTCGACGCGAGAGTGATCCCGTTGCCGCCGTTATTCGCGATCACGTTGGCCGACTCAGGAGTCGTGCCGCCGATCGTGTTCGCTGACGACCCGGCCTCAACGTAGATACCCGAACCCAGATTCTCATAGCTTCCTGCGATCTGAAGCGGGTTTTCCAAGAGCGTTCCCGTGGCATTGGGCGTAACAACGAATCCTTCAGGGATCGTGCCGATATAGTTGCCGTCGATTCTGTTCGCCTCGGCGTCGAACAGAATAATGCCGTGACCAGGAGTCATACCGATGCCGCGGTTACCGACGATGATGTTGTCTAGGAGGGTGTTATTTATCGCTCGAAGCACGGCGATCCCGCCTCCGCCGTTGCCAACGACGTTCATAAGGCCGTCACCCGAAACACCGAGCACGTTCTTGCGAACGGCATTCGACTGCGGCAAAAGTTCGTCAGAACTGCTAGCATTTGCGGTCATGATGATCCCTGCCTGCGTATTCCCGGAAATGAGATTGGCGTCGTCGTAAAGTGCATTCACCGAGCCGAAACTGTTACTGCGGGCCCTCTCACCGATACCCATTCCATAAGCATTGGGTATTGGCGTTGCCCTGCCGGCTGATAGGCCGATAGTATTTCTTCGTATGGAATTTTGCGTTATGTAGACCGCCCCGCTGGGAGCCTCGGATCTTTCAGCTTCATCGTCGAAATCCGGCCTCGGGTCGATTCCCGAGTTGAGCGTCGTCCCGACAAGAATGCCTACCACCTGGTTGCAAACCAAATTGTCGCTGACTATATTCCCACGAGAAGAGCCGCTAATGTGTACGCCAAACCCCTTGACACCAAACGCACCATCATCGATGGCGGCAGAGCCGAGGTCGTTCGTGCCGATCCGGTTTCCTATTACTTCCGTCCCGACCGAGTTCCCCGTTAGCATGACACCCTTTGTATTGCCTGAGATGGTGTTGCCGATGACTGAGTTAGTCTCTGCTATTCCCTCTACACGAACGCCGTTTTCGTTGCCGATCGCTGTCAGACCATCCATGGCCAGCCCGATCTTGTTATCAGCGACGATGTTACTGATCGCCTCTCCAAGAATGAGCACGCCGTTTGTATTGTTGCCAGAGATCAGATTCCGGCTTATGCCGACCTCACTGGCTTCGTCCTGTATAACAACTCCATTCGCATTGGGCAGAGCTTCATTGCCGGCTTTGTTCGTGCCAATACGGTTCTCAATGATGAGCGTCTCACTAACGAGACCGGAAATCCGGATGCCGCTCGCTGTGTTGCCTGAGATCGTATTTCGCTTGATCTCGTTCAAGTTGGCCTCAGAATTCGCGGCTACGCCGATGTCGTTTGGTATAGAAAGTGTGCCGGCTTTGTTCGTGCCAATTTCATTGTCAAGAATAAAGTTTTGACTCGCCTCATCCGTGAGCAGCACACCAAACATCTCGTTCCCAGATATCAGGTTGAATTCGATGCGATTGCCGGCCGCGAAGTCCTGTAACCGTATGCCGGCCTGGTTGTTCCTGATCCGCGCAGACCCCGCTCGGTTTGTCCCGATCTGATTCTCGGCGATCACGTTGGCGTTTGCCTGCTCGGCAAATCTAATCCCGTCTTCTGTATTTCCCGAGATGACATTGCGCTTGATCTGGTTGAGTCGAGAGCCACCGACCAAAAGTGCGCCGAAACGATTCTCGATCCTCAGCGTTTCGGCGCGGTTCACTCCGATGAAATTGTCGAGTACCTCATTTGAAACTGAACCTTCCGACAGTAGAACGCCTGCCTCGGTGTTTCCGGCAATCACATTGTCGGTGACGCGATTGAGTGAAGCCGTGCCGGCGAATCTAACGCCGACGGCATTAGGGAGCGGTGCCGTCTCGGCCAGATTAGTCCCGAAACGGTTATTCGTGATTATATTGTTCGACGCCGTTCCCGACAGGTCCACTCCGAAATCGTTGCCCGAGATCAGGTTGTCTTCTATTCTATTTGCCGACGTGCCTGCAGCTGTGGTCAGTACTTTTATTCCAACAAGATTCGGGCGTGGGTTGGCACCGTTCGGGTCGGTGCCGATCTTGTTGCGTCGGATCCGGCTGCGTGTTGCATCGGACGAGAGTTGAACGCCGGTCCGGTATGCTCCGATGACGCTAACGTCGATCTCGGTATTATCAGAAAAGATGGCAATGCCTGCCGACGGGTCCACTGCGCTTCCGGCCGCCCCTCCGCTGGGAGTGATGCCGATGTAGCAAGAAGCAATGGAAACGTCTCTTGTCTCTACGCTGACTCCTACAACTGGGAATCGGGTAATAGAGATATTCGTCATTAACGATCCCTCACTGCCCGGGGCGAAAACGAATCCTCGAGTTGCTTCCCCCTCAGAACTTCGTTCAACCTCGATTACGGGTGTTCCGTTCCACCCCGGCTGCGATCCTCCAAACAGATTGACCGGCCCTGTTATTTCAGGAAGATTGGTACTAGGACGGATCGTCTGTGCAGTGCCGCCGGGGATGTTAAAGGCGATTAGATTCGGTCCCGCCAGGTCGTTGGCGGTCTGAATTGCCGCCCGAAGCGAGCATTCATTTTGATTGCCAGGCTGAGGATTGACGTCACAATAGTCGTCATCAAGATTGGCGTCAGGCTGATCGGTAGTTATGTTGACCTCAATATCGCTCGTGCATTGTCCTCCGAGCGATCGATTCTCCGGTCCGCCCGGCGGCGGTGGTGTGAGACGGTCTATCACATAAGCAGAGCCATGCTGTGTCTGGGCCGTTCCGGGGTCGTCGAGGCGGGCTCCGATGACTATTGTGTCACTCGATATTGCTACGCTATAGCCGAATTCATCTGAAGGTTGGCCATCGCTCGGGCTGATCGTTTCCTGTAATGCCCATGTCGTGCCGCTGCGAAGGTAGGCGAGGACCGTACCACTAGTGCTACCGGTTCCCAGCACAAACTGGGTGGGCTTTCCGACGATTGCGGTATCTCCTAAAATTGCAACGCTGGAGCCAAATCGGCTACTTGTTCCACCATCGTCTGCCGTTAGCTTTTGCTGCTGGGTCCACGTCGTGCCGTCGCTAACAAAAATATAGGCCGACCCTTGGAACCGGTTGGTTGTTCCGAGCTGGTCCCTGTCGGCGCCGACGATGACGGTATTGCCTGAAATTGCCACGCTACCCCCGAAATTTTTGTAGGCTGATCCATCGCCTGGAGTCAGTCGCTGTTGCTGCGTCCACTCGGTGCCGCATCGTACATAAATGTATGCCGCCTCTTGCGTTGTAAGGCTGGCGTTTGGCTCGCCGATGACGGCGGTATCACCTGAGATTGCCACTCTCGAGCCAAAACTATTGTCGCCGCCGGTGATGAGTGTCGTTTGCAGTGTCCATGCAGTGCCATCGCGTACAAAGACATGTACAAAGTCGTTATCGTCGGAAAATTCAAGGAAGCCGAATCCTGTGACAAGAACGGTATCGCCCGAGATTGCTGCGGTATAGCCCAACTTCCCCCCCTTGACGAGTGGTGTATCAGCATTGGTAAATCTCTTCTGGAGCGTCCATGTTGTACCGGTTCGGACAAATACGTATACGCCGCCCGAGTACTGTTCGGGCACATCGTGCTGCGGAGCTGCAACGACCACTGTATCACCGGAAATACCTACAGTGTCGCCAAAAGCATTTCCATTGCCCGGAGGGGCGTCAGGGGCGGTTAATTTCTGCTGAAAAGTCCAGGACGCCCCGTTTCGGATAAAGATATAGGCCGCCCCCGGAATATTACCGTTATTGCCCTCAGGAAGGTTCGGTGCTCCGATGATCGCGGTGTTGCCGGAGATCGCCACGCTAGAACCGAAATACCCCCGTTCTATACCGTCATTCGCCGTGAGCTTTACCGTGGCCTCCGGGCTGTTCGGTCTATCATCGTCCACAATGGACTTGAACGCGTTCGCAAGCGAGTCGTGGTCAGACTTTCCCTTCAGATAATTAACGGCTGAATCGCCTTTCAAGGTTGGCATTGTCTCAATCCCCTGAGTAGCGGCCGTTCGCGTATAGAGTGCGAGCGACGCGAGGCAAAGAGCGACCATTGCTGCGAACCCAGCGAGAATAAGATATCTCTTTCCAAAACAAGTGTGAGCTCGTCCATGCCTAAGGTCATTGGTACTTTTCTTCATAAGGGCTCCGGTCCGTAGTTTTCTATGGCTTCACAAGTATATGCGTGAAAAGTTGCCGGAGGGAGACAAAAACAATGCTCGCTCCTTCATCTACGTCACTGCCCTATAGAAATAAGCTTATCCGTCACTGCTGATGAGATACGCGCGGGTCTTGATCGCGGCGTTCTCTTGGGTCGGATTTCCAGCCGGGGCCGGGGTTGCGGCCGCGGCCGGCTCGGGTGGTTTCGTTTAGGTCTAGGATGAGGATGCCGTTGTGGTTGAACTCGGGTTTGGTAAAAGCTTCCGTGCCCGCGATGGCGATGCGGTTTTGGCGGATGAACTGGGAAGCGGGAATGTAGTAGGCACCGAATGTTTTGGCGATGAGCGGCACTACGCCCGCTCCGCGTGGGTCCGCGGGCTCGATGGCGATCTTGTTCAGATCCGGCTCGTAATAAAGCGTGACAGCCCGCGGACGGCCCAAGTCAATATGGGCCTGGCGGTTGACATGGATCTGGCCGTTGCGGTTGATCGTGATGTGATGGCGATTAAACCCCCGTTCCTTCTTGATGCCATTAAACTTGAGCCAATTGCTATGCAGTGTCATAAAACGATCTCCTTTTGAAGTAAGGTTTCATAGATAGCACATTCTTGCACACGCGTCAAGGGCACAGGTCTCGAGGTATTGCCGTCGGCTTCAGCCGACGGATCATGACTGCCCACATCGATATCCCGCCAAAAGCCGACGGCGTCGGGTTTTGGCGGGATAGACGCGTTAAAGCTCCTCAAGAGGATGGCTGAAAAGTCTCCTTCTTGGCCGTGGAGCGGCTAAAGATTCTAGCCAGACGTGAAACGTCTGGGGATCTCGCGTCGACGCATATCGCCCTGAAGGGGCGAAGGACCCACTGCTTACGGGCGTGTCTGCCGCACCTTCAGTGCGGGGATCGCTGAACGTATTTTTCCAGACGTTCCACGTCTGGCTAGATTCTCTGGCGGTTTCACCGCCCAAAATCGACTTTTCAAACATCGTCCAATCAAAATTCAAACTCCCCACTACCCAGCATCTTCGTAACCGTCATGTCTTTTCATGGCATCCATCGTGGCACGACGTTTGAGCGATCGTCGTCTGTGTGTCATTGCGAGACATATATGCGGGATTTGGCCGAAAACGACCCATCCTAGGCGCTGCCAGAAACGCAAAAAAGGCGACCGATCTGGCCGCCTTTTTGGTTGTTAATACGTCTGAGTTTACACAAACGCGAAATCGAACTGGGCCTGGTGGATCGACTTGTCGGAGTTGATGTCGATGTGGCCGAGGTAGTGTTCGATCTCGTCGAGGACCTCGCGTTCGGTTGAGCGGAATGCCTGGGTTACGTCGGGGTGAACGCGGAGCGTTGTCTGGCGTACGTCTTCGACGCTCTTTGAGAGGCGACGGGCTTCGGCGAGTATCTCGTAGCAGACCGTGGTCGGCGATTTCACCCAGCCGGCACCTTCGCAATAGTCGCACGGGGCACACATGGTGCGTTCGAGCGACTGCTTGACGCGTTTGCGGGTCATGATGATCAGGCCGAAATCGTTGAAAGACAACACCTTAGTAGGCGAGCGGTCGCTGGCGAGGGCTTCCTGAAGAGCCTGCGAGACCTTGTGCCGGTTGCGGCGGTCTTCCATGTCGATGAGGTCGAGAACGATGATGCCGCCGAGGTCGCGAAGCCGTATCTGGCGTGCGATCTCATCGACCGCTTCCATATTGGTCTTGGTGATCGTGTCCTCGAGCCGTGCATTGCCTTTACCAACAAATTTGCCGGTATTGACGTCGATCGAAACGAGAGCCTCGGTCTGATTGATGACGAGATAGCCGCCGGAACGAAGCCAAACACGCGGTTTCAGAGCCTTGTCGATCTCTTCCTGAACGCCGTAGTAATCGAGGATCGGCTCGTCGCGGGTGTAGAGCTTGATGCGGTTGACCATCCTCGGCTGGATCAGGTTGATAAACTCGACCGTGCGGAGATATTCCTCTTCGCTGTCAACGCGGATCGCCGCAAAATCCTCGGAAAGCTGGTCGCGAAGGATGCGTTGGACGAGGTCGAGGTCCTGATGGATCAGTGCCGGGGACTTCTTCTTTTCCGAGCCTTTCTTCGATTCCGCCCACATTTTGGCGAGATACTTGGCATCGTTTCGAAGGTCTTCCTCAGCTATGCCGATGCCCGCCGTGCGGACGATAAAGCCGCCAGCCGGAATATCAGCATCCTGACGAATACGCTGGATCAGCGTGCGAAGCCGGCTTCGCTCGGTCGATGACTCGATCTTACGCGAAACGCCGAGATGCTCGATCGTCGGCATATAGACCAGATATCGTCCCGGAAGAGCGATGTGCGACGTGATGCGTGCTCCCTTCTTGGCGATGGGCTCTTTGGCGATCTGGACGAGTATCTCTTGCCCTTCCCGCAGCAGGTCTGAGATGGTCGGCTGCTGAGGACGCCCGCCGCGATCGTTGCGATCGTTGCGGTCAAATTTTTTGCCGTCGCCACTCGGACGATCACCACTCGGACGATCACCACTCGGACGGTCACCACTCGGACGGTCACCACGATCACGTCCGCCGCGTCCGCCGCGTCGATTGCGGTCACGATCACGTCCACGATCATCGCCCTGCTGTTGCTGCTGCGGCCTGTCAGGCTGCTCTTCACGAGCTTCCGGCTCGCGGTCCTCGGTCGGGGCTTCAACTGCGATCGGCTCAGGAGCGGTTTGTTCATCTGCAGACTGCTCGACGCTTTCGCTATCGTTTTCGCCGCCTTCACCGCTTTCATCCGGATTCTCGTCCGAGCGAAGCTTGCCGTTACCGCCGCGACGACGTCCACGCCCGCCACGCCTTACGGCCATTTCAGCCTTGTCGTCAGACTCTTTCTCGCTGGCCTGAGCATCAGCAAGTTCCTCTTCCTTGGTCTTCTTTTTGGAGGTTTTCGAGAATTTGCCCTTCGCCGGAGCACGCTTTGCAGCGGGCTTTTTCTTGGCCGGGGCTTTTTCTTCGCCCTCGTCAGCAGCTTTAGTTTTGCGACGCGTTTTCTTTGCCGGAGCCGGATCTTCGTCTTCGTCAGCTATCCGTTCAAACCCGCCAGCTTCTCCGCCAACCTCGGCCAGCAGCGAGCCGACCTCGGCTTCCGCCGTCGTCTCCATATCAAACTCGATCGCCCGCACACGGTCAACGATCGCTTCCTGGACATAAGCGTCCTTGAACATCTCGCCCGTGTCGCTGTCGTCGCTGATCCGCTCAAAGCCGGAGTTGTCAAAATCGATATCGATCAAAGGCTCCGCTTCGACCTTTTCCTCGACAACTGGCTCCTCGGCCTTGCCGCGTCGGCCTCTACCGCGTGACCCACGGCCTTTCTTCGGTTCGGGATCGGCTACGGGAAGAACCTCGTCGATGTCGACCTCGACCGCATCGTCAACGGATTCCGTTATCTCAGCAAGTGGCTCGGCAAGCTCCTGTGTGGAGTCCATCTGCTTCTCACGCTCGATGCGTGAACGATCGATCTGCTCGTTAGCCTCGCGTTTAACTTCCTCAGGCGAGCCTTTCTTATTCATCACGATCCGTTCAATTTCCTCATCTTCATCGAAGAAATCCGAAACGTAGAGAAACGCGTCTCGCTCCAGGCCGATGTCGACAAATGCCGACTGCATCCCGGGCAAAACCCTCATAACACGGCCTTTATAGACATTTCCGACTACGCCGGAATTCTCCTCGCCGCGTTCAATATAAAATTCTGTTACTTTGCCATTCTCTAGAATGGCGATCTTTTTTTCCCGACCATTAACGGTCACGATCATTTCTTTTGCCATGCAAACAATATCCTTTTTGTAGATTCGGTCGAGTGCCGCTGCTCATTCAGAAACAGGCGGAAAGAAGTGATTTTGATGCACAGTGGTTAAAGATCGGCGAGAGCGAATACACGTGTATTGGTCTTACAGCTTGGTCTTAGAGCTATGCCCTAAGTAGAGGTATGAACAAAATTTCACGTTTGGGAACTCTCTCGGTGAAGAGATATTTCTCTTTACCTTCGGGGAGCACCGATCTTTTCAAAAAGAGTGCTCAAACCCGCAAATCTCGAACCGTACAAGGACTTCAGAAGTCCTGCCAAAAATCTTCTACCCGTCTGCTTAATTTCCGTTAAAGATCCCGATCACAAACGGCGGCAAACTGCGAGCAGTATAACGAATAATTGGAATTTAGTAAATACAAATCGCAGAATCCGTTGGGCCGGATAAACGGCGAACGGTTTTCCGCGATACAATATAAGCAAATGGAGATATTTTTTCAGCTCGTAAATGACGCCGAGGGGCTTCGGAAGGCGTGTGATGATCTAAAGGATGCCCCGATGCTGGGGTTCGACGTCGAAACGACCGAACTCGACCCCTACCGCGGCTACCTGCGGCTCGTCCAGCTATCTGACGGGCGAGAAACCAAGGTGATCGATCTTAAAGCGTTCAGCAACGGATGGCGAACTCCTGCGGAGCAAGCCCGTGATCTTCGTGCAAATGCAGACCTTGCACCGCTCCGCGATCTGCTCGCTTCGCCAAAGGTCACTAAGATCGCCCACAATGCAAAATTCGATACCAAGTGGGTGCGTCATCATCTGGGATGCGAGGTCGGCGGTATTTATGACACGTATCTCGCCAGCGTTTTGATCTCGGCGGGTGAAGGCGAGCGGCGGCATGGGCTGGCCGATCTGGTGCAGTTTTTTCTCGGCAGGACGCTCGATAAGACCGAGCAGGTCAGCGACTGGGCGGCGGCGGAGCTTTCGGCATCGCAAATAGAATACGCCGCAAAAGACGCGGCGATCATGCCCGAAGTTCGTGCGAAAGTTCACGAACGTATCGTGGCGGATGGTCTCGAACGCGTTCTGCAGCTCGAGAACGAATGCGTCATGCCCATCGCCGATATGGAGCTCAACGGCTTTTATCTCGATACGGAGCGTTGGCGTGAACAACTCGCAAAGGTCACCAAGATCCAGGATCGAACGGCGTCCGAACTGCAAAATCTACTCGCCGCAGGCGTTGCTCAGGCATCCTTGTTCGGGGCTCCGCAGATAAATCTCGACTCGCAGGCTCAGGTTTCGGCCGCACTGGTGAACCTTGGGGTTCCCATGCCCGAAACGACGCGAGCGTGGGAATTACAGCCGCTTGCCGAGCAATATCCGGTCGTGGCGAAGCTGCTCGAATATCGCGGAGCGGCCAAAGCATCGTCAAGTTTTGGCGAGAATATCCTCGAATTTATCGAACCGGCAACCGGCCGCATCCACGCCGATTTTCGCCAGATCGGTGCTCCGACGGGCCGTTTTGCCTGCTCGAAGCCAAACCTCCAGCAGATACCGCACGAGGAAGAGTATCGCCGCTGCTTTCGAGCCCCTGATGGCCGGCGGCTGATCATCGCGGACTATTCGCAGATCGAGCTGCGGATACTCGCGGACATTTCGCAGGACGCGAACTTCATCGCGGCTTTCGAATCCGGACAGGATTTCCATTCGGCGACCGCCGCACAGGTTTTTGGCGTGAAGGCCGAAGAAGTGACGCCTGACCAGCGTTCATTCGCAAAAAGGCTGAATTTCGGCGTGGTTTACGGCCTCGGAGCTTCGCGGTTTGCGATGATGACGGGGATAACGAAGACCGAGGCCGAGAATACGCTTCGCCGCTATTTCGCGACCTATCCAAAGATGGACGAGTGGCTACGAACACAGTCGAAGAACGTCCTCACCGAACGCTCGGCCCGAACCGTTTCAGGAAGGATGGCACGAATGAACTTTGACGCCAGCGATCGCTCCTCGATCGGAGCCGCCCAGCGTTACGCCAAGAATATGCCGATCCAGGGCACGTCCGCTGATATCCTGAAACGGGCATTAACGCTCCTTCACTCATCGATCCGCGACACCAACGCTAAACTTGTAAATATCGTTCACGACGAGATAGTCGTCGAATGCGACGCGAACGAGACCGAACAAACGATCGAAAAACTACAAAACGCTATGCAAAAAGCAGGAAGCGAATTCGTCACCCGCGTGCCTATCAAAGTCGATATTCACGCCGCGGATGAGTGGACGAAGTGACTAGGCTCAATAGACGAGTCTATTTTTCGAGCTGCATTTTATGATAATCTGAAGACCTTATGTCTACACAAGTTTTAGAAGGCACTTGGGAAGAGATCGCGTCGCACTCCAAGAGTCTAATAGGTCGCAGGGTTCGGCTGACGGTGCTTGAAGACGAGACCGTACCGAAGCCAAACGACGCGATGCTGGAGGCCCTTCGCAAGGTCTCGGAACGGAGCAAAGTGATGCGGGGCAGTTCAGATAGGGACACGCAAAAGCTTCTTCGAGAGGCGCGTTCGGGGAGGATGTTTGGCCGCAAATAGTCCACCAGTGGTTGCGGGCAGCGTTGTTGTCGATGCCAATATCCTGATCGCTCTTTGCGCGAAAGAGGCCAAACTAGCGACCGCCGAAAACGCCCTAGAGGTCTACGCAATCTCCGGTTGGGAGTTCTATGCTCCAGCCGTCTTGATCGCCGAGGTCCTTTATGTCCTCTGTCAAAAACACAAGAGTAACGATCTAAGCGATGTAGATTATTCAGTAGCGATCGATAATTTTCAGGATCAAATAAAAGCTATCGCGATTGCCGATGACTCGTCGCTCATCGAAAGAGCGGTCGAAATTCAGCAAGGATACGGATGCAGCCGCACCTCGGACAGCATCTACATAGCGTTAGCGGAACATCTTGGACAAACCGGGTCGGTTGAGATACTCACATTTGATGACGGATTCGTCAACCAATCCGGGAAAAATGCTCCAACCGTTACTGTCAATCTCCTGCCGAACTAAAAACTACGCCGAGGCTTCAGACTGACGCGGGACGATGTACATTATCCGCGTGCAGTTCTCACAGGTGATGATCTCGTCGCCTTTTTTCACATTTAGCTGTACTTGCGGCCGCAGCTGCATGTTGCAGGCTGAGCAGGAACCGTTGACCACTTCGGCAACGGCGATACCATCGCGGCTGCGTTGGGCGAGCCGGTCGTAAACCATCGCCATCCGGCTCGGAAGGGTTGAAAATGCCTTGAGCCGGCGAGCCGTTTCGGTGTCAAACTCAGATTTGTGGCCAGCGACCTCTTTGTCAAACTCCTTCAGAGCCGCGTCGCGTTTTCCGTCGAGCGAGGCGATCTCGTCGGCCCTTTCTGCGAGTTCTTTTTCGATGCCTTCGAGCTCATCCATGATCTCGACGATCTGAGTTTCAAACGCCAGGATCTGCTTCTGCAGAGCATCGGTCTCGCGCATCGCGGTTTCGTACTCTTTCTGATTCTGTGCGTGCTTCAGATTTCGATCCGCTCGTTCGAGGTACTTTTTATTTTCCTCGATCTGATTTTCCAGGTCAGCACGTTTCGTATTCAGCGAATCGCGCTTGTTCTGGATTTCGCGAATAGAAAAGGCGTGCTGTTCAAACTCCTGTTCGATCACCGCACGCCTTTCTAAAGCTGTATCAATGGATTTCTTTAACTTTCTAAGGTTAGTATCCGTTTTCTGTAACTCTATCAGTTTATCAAGTTCTGCTATCACTTTTTTCTATACCCCAGTTATGAAGACTAACTTCCAATATTATCGCGTTTTTCGTTATTCGACAATTAAGATCACTGTAATACTGAATTATTTTCGCTCCAAGACTTGACACCTTGTTGCTTTTCTAGTACACTGTTTCATACCTGCCGGTGGCTCGATCATTCGGCTTCAGATCTTTGAAATAAGAATAAAACAAGCGGAGGCAAGTAAACCTACCGCTCTCGAAATTGGCGTTCCACTTCGGTGATGAAACTATTTGCAAGTGGAACGATTTTCGGCCGTTAACTGTTGTATTTACAGCACTTAGCCGTTCCACTTTCAGCTGCGAAGTGGAACGATCGCGTAAAGCTATATTTCAGGATGAGACGGGCTTTTGTTATTTCGCATCCGAGACGGTTTATTGCCGTATCTTCACTTCTCACAACAGTTAACCCGTCTCACTTCCAGCAGCTATGTGAGACGGCTCTCGCGGCGATCTTTTTAGGCGAGCAGGAGCCGAAAATGCTTTGCGAGGTCGTCCGATGTTATCGAAAAGTTCTCCTCCGACTGCCACGTTGGCAGCGATTCGTCGTGAAACAGGCGAAATTCCTCGGTGGCACCGGGAAAGCCGAAATGCAGTAGCCGTGCAAAGGCAAGAGCTCCTTTCATCATTATCCCGTCTGACGGAGTTCGCACCCAACCCGCTTCGGCGGTAAGACATCTTACACCCAGACGAATTTCGAGCCGGGAACCGACCATGTTTGAGTTGCCCCAGCGAAAATTATGCGGTTCATGGCGGTCGATGGTCAGGTTTTTGTAGTCTCGCATCGCGGGCGAAGCCAGATCGATGAGGCTCGTAAAGAGCCATTCGACACCGGCGCGCCGTATTGCATCGTTCGAGGAGCGGAGCCGCAAATAGTCGGCAACCTCGTCTCGGCCCGAAACTGCGGCTCCGTCAGCCGTTTCTAAGAGCATTTTTTGCCAAACGGCGTCGAGTTCCGTCATAAGCGAACTTCCTGAGGCTTCGTGTTATTATTTTGACATCGACGGTCGGATTTCGCCATTGTTTTTATGAGATTTAGCGGCATAGCACTTATATTTTGCCTCCTCGCGAGCGGCGTTTCGGCCCAGACGGTGAAGAAGGCGACGCCGACTGCGAAGCCAAAGGCCACCACATCTAAACAGGCCGACGACAAGAAAAAAACGACCGCGAAACCGAAAAAGCCCGACGCTAAAAGCACGGCCAAATCGGCTGCAAAACCACCTGCCAAGCCAAAGGCCCCGACCGCGGCAAAGGCAAAACCAAAGGCAGAGCCAAAACCCAAACTACCCGAGCTCTCTGATGAGGAGATCGAGATAGAGTTTCAGAAATCAGCGGCTATCGAAAACCCTAACGAACGCATCGCTGCTCTCAAGAAGTTTATCGCGTCATATCCAAAGGCGAAGCAAGTCGCAGACGCGTCCGCTATGATCGTGACCGTTCACGCGCAGGTGGGAAACGATATGATCGCATCGGGCGATATCCTGGCGGCTCTGGAGAGTTTTGAGTTCGCGATCAAGGACGCTCCGACGCCCATGCCGGACGATCTGTACGCAAATACGCTCGCAAAATTCGCCCCAAACCTGTTTTTCCGTGGAGCTCGCAGTGAAAGTTTTCATATCGCGGGACTGATCGAGAAAAAGGTCAGCCGCAGCGTTCCGCAGCTCGTCGGCATTGCGAACTTTTACATGAGCATCGAGAACGGCTCTGACGCTCGCCGCATTGCTCAAAAGGCTATCAAGCTCGATCCCGCGTCGAGCCTCGCCTACCAAACGCTCGGCCTCGCCAGCCGAATGGATTTCATGCTGGAGGAATCCGCGGCCGCCTACGTTAAGGCCGTAGAACTCGACCCGGAATCGCTGCCCGCTCGCCGCGGCCTGGCAGAAATGAGACGGGCCCTTGGGCAGGCAGACGACGCGGTGCTTTTATACAAGAGCATTGTCGAAAAAGATCCCGCAGACCTCGCCTCCCAGACAGGTTTGGTTTTGGCACTTTTCGAAGCCGAAAAACGCACCGAAGCCGAAGCGGAACTCGCAAAATCGCTCGAGGCAAATCCTGGTAACGTGATCTTGAACGCCGGTGTCGCCTACTGGTACGCAACTCACGGAGAGGGCGACAAAGCGGTCGATCATGCTCAAAAGGCCATCGCGACCGACCCACGATTTATCTGGTCGCACGTCGCACTTGCACGCGGCCAGATCACGCAGGGCAACCCGATCGCTGCCGAAAGAACGCTGATCGCGGCACGGCGCTATGGGAACTTCCCGACCATTGAGTACGAGATCGCCTCGGCCCGGGCCGCTGCCGGCCTATATCGGGAAGCGGCTGAGGAACTCGCGAAAAGTTTTGTGGTCAAGGACGGCGTCGTCAAAACGAAGCTTGGCGGCCGTGTTGAACGAGGCGAGAAAAACCTGGCGGAACTAATAGGTTACGAGCGTAAAGCAAGCATCTTTGCTCCGGCACCGTCAGACCCGCTCGAGACCGGTGCCCAAATGACCGCTCTTCTCGCGTTCAAACAGGAACTCGATAAGCCCGAGCCTGATCCGGTGACGATCGGAAAACTTGCCGAAGATTTTGCGGCGGGAAGCGATAAGATGAGGGTTCATCGCCTGATCTATGCAGCGAGCAATCTGCTTGATAGAAAGGTGGCTCTTCCCAAGGTCGTGGAGCTGACCAAAGCCGCACCTACCTCGCTCGATGCCGGGCTTGATGCTCCGGACCCTACTGCTGCAACGCTTGCCAGTGAGCTTTACGAGGGTCGTAAGCTGGCTGCGGCTCGTGGTCAGATGGTCAACATTCCCTCCGTTCCGCGTACGACCTTGTCGGCTGTGCTTCGCGGACGTGTCGAGGAACTAAGCGGCTGGGCACACTATCAGATGGAAGACGCCCCGCAGGCATCGGTACATTTGCGAAGGGCCGTAAGTGTGCTGCCTGCCGACAGCGCCTGGTGGCGAACGAGCACCTGGCGGCTAGGGACCACGCTCGCAGTCGAGGGCAAAAACGCCGAAGCTCTCGATATGTACATCCGCAGCTACAAAAGCAGCCAGCCCGATGCACTGAAATACGGCGTGATCGAAGCTCTGTATCGAAGGGTGAACGGCCACACGATGGGCCTCGAACAGCGTGTAGGGCCCAATCCCTCGCCAACGCCGTCTACCCAGACAGTAGCCGAACGCCCTCAACCGTCGCCATCAATTCCGCTCCCGGTTGTGCAGCCGTCGCCCACGCCGGAATCTGCGGCACCAGTTCCGACGGCGACTCCAGTTCCATCTCCTACACCCGACCCCACGCCGGAGTCAGTGAAATCCGAGGAAACACCAACACCCGAACCGGAACAGCCGACTCCTACTCCGACACCCGAGGCGAGTGAAAAGCCAGTTGAGACACCGAGCCCGACGCCCGATCCGACTCCAACGCCAGAACCAACGGCAACACCAACGCCTGAGACGACCCCAACTCCGGAAGTTGCCGAGATGACGCCAGAGCCGACGCCAACGCCGACTCCGGAACCCACTCCAACCGCGACTCCCGAGACGACTCCAACGCCCGAGGTCATTGAGGTAAAGCCAGAACCCACCGCAACGCCCGAGCCAACGCCAACGCCGATTGAAATCTTGCCGACGCCTGAGCCAAGTAAGACACCTTCGGAAACGAGCGTCGCCAAAGAGACGGCTCCCCCGAAGCGGCTCACCGACAACTCGAACGGCCTTTTCCCGCCGATCGTGATCAATATACCTCCGCCGCCTAAGGTCATTCCAAAGGCATCACCGACTCCGAAGGACCCGGAATCGACTTCTCCGGAAGAACCGAAGCCTTCGGATGAAAAGCCCAAGACTTCCGACGGGAGAGCTCGTGTAATTAGTGGAGTTCCCGCAAAAACTGAGGATATAGTTCCGTGCACTTTAACGCTCGATCAGGAAACGATCACGCTCCAGAGCGGAGGAAATGAACGGGCCGTCGTTGTAAGGCGAACGGACGATGGCGACGTCGAGACGATGACGGGGACATCGACTAGCCCCGAAGATGTGCTCATCCGCCGCGAATCGCTTCCCGGCGTTAAATGGACGGCGCTCTTTGTTTTGCGGTCAGCGAGTTCGAAAACGGGCCTTTTTCAGGTCAAATTTGAGACGCCGTGCGGTAAAAAAGAAGTTCCGGTCAGGGTGCAGTAGAACGGCGGCGACGGCGTGGTGCGGCATCCTCGCTCTTTATCGCTACCGTTGCGACGGCACAGAGTAGGAGAAAGAAGAAAGCATTCGATGGCGTTCGGAGCGGAAAATCGAAAAAGCTGTGGAGCATCACCCCGAAGCAGCCAGCCAAAGCCCCAATGGCCGCATCGCGACGAAAGCCATCAGCTCCGGCGATGGTATTTAAGCCTTTTCTGAAGAGGATCCCGATAAACGCCATCAGACATAAAAATCCCGCAATACCGGCATCGGCCAGAGTCTGCAGGTATTCGTTGTGGGCCTGTTCGACGCGAAATTGCCCGCTCCATGTATCGTGCCTGGTAAAGGCAACGCCGAAAGATTCGAGACCTGCCCCGATGATAGGATTTTCGAGAAAGATCTTCCAGGCGATCGGCCAGAAATGCAGTCGGCCGCTAGAAAGATCGGCATCGGCCTTTACGGCACCGACTCCGCGAAGAAGCGAGTCATTCCCACCGATCAGCAGGACAACGCCCAAAACAGCTACTAGAATAGCGATGGTCGCCGCCGCGAGGGCGAAGCTGCGTTGTGAGGCAAATTTTGTCTCCTCCCGCTTCGACCAACGACCGCCGAGCAAATTAAGAAGCAAAACAAAAGCTACGACGCCGAGAAACCCGAGCAGCCCGCCACGCGAACTCGTCGAGACGGTCGCGACGCCCATGACAACCAGAGCCGCCGCGAGCAAGATCCGTCGCTCCTTCGACGCATCCGCCGAGAATAGCAGGCTGAGCGTCAGCCCCGCCGCCATCTGCATAAACGTCGCAAAATGGTGCTGGTTAACAAATGGCCCGAATGGTATCGAACCGGCCGTTGTCCGGACACCGTAAATCCCTTCCGGCGTCGCAAGCCGCTGCAGGATCCCGTAAAACGCCATCCCGGCACTAAAGATCCCCACGAACCAAACAACCTTTTTCAGCCGCTTCTCGTTGTTGACGAATGCTAGACACGCGGCAAAGTACGTCAGGTAAACGATCAGTTTGAGGACAAAAAACCGTGTAGAGTAAGGGTCGAGCGAGAGCGTGGTAGAAACGCCCAGTCCGTCCACGGTTCCGCCGAGCGGCAAAAGCTGTATCAGGCCGATCAGTAGAAAGCCGGCGACCGGTATTTGCAGCGAACTGCTATTTATTACAAAACCACCCGAGGTCCATGCGTCCGCCGCCCAAAGCGCAACGAGGCCGGCCCAAAATACCGAGACAAATATCCATGTCGCGTTATCCACTCCGCCAAACAGTACAGTCAAAAATGCCGGAATAAAGCAAAGCATGAGAGCCATGAAACGGCTCGGCAAGGACGAGCTGTCGGCGAGAGCTACGTCGTCGATGGACACCAGGCTTCCGGAATGTTTTGTCGAACCGCTCATCCTTACAACTGCTTCAGCACAAGATCATCAAACGAAAGCCGCCCCGTTATTCGGCAAGAAGAACCGGCACAACTGTCTCGTGTCAGGCGAATAATGATGCCGTCACTATTCTGCGGTGCCGTAAATCTCAGCCGCAGCGTCGCCCAGTCGCCCGCCAGAGCAAGCGGCGGCGTTACGGCAATTGACGGGCCGGCCCCCGCATCGGCGATCTCGATCTTCAGCGGCGCCGCCGATCTCAGGTCAGATCGATAAAAGCCTTCAAACTCGTACGTTCTGCCGGGCTCGACCGGGATAGTCTGCGAGATCGTGCGAAAATCCGCCGCTTCGAACGAGTTAAATACGATGAACAGCCCATACTTACCCGATCTTTTTTGCGACTCGCTGAGCCCGATCTGCGGCTCCTTACCGTCCTGTATCTGCCATTCGAAGAGTTTTGCTCCACGCAGCTTTATGCCCGCTTCGAAACCGCCGTTTGAAATACTCCCGACCGCGATCTTTTCCGCGTCGCTCTCAGTTAGATCATTCATTACGGAAGCCGCGAGGCGGAACTTTTTCGCGACGGTGAGAGTTTCGATAAGCTTTTCGCCTAGCGTTTTCTGGGTCGTCAGCTTGGCACCGCCGTCTATCTTAGCCCACGAAACAACGGCCTCTTCGTAACGTTCGGTCGCCGCCAGCGACGTAACGAGGGCGGCATTTACAGACTCGCCGTCGCCGAGAATTCGCTGCACCTCGGCGATGTTCCCCTCAAAGATCTGGAGGGCGATCGAAACCGCACTTCTGGCAAAATCCGCATTTGATTTTGCAGACATTGCGGCGAGTCTGAACCCCTCCTCCGTTTTTCCTTGTCGGATGAGGAAATTGCCATACGCCCACTGGACCTCTGCGTAGTTTGGGGCTAGTTCTAGAGCCTTTTTGAATGCCGCTTCCGCACCGGCCGAATCGCCGGAAAGGCTTCGTGCCCGACCCAGGTTGCCCCACATCTGGTAATTGTTTGGCGAGAGTGACGCCGCTTTCTCATACTCGCGGATCGAACGCTCGATATCGCCGGACTCGAAAGTCCTCTCGAAAATACCTGCCGCCGCGTAGTGAGTCTGCGGGTCCGAAGGGCCGAGATCGATGAGGCCGTCAATGACCAGCTTCGATTCAGGGCGTTCGAGATCGATCTTTGACGCGACGGCGTTGGCAAAATTCCAGCGAACGAAGAAGAACGCGGCGACAGCACTCAACACGACGATCCCGACGAGGATCACCTTGGCGATGCGGGGTTCGATTTGTATGAGCTTTAGCGACAAATTATTTCCAGTTTAGATCACATCTACCGGATCGATCGAAAAATGAGCTCGTTTTAGGATCACGTCCGCTTCGTCACAGGCGATCCTGATGGTTTTCATACGTTCCGCAGGTAGATTGCGGATCGAGATCAGCATCTCCGACACTTCCCGCTCGCGACAGATGTCGGCAAGATCTCCGTTGCCGTCGTAAACTTTTAGCCCGTGTATAAGTTTATCGTGCTTTCGCGGATCGTCATCGACAAATCCGACCGGTTCGAAGCTCCACTCAGGATTATTCTTCAATTCGCGAAGCAACATCTCACCGCCGTCGCCCGCACCATAGATCAGGACCTTTGTCTTTTTATCGCCCGAGTTTGTCGCGGGCAGCACCTGCCGAATCAGGCGAAATGCCATTCGGCTGCCGACTACGGCTAAGAGTAACAGCACCGCGTCAAGAAAAAAGACCTTTCGCGAGAAGCCTTCGAATCGATAGATCGCCAGAACCGCCAGCATGCTGGCCGCCGAGCCTAGAACGACGCCTTTTGCAAACGTTATGATATCGCTGACGCTAGTGTACCGCCATAGCCCGCGATACACGCCGACCGCTAAAAATGCAGCGAGTTTTATCAGCACCAGCAGCGGAACCGTCTGCAGGAACAAAGGCCAGCTCGATGATTCCTCGAAGTTTCGATAGAGCAAAGCCCACGCCGAATAATAGGCAAGCGTGATCAGGAACGCATCGAGAAACACCTCGAAGATGCGGCGTTTGTACGAGACGTTGACGAGAAAGGCGAAGACGGCATTTTCGTTCGCCGCCTGCTCTTCGTCCGTTCCTTCGTAGACCTTGACCTTCGAAAGATAGACGCCGACGATCACCAGAACTACGGTAAACACGCCGATCAGCCCAAAGCTGCGAAAAGGCCCGACCTGAGCGACGAGTACCGCCAAAGCACCCGCAACGACCGCAAAACCGTAAAGCATCAGAACCGCCGTTCGCTCAGACAATCCGAGTGCGACGAGTCGGTGCGATGTGTGGTCACGCCCGCCCTGCGAAGCCTTGCGGCCCCACAGTTTTCGGAGGACGGTGACGAATGTCGTGTCGAAGATCGGTACAAAAAGTATCAGCACCGGAACCGCTAGGATCGCTACGATCCCCCGCGAACGTCCGCCCACCTGATTGAGCAACACCGAGCCCGAGAGCAGAAAGCCAACAAACATTGACCCGCAGTCGCCCATGAAGATTGACGCCGGGTTGAAATTGAACACTAGAAAACCAACGAGAGCCCCGATAAATGCACTGGCTAGGAGAAGTTCGTTGGTAAGGCCGTTTGACGCGAAATTAAGCGCGAGTGAAACGGCTGCGATCGCCGATATACCGGCCGCTAGCCCGTCCATGTTGTCCAGCAGGTTGATCGCGTTTGTAATACCGACGACCCAAAAGACCGTTATCCAAATATCGACGATGTCATAGCCCGTCAGCGGTAGTTTCAGCCCCGAAATGATCAGGATTCCCGCCCCGATGAGCTGCCCTATCAGCTTTTGATACGGCCTGATATTGAGCAGATCGTCGACCAGTCCTACGAGAAAAAGAAAGGCACTCGCCCCAAACACAACCAGCGACTCACGAGTCGGCGGTACAAACGCAAAATAAGCGATCGCCGTCGCGATAAAGATCCCAACCCCACCCAACATCGCCGTCGGCCGCTTATGCCAGCGGTCGGTCTTCGGCTTAGCCACGTACCCAAATTTATGAGCAAAAGCACGCACGCCAAGCGTACTAAGCACCGCAATAACCATCGCGGC
Source organism: Acidobacteria bacterium Ga0077534 (assembly GCA_001464455.1). Lineage (GTDB taxonomy): Bacteria > Acidobacteriota > Blastocatellia > Pyrinomonadales > Pyrinomonadaceae > OLB17. The sequence goes on from LNEI01000018.1 coordinate 548,592, forward strand.
CACACCGACAAATATTGGATTGGTAGTAAGTCCCTGCATCACAAAGTTCCGCTTTAGCTGACTGTTCGGCAGCTCAAAGCTGGAATTCAAACGGCTTTTGTAACGATTATCGCAAAAATCCGTTCAGTTTGCTTTTATTTGTGTTATTTCGCATCAAATGCAGCGACCTGCGATGCCTTTTTTGCGAGCAACATCTGGTAAACCTCAGCAATATCCGCGACCATTTTTTCGGTTCGGAAATTGGGGTCGACGTGTTTGCGGCCGTTCTCACCTAGCTTTCTACGCAGATCTTCATCTTCTAACAAATGAGCGATGCGATCCGCTAAACCCACGTTATCGAAGGCTTTGACGAGGTAGCCGGTGTAGTCGTCGATGACGACCTCAGGGGCGCCGTCGATGTCGAAGGAGACGCAAGGTTTGCCCATCGCGAGCGACTGGGGAAGGACGCGAGCGAGGCCTTCGCGCAAGGATGTGTGGACGACGACGTCCATCGCGGAGATCATCTCGGGGATGCGTTCGCGGGGAATGAGGCCGGCGAAGACGAAATTGTCGAGAATGCCGTAGCCGCGTGCGCGTTCCTGCAAGTGTTCGAGCAAAACGCCGTCGCCGATGAGGAAGAAGCGGACGCTGGGCACGCGTTTGACGATCTCGGGCGCGGCGTCCATCAGCTCGTCATGGCCTTTTAGCGGGAACAGGCGAGCTATCTTGCCGACGACCGGAGCCTCGAGCGGGATGCCGAATTCCTCTTTGACCTTATCTGCGTCGAACTTCGCGTTAAGGAACCAATCAAGCTCCATTCCGCTGTAGATCGTGCGATATCGCTCGGGTTCGGCAATGCCTGCGGCCAAGGCTTTCTTCACGATTATCTCAGAAACGCTGATGTAGAAATCGGTGACCGGAGCACAGATCTTCTTTACCAATCGCCAAGTTCGGTTGACGATCCACGGCTGGTAATCGTGAAAGACGAGGCTGTGCAGCGTGTGGACAATAATCGGGGTACCGGCGAGCCACGCCGCAAGACGTCCGAGCACACCGGCCTTTGACGAGTGGGTGTGGACGATGTGGTAACGGCCTTTTTTTATAAGCTTGTAGAGCTTCCAAAAGGCAACGACGTCCGAGAACGGATTGATCGAGCGTCCCATTTCAGGGACGATGATCAGGTTGGTCGTCTCGCGGGCTTGGGTGAGAAGCTCGCCTTCTTTTCCCTTATCGATGCCGCTGATGAAATCGACCTCATATTCCGGCATCGCATCAAGCCCGACAACCGACAGGAGGGTATTCTCCTGCGCACCGCCGACGATCATGCGGGTGATGATATGAAGGACGCGAGTTGGTCGTGTTTTTTCTGATTCAAACGCCATCGAGACCAATTGCTAACCCACGAATCTAACGCTTCCTTCGCGTCTTGCCGCTAACGCACGGCGGTGAGGCTCGCCTCACCGACAACGCATCAACCCCATACCCTTTCGGCCCGCGTCAGCGGGCCGAACGACTCCACACTACTTTATTGAGATCTACCGCTAAAGGCTCGTCATCTGATGCGAGTGGCGCTGAGCATGACGGATTGGAGGCAAAGCCTCGGGAAACTTTTTAGAACTGTTTTCGGTGAGGCAAGCCTCACCGCAGTGCGTTCGTGGCAGATCCGCATACGCCTATCACACATCCGCAACCACCAAATAATCCCTATCAAGATGAATAAACTCAAAATCAGTAACCCCGGCTTTTGCCAGGATGTCGCGGACCTGGGGTTCCGTGTATAGGAAGAGCGGCGTGCCTTTCATCCAGAAACGGAGGCGGCGTAGCGGTATGCGCCATTCGACAGCTTTTGGAAAACTCATGATCATGCGGCCTTTTGTAAGTTCGCGCATGGCGGCAATGATCGGTACGGGATTTTCAACATAGTCAAAGAACCCGTTGCCTGAACAGCCGTCAAATGGCCCTTCATTCGGATCGATATCGTCTGGAAACGTGCCGACCACATACTCGCATCTGTCGCCGACTCCGGCCTCGTTCGCGAGCCGGTCAGCGATCTCGATCATGCCCGGCGCAAAATCGATTCCAACTACCTTCTTCGCACCTTCGAGCGCATAGGCGATGCAAAAGCGCCCGGAACCACAGCCGACGTCAAGTATCTTTTTGCCCTCCAATGGTCGCAGTTTCTCTACATTGAGTTCGAGTCGCTTTTGCACGACTCCGCGCCAGTAGTTATCGATAAACGCAGCCAACGGGCCTTTTTTCTTCTCATAGATCGCATCAAAACGCGCCGCGTCGTCATGAAAATGATCGCGAACCTTCTCTTCAACAGTTGGTAAAGCCATAAAAGTCAGAACCACCTGCGGTAGCCAGTGGTTAAGGTCAAATTTGTAACTATATATTAGGTTGAAAGACGACGGTGTTCAACCGCCCACTACCGCACGCGGTTCGGAATCAATACCCAAAACCTCGCCCATTGGGGCCATTTTGAAATCTCTGAGCAGCTTTTTCAGCCTCCGCTCGGTCGCTCCAAGGTTGAAATAATGCGTCAGGGCGATGCGTCGCGGCACGTCGATCCGCGGGTGATCAGGGTCTAGCTCCCACGGGTGCAGGTAGAATGTGACCGGCTGACCTTCACGGTTGACAGCCTTGATCGCTTGTTTTGTCACTTGATACGGGTAGATCCGAAAATACGCCCCGCCCGAGATCGGCATCGTGAAGCCCGGCAGTTTCAAGGTCGAGATCGGAAATTCGACAAATTCAAATTTCTCACGCTTTATCGTGTATGGAAACCGCGGAGCGTCGGCGATGCCGTAGCGGTAATTGAGCACCGGAAAAATGCTCGAATCGTATTTGATACCAAGCTCGCCGAGGATATCGAGTGCCCAGAGCGACTCCTTTGTGATCGAAAAGAACGGAGCACGATGGCCGAGCACTTTCTTGCCAGTCAGATCTTCGAGAAATCCGATCGCCCGCGTCAACTCTTCTTTGAATAGCGACGGTTCCTGCTTATATATCAGCGTATGGGAAAACCCGTGTGTCCCGATCTCATGCCCCTCGGCCTCGATGCGTTTTACGATATCCGGATGCTTTTCGGCGACGTAACCGAGCATGAAGAACGTCGCTTTCGCTCCTCCGTCGTCGAGTATCTTGAGTAGTTTATCGCCGACCATCTCGATCCGATCTTCGTACTTGTCCCAGTCCGAATACGGGATCTCGATGCCTTGATACCAGTCCTCAAAGTCGATCGTTAATGCATTTGTTATCGGTTCCTTCGCCATTAATTCAAATTGGCAACCGGCAGATCCGTCGCGACCTTTTCGTTTCCAGATCAGGCGGCGTCGAACCATACGACAGTGCGGGGAAGTCGCCGCCGGTTACCAAGCCTTTCTTAACATCATACCACGCAAAGCGATGCAGAAGCCCGCACGAAGTAAGGGCTCTGAAACGCAAAAAGCACTGCTCAGGTGATGGCTCTCGCTCGTTCGCACACCGACGGATCCCTTACTTCGTGCGGGCTTCCGCATCTCGTTTCGTCAGTCGATAAACCTCTGAAACCACAGCTCCAGCATCAACAAAGTCCAGATCTGGAATGAATGATCGCGTAGCCCGGTCATGTGTTCCTCGACATAGCGTTCGATGATCTCGGGACGCATTATTCCGCGTTTGAGCGAGGTTTCGGACAGCAAAATATCTTTTACAAAACCTTTCATCTCGCCGCGGAACCACTTTCCGACCGGCACACCAAAGCCCATTTTTCGGCGGTAGATGACCTCTCGGGGGACAAGCCTTGCGGCGACTTTTTTCAACAGCGATTTGGTCGCGAAACCGCGCATTTTCAGGCTTTCGGGTAGGCTCGCGGCAAATTCGATCACTTTGTGGTCGAGAAACGGCGAGCGGGCCTCGAGCGAATTTGCCATCGACGCGATATCGACCTTTACGAGCAGATCGTTCGGCAGGTAGGTCATCTGGTCGGTAAACATAGTCGCGTCGACCGTTTTCGTTCCGTTCGCCTTCTCGAACCAGGCTTCGAGCAGGTCAGCGGGGTCGCTGCCGTTTAGCGTTTGGCGAAATTCGTTTGTGTAAAGCTCTTTTTTTGTATCGCGGTTGAAGGTCGAGACCCAACGCATATAGCGCTCGGTTCGCGGCAGATTGGCCGACCTCAAAAACCTTTTTGCATCGCGAATGCGGCTGCGTTTCAGTTCATTCGACGGCAGAAGCCCGACCGGCGTTTCGATCAGCACCTTGCGAAGTGCTGCCGGAACCTTCGCGTATTTCTCAGCGATCCGCATCGCCGCATAACGCTCATAGCCCGCAAAACTCTCGTCACCGCCGTCGCCATTTAGGGCAACGGTCACGTGTTTTCGCGTTTCTTTTGAAACGTAATAGGTCGGGATCGCCGACGAATCAGCATAAGGCTCGCCGTAGTGATCGACGAGTAGCGGGATCACGTCGAGTGCGTTTGGCCGGACTATGAACTCGTGATACTCAGCACCGACGTGTTCAGCGACGCGTTTGGCGTATTTCAATTCGCTGAAATCCTGCTCTTCGAATCCTATCGAGAAGGTTTTCACCGGCTGGCTGCTTTCCTGCGCCATCAGAGCAACCACCGCCGAAGAATCGACGCCCCCCGAAAGAAACGCACCGAGTGGAACCTCAGATATCATTCTAAGCCGAGTCGATTCGCGAAGGATCCGCGTCGTTTCCTCGATTGCCTCTTCCTCGGTGATCTTTATCTTTCTTGAAAAATCGGGCTGCCAATATCGCTTCGTCTCGATCTCTCCCTCTTTCCAACGAAGCCAGTGTCCCGGTTCGAGCTTGCGGATCGACTTAAACGCCGTCATCGGGGCCGGAACGCAGAGGAACGAAAGATAGTTGTCGATCGCCTCAAAGTCGACTTCGCGGTTAACCAACGGATGTTTGAGAACAGCCTGAAACTCCGACCCGAAGATCAGATCGCCGTTTGGCTGGTGAGAATATAACATCGGCTTTTTGCCGACGCGGTCGCGAGCGAGAAAGAGCGACTGATCGACCTCGTCCCAGATCGCCAAAGCAAACATTCCTCGCAGATGCTGTAGGCCATCGACCCCATATTCGTCGTACAGGTGGATGACGACCTCGGTGTCTGACTTTGTGTAGAATTTGTGGCCGCGCTTGACGAGATCTTCGCGGAGTTCCTGATAATTGTAGATCTCGCCGTTGAAGACGATCGCCTTTGTTCGGTCTTCGTTATAGATCGGCTGCTGACCGCTTGCGAGATCGATGATCGAAAGGCGTCGCATCGCGAGAGCGACATTATCGTTGAGATAAAAACCATCCTCGTCCGGTCCTCGATGAATAATGGCGTGATTCATCGCTTCGAGGATCGAGCGGTCGGCCCGTTCACGATTCGCGTTTACAAATCCTGTAATACCGCACATAACTATCTGCTCTCGTCTTCGGGTTCCGGATCACGGGGCTTTACGTTCGCACGGATCTGATCTTCGACCCGCTTTTGGGCCGCGAGACGCATTAGATTCTTATTCTCGCGATTCTCTTTGAACACCGTCCAGCCCACGCCGACCAGAATAAACAAAAAGACCTGTATCTGGGTTCGCTGACGATAGGCTGTTCCCACATTCCCCTGAAACAGTGAGTAAGCGAGCGTCAACATCAGGCTGAACATCAGGATCGCAAAGGCATTTCTAAGCCGATTCCGTACCGTGTAAACGAGACCGATGATCAAAAACGGTATCGACGCCCACCAAACCAGAACCTCCGGGATCGTGATCGCCTGTCGCAAATTCCCGGCCTGCCACGGAAACGGAGCGAACATCAGGTAAGTAAATCCGACAGGTAAAGCCGCGATAGCTCCGCCTGCGGTTGATACATCGAGTTCCTCGCCGTAACCAGACTCTGCGGCCCGTGCAAGGTCACGACGGCTGCCTTCGATGCGCTCTAAGCGTGTAAAAACCGAAAGCTCAACGCTTGCTCGTTGTCCGACACCCAGGTAGGCGAGGCCAAAACCGAGAGCTGCGAGGATGACCGCATTTCTGACCAACGACCTCTGAGTACTGGACATCCCGACCACAAAGCTTCCGACCACGGCGACGGCGACCATGTAGAAAATGTAAAAGCGAAGTGAAAGGATGCCGAACATCGACATGATCAACGTAAGCAACGCAAGGTAGTTAAATCTCGCCTGGAGCTGCATTACCATTGTCATCGCGACGACAAGCAGGAAGATGATCAGTCCGTCCTTTAGAAGTTGTCCGGACCAGATCACAAATGAAGGGAAAACGGCGATCGCAATGGCCGAAAAACGTGCGACCTTTAGATTGTTAAAGATCGTGCGAGCACAGAAATACACCATCGGGGCCGTCGCCGCCCCGATCACAGCGCAAAACGACTGAGCTGCAAAGATATTGCGGCCAAAGATCAAATAAATGGTCGCGGTGATGTAGTACATTCCCCACGCGATGCCGCTCCGCGGATCGAACTCAAAGAACGATGTGTCGGGATTAATGGAAAGGCCGAGCCAATTATCAACCATCTGCGCGGCCTTTGCATCGTAGGCAAACGCGTCGCCGCCGAAAAAATCGCGCAGTTCGTAGATGTGAATTAACAGCCCAAACGCCATCCTCAAAGCGAGCCCGACGAGGAAAACCGTAGTTATGAACTGTTTTTCTTCCGTAAATTTGCGAAAGAGGAGAATGAACCCCGCCGACATTGCCATCGCAAGTGCGATCGCCGCCGCACCGTCCGGAAACGGAACCAGCACGATGCCCATGGCTATCACTAAAAGGCAGGCAAGTGTTAGGAACTGGTTCAGCATCGGTCGGGTGAAGGAAAAGATCGGCTAATTATAGCTTCGCAGGACAAGGTTGTTCTCAAGAACTAGTGCATCAAAATTTGCGTTTCCAAAGGTCTTGATCGCATCCTGCGGTGTGCAGACGATCGGCTCCTGAACGTTGAACGAAGTATTTAGAAGCATCGGAATGCCCGTAAGTTTCTTGAATTCGTTGATCAAGGCCCAATATCGCGGATTTACATCTCGATTGACCATTTGCGGACGCGCCGTTCCGTCAACGTGAACGACAGCGGGGATCTTTTTCTTATAATCCTCAGCAACCTCGATCACGGTGATCATAAAAGGATCGTGATGCTCAACGCCGAAGACTTCAGTGCCGTGTTCCTCCAACATCGAGGGTGCCAGCGGCCGAAACCACTCGCGAAGTTTGACCTTGTGATTCAGGATCTCACGCATATCCGCACGTCGCGGATCGGCGAGGAAACTCCGAGCTCCGAGCGCCCGCGGCCCGAGTTCCATTCGTCCATTGAACCAACCGATGATCGCACCGTCCGAGATCATCTTCGCCACTCGCGGAAGTAGTTCCTCGTCAGCAATGGTCGTGTATTTCAAACCCGCATCGTCGAGAGCGGCCTGGCATTGTTCGTTAGTAAATCCGGGCCCCCAATATGCCGAGTTCATAACGAACTTTCGCGGATTTCCTAATTTCTGATGCCAAACCATCATCGCCGCACCGAGCGAACACCCTGCATCGCCCGCCGCCGCCTGAACATAAAATCGCTTGAACGGCGTCTCGTGAAAAATGCGTCCGTTCATCACCGAATTGAACGCAACGCCCCCCGCCATACACAGATTCTCTTCGCCTGTGATCTCCTTCAGGTGCTTTACGAGGTGGATCGCGGTATCTTCGAGAGCTTTTTGGGCTGAGCACGCTATGTCCCAATGATGCTCGGTCAAGTCTTCACCAGGTAGCCGCGGCGGGCCAAGCTCATTCTTAATTGCGTCTGGAAACTGATAATGCTTGGCTAGATGGTGGTCTAAAACGCGAATATTGAACCGGAAATCACCGTTCCCGTTCGTTGTCAGCACCTTCTCACGAAAGAAATCGTAATGCTTCGGCTTGCCGTAAGCTGCGAGCCCCATTACTTTCCATTCGTCACCGGCAAACATGTCAAAGCCGATATAATTCGTGACCGCCGAATAGAACTGGCCGAGACTGTGCGGCAGCTTGATCCGCTTCAAGACCTCGATCTTATTTGCCCTTCCACGACAGAAAAGAGTCGTCGTATCCTCGCCCGTCCCGTCCCAGGTCAGGATGGCCGCCGAATCGAACGGCGAAACGAAAAACGCTGACGCAGCGTGAGTCTGATGATGTTCGAGGTAATGGAACTTGAAATTCGAAGGGCCGAAATGCTCGCGAAGCCGCTTTGGATGCTTGAACATCCCCAGATAGCTCTCGCTCACCTGAGCCACGCCGCGATCAACGCGCGTCTTGAACATGTCCTTCGAAATAAAGGCAACACGAGCCGCCTGCATCGCCTTATGCCGTAGTATCCACGGCTTCCAGTAATGCCCGACATGCTCGACATCTTTCAAAGTTATACCCGCCTGATCCAAACAAAACTGGATAGCCTTGTACGGAAACCCCGCATGGTGCTTCTTCCGCGAAAACCGCTCTTCTTCAACAGCAGCAACAAGCTCGCCATCCTTGATAAGCGAAGCAGCGGAGTCGCCCAGAGTTGTAAGGCCCAAAATATACATTTAGTCGGCTAGAGGCAGTCCGCCTTCATACAAGGCTTCCGGATCAAAATCGGCATCATTTGCCCATGCAACACTGCTAAAAGAAACACGCGCGGTCTTGAAAAGCGATAGATCGCGAAGCTCTTGAAAGATCCCTCTATCCAGATAGGGCTTCATATCAAATAGCTTCCGTTTACCATCCTCAAAAGTCAGCTCAAGTGTGTAATCTTCACGAGCTTTAACCTGCTGAACGCTCCAGTACATAGTTATCTCTCTACCTCAAAGGTTCTATCGGGAACGGTTTTTCACCGTTTTGGCACAATTCCCAGTTAGCCAGTAATTCTTCCTGGTGAATTTCAATCCAAGCTAACACTAACTTAGTTTGACGGGCCGGAAAATCTCCGGATATTGCTCCATCTGTTACCGAAAAAACTGCTTCCTGTCCCTGATAAACAGCGTGAATATGAGGCGGATTGTGCTCTTTCGGCCCGTAGTACATGCGGATTACAATACCGAAAAACATTGACAGGGTCGGCATATAAATCCTATTTCACCAAGCTCCTACTCGTTAGTTCCGCCGTCGCAGCTTCGACCTTATCTTCCGCTTCCTGTTCTCCAAGCCATTTCAGCAATTCGGCGAGGCCGTCTTCGAGAGCGACCTTTGGCTCGTATCCGAGCATTTTTCTAGCTTTTGAGATGTCAGCAACGCAGTGTCGAATATCGCCTTCGCGGTATTTGCCAACGATGACGGGTGCGATGTCTTTGCCTAGGCCGGCGGCTAGGAGTTCGGATATCTTCTTGATCGATGTTGCTCGCCCGGTGCCGATGTTGAACGAATGATAATCGCCGCCGCTCGTCTCCATTGCGAGCAGGTTTGCCTGGACGATGTCTTTTACATTGACGAAATCCCGCGACTGCTCACCGTCTTCAAAGATCGTCGGTGCCTGATCATTTAGAAGACGTGACGAAAAAATCGCACACACGCCGGTATACGGATTAGACAGAGCCTGCCGCGTGCCGTAAACATTAAAATATCGAAAAGCGACCGTCGGTATCTTATACGCACGACCGACCGCGAGGCAGTATTGCTCCTGATCCTGCTTGCTTACGGCATAGACCGACGTTGGATAGAGAGGCTTTTCCTCGGTTGTTCCAATGGTTTTTAACTGTCCGCCGCATTCTTCGCACTTAAACTCCCAATCATGTGCCGCAAGCTGCTCGCTGGGCCGCAAGAAAGGATTCACGGTCTTGTTGCAGGCCTCGCAGCGATAGGCTCCTTCGCCGTAGATGGACATTGAGGAGGCGACGATGACCTTCTTAAACTGCCCGGGCCGCTTGATGATCTCCTCGAGCAAAACGGCCGTGCCGAGGTCGTTCGCCTTCACGTACCGCACGATCTCGTACATGGACTGGCCGACGCCGACCTCAGCTGCCTGATGATAAATGACGTCAATGTCACTGAGAGCCTTCGCCACCGCCTCAGCGTCACAAACATCGCCCTTGATAAATTCAGCCTGCGGATTTAAGTGCTGCGGAACCGTCTGCCCATGCACCTGCTCAACCAGCGAGTCCAAAATGCGAACCGAATGGCCGCGCTCGACAAGAGCGTCAACAAGGTGAGAGCCAATAAAACCGGCACCGCCGGTAACTAAAATTTTCATTTTCTTTCAGGAAGAAACTTCGGATTTCGCAGATTACACCTGCTGAGAATACGAACTCGTACCCTTCGCGAGATATACGAGCAGATCCGCGACGATTTGCGTTAGTCCGTTGTTAGACCTCTTTTCGCCGCGGCCCGAAAGACCTCTAAAACCCTAGGCGCGATCGCTTTAGCGGAATAATCCTTCTCCACCGTCTCGCGCCCCGCTCGGCCGAGCTTCTTCCTTAACTCAGCCGAATGCATCAAACTTTTGATCTTCTCGATCCATTCATCCTTGCCGTCGGCAAGAAAGCCGTTCACTCCGTCTTTAATGATTGTAGAGTTTACGCCGACCGGCGAGCAAATGGTCGGTATTCCGAGAGCCATGTATTGTAAGGCTTTCAGGCCGCATTTTCCCTTCGTCCAATCCTCGTCTGGCAACGGCATCAGGCCGATGTCGATCGCCCTTAGGTCGTCTAGCTCTGTCGATGACCGCCACTGCAAGGCCTCGGTATCGACGCCCGGGATCTTATAAACCGGCGAACCGATAACTCGCATTCGAAAATTCTCAGTCTCGGCGAGCCCCTGCAGAGCTTCCCGGATCGTGTCCAGATGCTGTATCGTGCTAAAACTGCCGCTCCAGCCGATGGTTATCGTCTGCGGCTCGACTTCCTTCTCAATAAACTCGTATTTGTCGGTGTCGATGGTCGTAGGGATTATCGTCACGTTCGCGTTTTCGTTGCGTGCGTAATCGGCCAGGTATTCGTTACCGGCCATGACGTGCGTCGACAAACGGCATATTTCTGCGGTCTTTGCAGGAAATTTTAAATAGCTAAGATAGCCGTTCGACGGGCTTTTGTAGGAGACGAACACCGCATCGTCAAAGTCGAAAACGACTGGAACGCCCGTCTTCGCCATCTTTCGCTCGAACCACGGCGGGCCGAGAAGCGCCGCTTCGCGAAAAAGATAGACGAGGTCAAAATCGCCCGCATTTGAAAGCTCGCGGCTGCGGCGACGCATGTTCCGCGTGACGGCCGCTACCTTTTTCGCAACCTCGCCGCCTTTGTACAGCACGGCCCGCAGCTCGTCATTTTCGAACGGGACATAGGTGATCTCCACGCCGCCCGTGGCAAGTATCGGTTCCCATTGTTCGATCCGAAATCTCTGACCGGGCGATGTGTCGTAAACTGAAGGAACTACGGCAAGAACGCGCATACCAAAAATTTAGATGGTAACAATCGCAACAGGCCATTGCAATGCGATTAACAGGTAGGTAGTGCTTCAGTTTCAATCCTTTGTGATCTCTGCGTCCTCACTTTGTGGTCTTTGTGTTTAGAAAAATGTTAAACACAGAGATCACAAAGGGATGACACAAAGGCCATTGAGAAAAAGACCCCTTCAATTTTTTAACCTGATGCTCTACTAATTGGTAAGCGAATCGTAGAGCCGCCGATACCGTTCGCCGCCGACCGTCTCAAGATCGAACCGCCTGATCGCAACCTCGCGACAACGTGGCCCGACATCGAGACGAAACCGTCGTAAACGAAAAATTGCGTTCTGATACGCGTCCCGGTCAAAGCCATCGATCAGTATGCCGACATTCTCCGTGGTGATCAGTTCGTCGACATCGCCAACGCAGGCGTTTGCAATGATCGGCAGGCCAGAGGCGAGGTACTCCGGGATCTTGGTAGGCGAACGCGATTGCGTCGCGTAGGTAGCCTTGACGAACGACAACCCGACATCCGAGGCGGCGAGATATCGCGGTATCTCGGCAGGATCGACGCGGCCGACAAAGTAGTCCCTATCGGCAAACCCACGCTCCTTCAACAGCTTGACGATCTCTGACGGGTCAGACTGGGTAAGAAATAGTGCAAACGTTCGCGCATCGAACTCGCGGGCAACCGCTAAGAAGTCCGCCATCTCCTTCGTCAGGTAGAGCCCGCCGAGTGCCCCGATATGCGTATAAACCGTTCGCCCGGCAACGCCGAGATGCTCACGCATCTCATCGCGGAGGGACGAACTTGGCTCAGGAAAGCGGGCTTCGAAATCGACGCAGCAGGGGATCACTTCGACGGGCCGTTGATCTTTGGCCTTTGATCTTTGATCTTCGTCGCCGAATAGCAGTCCACGGGCTTTCTCCGTAAGGACGACAAAGCCGTCGGCCTGATCCATCAGCCATTTCTCGACCCGCTTGGCACCGCGGTAGAGCAGGCCATTTTCCGGCCAAACGCCAGCGTCCGTGTATTCCTCGGGAAAAAAGCCGCGAATATCAAAGATCAGCTTCGGCTTATGCGACGAAAATTTACGAGCCAATGCCCCCATCAAAGTCGCAACATGAATGCGCCCGTGAAGCACGTCGAGCTTCTTTTCACGGATCTTGTTGCGAATAAACCGCGTTCCGTTGAAGATATCGTACGCGGTCGCCAGTGCGGAAGGCGTTTTGTGATAGGCAAGCAGATCCCAGTCGATTCCCTGCTGTATAAGCCCGTGCTTCCGGGCGGCGATCTGCTCCTCATTCCATTTAGACGAAAAGTCAGGTTCGAACGTTACAAGACTCACCTCGATTCCGCCCTTTACGAGTTCTCGAAGGTAAGGCAGAACCTGAGTCTGCACGAGCGGTTCTCGCAGTCCGAAGTAGCAGATGTAGAGCGTTCGCTTTGCCGGTTCAGTCATTTGAAAAATCGGCGAGAATTATCGCACGGTACGCGTTGGTTTCGTTCGCTTTTGGCATTGCGGGCAATAAAATTCCCGTTGCCAGATTGGCAGGCACGTAAAGAAATTTCGAGAGCGACGAAGCACGCCGCAGAAAACCAACGACGGAGATGTTCTCGGAATAACTGGTTTTGATCGCCACTCGGCGCCCCGTCTGTCTTGCTTCTCGCTCGATCATCGCGGCGATGTCGACCGCGGCGGGATATTCGCTCGAGAGATGTTCGACAAGCCAGTCGGGTCGCGGTTCTTTACGGGCGTCGAGTTCGCGGGCGTACTTTTCGTCCATTTCTCTTGCGATCGGGCCGCTCGGAAATGCGATGACGACCGCTTTCTTCGCCGCTCGAACGAGTTGATTCACAGCATTTTCTCTAAGCTCCACCGGCAGGTGTTCGAGTACATCGACCGAGACAGCGATGTCGAATTGCCGCTCATCGATCGGCAGCGAAAGAATGCTGCCATGCACGAATTCGAACCCCTCGACCCGCGTATCAGTCGGCAAAATATCGACGCCGACGACGTTCTTTGCATCGATAAACGCGGCCACGCCGTATTCGCCGCAACCAGCATCGAGTACTGTTGTTTTGGTCGTAATGCGTGGCTTTAGAATACGTGCGACATCAACGTTGCGGCAACGCGTATCCCAGGCATAGCTGTAGAGGAATTTTCGGATCGACGAGTTCGGCATTCTATTCCGCTTTTACTCCTCTTCGATTTGCGGTTCGGCGGCCGAACGGAAGAAAGTGACGAATGTTGCCCGGCTCGCGAGCCAAGCTTTTGAAAGAATTCGCGGCAAATCCGGCGTACTGCCCCGCGTGATAATACGACCCGGCAAGGATCTGATAAAGATTGCCGTACGCCTTTTGTTTTACCGCTGCGATCTCGGGGCTTGGCGATGAAAAGGCTTTCTCGAATGCAAGCAGCATATCGTGTTCGAATACCGCGACATTAGTATGCATGTTCGAACCGTGAACTCGATATTTGACAAGTAATTCCGGAACGAAACCGACCTCGTAACGCTCGCTGACCCTAAAGAACGTATCCCAGTCTGCCGAAGTCGAAAGCCGCTCGTCAACGCCGCCGATCTCGTCGAAAACGCTTCGCCGCAGCATCGCTCCGCTGCCGCCGCCGAGCACGCCTTCGCGGCCGAGCATTAGAAGGGTGGCAGAAACTTTACCTGCTGCTCCTTCGAGACGATGAACGAGAGAATTGCCGTCGGGATCGACCTCGTCGACGCCGACATGGACCAGGCCAAAGTTGGGGTTTTCGTCGAATTTGGTGATCTGTTTTTCGACCTTGGTCGGAAGCCAGGCATCGTCGGCATCAAGGAAAGCGATGTATTCACCTGCGGCAGCATCGGCGCCATTATTACGGGCCGCGGCAACGCCCTGATTCTGCTGAAAGATCACAGTGATCTTTTCGCCATAACTTTCGAGGACCGCTCGCGAATCATCCTTTGAACCATCGTCGACGACTATGATCTCAATGTCCTTGTAAGTCTGATCGAGGACGCCGTCTATCGCCTCGCGCAGGTAATGTGCGTAGTTATAGTTGGGAATGATAACGCTGACGAGGCCTGATCTCATTTGACTTTTCGAGCAATGACAAGAAGCGTCGGAGCTGTTTCCGTCTGACTTTGGTCAAAAACGTAGTCCGTTTCAGTCGGATAGAACGGCTTGTTCCAGATCGCTTCGCTCAACCGTTCGCGCGCGGCAACGGGGATCTTGTTGAACATTTTCCAGGCTAGGAGCTGAGCCTGCGTGCCAGGATCCTTAGGTAAACGCTTCTGCCCTTCGAAAAAAGGTGATATCCGGAACGAACGATTAAGGTCCTGGCCAACAAAGCTCTCGATCTCAAAATGCCCTTCGATCTCGGCTCTCAGTTCGCCGGGCTCGTACTCATGAATATGGAACGGATTAGCAGGAATACCATTCACCGGTTTCGAATAAAGTGCGTTCGGCGTGGAAAGGAGCAGCTTTCCACCCGGCGTCAGCACGCGTCGAAGCTCGGCGAGAAATTCCCGACGGGAATGCAGATGTTCGAGCGTCTCAAAGGATGTGACCGTATCAAAAGTATCATCCGCGAAAGGAAGCCCAAGCCCATCGGCGAGCATGACGGCACCGTTGTCGCCAGTTTCTTTCTTAGCTTCCTGAGCGGCTGAAGCATCTATGTCAACGCCGACGACGTAACTCGCGTGTTTCCTCAGAAGCCCGATGCCATAGCCCGTTCCACAGGCGATATCAAGAACTCGTTTTCCGCCTACAAATGGAAGGGCATACACGTACCGAGCGGCGTGCTCACCCCAATATGGCGAGAGTCGGCCCGCATCGACAACATTTGCACCCTGAAATCTTTCCGAAACCGCCATTAACTAAACTATCGACTACGAGGCTATCAACTATCAACCTTTGGGATAGTTATTTCTATGAATAAAATCGCGATAAAGTTCCAGGTGCCGCTCGACCATCCGGTCAGCAGAAAATCGTTCACGAACCGAATTCATTCCGTTTTCAGCGAGCGCGGTACGTAGTTGCTTGCTATGGATAAGCGAGAGGACTTGCTCCGCGATAGCGCGCGGATCGTCGGGTTCGATAAGGATTCCGTTCGACCCGTTCTCGATAACCTCGGCTGCACCGCCAACATTGGTTGCAACAACCGGGAGACCGCATCCCATTGCTTCGATCAGAACTTGTGAAAACGCTTCGCTCAGGCTCGGCTGAACGAAAATGTCCATTGCGTTGTACACCGCCGCCACATCGTCATGCCAGCCAGCAAAGGTTATCCTGCGGCCGAGCCCCAGACGTCCGACGGTATCATCGACTTCTTGCAGCTTTCCGCGGCCGACAAGTATGAGCTTAGCATTTGGAACTTCAGCCTTGATCGCGTCGAATGCATTGATCAACTGCACGTGGCCTTTTCCGGCGGCAAAATTCCCGACGTAGCCGATCACGATATCGTCATCCGCAAATCCATACTCGGCCCGTGTGACCGCTCGCTTTTTCGCGTTTGGCGACATCTGATCGAAATCGAAACCGAGATACGCTACCTCGATATCGTCGCGGCGGATGCCGTCGACATCGATCATGTAACGCTTCGCGGCCTCGGACACCGTCATCACGTAGTCCGCTTTTTCTGCCATCCACTTATCTGCTGCTACATGAAATCGCGAACCGAGCATACGTACAACGCCCGTATGGTGCCGCATCAAAGCGAAGATCGTTTTGCCGAACTTCTTCCGCGCAAACGCAGCCGCGAGGCCTGAGTAGAAAAGATGGGTGTGGAGAATGTCGATGTTTTCGGTCGCAACCAGTTCGGCCAATTTTCGCCTTGCCGCGAATATCTTTCGGCTCCCGCTCGCGTCGAGCGATCTGTAGGTAACGCCCGGAAATTTCGCTAGCCATGTCGGCGCGGTTCCGCTGCCGAGTTCGACTAGCAAAACTTCGACGCCTTTAGCCGTCAAACCGGCAGTAATATTTCTGAAATAATCGCCCGCGACCGAACCGTCGCACAGGTGGCAGACTCGCATTATCTAGACGGTATCAGATTCACGTCAAAAAGGTTATCCTGGCCACAAAACCAATCCTTCCCGACCGGATCTCCGTCGTACACAACGTCAACGTCATATTCATCGAGCACATCCCAGATCTCCGCAAGCGACTGCCCGTTCTGCATAATAAACGGGGGATGCAGACCGAGTCGCACGACGGGGCGAAGCTCGAGAAACGTTTTTCGCGCACCGCGAAGCACATCAAGCTCGACCCCCTCGACATCTATCTTCATACAATCGACTTTAAGGCCTTTTTCCTCGACAAACTCGTCGACGCTGATAAGACTAATCGGAATCTCGGTCCGGCTTCGCTCAGTCCGCACTAAAGAATTGGCATTCGATATGGTATCGCCCGTGTCATAAAAGACTGTACTCCCACGTTTGCTGGAAACCGCTTCCGAACGCACTTCGACAATGCCCGAAACACCGTTCAAAGCGACGACTTCCTCTAGAACTCCGCGGGTAAACGGCGTCGGCTCAAAGGAAAATACCTTGCCGCTTTCTCCGACCAGCCGAGCAGTCGTAACGGCAAAAAGGCCGATATGTCCGCCGATATCCAGAACGGTATCACCCTCATTCAGATTCTCTCGAAAAAAGCGAAACGTTTCCGGCTCATAATCGCTCTCGTAATATCGGCTCCACCTCGCAGGAAAGCGTATCGTCTCGCCGCTGATGCGCCGGGAAACACCGCGCCCAAACGTAACGGCGTTCAAAACGGAATATGCGATCTCTTTTACCTGTGACATCGATCAACCCAAACAAGCAGAACCGGCAGAACGTGCCGGCTGGAAGCCGCACGTGCTTACCGGTTCCCTTTTAAGCCTAATCTATCTAACGGCCGTCGTCGACTTCTCTCGCGGGTCGTACGGGTTTGCCATAAATTTCTTCACGGCTTCCTGCGCGTTGTCGTAATTGTCACCGATCGCCTCGGCACGTTTATACGCCGCAACCGCACGCGTACGGTCGCCCTTGCCATCGTAAGCATTACCCATCTTTACGTTGGACCAAACCGACAACCAAGCAGGGTTTAGGTTTCCACCCAGCGCAGCCTTGAAATTGTCGATCGCCAGGTCGAAGTTCCGCTGTTCGAGGAAAAGCAAGCCTAGGTGGTAATAGATCCAAGAATTCGAGCGGTCGAGTTTCAAGGCCGCCTCGAACTGCACCTGAGCTTCGGCATAATTCCCTTCCTTAAACTGCTCGATACCGCGTCGAGCAATAGAAGATACGCGAAGGTCAGGCGATATCCGCAAAAGCTTGTAGCCCGGGTCGATGATCACAGCGATCGGCTTGCCGTCTGATTCAATATTGAAGTCCGCGCTTGATTCTTCCATGTCCAGCTTGACCGTCGTCAGGCCCTGATCGCCTTCGGAACGAAGCTGGATCTCGACCGGCAGCCGGAGATTATCGTAGTTTTGCTTTACCGTTCCACGTGTTACGAACTTACCGCCGCGGGTTCGAATGATCAGGTAGTCGCTTGTAAATTCCGGAACACCAGTGCCCTCGACCCAGCGAGCAAAAAAGTATCGCATCGGCTGTCCCGCCAACTGCGAGGTAAGCCTCTCGAAATCATCGATCGACGCCGCCTTGCCGCGGTACTGCTGCAGGTAAGTTCGCAGCAACTGATCAAACTTCTGATCCCCCAGCGTCTGGCGCAGCAGCTTGTAAACAAAGGCTCCTTTGCCGTACATCAAATACTGATAAGCACTGCTCTGGTCATCGAGATTTGCCGGAGCACGCAGTATCGACGCGGTCTGCTCGAAGGTCAGCGACTTTTCCAAAAGTTCGCGTCGAAGCGAATCGAGTTTCGCACCGTCCATTTCCGATTCACGAAGAGAAAAGGCACTGTACTCCGCAAGTCCCTGCGACAGCCATACGTCGTCAAACGATTTAAGGCCGACGGTCAGGCCCCACCATTGATACGCAGCTTCGCGCTGGAGCCGCGTAAACGTCACATCCCGAGCCTCTTCGAACGGACGAGTCGCAACGAAGAGCATGCCTTTCGATGAATAAAAATCCAGGCTCTCATCGTCGATCTGGGCGACGAGCATCTTTTTACCATAATCCGCAGGCCCAAAGCGCTTTGTGTAGTCAACAAGAGCCTTGCCAAGCGTCTCGCCGTATCTTGCGGTTTGATCTTCGGTTCCCGGCTTTGTAAAGAACTGGATCTCCTGATCGCCGATCCGCAGAGTTCGCGGCGTGTACTTGCCATAGGCAAAATTCCCGATCAGAGCGGGTGTCGCCTGGACGAATCTGGTCTTACCTCCAACATTAGCAACCGGAGCATCGCTATAACCAACAAGCTGATAGCCTGCAGGCAGCGAGATACTTACGTCAGACGTAGCTGGGTCAGCCGCGTAGTCGTGAAACGGAAACCAGCGAGCCGCGTACATCAGATACCCGTCATTTGCCCCGACCGACGCAAGCCGTTTCGAAAGAAGCGGGCCGCCGGCCGGCGTCTCGAGAATGCCGCTGTATTTGAATCGAAGAGTGACGGGCGTTCCCTTTGCAATGCTCTCGCCCAGATCAATTCGAACGTGAGGCCCGAGATCACTGGAATTCGACTGATCCTGCACAAACGTAACGATGGACTGCGGTGTCGGGGCCGGCCTCGGCGCCGTTGAACGAGCGGTGGGTGGGTTTACAACCGTCGCGGCAATGCCGGGCCGGTCTTGCCGAACGATGCTGTCGACTTTTAACGACCCGTTCAATTCGAATGAAACCGAGCGGGCGCCCTCGAGCGGAGTAAATGTGACGTCGACCGTCGCATCGAGCTTGCGCTCCGTCGGCGAGAGGGTGACATCCATCACATAGTTCGTTACGTCGAAAGGAGTTCGCTTCACTGCCTGTGCCAGAACCGGCACGCTCAGAAGTATCGTGAAAAATGCTAACTTAAGCCCGCTTTGTAGAATCTTTGTCATCATCGGTATCCCGCAAAAATCAGATCAGATAAATATTGCTCTTCTATGATGTACACCTTTTAGTATTCGTTTGCCGAGTGACTTCAGATCAGCTCCGTTCACTAATAAAATCGACCGATACGACTTTTTCCGCTATTCCACGGCCGATCGCGGCTACAGCTTGATGCTCCGGATGAGCATCATATTCGTCAAGCCCACCCCGATCGTCAAACTCAACGACCAGCCCGGTATCGAAAGACCGTTCAAGTGAAAGCAAATCCGCCCCGACGTCCAGCCTGCGAACCGAAGGGATGAGTGAGGCAAGGGCAGCGAGGCGTGCACGATGGTCATTTCGCACCTCGTCACTAACGTCGGGCCCGTATTTCCAGCAAACTATGTGAATCAGCATAAACGCTATTTTCGCACGGATTTGCGGCGGAGTTTAGTTTTCGCGAAGGATTTTGCAAAATCTGAAAAGCAGACGAATATTTGCTCATCCAAAAACCGTCTGAAAACGAAAGATATCCCTTATGAGTCAAAACTTTTTCAAACCTCTCGAATATTACGCATCAACGGCTCTCGACGGGGTAGCATCTATCCTCGGCTACGGCGGCGGGAAACTGGACGACGCTCCGATGGACGGAACAGTTACGCTCCCGGACGACCTCTTCGCACAAAAGAACGCACAGACCGAATGGTGGTATTACACCGGCCACTGCGAGACGGCGACCGGACGAGAATTCGGATTTGAGCTCGTCTTCTTCAAACGCCGGACCGACCTCGATCGTCTCGGCGTTGTCCCCATGACGGCTCTCGCTAACCCGATGTACTTCGCCCACTTTGCGATCTCGGATATAACTCGGGGTAAATTCACCTACGATCACATGCGAAGTTTTGATAAGCCGTTCGACAATCCTGTCTCGATGAGCGAAACGGCGTGTGACATCCGCCTGGGCGACTGGACGCTGCGTGAAGTAGCCGGTAAACACCTGCTTCACGCGACGCTTTCGGACGGAACCGTTTTCGATGCGGTACTTGAATCCGAAAAGCCGATCGTCATGAACGGCGAAGGCGGCAGCGGCATCACCCTCAAGAAATCAGGAGCATCGAAGCATTTTTCGTACACACGAATGCGTGTCGACGGACAGTTGAATGAGAACGGTTCTGTCGAGCGATTCACCGGCAAAGCATGGATGGATCGCGAGTACGGCATTTGGGAACAAGGCGAATGGGATTGGTTCTCGATACAGTTTGACGACGAAAGCGAGCTGATGATCTACCAGTTTGACGATGCCGGCGGCCATGTAAAAGGCGATTCAACCGGAACCTATGTCATGCCAGACGGAACCTGCGAATCTCTAAAACGAGCGGATTTCGAGATCGAAGCGACAGACTTTTGGACTAGCGAACGAACCGGGGCCGAGTATCCTAGCGGCTGGAACGTAAAGGTAGCGAAACTGGGCATCGACATCCACATCGAGCCATATATCGAGGATCAGGAACTAGACACCCGCGGCTCCACGATGATCGTCTATTGGGAAGGAGCCTGCTCGGTAAACGGTACCAAGGCCGGCACCCCGGTAAAAGGCCGTGCCTACGTCGAACTAGTCGGCTACGACCGCTCGCATGAGACGGCGGGGATCGCTGATTTTCTTTTTGGCGGTTCGATCAAGGAGATCAAGGAATGGCTTCCTTTATAGGGGGCGGTACCGCCTGCCGACGCAGGCGGTACTGATCTAGGTTTCGCTCTCACTCTCACACCACTCTTTCGTCATTCGATGCCGATACTCGAACATCTTCTCGATCCTCGGCAGGATAAAGAGCGGCGCGGCTAGGTCACCGATGAACGACATTGGCGGTTCAAAGTCGATCTCGTCTCTCAGCACCGCCCCCTCTGCATGCGGATCAATAAAATGCCCATGCTTCCAGCTAGCAAACGGCCCTGAGACCTGAATATCCTCAAAATATCGCGGCGGATCGTACGCAGTATGCTCCGCGACCCACTTCGCAGGGATCAGTCCGAAGATCTTTGTTTCAATGATCGCCCGCGAGCCGATAACAGAAATATCCGCCTTCTGAATGACCTTTGCATCCTCAAAAGGCGGCACCAGCCGCTCAAACGCATCCGGCAGTTGATGAAACGCAAAAACCCGCTCCGGCGACGCTTTTATTACTGTCTCTTTTTTATACTTCACGATGTCTTGTGAGCACAGTTTAACACGAAGATTCGTAACCGCGCCTCATTAGCCCTTATAGACCGTACCTTTGCGTCTCCTTTGCGGCCTTTGCTGCTTTGCGTGAGAACATTTCTCTAAGTGGACCGCCGCTAAGAAGGCAAAAACTATTTCACGCATTTTGCGTCATTCTGTGCGTTATTGGCCATTTCGTGCGGAATAGCATTTCAATTTCATACAAGTTCGTGTAGCGTCTTATGTATGAACACGTGTACTATCTGCAATTCCCGCTCGAATATCTCGGTCAAACTCCCGCAATTCGCTCCCGACAAAAAGCTAGCATTTGTCGAAAGCGTCTGCGAAGAACTGATCCGAGACCGCTTCGGGCCGTGGTACATGTTTGAGTCGTCAGCGACCGCTCACGATGCAGTGCCATCTGCGGCAGTGGGCTGGGATCTGGGATTAACTACGCCGCGAGGCCGCCGCTCCGGGTCAGCCTTAGGTAGCGTGGCTTTGGGACGCACTGCATTGCGAGGCAGCCGCTGCGGGTCAGTACCACCTGCCGTAGCGGGTGGGGCTTTGGGACGCACGGCTAGATTCCCGCTGCACGGCATTTACGTCGTCCCGACTTCTCGTCGCGATCTTGAGCCTTCAAGAGCCCCGGTCACTATCGTTCCCGGTACCGGCCCCAGATCTCTCCTCGCCCAACCACGCGGATCACCACGTTTAGCCCTCGCTTTTTGACTTTCTAATTTCGAATTCTTAATTGACGATCTTGATCTTTGACAATCCGACATCCTGGGACGCATCCATGCAAGCCCCGAACGAAAACAGACATGACGAAAATTTGGGACGCAAACGACGACCGCCCCGACTAAATCCTAAATCCCTATCATCTCAATCACCCCGTCAGCCCAAAGCGGCTGCCACCCCTCCTGTCCAGGAGGGGAACCATAGCGACAATTCCCCTCCTGGACAGGAGGGGTGCCCGCTTCGGGCGGGGTGGTTGAAAGGGTTAGGCACCGCGAACTAAAGCAGGAACCGCGAACTCTGGGACGCAAAGCGACGACGCCGAGATACTTCGTACAGTTCAAAATGCTCAACCCCCAACCCCTCAACCACCCCGTCAGCCCAAAGCGGCTGCCATCCCTCCTGTACACGAGGGGAGTTGCGCTCGAAACGCGATGACACATTACAAATTTGATGTGTTAGAACGGCCGCGAAAATAACATAGCAGGACCACCTTTGAAACCGTGTCGAAAACTGTTTTAATACTCAAAAACCGCTTAACTAGGAAAGGAAAGATATTTTTATGGCTGAAACCAGTGGCGATCTCGGTGCGATGTACAACGACCAGGTCTCGAAGGGAAAGATCTGGCAGGTGATCGGGGCGTCGTCGCTTGGGACGGTTATCGAATGGTACGACTTTTACATTTTCGGCAGCCTAGCCCCGATCATCGCGCCGCTTTTCTATCCGCCGGGTAATGACACATTTGCCTACATAGCATATCTCGCAACGTTTGCGGTCGGCTTTATCGTTCGGCCCTTCGGAGCTTTGTTCTTTGGCAGGATCGGTGATGTTGTGGGACGCAAATATGCGTTTCTCGTCACGCTGCTGATCATGGGCTGCGCAACCGCGATCATTGGATTCCTGCCGACGTTTGCCGTTATCGGCTATGCGGCTCCAATAATTTTGCTGCTTGTCCGCGTACTGCAGGGGCTCGCACTCGGTGGTGAATATGGCGGAGCGGCAGTTTACGTAGCGGAGCATGTGCCGGACAATCGACGTGGATTTTACACGTCGTTTATCCAGATCACCGCGACGCTTGGCCTATTCATGTCGCTTGCTGTGATCCTGATCGTGCAGAATATGATGTCGGCCGATCAGTTCTCAGGCAAGGCTCCCGATGGCATAGCGGGCTGGCGAATACCGTTTCTAGTCTCCATCCTCCTCGTCGTTGTCTCGCTCTACATCCGATTGAAAATGGAAGAATCGCCCATCTTCCAGCAGGTAAAATCCAGCGGAATGACCTCGGCCAACCCACTGATCGAAGCGTTTACGAAGTGGAAAAATCTCAAGACCGTCCTGATCTCGCTCTTCGGGGCGACCGCCGGACAGGGCGTTGTATGGTATGCCGGGCAGTTTTTTGCTCTCTTCTATTTGCAGACTATCCTAAACGTAAACGCGACCTCGTCGATCTACATCGTCGCCATCGCTCTGTTGATGGCGATGCCATTCTTTGTATTTTTCGGCGCTTTGAGCGACCGCATCGGCCGGAAGTGGATCATCCTCGCCGGCTGTCTGCTCGCGATGCTGACGTACATCCCGATCTATACGGCAATGCAGTCTGCTGCAGGATCAAACGTCGTAACCGCTAGCTCGCAAAAAGATCCGGTAACGGGAGCCATAAAGTTAACTCCGCAAACCTCGGGTCCAGACGGCACACTCATCACAGCCGAGAAAGTACTGCCGTATACCTCGCTCAGCGACCTGCTCTCACAATCCGCCGCATGGAAGTTGATCCTGCTGATCTTCGTCCAGGTCTTTTGGGTGACAATGGTCTACGGCCCCATTGCCGCGTATTTGGTAGAGGCATTCCCGGCAAAGATACGATACACGGCGCTGTCGCTGCCCTATCACATCGGCAACGGCGTCTTCGGCGGCCTGCTGCCGCTGATCGGCGTCTCCCTGATCGCCCAAACCGGCGATATTTACGCGGGCCTGTACTATCCAATGGCCATCGCTGGTATCACCTTCGTAGTTGGAGCGATCCTACTAAAGGAAACTCATGGGCATAAGATTTGGGATGAGGTGGATCAAAAGTAACTATGATCGCGGTGGGGCGATATGCTCGTTGAGCAGTCGCCACACTTTCTCGATGTGCCGCTCTTCGACGCGGATGCTGCCCACTGACAGCCTCAGCGTGTATTGCCCGTTAAGCTTTGTGTGAGATAGGTACGCCTCGCCGGAAGCGTTGATATCGTTCATGATCCGCTCATTCAGGGCGTTGAGCTGGTCCGGATCGAACCCCGCGGGATGGAGCCGGAAGCAGACCAGAGCAAACGGAACCGGTGCCATCATTTCAAAGTTTGGCGATCCTTCGACCCACGACGCGAAAAGTCGAGCAAGGCGGCAATGTTCACGAAGCCTGGCGATCATGCCTTCAACGCCGAAATAGCGGATTATGAACCATAGTTTCAAGGCTCGAAACCGCCGGCCGAGCTGAATGCCGTAGTCCATTCCGTTCTTGACCGTCTGTTCATCGCTTGTCTTTAGGTATTCGGCCACGAGCGAGAACGCCTCTTTTAGAACGCTCAGGTCTTTGCAATAGAGTACCGAAAGGTCAAAGGGGGTGAACAGCCATTTATGAGGATTTACGACTATGGAATCAGCTCGCTCCCAGCCCATCGATTTTGGATTTTGGATTTTAGATTTTGGATCGTCCGGATCACGTCCGGTGAAATGGTGTCGGAACTCCGGGATAATGGCGGTCGAGCCGGCATAAGCGGTGTCAACGTGGAGCCAGATGCCGTATTTCTTGCAAATATCAGCGATCTGATCGACCGGATCGACGCTCGACGTCGAAGTCGTACCGATGGTTGGGATAACGCACAACGGCAGAAAACCTGCCGCGAGATCTTCTTGGATCGCCTCATCGAGCTTTTCGGGAATCATCTCAAAACGTTCATTGCATTCGATCTTTCGCAACGATCGAAGCCCGAGGCCGAGCGTGATGACGCCCTTATCTATCGAAGAATGAACATGTTCCGAACAGTAAACCCGCATCAGCGGCACATCGTCACGGCCGGTCAAACCCTGATCGCGAACGCCCAAACCGGCCTTTTCGCGGGCAGCAGCAATGGCGTGCATGGTCGAGACCGAGGCCGTGTCGTAGATGATCCCCTCAAAATGTTCGGGCAGGTCCATCATCTGGCGGAGCCAATCGAGCACGACGTCTTCGAGTTCAGTCGACGCCGGCGAGGTTCGCCAGAGCATGGCCTTCATATCAAAGGCGGCTGTAAGCATCTCGCCAAAAACACCGACGCTGCTCGTCGATGTCGAAAAAAGCCCGTGAAAATTCGGATGGTTCCAATGGGTAACGGCAGGCAGGATCAACCGGTCTACATCCTTCAGCACCTCACCAAAATCCTCGCCCTGCTGAGGCGGCGAGGCTGGGATCTGCCCCTTCAGCCAGTTCGGTTCGACCTGAGAGAGTACCGGATAGTCGCCGATGTTATCAAAGTAGTCTGCGATCCATTCCACCAATTGGTGGCCGTGCTTTCGAAACTCGTCCGAGGGCATGTCGCCAAACGGCGGCGGGGTTGGCTTTTCCATATAGGCTTTTCTCTATCAATTCGGATTTTAGCCGATGCACGTTCGACAAGCCAACATATTGGGGTATAATGCCGAATATAACATTTACAACGTTTGCGACGTATCTCCTCCGCAAGCCAATTCCTGTTCCCGGCGCCAATTGGCCCAAATGTAAATAAAATTCCGATCTTCTTTTTGAGGTGAAAATGAATCACAGAGTCTCTAGATGTTTATTTGCGACTTTAGCTGTCCTTGTTCTTCCTTTAATGTCTTTCGCCCAGGAAAGGGGCCTTGACGAGAGGATCGATGCGGCGTTCAAACCGATAGCCGATGCGTTTGAAGCACTTGTTTTCTACCCCGCTCCGCTGCCTGCTCCGTTTAATATTCCAATAGTTTTGCTGCTTCTGATCGGCGGTGCGACATTCTTTACTATCGCTTTTGGATTTATCAACCTCCGCCGATTTCCCTTAGCGATACAGGTCGTTCGAGGAAAATATGACGATATCGAGATGGTTGGCGATGCTGACCATCACGACCCTCACGTCGAGAAATCCGAGGTCAATATCGTTGACGGCGATATTCCTGAAACGATCAAGGATGAAAGCCATCACGGCGAAGTAAACCATTTTCAGGCTCTGGCAACTGCTGTGTCGGGAACGGTCGGGCTGGGCAACATCGCCGGCGTCGCGGTGGCGATCGGTATCGGCGGACCAGGCGCAACGTTCTGGATGATCGTCGCTGGATTGCTCGGGATGTCGTCGAAATTTGTTGAGTGTACGCTGGGTGTTAAATACCGCGATATCGACAAAGACGGAACCGTTCACGGCGGCCCAATGTATTACCTCTCAAAGGGGTTTGCCGATATCAAAATGGGGCCGATTGGTAAGGTGCTGGCAATAATCTTCGCAGTTTTCTGCGTTGGCGGCTCATTTGGCGGCGGAAACGCATTTCAGGCGAATCAGGCTACCTCGCAGATAACGACTCTTTTAGGGCTTGAGGGTGGTGCCGTCAGAACTGTCATCGGCCTGATCTTGGCTATCATCACCGCTGTGGTCATCATCGGCGGTATCAAGCGTATTGCTACGGTGACCGAAAAGCTGGTTCCGGTAATGGCGATCATTTACATCATCGCTTCGCTAATTATTATCGGGGCCCATTTTAGTGAGGTTCCCGCCGCAATAGGGCAGATCATCTCAGGTGCTTTCACCCCGACGGCCGCAGTTGGCGGTATTGCCGGCGTTATTATACAGGGTTTCAGACGAGCAGCTTTCTCAAATGAGGCTGGTGCCGGTTCGGCTGCAATCGCTCACTCAGCCGTACGTACCAAGTACCCCGCCAGTGAGGGAATCGTTGCCCTGCTTGAACCATTTATTGACACGGTCATTATCTGCACTATGACTGCCATCGTGATCGTGCTTTTCAACATGGATGGCTTTTTCCAGTATGGCGGCATCAACGGCAACATCATGATCGGCAACGAGGTCGTTAACGGCGTAGACCTGACTGCTCGTGCCTATAATGATGTGATCCCCGGGTTTAATGCGGTTCTTACGGTTGCTATCGTCCTGTTCGCCTTCTCAACGCTGATCTCGTGGTCCTACTACGGATTGCAGTCGTGGAAGTATCTCTTCGGCCGCTCGTTTGCCGCTGACATCTCGTACAAAGTGCTGTTTTGCATCTTTGTTGTTATCGGCTCGGCAGCCTCGCTCGGTTCGGTACTCGCATTCTCCGACGCGATGATCCTAGCTATGGTCTTTCCTAACATGATCGGACTACTCTTTCTGTTCCCGAAAGTCAGAGAAGAATTGTCGAGATACCTCAAGGCGATCGGTAAGGCCTGATTCCGACGGACAATGACTTAAACAACCTAAAGGCGATATGGAGTGAAAACCCTCATATCGCCTTTACTGATGAAACGGAAAATATTGATAATGTATCGATAAATAGCTACTCATAAACACCGTTATATGGAATCTATGGTTGAGTTTTTATACTGGATGAAGGATTACGTTCTGAATCCGAAAGTGTTGATCGATACGATGCTCGGCACGATGGGCGGTTATGTTTACGTGGGCCTATTCTTGATCGTTTTCGCCGAAACTGGCCTTGCCATCGGCTTCTTTCTACCTGGAGATTCACTATTGGTTGTAGCGGGGCTGTTTGCGGCTGCTGGAAAGCTGGATTTGATGATTCTGATGGTGACGCTCTTTGTTGCGGCTGTCATTGGCGACACGGTCGGTTATTACACTGGTCGAAAGATGGGGCGCACACTTTTCACAAGACCGAAGTCCCGGTTTTTTAATCCGAAACATATTCAAAAAGCACACGCCTTTTATGAGAAGCATGGCGGAAAAACCATCGTTATCGCACGGTTTGTCCCCATAGTACGCACTTTTGCACCGTTAGTCGCGGGTGCTGCGGAAATGACTTATCGCAGCTTCATCTTCTATAACGTTTTCGGTGGGCTTTTGTGGATCGTCTCGATGCTGTTGGCAGGATATTATCTCGGCGGTCTGGTCGAACAGCTTATGCGAAACGTCTTCGGCATCGAAGGATTTCTGCTCGAAGAGCACATCGATAAGGTAGTGATCGTCGTGGTTTTGCTTTCGATCATGCCAATCCTAATCGAATTCGTCAAAGCTCGCCGCGAGGGCAAATCGGAGGCGATCCGCGAGAGGTAAGATCGTTCCCGTACTGGCTCACTTCCGATTTACCGGGTTCCGGCATTTCTCATTGAGGTCGAGCGTCGATTGTTTATGCTTGACTTTGTCGTTTATCAGGCTTAATGTTCCTTAGCGTCAGCAAAACATCTTATTTTTATTTATTGTGAGGGTTCCTCTTAGGTTGTGATGCATTTGCATCCGTGCAGTTCCGGATCTGATGCGAATGCTTTCTTTTTTGGACAGTTCGAGCTATGGCGGAAAGCCAGGTAGTCACAGAAGAATCGAACGAAGGATTCATACGCGGCCTCAGCCTGCTCGATTCGACGATGATTGTCGCCGGGTCGATGATCGGCTCGGGAATTTTCATCGTTTCGGCTGATATCGCCCGCCAGGTCGGCTCGCCCGGTTGGCTGCTCGTGGTGTGGCTCGTCACGGGATTTTTGACGATCGGCGCTGCTCTTTCCTATGGCGAGCTGGCAGCGATGATGCCGCGTGCGGGTGGAATGTACGTGTACTTAAAAGAGGCGTACGGGCCGCTATGGGGGTTTCTATACGGTTGGACGCACTTTTTGGTAATTCAGACCGCCACGATCGCAGCTGTTTCCATCGCTTTTGCCCGATTCCTGGGCATCCTCGTTCCTTCCGTTTCTGAAACTAACTATTTAATGGCCCCGGTTCGCTTCGGGTCTTCGAGTTACGCATTTTCGCTTTCGACTGCACAGCTAGTCGGGGTCGTGATGATCGTCTTTTTGACGTTCATGAATACCCGCGGCTTAAAGCTAGGAAAGCTCGTCCAGAATGTCTTCACATTTGCAAAGACCGGTTCTCTGATCGCTCTTATTGTTCTCGGCATCGTTGTCGGTGTGGTCTATTACCCAGAGATCGGCAAGTCGAATTTCGGTGACCTCTGGACAGTTCGCGGAAGTTTGCAGGATGTCGGCCATGGGCTCACCGCCACTGTTGCCATGGGCTTGTTCGTCGGTATATGTGTCGCGCAAACCAATTCGCTGTTCTCAGCCGATGCATGGCATAACGTGACATTTACCGCGGGCGAGGTGAAAGATCCTAAACGAAACCTGCCGCTTTCGCTTCTGCTCGGAACAGGCGGCGTGATCGCACTTTACTTGCTCGCAAACGTTGCATATCTCTTAACTCTACGATTCGAAGATATCCAGAACGTAGCCAGCGACCGCGTCGGATCGGCGACCGCTGAAGTTATTTTTCCCGGTTTCGGTGCGACGCTGATGGCGATCGCGATCATGATCTCGACCTTTGGATGCAACAACGGGCTTATCATTGCCGGCCCTCGTGCTTACTACACGATGGCGAAAGACGGGCTCTTCTTTAAGGCCGCTGGACATCTCAATAAGTTCCACGTGCCGGCATGGGCGATCGTAATTCAGGGTATTTGGGCGGTATTCTACGTTTTCCCTAAAACTGTAAAGGAAAACCCCGACGGCACACTAGCGTACGGCAATCTTTACGGCGATCTACTCACCTACGTCATCTCGTCGGCACTGATCTTTTATATTCTCGCGATTTTGGCAGTTTTTGTGCTCAGGGCGAAACAACCTGATGCCGAACGCCCGTATAAAGCATTTGGATACCCGATAATTCCGGCTCTCTACATTATTGGAGCCTCGATCATCCTTGTTGTATTGTTTGTTTACCAAACGACTGCAACCTGGCCAGGACTTGTTATCGTTCTTACCGGCGTACCGGTTTACTTTATTTGGAAGGGCATGTCCGCGAAGGCGGCAGCCTAACGTACTCTCTGTTATTTAAACTTTAGGAGGTTTTCATGTCACTTTTTGCGACAAAACCAATTTCCCGGATCATTGCCGAGGCGCAGGAGACGGGCGAACATACTTTTAAGAAGTCGTTGAGTTCCCTGGATCTAACGATGCTTGGCATCGGAGCGATCATCGGAACGGGAATCTTCGTTCTTACCGGCCAGGCTGCCGGAAAGCATGCCGGGCCTGCGGTTATCATTTCAATGGTTCTCGCCGGTATCGTCAGCGCTTTCGCTGCTCTCTGCTATTCAGAATTCGCCGCCAGCGTGCCCATCTCAGGTTCGGCATACGCATATGGCTATGGAACTCTAGGTGAATTCATCGCCTGGATCATCGGCTGGGATCTGATCCTCGAATACGCCTTTGGAGCGGCGACTGTCGCCGTTGGCTGGTCGGGGTATGTTGTCAGCCTTTTCAGAGATACTCTCGGCATTAATTTTCCGCTCGAACTTAGTGCTCCGCCCGGAACTGCGCTAAAGGACGCTGCCGGCAATGTGGTGGCGACTGGTGTCTTTAACTTGCCAGCCGCCTTGATCGCCGTTGCTGTAACACTTCTGCTCATCCGCGGTATCAAGGAATCAGCGAGCTTTAACTCGCTGATCGTGATCGTCAAAGTCGTGGTAGTAGTTCTGTTTATCGTCGCGGGCGTCGGTTACGTTAACCCATCCAATATCGGCATCGGCTGCACCGTTGGCTCTCCCGGCTGTGCCGAATTCATGCCATTCGGTTTTAGCGGCGTGGTTACGGGTGCTGCCGTTATCTTCTTTGCCTACATTGGCTTTGACGCGGTTTCGACCGCAGCTCAAGAGGCAAAGAATCCGCAGCGTGACATGCCTATAGGCATACTCGGCTCGCTCGCGATATGTACGGTTTTGTATATCCTCGTCGCGGGTATCATGGTCGGATTGGTCGACTATAAGCTTCTGACAAACGCAGCCGCTCCGATCGCAGTCGCTATCGACGCGGCTTTGCAGAAGGCCGAGGGCACGACCATGGGAACGATCCTTTTCGTTTTCCCGACGATCATCAAGGTTGGAGCCGTGCTCGGACTCAGTTCGACAATGGTCGTCATGACGATGGGCCAGCCGCGCGTGTTCTATTCGATGTCTAAGGATGGCCTGCTTCCAGCCTGGGCTGCGAAGATCCATCCGAAGTATCAGACACCGCACATCACTACGGCGATCACAGGCGTGATCGTGGCTATCCTTGCGGGCTTTGTTCCTATCAGCTTGCTTGGCGAACTGGTTAGCATCGGAACCTTGTTTGCATTCGTGATCGTGGGCGTTGGTATCATCATCCTGCGTTCGTCGAATCCGGCCCTGCATCGTCCGTTCAAGGTGCCGCTCTCGCCTTTCATCCCGATCGCAACGGTTTTATCGGCAGCCTACCTGATGAACAGCCTTCCGCTCGACACGTGGATCCGGCTGATCGTCTGGATGTCTATCGGCCTGGTGATCTACTTTGCCTATAGCTATAACCACAGCAAGATCGGTATTGACGAGCATCGTGAAGGGGACGAAGGCGAATCCAACTATAAGCCTCCGATCGCTGCAGCAATAGCCATCGTACTGGCAATGGCGTTAACTGTCTGGCAGGTTTCACATTTGGTCTGGATCGAAATGGCAGTCCGACTGTTCGCTTGGGGTGTGACTGGTGTATTGGTCATCGTCTTGATGTACGGTAAGCGTGACGGGAATGCCGCTCGTAACGCGACAACGCGAAACGTGGGTCTGGCTGCAACGCTGATCAACTTAGCGATCTGGATAGGGATCACGTACTGGTTCTTTGTCCATTACGCTGAACTGCACGCTCCTAAGTAATCCGGAGTCGCTGGTAAAATAGAAAAAGCCCACGGTTTCGGCCGCGGGCTTTTTTCATTAAAGGGTTGGTCCTTATGCAGGCGGTGCGAGAGGAGTTGCTCCCGGGATCGGAGCGTCGATCTTATCGAGGGCTTCCTTGTAGATCTTGATGCTGCCGTTTGATTCGAGTTTTCGCTTCGTTGCGGCAAGATAATCACCGAAAACAGCCGAACGCTTTCTCGCAAGCATCGACTCAAGCAGGCTGCTGCGCTGAGCCGCAAAATCGGCGGTGTTTGCATCCTCACGTTTGGTCAGACCCACTACGTACCAGTTGTCACCAACCTTGATCGGCGTTTTGCTGACTTCTCCGACCTTCATTGCGAAAAGGGCATCCTCAAGAGCTTCGCTGGTGCCCGCCGTCGGGCCTTCACCGAGCGGTGAGCCAAGGATGAGGTTCTTCTGCTCTTTCGATGTCAAGCCTTTAGCCGAAGCCGCTCCGCTGAGGGCAGATGCACTGTCGGCACCGGCTGCGATAGCCTTGGCGATCTCCTCGACCTGAGTCCGGGCACGTTCGAGTTTAACGACATCGACGATCTGGGCCTTGACCTCGTCAAATTCCGCATCACGCGGATCCTTCTTATCAGCAAGCATCGGGATCGCGAAACCGTTCTGTATCGGCGTTTTCTCACCGACATCTCCGACGTTCGCAAGCGGTGCGATCCCCTCTTCAAACTGCGGTGAGATACCTATATTTGCTACATCATCGCCCGGTTTGACGAAATCGGTTTCCTTGACCATATCGGCGGCTGACATGTTGGCCTCGGCCGCAAAAGCCTGAGCCGTTTGCACCGGATCCTTGGTCTGCTTGAGCGAATCTACAACCTTTTGAGCAAGCTCGGCAGCAACCGAATAAGCACGGCGGTTACGCAGGCTGACCTCGATCTCTTTCTTGGCCTGCTCGTATGATTTAGGCACATCTTCGCCGCGACGGAGGATGAAGTATCGGCCCTGATAGCTGATCGGCTCCGAAACCTCGCCTGGCTGCATCTTCAGCAGACGCTGGTACGGGTCATCCGGCTTATTTGGATTCTCACGCACCGGGCCGACGAGTTTTCCGCCGTTCTGGGCAGTAGCTGGATTTTCAGAAAATCCCTTCGCAAGCGTCGCAAAAGCCTCCTCGGTGACCGTTGTCCCGTCCTTGCGTGCTTGCTGAACAAGGTCAGCAGCTTTGATCGAAACCTGCGTCTCGAGATCAGGGTTGGGCACTCGCAGCACGATCTCCTGCCCGTTTACGCCCGCACGTTTTTTATCAGGTGCGAGAGCATCATACTCGGCCTTCAGGTCGGCTTCCGCGATCTGTAGTTTTTCTCCTAATTTCGCGGTGTTAACAAAGACGTACTTGATCTTTTTCTGCGGAACGCTGATGTAGTAGCTGGTCTTGTTCTTTTCGAAATATTCGCGAAGTTCAGCATCAGTCGGTGTGATCGTTTTGGCGAGTTCTGTGCTGTTAACCGCAACGTAGTTTACATCAAACTTGCTGTTCTTTCGCTGAAAATCCTTGAGGACTTCGTCTTCAGAAACAGTTACTCCCGAGGTTAGGAAAGCCTGCAGTTTCTGTGCACTTATATCGTCGCGAACGCTCTGCTCGTAGGTGGCGATGCTGCCGAACTGCTCGGTCACATTCTGCTCGTAGACGGCCTGGTCAAATGGCCTGCCGTCGGTCGGCTTGTTGATCTCACGCAGTTTCGCCGCAACCTCAGCATCGCTCGCGGTAAAGCCGAGACGTTCTGCCTCGACCCGCGTGATGCGGCTGCCGATCAACCCGTCGAGCATCGTTTTGGTCGGAAACGTCTGCCCACGGCCAAACTGAGCGAAGTTCTCTTTCTGCCGGACAACCTCGCCGACCGAGATCGCATGACCCGCAACGCTCGCGACCGTTTCATCGCTCTGAGCGAGATTGGCCTGCACCGCGTTTTGCGATGGAGCATAAAACAGAACAAGGCTGACCACCATCACGATGGCGAATAGCAAAAGCAAAAAATTTCGCGTCTTTTCAAGACGGGTAAAGAACTTTAACATCGAAATACACCTACACCGTTAAATATACTGACTTCTACGTCGATAGAGACAATCTCTGAGTTTAGCAAATGCGCGATTGAAAGCCAATCAAAGCCCCGAATCCTCGCTCAATTCAGTCAACGGGGTATTGCGCTCCGAACGGAACTAACCAAACAGTTGTCTGATCATTACGCTTCGCCGATTCGCGAAGAATTATTTGGTACTTTGTCCCGTCGGGGCTAAGACCTAAGCGCGAACGCAAGGAGTCGCTCTTGACCCGGAACGAGCCGCCTTTGCCCGGAGAAACATATGCGAAGAGGATCGAGTGAGGATTCTCCGCCATGGCCTTTCTGATCGTCAAAACATCGGACTTTGACACTTTAGGGATCGAACCCGAGATCGTCAAAACCTTAAAGGCCTTTTCGTGGGTCGTGAAGCCCACTACTTCTGAAGCAGTGTTTGGGCAGCCCTCGGGCAGGCCGATGACTTCGACGGTGGCGGTCGTATTGTTATAGCTGAATGGAACTTCTATCTGCTTCGTACCCTGACCTCGAACCATGCCCACCTGGCCGTCTGCTGAATGAACGGTCCATAGATATGACAAGCCAACCTCTTTCTCGGGCGGAACGATGCTTAGAGTGTAGGTAATATTTTCGCCCGGGGAAACGATACCCGCCGGGCCGTAAACTACAACTCGAGGACAGCCGGTCTGCCCGAAACCGAGGTTCGAAAAGGCCAGCATTATTGCGATTAGCGAGAGTCTCCTCATGCCCTCAATTTACAACAGTTCCATCTGAAATAAAACGAAAAAAGGGCGGTCATACGAAGGCCGCCCGTAAGGAGTCGATCAACAAAGTGGGAACGCGGTTCGGCGGCGATGATCGGATCACTGTCCGAAGAAAAGTTATTTCTGGTGTTGAACGGGTGAGCGGCCCGTGGATGCGAGCCGCTCAAGTGTGGTCTAAGACGTTACGGACGGGCGGCTTTTGCGGGCGAGGATACGTTAACCGCCTTTGCCGGAGCCGATGGCTTCACTGCCCTCGGTTCACCGACGCGATAGTAGGTCCCCGTTTCGCTCACTTTTTTGTAGTGGGTCGGAATGCTGAAGAGCGAGGGGTCGGGCTCGGCCCTGACGATATTGGTGAGCTTGTAGGTCTGCTCGCCCATTCGCGGGTCGGTGTTCCTGGAATAGACCACCATTCCGAGTTCCTTCGAGTACCACCGTTCGTAGACGACCTCGATCGGCCTTTCGTTTCCTATGGCTCCTGCAGGGATGGTCGTTGTGCGACGAGTGCCTTCGGCCGAGACGCCTTCGAAATCTCGAGTGCCAAGTTCTTCGGTCCGGGTTTCGTACTTGCTGTTAGTAGCACTCGGAATAGTTGTATATGCAAAACTGCCCTGTGCCATCGGAGCGGTCGAGAATGTAACTCCCGGTGTCCCGCCAGCCCTCTGAAGCATCTCAACGGCTCTCTTTTCCGCATCAACCATCGCCTGCGGCGACGTTTCTGCGTTGCTCCGCAACTTGGCCGCGAGGTTTGAACTGCCGGCGATCGCCAGATTCTGGCCTTCCAATTCGATCACTCTGGCTGTTTTCAGATTAGAATCCAGCAGATACTTACTTCCTAGGTCCGGGCTAACGATCGAAACACCCTGGCCGTACATAAACGTCGTGCCAAAAACACCGCCGGTGCCGCCGCTCGATTCGCGACGGATGCGGCCTTCGCTGTTGCGGTAAAACTTGCCGGTCGAATTGCGAACGATACGGTTGCCGTCAGCGAGGGTTTGAACGCTTTCGTTAACTTCTTCTGCGGAGAACGGCACGCCCTTGACACCGCCTCTAGCACCAGCCGCCGAAGCCAGTTCGGCGATGACCTTGGCCCGGACTTCGGGAGCAACTCTGACCGCATCTACGGGTTCGTTCGCTTGCTGACCAGAAACCACGGCGGCTGCCGAAGCTAAAACTACTGTTGATAAAAAAATCCTCATCTCACTCTCCTTAATGAACAAAAAACTTTAATCGACGAGACGAACGGCCCGTGTCACGCCGTCTCGTCCGACGATAAGGTCGGCTTTGACAACCGGGTCGTCATTCTCAAGCGGGAGATCGACTCCAAGTGCAAAAAGCGAAGATCGCTTCAATTCAACTCTGATAACCTGGCCGCCGCCCGCCGTTTCCGCCGGGTCGCCGGTATAGGAAACCGGATAAAAACTATTTTCAGGTGCCGCATACTCGGTCTCGGGCCGTCGCCTGGAGCTGGTGGTGCGAACTATCGCCTGTTCGTAACGCGGTTGATCTTTGGTCGCACGGATCGCCGAAAGTTTACCAGTGTTCGGTTGAGGAGGAACCTCGACCCGTGCGACCTTTTCCGGAACGGCATCCGGAACCTGATCTAAAACTGCAATCTGAACCGGTGCCTTTCGCGGCTCTTCTTTAGTATTAAGAACCGCGAGTGCCGCCGCGGCGGCAAAAGTCATTGCCATGCCCGACCACGCAAGAACATACCTGCGAGCCGGTAAAACGCGTGCCGGAACAGGTGCGGCGGTTGCCGGAGCATTTTGAATTCGCTTCTGGATCAGCGAAAAAAGCTCGGGTTTCGCAACGATCTGGTCGATCTCAGCCAGCGGCAGCGGTTCGCTCTTAAAGACCGCTTTGCCGATCGACTCCAGTGCCGTGTTGTTTAATTTGCGTTTTATCATTGCTCAATACAAAGGACGCCGGCCGCGCCCGCGTGGTTACAAAAGCCTTTTCAAAACCTTTTTCATCGTTGCCCTAGCCCGCCATGCACGAACCTTAACATTTGCCCGCGACAGGCCCAGGACTTCCGCTATGTCCGCCGTCGTCATATCTTCGGCATAGAGCATCTGCAGCAGCAGCCGGTCGTCCTCGGGCACCATCGCCATCAGCTTATCGGCAAGATCGCGGTCGAGCAGGTTCTTTTCGGGAGCGAGAGAGGCATCGGCGGTCACGGTAAGCAGAATGTCGGCTTCGGATTCGGAAAGGTCGCAGTTCAGCCGCTCGGGTTTACGTTTCTGCGTGCGAAGCACATCGAAACATGCGTTGCAGGTGATCTTGACGAGCCAGCTCGACAGCGAACGGTCGTATTTGCCGCGAAAAGATTCGAGTTCGGAAAATGCCTTGGTAAAAGCGATCTGAACTATCTCCTCGATCTCCTCATGCCGCCGAAAATACCGGCTCGCCACCACCGCGACCAGCCGTTTGTGCCGGTCAAAGATCTCCTCAAAAGCATACGCATCGCCCGCCAAAACCAGGTCGACGAGCTGCCTGTCCGTACGCTCGGCATGAACGTACGCCTCAGGCGCAGCCTCGTCAACTCGGTGTAAGATCTCCTCTTTCTGCAATGCGGTATAACTACTCATGCAAGATGCGGCCGTTGAAATCAATGACGCAGAGTCGTGTTCGCTGGTTACAGAATAAATACACCGCGAGGCTAAGAAATCGGACAATCTCTGCATGCAGAAGCCCGCACGAAGTAAGGGCTCTGAGTAAGAACTCAGAAACGCCATGTACGTGAAGACCTCAACGTCGAATGCCTTCCAAGAGAGCCCTTACTTCGTGCGGGCTTCCGCATCCGGCATTCCACCGATAGTCCGCCCGCGAATCAGTCATTCGACTTATCTATCAGCAACTTCCGTCTTGCCTGCACGACCAATCCCGGGCGTCGCGAGGTTACGTCGATCGTTCGTTCGGCGATGCCTCGGGTTTCGGCTACGGGGACTTTGGGGGTGTAGGTGACGACGTAGGATGAGTCGATCATACGGGCAACGAGGGCGGATTTTTCTTTCATTTCGTCGACGCCGGCGGGCAGGATGAACTCGCCGTTGGTGCTGACGGCGAGCTTTTCGAGCTGCTCCTCGGCGGTTTTGAGGTCTGTTTTGCGGGCCTTCATTTTGTTTATCAGCGTGCGGTCAAGATTGATCGTGGGGCCTATTTTGACGCCTTTATCCTTGACCCCGTTTGGGAGCGTGGCCTGGATCTCGTCGGGCATGGCCTTGGGCGGCGGCGTGTTTGAGATGCCTTTTGTACGCGGTTCGATATCGGCGGCTTCCATGCTGGTGTAGCTGAGGACGTGGACGGTGATATCGGTCGTCAAAAGCCGCTGCATCACGTCAAACTTCTCGCTCGAGCGGCCAAAGCTGTCGGTACCATCGGTGATGAGGACGAGGTGTTTGTTGTCGAGTCCGGCCTTAGTCAAATAGTCCGTCGCCAGTTTGAGAGCTTCGACAAACGCTGAGCGGCGGCCGAATTTTGTTTTCTTGATCGCGTCGATCGTCGCCCCGCGATCCTCGGTCCATTCCGAGACGATCTCGGCCTTGTCGCTGTACTGCAGCAGCGAAACCGAATCGCCCGGCCGCAGGGCATTGACCAGCCCGAAAGCCGTTTTTCGAGTGGTATCGAGCGATTTCATACTGCGAAGCTCTCCGCCCGTGTCCATTACGATGAGGACATTCGCCGGAATGCGGCGGACGCTTTCGGGCAGGTGGATGATGTTGTTTTCGGTGATGACGAGGTCCTTTGCCGTGACATCGCGAAAGAAATCGCCCTTCTCATCAAATGCTAGAACGTTCAGCTTGATCTCTTCGGTTTCAACGCGGATCGTATCGCTAGCAGGTGTGGGCGTCGGAGTCGGCTGTATCCGCCCGCTCTGCGCGACAGCAGCGGTGGCGAATACCAAAAACAAGAACGATATGCGAGCAAAGTAGGCCATTTTCTGTGTGATGCCGCAGGAGCAGGAAACTTTGTCCGGGGCAGTGGCTTGCGCCATCGCCCTACGCGGGCAAGCGGGACGCTTGCGGTCCAGTCAGGGTTGGATTCTCTTCGACAAAATCTACGATGTTGCTTACATAATCAGGAAAACGCGGGCAGGCGATGCCGTGCGGGGTTAGCAGGTCGTCGGCCAGGGCGGTGTCGTAGGTTTGCGAGATAAAGAAATACGGCACGCCGTGATGCGGCAGGCCGGTGACCGAGGGCGAGATGCCGGTGTGCAGAAACCATTCGGCGACACGCTGTGGCAATTGGAATTCGGACTTTCGGCCGCAGAGGTCTTTGGCGAGCACGTCGAATATCTCGGAGGTCGTCAGCGGCGACGGATCGGCGAGGGCCAGAGTTCGGCCGACGGCGTTTCGATCACGAGAAAGCTCGTAAATGCTCTCGACCACAAAATCGACCGGCACGAGATTGAGCCGCACCGAAGGGTTGCCGATGTTCAGCAGCCGAAGTATCTGCGGGGCCCTTCGCAGATAATTCAGCAGGTAGTAGATGCCGTCATACTTCGCCGTCTCACCCGTTTCGCTATCGCCGACGACGACCGACGGGCGATAGATCGTGAGCGGTACGTGACTCTTCAAACGGTCGACCTCGATCTCGGCGAGATACTTGGTCTCTTCGTAAAAATTGCGAAAGCCTTCTTTGTGTTCCAGCTCGGTCTCAAGGATCCGGCCCGTTCGTTTGCCTGCCACGTAGCAGGTCGAGATGTAGTTGTAACGGTGCAGATTCTTGATCGACAAGGCGAGGTCGTTGACGTGTTTGGTGCCCTCGAGATTTACTTTGAACGCGGTGTCTTTGCCCACGCCCAGATCATAAGCGGCGGCGAGGTGAAAGACGTCGGTGGTTTCGTACTGGATGGTCTCGAGATCGGCGTTTGGAAGGCCGAGGTTTGGCAAGGTAATGTCGCCCTCGACGATGACAAACGCGTCGAGGTCTACCTGATGCACCTCCGCGATCTCCTCGATCCGCGTCATCGCCAGCCGAACAAACTGCGGCTGGACCAGCAAAAAATACTGCGTCTCAGGCTTGATCAGCCGTTCGAGCAGCCGCCCGGCAATAAATCCGGGAAAGCCGGTGATGAAGATCGATTCTCGGTAAAGCATTAGTATGGGCAAAAGAATAGTTTATCAAGTTCGGCGCTATTTCAGCCATAAGGTTTCTAGCGGAAAATCCGCATGAAAGCCAGAACGGTCTATCCGCCCCGCGACAGAAAAGTATTTACATCGCCTATCCACTATGTTAAATTCACTTTCGCGCTCGTAAGTGTATGAAAATTCAGGAAATGCGTTCCGGCTCGCGCCATTTTGGGCGTCGGGAGGAGCCTAAATTTATCAACAACGTTTTTGAGATCCGTTCGCTTGGCGAGCCGATCTTTGACGACGCGTTTCCTGAGGCGATCGAGAGTGAGTTGGATAAACCCATGTGGTCGGTCGTTTCTTTTGACCAGCGTCAGGCGGGCGGGCTTACTTACAAACAGGCGGTTACGCTGCTCTCCGAACTCGACGCTTACGACATTCCAGGGCTCTGCATCATTACTGATGAGGCGGCTG
Source organism: Acidobacteria bacterium Ga0077534 (assembly GCA_001464455.1). Lineage (GTDB taxonomy): Bacteria > Acidobacteriota > Blastocatellia > Pyrinomonadales > Pyrinomonadaceae > OLB17. Next base: position 589,025 of record LNEI01000018.1, read on the forward strand.
ACCGACTCGCCTAAAACTCCAGCACGACCTTTCCAAAACTCTCATTCGACGCCAGATAATTGTATGCGTCCCAGACTTCTGCGGCTGGGAATGCTCGGTCGAGGTTTGGCTTGAGGCCCGTTGAAAAAAGCGGCAGGATCTGGCCAGCAAATACGCGCGTCGCTGCTATTTTTTCTTCCGCGGGCCGTGACCGCAGAACGGTGCCGATGATACGCGCACGTTTTTGCAGGATCAGCCCGAGGTCGATCTCAGCCTTTCGTCCAGCGGTCAGGCCGACGAGGATTATGCGTCCCAGAACTCCGACGCACTTTAGATCCTCGGCAACGTATGGCCCGCCCGCCAGGTCAACGATAACGTCAACTCCTTTGCCGTGAGTAGCTTCCAAAACTTGCGTCCCAAAATCTAAATCGCCGCTGACGACTATCCCGCGATCAAGGCCCAACGACGCGCAGCGTTCGAGCTTTGACTCGGTCCGCGATGTCCCGATGATAAACGCGTCCCAAGCTTTTGCGATCTGCATCGCTGCCAACCCGACGCCTGACCCAACGGCGTGGATCAGAACGCGAGAATGCGTCCCAAGACCGCCGAGCGTCAAAAGCGCGTCGCTGGCGGTTATGAAAGCCTCGGGAATGCAGGCCGCCTCGGTGAAGCTGAGATGCTCTGGGATCTCGGCGATCATCTGCGATGTGGTCAGAACGTATTCGGCCTGAGCCTCGCCCGCCGTTATCCCGAAAACGCGCGTCCCCGGTTTCCAGTCCGTAACCTCCTCGCCGATAGCCGCGATCTCACCCGCGAATTCCAGGCCCGGAATATTTGGTGAGTACCCCGGCGGCGGCGGATAAGCCCCGCGAACCTGCAGCAGATCAGCCCGATTCAAACCCGCCGCCCGAACCCGCACCAACACCTTATCACCCACCGGCCGCCGAGGCTCCCCAACCTCAACCAGCGACAAGTTATCGATCGATCCTAATTCGTTAATGTAAACCGCTTTCATCATTTTTCCCAGCGAAATCCCACGCATCGAACACCTTACCCGAAAATTTGTAAAAAGTATGTAGCAAACCGCGTGGATCGTACAATAACGCACAAAACGCAGCAAAATGCGTGAAATGAGCTTAAATGCCCGGAACGCATTTCGAATAACCGGCGAGGACGCTTCCATGCAAAAGGTCAACTACATTCATATGAATCCCGCTAGGGCTGGATTGGCTGATCATACCGATGAGTATCTATTTTCAAGCGCCGACAGTGGAATCGGAAAGATGAGGTTGATGCTCCGCTTTTGACTGACCATCTTCAGATCGATTGGCGTTAGGGCGGCGGCAAGCCGCAAGATTTATACAAACTTAACGGAGAAGCAAGCTTCTCCGCAAATAGAGCGGCAAGCCGCAAAATAATCAGCCGACCAGCGTGATCTTATTTCTTCACTTTAGGGACGATATCATTGGCTTTTAGCGAACTGCCGGTGACGCGTTCTAGTTCGGCGATGGCTTTGTTTAGGTCGGTGCGGGCTCGGAGTTCGTTGCTTCGTGCGACGGTTAGAGCGGTTTGGCGTTCAAGGACCTTGTAGACATCGGACTGGCCTTCGTTCAGTTTTCGCTGCTCGGACTCGTACTGTTTTATTGAGTTTTCACGGGCAATCGCCGCCGAGCGAAGGCGAGCTTCGTTCGTGCGGATGGCCTGCAGAGCGTTGCGGACGTCTACCTGGATCGACTGTTCAACCTGTTCACGCTGCGTCTCAATGCGCTCGGCCTCGACGAGAGCTTTGCCAAGCTGGGCCTCAGCCGTCTTGTCGCCAAAGAGCGGCAGACTGAAATTAATACCAAACCGGAGCACCGGATAACGCTGGGCAAAAAGCCCTGAAAACGGGTTGCCGGTCAGTAGAGCGAGATTCGCTTGCTGCTGCTGACACGCGGGCGATCCGGGGTCGGTCGAGCACGGCGTCGGAAAATTGGGGCTGAAGTTCGGGTTCTGGCCACCGCCAATGCCCGATGTGCCGTAACTTGCAACGAAGTCGATCTGCGGCTTCGATTGCTCTTTGTAGAAACGCTGATCGACGGCGTTCAGCTCACGCTGGGCTTTGTTTATCTCGATCTCAGGCCGATTTTCGATCGCCATATTGATCGCCTCGGTCAAAGTGGTTCGCGGAGCCGCGACCTCGACCGGTTCAACGGGCGTTATCGCCTCAGCCCAGAGGGCTCCGTTGCGATTTGGCGAGACGAGGTTTTTCAGTGCGTTTTCTGCGGTATTTACTATATTCAGAGCGTCGTAAACGGCCTGCTCAAAATTTGCCACCTGCGTTTCGGACGCGATGATATCGATCGGAGCAAGCTGGCCTTCGGCGACGAGACGGCGATTGTGTTCGAGTTGATCTTTAGCATCGCGGACCGCGTCGCGCTGGACTTGCAGGTTGCGCAGGGCAAATGTCAGGTCCCAATACGCGCGCTCGACACCGGCGACGACCTCGATCGAGCGCTGACGAAATTGGGTATCGGTGAGCGAAATATTGCGTTTTGCGATCTCGATGGTTCGCCGCTGCTGGTCAAACTTACGTCCGCGAAAGATCGGTTGCGTGATCGAGAACGTCAGGCCAGTATTGTATTGCGGGCTGAGGATCGAGATCGGGTTATCGGTCGTGACTCGGGAATTATTGAATCCGCCCGTAAAGACCGTGCCGTAGTTTGGCGCAAACGCCTGCACCTGCGCATTTCCAACAAGTGTGCCGACCGTAGTTTCCTGATTATTGCTAAAAATACTGACGTTCGGCGTGGTCGAGCGGTCATAGTACGTCTGGCCGGAAAGCCTCGGCTGATAAAATCCGCGGGCTGCTGCAAGGTCGAATTCGGCGCTTCGCACGGTCGTTCTCGAGACCTCGATGTCCTTGTTGTTCTCCATCGCGAGTTCGATCGCCTCTTTCAGGGTCATCGTTCGCTGGCGAAGCATGTCGACACCGACGCGTCCCAGATCAGGCAGGCCGCGTTCGTCCGAGCGGAATGCCGGAGCGATATCGGGAACTCCCTTAATATTTTCGGGCTCCGTCGATTGCTTGTCGATAACGACTGGCGTTGGGCTCGGCGTCGGGTCCTGAGCAAGAAGCTCCGCCGCGCCGCCGAGACACAACAATATTACTAAGACGTATAAATACCGATACATATAAAATGAGAGCTATTGCTTGCTCACAAGCGAACTCGCCGCCGTCGCAACACGCCGTTTCATACCGCCAAACAGCCACGACGCAAATCGATTGGCCTTGCTGAACAGACGCATTTCAGCCATGTCGTCAAATATGGAATAAAACACCGGAACCGCGAGCAGCGTCAGCAGCAGACACAGCGACTGGCCGCCGACGACAAGCACGCCGATCGAACGGTTCGTTCCAGCCCCCGGACCGGTCGAGATGACAAGCGGGATCATACCCGCGACCAGTGCGATCGTCGTCATCAGGATCGGACGCAGACGGTCGCGGTTTGCCTGAATGATCGCCTCGTACCGGTTGAGCCCCTGCGAACGCAGGTGACTCGTGTGATCGATCTGTAGAATTGCGTTCTTTTTGACCACGCCAAAGAGCAGCAGCAGCCCGAGGCCCGAAAAGATGTTTACGGTCTGGCCCATCACCAGCAGGCTCAAAATGCCAAATGGTATCGAGAGCGGCAGCGTAAGCAGGATCGTCACCGGATGGATGAACGACTCAAACTGAGCCGCCAGTACGATGTACATGAAGACGAACGACAGCCCGATCGCTATCAGGAAGTACATACCGGCCTTGCCCATTTCTTTCGACTGGCCGATGTATCCGACCGTGTACCCAACTGGCAGTTTTAGTTCTGCGACTGCGGCGTTGATGCCGTCCTGGATCTTTTGAGCTGAGCCGCCCGGACGAGTGTTTGCAAGCAGGGTCACCTGTCGCTGGCGGTTGACGCGTTCGATCGAGCTCGGGCCGGAACCGGGGCTCGACGTCACGAGATTGTCGAGCGAAACCAGGCCGAGCTTTGTCGACGGAACGACCATTCTGTTAAGGCCCTCGATGCTTGAGCGAAACTGGTTATTCGCCCGCACCCAAACCTCGTATTGATCCGTACCCTGATTAAACGTCGTCGCTTCCTGCCCTGCGACCAGGATATTCAGAGCCTGCGAAACATCACCCACCTGCACACCGAGATCCGCCGCCTTGGTCCGATCGACCAAAAGCTGCACCTCGGGCTTACCGCTGATGAGCGTCGAATCGACGTCGACGGCATCGGGTATGTCCTTCATCTTTGCAAGGATCGCTTCGGAAAAGACCTCGAGCTGCTTTAGATCCGGACCGGCTATCATGAACTGAACATTGGCGTTACGAAAACCGCCGCCCGAAAATGCCTGAACCGGCTGAACACCGGTACGCAGGCCGGGGAACTGCTTTAGAACTTCGCGGGTGTCGGACATCATCTGTTCCTGAGACTTGTCGCGATCGCTGATCTCGGAGAGTTTTACGTAGATCGTGCCGTTATTTACAACGCCCTGATCTCCGCCGCCGACCGTGACGAGCGTATCGGTCACGCCTGCCTGTTTGCGGATCTCGGTCGCTATGCGTTCGAGCGTCAGCGACGTCTCCGACAGCGAACTACCCTCAGGAGCACGTGCCGAAACTTCGTATTGAGACTGGTCGTCGACGGGAAGAAAGTTCTTACCGACATAGGTAAACAGCGGGATGATGCTCAGGAAAACTCCGATGCAGAGCACGACGATCAACCATCGATGGCCCATCGAAAACTTGAGCATCGAGGTGTAGGCACCATCGATGTACTTGTAAAAGCCGCGGTCTTTCGCACTCTTTGGACGCGCCGCTTCTTCCACCATTCCGTCGCCAGATATCTGTTCGCCATCGCCCTCTGGTTCATGGGGTTTTGGCTTGATCATCCGTGCGGCGAGCATCGGCGTTAGCGTAAACGAAACCAGCAACGAAACGCCCACGGCAAATGCCGCCGTCAGGCCAAAGCTCGACATGAATCGTCCGACGATGCCCTGCATAAAGCCGATCGGGACGAACACTGCCATCAGCGAAAGTGTAGTTGCGAGAACGGCGAGACCGATCTCTTTCGTACCCTCGATCGCCGCCTGAAAGGGATGCATTCCCTTTTCCTCGACAAAGCGAAAGATATTTTCGAGCACGACGATCGCGTCGTCGATCACGATGCCGACCATCAGGGTCAGCGAAAGCATTGTGATCGAATTAAGCGTGTAGCCCATCGCGTAAACAAGGGCAAATGTTGAAATGATCGATGTCGGAATAGCGATCGCCGCGATGAACGTCGAGCGAATATTCCACAAAAACAGAAAAACGACGATACACGCGAAGATCGATCCGACGATCAAGTGCTCTTCAATTGCACCGAGTGAGGCCTCGATAAACCGCGAGTTATCCGCGACGATCTTCAGCTCAAATCCCTTTGGAAGAGTCGGCTGGATCTCCGCGAGTCGTTCTTTTAGGGCGTTAGCGACCGCTACCGTGTTTTGACCAGATTGCTTTGCGACGATCAGCGTGACGGCGGGCTGCCCGTTCAACCTGGCCTCGGAACGTAGCTCTTCAGCTCCGTCCTCGACCGTGCCAAGGTCTTTGACCTTGACCTGATATGTGCCGCGTGCCGCGACGACGATCTCATTAAAGTCCTCGACCTTCTTGATCTTGCCGAGCGTTCGGACGCTTGTTTCCGTTTGCCCTTCGTCGAGACGGCCGCTTGGGAATTCGAGATTCTGCACACGCAGAGCATTTGAAACGAGGCCGGGCGTGATGTTGTAGGAGCGCATCTTGTCCGGGTCGACCCAGACATTTACCTGCCGCTCGCGTCCCCCAATGATCGTCACCTGGCCGACGCCGTTGATCGATTCGATGCGTTCCTTGACCTGTTTTCTAGCAACCTCGGTCACCTCGCGGATATTGGTCGGAGCAGAAACAACGATGCGAAGTACCGGAGCAGCATCGGAATCTAATTTCTGAACCGTCGGCTGTTGGGCGGTGACAGGAAGATTTGGGATCGCCGTTTGAACGCGGTTCTCGACCTCTTGTGCCGCGACGTTAACGTCCTTTTCCAGTACGAACTGCACGAAAACACGCGAGACGCCTTCGATCGATGACGAACGCAGTTCGTCGATACCGCTAATGGTGTTGACGGCTTCCTCGATCTTTTCGGTGATCTCGGTCTCGATCTCCTGGGGCGACGAACCCAGGTTCACAACCGTGACTGTAACCGTTGGGAAGTCTACCTTTGGAAAAAGATCGACACCGAGACTGAAGAAGGAATAGGCGCCGACGACCACCAGCGACAAGATCAACATCGTCGCAAAAACAGGCCGTTTAACACAAACTTCTGCTAACCACTGCATAAACTTCTACCCTGATACGCCTTAGGTTCAGTTGGCTCTGACCATCACTCCATCCGTTACCGCCGCGACATTTCCCGTCACGACCATATCGCCTTCGTTGACTCCCTGCTTGATCTGGATCGTCTGACCCTCGAGCAGGCCGGTTTGTACAAACTGTTCACGTGCGACGCCGTCCTTCACAATGAAGACCGAGTTAACATCGCCGACAGTTTTGACCGCAGAAACGGGAACGACTATCGCGTTCTCCGCCTTTGCCTGCGTGATGCGGACGGTGGCGAACTGGCCTGGCTTTAGCAGGCCATCGCCGTTTGGCACCTCGGCCTCGACTGTAAGTGTTCTCGCGGTTGCGTTGAGGCTAGGTAGAATGCGGGCGACCGTGCCGGCAAAATTGCGGTCAGGATACGCACTGGTCTGCATCGAGATTCCCTGCCCGACCGAAACCTTGCCGATCGATGCCTCTGGAACGTCGATGCGAAGTCGGAGTGTCGATGTCCGGACGATCGTGGCGATCTTGGTGTTCGGGGCCGAAGGGCTTATGTATTCTCCGAGATCAGCGACGCGTTCCGAGATATAGCCGCTGAACGGAGCGTAAACGACCGTGTCAGCAAGCGCCTTTCGGGCTTGATCCACCTGTGTTTCGGCGGTTTGAACCGCGGCACGGGCGGAATTGACAGCACTTCGAGCCGTATCGATCGCTCTGATCGCGACGGCGGCATTCGAACGAGCTTCATCGAGATTTCCGAATAGAGCATCTCGTTGAGAACGGCGTTGCTCGAGTATCTGTCGTGAAATGTCGCCCGTCGCATGCAGTTTTTCAGCACGCGCCAGTTCTTTCTCTGCTAATACAAGATTCGCTCGTACAGTTTTCACCTGAGAAAAGTCTTCGATCGGAAAGGTTTCGCCGTCCTTGATGCCGAGCCGAACCTGGGTCTGCCGCAGATTAGCGATGGCCTGTTCGACGGCCTTTCGCTGCTGTTCGACCTGTGCCTCGGCCTGTTCGACGCGGATGCGTGCATCACGATCGTCGAGCCGCAGCATTACGCTTCCTTTGTTAACGTAGGTGCCGACATCGAAATTAACCTCGACGATCTTGCCCGCGATCGCAGGCCCAACGTCCGTCTGCGCGTCGCTCGCCAGATTACCTGTCGCCTCGAAATAGGTAGGTATCTGCTTCACGACCGCCTGCGTCGTCTGGACGTCAATGGTCGGCGGCCCGGCCGATGTGTTCGCATTGGAATTGGCAGACTGCGAACCGCATCCCCACGTCGCAAGCGAGATAAGTGCTATGAATACAAGAGTTTTAAGGCTTCGTTTCTCTCTCATTTAATTGTTAACGTCCTGGGATCGGATCCCGTTCAGTAAAATTCGGGCAAAATTCGCCGCGGCTTCTTCGTTTGTCATGTCGAGGATCACGCGTTTTTTGTCCCACAGAATGTTATTCAACGAATGATGGATCATCATCCCGACAAATGACCGGACCGCGATACGCGGGTCGAGTTCGCGGATCGCCCCGTCTTTTTGCCGTTCGGCGATGTAGCCGCCGATAAACTTATAGACCTGGCTGATAAATTCCTGAAAAAATCGCTCCGCCAGTTCATGCTCCTCAAGAGCCGAATAAAACAGGAGCCGCATGAACGGAACGTCTTCGTGATGCTTATTCATCGCTGCGAGAGCGATGTTGTAAAAGACCCCGAAATCATCTTTCTCGGCAACTGCTTTTAGCAGAAGATCGTTGCCTTCCCACGGAAACATGTGCGTTCCGTCGATGCACGCCTTGGCATCCAGGATCGCGGCGTAAAGATCGTCCTTCGTGGCGAAATGGCGAAAAACCATCGCCTCAGAAACGCCCGCCGCAGCCGCTATCTCTTTGGTCGTCGTCCCCTTAAACCCTTTCCTTGAAAAGAGATCGACCGCCGTTTGCAGTATCTGCTCACGCCTCTCATCACCCGTCATCCTGGCCGGATGGTCACATTTGAACAAGTTTCGTATCAAAAATATCTCCCGATCTCATCGGTAAGTAACCACTTACTTACCGAAATCGTAAGATTCTCATTTTCGGATTCGCTCTGTCAACTAAAACTTGTGTTAACTTTTTCAACCGTCAATTATTTGGAACAAAACCCGGTGAAAAATCGTTACAACTGTATGGCGTAAGAATTCATCCGAAAGGAGCAATTCACGCAGGATAGCGGCAAAAATTGTCGCCACTTTATTTGAGGAGGATTAATAATGTCGGAATTTGAAGCAGAAGTTAAGAAAGCAGAACAAGAATTGAACCAGAGCCTTATCCCGGTCGACTCGCCGGAAAAGGTTACAGATGACGAGTTTTTAGGAGATCTCAAGATGCAGGCACAGGAATACGGACAGAAAATTCAGGACGCGGCCGCGAAAGCCAAAGATTTTGCCAGCGATAAATTCGCGGTAGCTGGCGACAAGTTCAAAGAACTCTCGGCCAAGGACCCCAAAGAACTGGTCGAAGACGCCAAAGAATTCGCCCGCCAAAAACCAGGCCAAACCATCCTCATCTCAGCCGCCATAGGCCTGATCGTAGGCCTGATCCTGAAGAGCGGACGCAGGTAGTAAAGAAGTAGACTGAGCAGTTTGAGCGAGACCTCACAGATGGCCGTCCAAGATTTGGCGGCCTTTTTTTGCGTGCTGGCTAGTACCAACTCACCACGCGCTCGTGGATCAAATTCAACTTGAACGTTGTCTCCCCGGACTTACGTTCTTTCCAAATCTCAGTTATACACTCACCGCCCTTGTCGAAAGTGCATTCGCGAAGCTCCTCGGTGTCCGGAAGCCATTTGACGGCGCCATCGTCGCTTATTGAAGCAGAAAATGTCTTACGTGAGATCTCACGGTCGCCTTTAGAAACAATCATCAGCCGCTGAGTTGGGGTTCCGTCGTCTCTGAAGATAAACCAATCGAGATCTAACCGGTCTCCAATATAACTCCGTACCGATCTGCCCGTGAGCAAGGGTTTGCCTTGAACTGATAAGGGGTAACGAAACACCTCGTCAAGGATTATCCGATATTTTTCGTCGTTGCTAGTTATGTTCTTAACAATCGTGCCGTCCATCTGACGACTCGAACTCTCACATCGACGTCCGTCGGAACTGCACCGTCTTTGGGTCTCCTGACCTATGAGAGTTCCCTTAGCGTTCGTCCGTCGATAAAGCGTCATGTTGCCGTACCGGTCGAAATCACGAGTAACCCGCTCTTTCAAAATTCCATCGCCGTCCGTAGTTTGTTCCTCAATATCCTGATCGCGGTCATTGTACTTTGAGAGTTTGATCTCAAGCAGCTTGTCGCTTACGGTTGGCACGACTCTTACACCGGTTGAGGAGCGTTCGACCTTAAACCATTCATTTTCGCCAAGGCGAGTCGACTCATATATGAGATCTGCCGAAGTGCGACCCCTTCGATCACGGCTGAAAACGTGTCGTCTGTAGTAGTTGCCCAAGAAATCCCACCGTTCCACAATCTTATTGGCAGCGTCATAGAAATAGAGATACTCGATTCGTCGAGTGGCAGTCTTGGGGTTTGCCTGATATTCCGCCGTATTTAAACTGTACTGCTCCAAAACCTTTAAAGGTCGCTGCCCGCGAGCGATATTGCTTGAGGAAACGACAATTAGAATTGTTGCCGCAAGGGCGATCGCTTTTAGGTAGGTAACGCTCATATTAGATTCGATGCGGCATACTCAATAAGGTAGCCTTGCGCGGTTTATGATAAGTATGACCAAACTGGTTACAAAAAAGGGTACAACCAAATCACAATTTCAGCCTCTCGTACTGTGCGAATAGAGTCATGATCTCGGCGTTCAACTTTTTCTTGGCTGCCAGATCTTTCTCTTGATCACGGACTTTCACGAGTTCCTCGATCTTTGCCTGGAGGATCTCGATCTTGGTTTCAGGTTTTCGTTTGGAGATGTTGAATTTGTCGTCCATTAGAAGACTATAACAGCCGTTGCTCGCAGGCCGCTCAACAAAAACAAAAAGGCTCTCCGGAACTTTTCAGTTTCGGACAGCCTTTTTGATCTTAGTGGTTCGGCCAAAAGAACCCAGTCACTATCGTTCCCGGTTCCGACCTGAATTAGACCTGCGAATGTATCAAGCGTCGGACCTGGTCACCGAAGAGGACGTCGATCTTTTGGGGTTCGATGACGGCTGTTACTTCGCCGCGGCCAAATTTGTCGTGGGTCATGGCCTGGCCCTTCTTGTATTTTCGCGAGCGGTCGTAAGGCGAGGCGTTTTTGCCTGTGCCCATTGAGACCGAGGTTTTTTGGCCTCGGGTAAAGGTGCTCGCGGTTTCGCAAGTTTCGCAGACTGCCTTGGTAATGACGCCTTGTTTAGTGACGGTCATCACCTTATGCATCTGTTCGATATCGCAAGCGGAACACATCATTTCTGTCGTGTCACCGATCGCAAATGCAGGTTTCTTGATCATTTTATTATCCTCTTAGCGTCCCCGACCGGAGCCAAAACGTTTGAAACTACGCTTTGGTGCCGCCGATCCGGTATTTTTTCTTGCAACCGGGCCGGGCACGAATGCCGGCTGGCCGCCAAATTCCGGATGAACGACGCGTTCGACCTTTTCGCCCGTCAGTCGCTCAATAGCACGCATGTTATGTTCTTCAGCGATCGTAAAGATCGTTATCGCACGTCCCTTGTTTCCGGCACGTCCGGTTCTGCCAATGCGATGAACATAATCCTCCGGTGCCTCCGGTATATCATAGTTTATCACGTGTTGGACCGAATCGATATCAATACCGCGTGCCGCGACGTCAGTCGCTACCAGGATGTTCGTATGGCCGGCCTTAAAGGCCTTGAGGGCCGAATCACGCTGCGACTGCGAACGGTCGCCGTGGATGCGGTTTGAGCTGTGCTGGCGTTTTTCGAGCACGTGAGCGAGCCTGTCGGCACCGCGTTTGGTCCTGGTGAAAACCAGAACACGCTGAAGATCGTCTTTCTCGAGCAATTCGAGCAAAAGGACCATCTTCGACTGCGGATTTACCGAATACGCCGTCTGCGTGATCAACTGCCCGGCACGCCCACGCGGGCTGACCTCGATCATTTCTGGATCGGTCAGCATTTTGTAGGCGATGGTCTCGATCTCACGCGACATCGTTGCCGAGAAGAAGAGAGTCTGACGCTTTGCCGGGATGACCTTTTCGATACGGCGGATCGACGGCAAAAAGCCCATGTCGAGCATACGATCGGCCTCGTCGAGGACGAGAGTGGTCAGGCCGCGAAAATCGATCAAGCCCTGATCCATAAAGTCGATAAGACGGCCGGGCGTCGCGATGATGATATTTGCACCGTTTCGGAGCGAATCCATCTGACGCTTGTAGCCGCTGCCGCCGATGATCGCCGTGCAAGTAATACCTTTCGGGGCAAACTTGCGGCAAAACTCTTCGGTCTGATTGGCTAGCTCACGCGTTGGCGACAGCACCAGAACCTTAGTTCCGGGGCGTTTTGGCCCTTCGATGAGCTTGTTAAGAATTGGAAGCAGGAAAGCAGCGGTCTTACCGGTGCCTGTCTCGGCACACGCAAGAATGTCACGGCCCTGCAAAAGAAACGGAATAGCCTGTTTTTGAATAGGTGTAGGCTCGGTGTAACCCATAGCGACGCATTTGTCCGTCAAAACGGGCAAAAGGCCTAGATCTTTAAAAGTCATTAAAATTATATATCTATATCTACTGAAGAACCGTTCACTTCTCTAACAGGCATAAATTCGCCCTATTATTCCGTCCCCGCACTCCAACAAATGGGGTGCAAAACGGTGGTGGAACATTTCTTCGGGATGTAATAAGAAGTTACTAACGTGGAATGATCTTCAGTGTAACGGTGGCAAGGAAGGAACCTACGTTCGAGGCTTCGCGCAAAACGCGAAACTCTTCTAACAGTAATAAACGAACCGTGCCTCGAACTATCCATAACGCTTTTCTCACAATGAGGGCGTCTTTACCGTCGGCGAATGAGATACGGAATTATCAAACTATTACACTACAGGATAATTAATTATTAAGCAAGCTAATTATTCGTTACGTCAAATCAGCCTATGCGGCCTTGAGATCTACTTTCTTAACGCCGCTGAGATCAGATCGTTGCCTCGCCTGCCAAAGATCATAGTTATATTGCATTGCAACCCAACTCTCAGCCGAACGGCCCAGCGCCATCGAGAGCCGCAGAGCCATTTCCGGGCTAACGCGGTTCGTCCCCTTGAGTACGCGACTAAGCGTAGAGGCCGCGACGTCAAGTTTCATCGCCAACTCACGACCACTAATATGATTCGGCTCAAGATAGACGTCCGTAATAAATTCGCCCGGATGTGGCGGGTTGTGCATTGACATTAGTGATAATCCTCGTAATCCAGTATATGAACGTCGCCATTGACGAACTCAAAGGTTAGACGCCAATTCCCGCTGACCCATATTGACCATCTCCCCTTTTCCGCACCTTTGAGCGGGTGCAGGCGAAATCCAGGAATATTCATATCCTCGATCGTGAATGCTGTGTCCAAAGCCGCAAGCAGCATTCTAAGTCGCTTTCCATGTTGCGGCTGGATACCGGCAACATTTCCTGACTCAAAGAATTTTCGGAGGCCTTTGTGCCGGAACGACCTGACCATGACTAAGTGTATCCTGTTGCTCAACAAGCAACAAGAAAAATCATCTTAAATCTTGCCTATCCATTCTGCCGCTATTTCCCTCGGGGTTCGCTTCTTCCCATCCACTTCATAGTTCAACCGCCGCATTTCTTCGGTCGTGATGGCGTTGTTTAGCTTTGCGAGGACGGCCGTTAGAGTGGGTTCGATCTCGCGGCGGGCGATGAAGACGGCTTGATATGGCGGGAAATAGCGTCTGTCGTCTTCGAGCTGGAAAAGGTCGAGTGCGGCGATGAGGCCGTCGGTGGAATTGCCGGCGATGATGTCGAGTTCGCCGGACTGGAGGGCTCGGTAGGTCAGGGAAAGGTCCATTTCCCTGGGTTGCTTCGCGAACTGGAAACCGTACGCCCTGGCAAAGCCCGCGTAACCGTCGGCTCGAGACATAAAATCCTGGCCGAAGCCTGCCTGCCACGTTTTTGCGAGCGGCACGGCGTCGGAGATCGTTTTTAGGTTATTTTCTCGTGCGACCTCGCCGCGAACGAGGATCGCAAAATCGTTTGAGAAGCCGAGCGAAGGGCTGACGTGCAGGTCGAACTTTTCGGCGTATTCGGCTTTAGTTTGATCATAAACTGCCTTGGGATCGGTGATCGGCGGCTTTTTGAGGATCGCGGTGTAGGCCGTGCCGGTGTATTCGGGATAGACGTCGATCTGTTTTGAAAGCAGGCCGTCGTGGGCAAGATTGCCGCCCAACTCGAACTGCCGCGTTACCATAACCCCTTGTCTTTCAAGCATTTGAGCAAGGATCTCGGCGAGGATGACCGACTCGGTAAAGTCCTTCGAACCGACGACGATCTTTTGCTGCTTTTGGGGGCCTGCACCGATCTCATCCGCGTTATTTGCGATCCCAGACCTTAAATTTGAGATGAAGCCGATCCCGACCGCTGCGGCGAGAAGTGCCGCCACGCCTGCGGCGACGAAACGGCGGCGGCTGGCGTGCTGACGCTCGCCGATCTCATAACTTTTTTCAAACTGCCCAAGAGCGAAGTCGCAAAGCAGGGCGAGCAAGGCCGAGGCGAGAGCTCCCGCGACCAGCAGATTATTGTCGTTCTGGCGCAGGCCGCGAAAGATGTATGTCCCCAAGCCACCGGCACCGACCGCCGCCGCAACCGTCGCGACACCGACCGAGATCACGAAGGCGACACGGATCCCCGTCAAGATAACCGGCATCGCGAGCGGCAGCTCGACCATTTTCAGACGATGCCAAGGAGTCATGCCCATAGCATTCGCCGCCTCGATCAGCTTCGAGTCTATTCCCAGAATTCCTGTCACGGTATTGCGTATAACCGGAAGCAAAGCGTAAAGTGCGAGCGCAATTATCGCCGTCCGAGAGCCGATGCCGCCGATCAAAGGAATAGGAATTAGCAAACCGAACAGTGCCAGGCTCGGCACCGTCTGCATGATATTTGCAAAACCAAGCACCGGCGTACGCAACGGGTTGATGCGCGTTAGTAGAATCCCAAGCGGCAAGCCCAGCAGGGTCGCTGCCCCTGTTGAAAGAAAGACAAGGAAGATATGCTCGCGGGTTAACGTGAGCAGCTCGGGCCAGTTGTCGGCTAAGAAATTAAAAAAATCCCGCATCCAATTTGAAGCTTGTACAAATTCATAGTGCCTCAAAGCAACGAGCGCGTAAACACTTAGCATCCGAAAAGTAGGTCAAATATTTTTATGCTCAAGCCGAAATTTGATGTTCAATCCATACGTGTCGCCTCTCCGTGTTCAGTGGGCTGGGAAACAATGACTGGGGACGATCGAGTTCGTCAATGTGATTCCTGTCAATTGAACATCTATAACACTGCGGAGATGACGACCCAGGAGATCGAAACGCTGGTTCGCAAGGCTGAAGGCCGACTTTGCATCCGGTTATACCGCCGAGCGGATGGAACTGTATTGACTAAGGATTGTCCAGTCGGACTTCGCGCACTTCGTCAGCGAACTGCCCGGTTCGCTACTGCGAGTCTGACAACTATCTTGGGCTTATTTTCGATTGCGTTTGGTCAGAATAATGACCCAGGAAAGCAGTCTGTTAATCTCGCCTACTCAGAGAAAGGGTTGACGGATCGGAGTGTGCTTACGGGAGAAATAATAGATCCTGGTGGAGCAGTGATTTCTGGGGCGTTAGTTAAAATTCATAGAGTTACAAATAAGAAGCGAGAAAAGGAACATCGCACCGTCGTGTCGAATAATCAGGGAGCATTTGCATTTGCGGATCTTGTTCCCGGTACCTATGAAATTGAGGTGACGTTCCCGGGATTTAAGAAGTCGACTATACAAAGCATTGAAATCGTTGAGGGTAAGAAGGCTAAACTGATAGTTGTAATGCAGTTCGGGGACGCCTCGATCACCGTTGGGATCATTGGCAATGCCCCGCTAATCGATATGTCCTCGTCCGGAATAACAACTGTCGTTTTTCGAAGAAAAATCGATTAAAACACTAAAATCCAACCCCCAAACTTAGGATATTCTGGAATAAGTCGGCGAAAACTTTGGCGTCACGCGGCCTTTTGTCATTTGCTCGAAGGCGTAAGCGTATTTGACGAGCGCCGGTTCGCTCCATGGTTTGCCCCAGAATGCCATGCCGGTGGCTGCGATAGACGCGGGGACGGCGGAGCCTTGGGCGTTTGTGGATGCGGGGATCTCGCGGAGGCCGAGCGGGACGGTGATGTACGGGTAGCCGGCAGTGGCGGCAATTGCCCAGGTTGTTCCCGAGGTAGGCGATACGAGCGCGTCGAGGTTATCTTTTGCTAGTACGGCGTCGATGCCTTCCACGCCGCTTGTTCGCTTTACGGCGGCGAGGGCGTCGATGTAGCCTTTGTCGGTTAGGTCGGCTTTTGCCTGAGCCTGTACGAACAGTTCCTGGCCGAAGAGTTTCAGTTCCTTTTCCTTATTCTCATCGTTGAACTTGATGAGGTCTTCGAGCGTTCTGTATTTCGCTCCGCGTCCAGCGAGATATTTGTTTAGATCCGCCTTGAATTCGTACAGCAGCACATCGAGACGCTGGGCCTGGACCTTGCTGTAGTCCGGAGCAAAGGTTACGTCCACCAGCGTAGCTCCGGCGGCGCGAATCTTTTCGATAAAGGGTTGATAATATGCCTTTGTCTGCTCGGCGGTGCGGCCCTGAATAAACTGCATGACGAGGCCGAGGCGGGCCCCTTTCAGGCCATTGCGGTCCAGGAATTTTGTGTAGTCTTTTGCTCCGCGTTTTGGCGAATCGACGGTGATCGGGTCTTCCTTGTCATGGCCCGTCATTGCCGAAAGCAGGGCGGCTGCATCAGCGACGGTTCGGGCCATCGGGCCGGCGGTGTCCTGGGTATGAGCGATGGGGATGATGCCGCTTCGGGAAACAAGGCCAAGCGTTGGTTTGATGCCGACGACGCCGTTGGTATTCGCAGGGCAAATGATCGAGCCGTTAGTCTCGGTGCCGACCGCCGCCGCACATAGATTTGCCGATGGAGCGACACCGGAACCGGAACTCGATCCGCACGGATTCACATCGAGATAATACGGATTATTCGTCTGCCCGCCTCGGCCCGACCAACCGCTGATAGATCTCTGCCCGCGAAAATTCGCCCATTCGCTCAGGTTGGTCTTGCCTATGATCACCGCACCGGCTTTTCGAAGCTGCTGAACGACGAACGCGTCCTTCTTCGGCGTTGGCGCTCCGACGAGGGCGAGGCTGCCTGCCGTAGTCATCATCTTGTCAGCCGTGTCGATGTTGTCCTTTATCAGGATCGGGATCCCGTGCATCGGCCCGCGAGCCTTTTTTTGTTTTCGCTCGCGATCCATCTGGTCGGCAATAGCAAAAGCGTCGGGATTTAGCTCGATAACCGAGTTTGTTTTCGGGTCGATCAGCTTTATCCGCTCGAGATACATTTCGGTGAGCTTACGCGCGGTCATCTTTCCGGACTTCATCTGCGCTTGCAGTTCCGATATCGTCACCTCGATCAGCTCAGGGTACGGATCATTCGCAGCAAGTTCCACGATCTCGCCATTCGTATCTCGAAACAATGCGATCGCCGCCAAACCTGCTGCACCGGTCTTTAAAAATTCACGTCTATTCTTGGTTGTCATCGTTTTCTGTATATTACTACTGTTCTAAATTCGGGCGCTAATGGTTTCGAGATATGCACGGGCGAGAGGCAGATCCGAGCCCGCAAAATTCTCAGCTGTGTCGAGCAAAACGATCTGCCCTTTCTCCATCAAAGCTATTCGCGAGCCGAGCAGCATCGCCTCGTGCAGGTCGTGGGTAACGAAAACGGCGGTTTTGGCGAGATCACGCACGAGGCGAGCAAATTCTTTTTGCAGATTGGTCCGCGTGATGGCGTCGAGGGCACCGAAAGGTTCGTCAAGAAGTAGCAGATCAGGATCCGGTGCCAAGGCACGGGCAACGCCGACACGTTGACGCTGGCCGCCGGATAGCTCGTGGGGAAAACGGTCACCAAACTTCACCGGGTCGAGCCCTACTAGCAAAAGCATCTCGTTAGATCGGCTCTTTACGACAACGTGATCAGCGTCCTCGAGCGTCGTAACCAGTCCGACATTCGCACGAACTGTCATATGCGGAAACAGCCCGCCGTCCTGAAGGACATAGCCGATCCGGCGTCGCAATTCGATCGGGTTCCAGTCCGTGGTTAGTTTGCCTTCTACATAGATCTCGCCCGACGTGGGCTCGATAAGCCGATTGATCAGTTTGAGCGTGGTTGTCTTTCCGCAGCCAGATTCGCCGAGGAGGACCAGCGTTTCGCCTCGACGGATCTCCAGATCTATATCACGCAGTATCTGCGTGCCGCTTATCGAATACCCGGCACTGCGAAATTCCACATGGTTTTCGTTTGACGCCACATCCATATCCGTATAGTCGTAGCGTAACACGGGAGTGGCAAACGACAGCGATGTTTCCGAGTGATATCATCTGAAAACGGTGATCCGAAAGATAAAAGACAACATTCGCGAGCTGGGACGACTGACGCCGATGGCACTCATATCGACGTTCATGCCGATCGTAGGCAGCTCCCTTTTGATCGTCTTTATAATCCCGATCGGGCACTGGCTGCGTGAGAATTGGGAGATCGGAACCGTTGTATTCCTCGCCGCCACGCTTTTCTTCTGCGGCCTCGCTTTGCTACCGACCAACGTTATCGGCATTGTCAGCGGTTGGGCTTTTGGGTTCGAGGTTGGACTTTTGGTATTGATAGCGGGTGTGATCGGGGCTTCTGTGATCTCATTCTTTATCAACTCAAGGCTCAGCGGCGTGCGGCTGCTTGTGATGTTAAAGAGACATCCGCGGTCCGCAGCCATCTATCAGTCGCTGCTTCAGGAAGACCTGAAAAAGACGATGCTGATAGTAACGCTGCTGCGAATGTCGGTCGCGATGCCGTTCGCGTTCACCAATTTCCTGCTCGCGGCGTCACGGGTGCCGCTTTCGGCGTACATCGTCGGAACCGCAGTCGGAATGCTGCCTCGTTCGGCGTCAATGGCTTTTGTGGGGTCCGGACTGGCGGAGCTGGACCTCGAAAATACGCGCGAAACGTACATTTTTATCGTCGGAGCGATCGCCAGTATTGTTTCGATCATCGTCATTGCGATCATGAGCCGAAAAGCTCTCGAACGCCTAACGCGGCCCGAACCACCGGTGGATGGACAACCTGCTGTCGACTAGCGAACAACGCTTGACGTATTACCAAGTTCGCCGGCAAATAGGCTATCATCGGGCTCAACCTACTATGAATAGATCTCGTCTAACCCTGCTCTTTTTGTTGTTGTCGCTTTCGATCCTTTTCGCTGGTTGCTCTTCACAACCCGCCGCAAATTCTGGCCCGCCAGTCGCGAAGAAGATCCGAATAGGTTTCGCAATGGATGCCCTCAAACAGGAGCGTTGGCAGAAAGATCGCGATCTTTTCCTGGCAAAAGCGGCGGAACTCGGCGCCGAGGTCTTGCTCCAAACCGCAGATGGCAGCGACGATGCTCAGATGAAGCAGGTCGAGAGCCTGCTCACGCAAGGCATTGACGTGCTCGTGATCGTCCCGCACAATGCCGAGGTTGCGGGAGCGATGGTCGAAATGGCCAAAAAACAGGGTGTTCCTGTTATCTCATATGACCGCCTAGTGAGAAACAGCTCTCCCGACCTGTACATTTCATTTGACAATGAAAGGGTCGGCGAACTACAGGCGAAATACCTGTTTGAAAAAATGCCGACCGGGAACTACGCGCTGATCGGCGGAGCTCCGACCGACAATAACGCCACTCTTCTGAGAAAAGGGCAGATGAATATACTGCAGGCGGCGATCGACCGCGGCGACATTAAGGTAGTTGCAGACCAATGGGCTAAGGAATGGCTCGTCGAGGAAGCACTAAAGCACGCGGAAAATGCCTTGACACAAAACTCCAATAAGATCGACGCTTTCGTGGTGTCCAATGACGGTACTGCCGGCGGCGTGGTCGAGGCTCTTACAAAACAGGGACTCGCCGGAAAGGTGCTGGTTTCGGGTCAGGATGCAGAACTCGCGGCTCTTCAGCGAGTGGTCAAAGGCACGCAGACGATGACGGTTTATAAACCCATATCTAAACTCGCCCCGGCCGCTGTCGAAGCCGCCGTGGCACTCGCAAAAAAGGAAAAACTCCCGACTACGAGAACCGTCAATAACGGCCGTATCGATGTGCCTTCGATATTGATCGAGCCGATCCAGGTAGACAAGAACAACATCGAGGAGACAGTTGTAAAGGACGGCTTCCAGACGCGGGATAAGATCTTTAAGGACGCCCCGGGAAATTGAGACCGCTCCCTATAAAAGCCGTGGTACTGGCACGCGGCCTCGGCACGCGGCTGCGAGCTATTTCGGCAGATTCGCACCTTTCTAGTCAACAGGAAGCCGTAGCGAATTTAGGCATAAAGGCTTTGATGCCGGTCGTGGAAGGGCGGGTTTTGCTCGACCTGATCGTCGAACACCTCGTCAAATCTGGTTTTTCGCAGATCTGTCTGGTAATCGGGCCGGAACACGGCGCTATTCGCGATCATTGCTCCGCCAACGGTATCGCCGTCGAATTTGCGGTCCAGCGTGAAGCCCGTGGGACGGCGGATGCCGTTCTCGCTGCGGAGGGGTTTGTGAAACCCGGACAACTGTTCGCCGTCGTCAATTCCGATAATCTTTACCCGGTCGAATGTCTTTCAGAACTTCGCGAGAACGCAAAGCAGGGCTTGCTGGCATTCGAAAGATCGGCTCTGATCGCTAACAGTAATATTCCCGAAGGCCGGATCGCAAAGTTTGCGACGATGGAGATAGACCCTAGCGGGTCGCTGCGGAAGATCACAGAAAAACCCACCGTTGTCGATGAACACAGCTATATTTCGATGAACGCCTGGCTTTTCGACACCACAATATTTGACGCGTGCCGGGCCATTCAGCCATCGGAACGCGGCGAGCTTGAACTTACAGCGGCGGTACAGTACGCGATCGACTTGCTCGGTGAGCGATTTGTCGCAATTCCGGTCAGCGGCGGCGTTCTCGACCTTTCGAGCCGGGATGATGTAGCTGGGTTACTTCTGGCTTTGAGAGACGTTTAGCTTTTAGTTATGTTCATTCCGGGCCGCATCGAAGTTCTTGGGAAGCACACCGACTATTGCGGCGGCCGAAGCATCGGCTGCGCGATCGATCGCGGGTTTCATGCGGAGATCGAACCTCGGAGCGATAAACAACTCGCCGTGACGAACCTTGATATCAGCGAAACGGTCACGGTCGACCTCTCGGATCCGGTCGAAAATCGAGGGCATTGGTCGAATTATTGTGTAGAGGTCGTCAGTCGGGTTATTGCAAATTTTGGGTCGCTGCGGGGCGTATCTGTACGCTTTCATAGCGATCTCCCGAAAGCGGCGGGGCTGTCGAGTTCGAGTGCATTGATGATAATGGTCTTTGCGGCGATCGATGCGGTGAATGGGTTGCAAGGACGCGACGAGTATCGAGCGAACATCGCCGACGAACTGGAACTCGCTGAGTATTTGGGCTGTGTCGAGAACGGGCAAAGCTATCACGGACTCGCGGGCTCCGCCGGAGTAGGCACTTTCGGCGGCAGTCAGGATCACGCTGCGATCTTACTCGGAAAGGCTGAAAATGTGAGTATTCTTTCGTTTTCACCATTACGGCACGAGGGCGACATTTCATGTCCGGACACACACGCGTTCGTTGTTGCATCGAGCGGCGTTGCAGCCGAAAAGGTCGGGGCGGCTCGCGAGAGATATAACCGTGTTTCAAAACTTGTGACCGAGATCACATCGGCGATCGATCCTGGAATGACCCTTTCGGAGATGATCATTGAATTCGGGATCGAGGAACTACTCGGCCGTGTCAGGTCGATAAGATCGTCGTTTACGACCCGCGAGCTTCTCGACCGGGTCGAGCAGTTTCGAATAGAAAATTTTGAGATCATTCCGGCGGTCATTGATCTCCTACGAGACGGTCGTGTCGACGATATCGGCGACGCGGTCGACCTGTCGCAGGAAAATGCAGAACGTTTTCTCGGGAATCAAATAGGCGAGACAGCATTTCTACAGCGTTCTGCCAGAGATATAGGTGCAGTCGCCGCTTCGGCATTCGGAGCCGGTTTTGGCGGCAGCGTTTATTCAATTGTTCGCCGAACTGACGCCGGTGACTATATGAACGAATGGCGCCGAGTTTACCTCAATCGCTATCCCGATCACCGAAGAACAAGCGAATTTTTCGTAACGCGGCCATCGGCTAAGACACTCTAGTTACGGCCTTTTTCTGCGAGATTTCGCAGCATTTCCTTGATATCGGCAACACCTTTGTACGCGACGTACGCGGTCACAAAGGTATACCAAACAACAGCGAAGATCGTTAAGATCAACCAAAAATATCTCACGCCTCACCTCCCTTGCGCGGTTTTAACATTGAAAAGATCACCATTGCCGTAGCCGAAGCGACGTATGCCGCGATGCCAGAATAGTAAGGCCCGATGGACTTTGCGAGTTCGCGAGTTGCGGGTGTTTTTTCGAGGATAAGAAACGCCGCGGGTATTGCGGCCGCCAGGATGATCGACGCGGCGGCTCCCCAACTATTTGCCCCTTTCCAGTAACACGCGGAGATCAGCAGCACCGAAATACTCGCGAGATAGATCGTCCCCGTAATGCCTAGATAGGTCCAAACATCGCCCTCGAGCGGATACCAAAGCCCATAAAAAAGAAGAAATACGCCTATCAACCCGACGATCATCCGGTTGATCAGTATTCCCTTCTTCTCGGACCACTCCTTCTTTCGAAACGGCGCCATGATGTCGTTGTAAATGACACTTCCCCACGTCAGCATGTAACTCGAATCCGTCGACATATCCGCCGCCAGCATCGCCGCGACACATAGGCCCATCAGGCCGACGGGAACAAACGTCGAAAGAAACGTCGGCATTGCGTCAAGCGTATTCGTGACTTGCCCAAGCGTCGCCAGAGCCGCGATCCCCCAAATGCCCGGGATCAGGAATCGGCAAACGAAAAAGAAGCTGGTTCTCACGTATATGCTTTGCCCGGTCGCCGAGTCTTTAGCCGCAAGCACGCGAGCGATCGTCGTTTGCCAGGTAAGCACGGCTGCGAAATTGAGGAGCACCTGGAAGACGACGTATTGCCAGCCGAGATCTGGATGGACAAAGGGATTAAAACCGCCCGCACCGTAATTAGCATCGACGGTCGTCACGAGTTTGTCCCAGCCAACATAGACAAGGATCAGCACCGTGACGGCGATCAGCCCGATACTCATGACAACGAATTGCAAGAAATCAGTGATCAGGACTGATAGCATTCCGCCGAGGATCGTATATGCTGCCACACCGATCAGAAGTACGGTCATCATCGCTTCGAGATAGCCGATCTCAAAGCCGGCGACAGTGAACGAGGTGACCTTTAGCCCAATGATCGTTACGAGGAACTGCCCGCCGATGCGCAGAAACACGCCCATATTGAGCAATCCGCCAAGGACGATCACCACACCCGCTGCCCAGCGAATACGCGGCCCGAACTGTTTCTCTATCAGTTCGGGTATCGTGATCACGCCCGAATCGCGAAGCGGCTTGATGCAAAATCCTGTATAACCAATGACCAGCATCGAAAGCGCCATCGCGATACCCGGCGTCGCCCCCGCAAAGCCATATTTATAGCCAGCCTCGGCCGTGTACATGCACGTTACGATCCCAAATTCGGTCGCCGCGAGCGATGCGATGCCGAGGTATACGTTCATCTCACGGCCCGCGACGAGAAAGTCATCGACCTTCGAAACGTACTTGCGCACGTAAAGGCCCGCGGCCATTGTAACGAGCAGGTAGAACCCAACAATGCTCCCGTCCAGGAGCCAGTTGAAATTGGTCATAAGCTTGTTTTGCGGAAAACGCGACTCTAATACTAATTGCGTTTTTGCCCGATTGTCCAACCTAAACTGCGACCCCGCTTTCCAAACTCCCAACGCAGCGGTAATATTATGTGTTTTGGCCAAGAGGCCGTGAGGAGTTACTTTATGCTGCAAGCCGGGATCGTTGGGCTGCCCAACGTCGGAAAATCCACTCTTTTTAATGCCTTGACCGCTCAGGAAGCTGCCCTAGCGGCAAATTATCCGTTCGCCACGATCGAGCCGAATGTCGGCATGGTCGCCGTCCCGGACGAGCGCCTTGCAATCCTTGAAAAGCTCAATAAGGCCCAAAAAGTTGTGCCGGCGATGGTCGAGTTTCTGGATATAGCGGGGCTCGTTCGGGGAGCTTCTAAGGGTGAGGGGTTGGGGAATCAGTTCCTGGCAAACATCCGCGAAACCCACGCCGTGATTCAGGTCGTCCGCTGCTTTGACGACGACAACATCGTCCACGTCGAGGGCTCGGTCAACCCCATCCGCGACATCGAAACGATCCAGATCGAGCTCGCTCTTGCCGATCTCAATTCCGCCGAGAAACGTCGCGAGAAAGCTAACCGAGCCATTAAAGCATCGGGCGATAAGACCGCAAAACTTGAGATCGAGATACTCGACAAGATCCAGCCGCTACTCGAAGAAGGCCGTCCAGCACGTGCCGCCGACCTGACAGACGACCAGCGAGCGTTACTGAAAACATGGTTCTTTCTCTCAACGAAACCCACGATATACGCCGCAAACGTTGACGAAGAAACGCTTGCCGACCCGGACAGCAATCCACACGTTCAGGCTGTAAAGAAACACGCGGCGAGCGAAAATGCCGACGTCGTCGTGATCTGTGCAAAACTCGAAGCCGAACTTGTCGCCCTCGACGCCGAGGAACGCGCCGAATACCTAAAAGACCTCGGCCTTACCTCAAGTGGCGTCGACCAGCTAATAAAAGCCGCCTATCACATGCTCGGGTTAATGAGCTTTTTGACCGCAGGCGAAAAGGAAGTCCGTGCCTGGACGATCTCGATCGGCACAAAGGCCCCGCAGGCCGCTGGCGAGATCCACACCGACATCGAACGCGGCTTTATCCGCGCCGAGATCGTCTCATACGACGACCTCGTCGCCTGCGGCAGCCGTAAGGCCGCCCTCGAAAAAGGCCTCGCCCGCGTCGAAGGCAAGGAATACATCATGCAGGACGGGGATGTCGTGGATTTTCGGTTTAATGTGTAGTTTTCTTCCGACGTGAGGAGGGCCTGACTGAAAAGAATGATGTTTTGAGTTCGCCGACAAATGCGGGGCCGATTATCCCTATTTTGGAGGAAGATCTCAAAAGTATCCGATCGTTCGTGATGTCTTTTTCTTGATTTTCAATACCAGCGCTTTATCCTTCGTTTCCCATTTGGTCACAATCTCGATCGTCCAGTTTCCACGGGCATCTCTTTCTGTGCGTTCCACCGTCAACTTTTCCGCTAACTGATCTTTATTCCCAAATCCAAGGATCGTTCGGTCTCCATCTTTTGTTGTTTCGACGTAGCGCGAGTGTAGCGTATCGTCGGGATTGAATATAGTCGTCTCTAGAATATCTGCGCCATCCTCTTTCGAGCGTTTGTATTCGAATCGGCTGCCGACTCCGCTCACGGGCGATAAGCTTGTTGTCCCTACACGTTCACCGAATTTGTCGTAAATCACTTGCACCGTGGTACTTACTGTGCCGTCCGAGTTATATGACGAATTCGACACTTGCCTCCCCTGCTTATCAAATTCGAATCTCGCCATTCCACTGATCTTGCCATCCGCCTCGACACTTTTGCTTTCGGTGACGTTGCCGTCTCGATCATATTCGAGAAAGTACGTGAACTTTAACTCGCCGGCATCATTGAAGTGTGTCTCCTTCAGCTTGTTCCCCGACTTATCGATCTCGGCGATCATCTTTCCGACTACTTTGCCGTCGACCCCAAACCGCAGCTCGGCCACAACGTTTCCGTACTTGTCGAAGGTACTTTCCGACGATCTCCATTTGTCGTCAAAATCATCCTTTTTCGCGGCCTCAAGAACTTGAGTTACTATTTTCACCGAACGCACCGAACCTTTCAGGTCGCGATGGTCGCGGTCCGTTTCGCGTCTGCTTGCCTGTTGTCCCATAGACGTCACGGCTCCGGAAACCGTGAGAAAAATAAAAACCGCTGTGGATATAGATTGCATCCTTCCTCCAAGTTTTCTTAGCAAACGCTGAATCGTTGTCATATCCGTTTGGCAATCGTATCGTCTTTCCGTTGGTGCGTCCACAAGATTCTAGCCAGTCCGAAATTTAAAAGATAAAATCCCTTTATGCGAGAAGCTGATCTGAAGGACGAGATGACCGACCCGACCGGAACGGCGATCATTCGCCGCATGCGTGAGCGGCGGCGATTTCGGTTTGAGCCAGGTGATTCCATCCAGTTCGACGTGAGCGGCTACAAACTCGACCGCGAACTAGGTCTCGCCGAATTCATAGCCGTCCAAAATAATTTAAAAGTCTTTCCCCGCTGGCCCGAGGTTATCTACGAATGAAACTCGACGATCACATCCAAGCGGAAATATCAGCCGCTGAAGAACTAGCCCGCGACAACCGGTTCGACGATTCATTCCATCATCTCGAACGAGCACATGTCATGGGCCAGACATCGACGTGGCAGCACACGCGTATCCATTGGCAAATGTTCAAACTCGGGCTGGCCATGCACTCACCGCGTGAGATCTGGGGCCAGTTTATTCGGATCATCGGTGCCGCCACCAAAACCCCGCTCGGCATTTACCCAACGGGTAACACGGGCGGTTCGAACGTGTGGTTTTTCAAGCCGATGCCCATCCCCGACGACCTCGCCGCGATCATCAAAGAGAATCGGTGATTACTGCTCCGTCATTCTCGTCCAATCAACAGTTTCAACCGTTTGTGATGTATATCACGGCGTCGCCGGTCGGTTGTGCCAATATTTGGTTGACTAGGCTTGAAAGGTAGTCTATTTTGAAAGTGATGTTGTCGAAGCAAAAATTTAACAGAGCAGTGTCGGTCTTTGTGCTGGCGTTTCTTTGTTTTAATTTTGGCGGGGCACTTTGTTTGACGGCATGTACCCAGTTCTTTGCTGCCGAGACAACGACCGCGAACGACGCTCATCTTTCGGAACATTGTAAACAAGCCAAAAAGGCAGCGGAGGAACGCGACCGCGACTCGACAAAGATCGAGGCGGGCGAGGCTTCGTGCTGCATGATGCCGGTCGGGCTTTTTGCCGCTCCGGTCGAAAAACGGCCTGATCTTAAGATCACATCGACCGCCGTCGCGCTGCCTGCGACGATCCGATACGAATTCGTTACTCCCGCATTCCATTCGGCGAGCCCTTCGGCGATGCCTGTCTATCGTCCACCGCCGCTAGATCAGCGGCCGCAACGCATTCTCCATTCAGTTTTCCGTATTTGATCTGGTTACTCGACGCACTAAAGCGTGCTCGGGTCTAGTTGTGTCTTCCCTGCAGCAATGTTGGGCCGACATCCCTATTAACAATCAGATACTTACGGAGACTATCATGAGATCGAAAATATTGGTTCTTATCACAGCGATGCTGATCTTTGGTGTCAGCTTTGCGGTTTACGCTTACAATTCCACCACCACCACAAATGACACAGTCGCGGCTTCATGCTGCTGCTGCAGCGGCGATTCCTGCCCGATGAAGGTGAGCGGCGAAAAAGCTGCTGCCGGCAGCGAGCACTCATGCTGCTGCAAGGGCGACGGAGCCTCATGCCCCATGAAGGCGAAAGGCGACAAGGCCGCAAATGGCGAACATTCCTGCCCGATGATGTCCGGAGCTAAGCACGAAGGCATGGCCGGACACAAAATGCCTGCTGGTGCCAAGCACGAAATGAAAGCCGACGGCGAAGGCCATTCCTGCCCGATGATGAAGGACGGCAAAATGGCCGAGCATCACAAAGCGACCGGCGAAGCCCATAAGACCATGGACCATAGCAAAATGGACGGCCACACCGGCTGCTCATGCCCTTGCTGTGCTGCAGGCAAAGAAAAGAAGGACAAAACGGCGATCTAGCCTTGCGGTCTTCTCAGAGAACTCTGCGTAACCTCCGCGTTCTCTGCGTTTGAATGAAATTTAACGCAGAGATCGCTGAGTTTATCGCAGAGTTCGCGGGGAATGCCGGTTACCTATATGAAACTTCTTTTCGCCGCGATCTTCGCAGTGCTTTTTTCGTACTCCGCGACCGCCCAGCGTGTCGTGCGCTACGACCTGACGATCGACCACAAAATGGTCCACTACTCGGGCAAGATGAAGCACGCCATCGCTATCAACAACCAGATCCCGGCCCCGACTCTCGAGTTTACCGAGGGCGACATCGCCGAGATCTATGTCAAAAACAACCTCGACGAGGAATCCTCGCTTCATTGGCACGGCATTCTGCTTCCGAATGAGCAGGACGGCGTACCGTACCTGACGACCACGCCGATCAAACCGAAAGGCACACATTTCTTCACATTTCCGATCCGCCAGAACGGTACTTATTGGTACCATTCGCACAGCAATTTGCAGGAGCAGAAGGGCCTGTACGGAGCGTTCATCATCAAGAAACGCGACGAGCCGCCGATACCAAATTACACGATCCTCCTCAGCGACTGGACCGACGAGCACCCGCACGAGGTGATGCGAATGCTCAAGAATGCGAACGACTGGTTCGCGATCAAGAAAGACGCAGTTCAGAGCTACAGCGAAGCGGCAAAGGCGAAAGCGCTGAAACAAAAATTCCGTCAGGAATGGCAGCGGATGAATGCTATGGATGTCAGCGACGTCTATTACGAAGCTTTCCTCGCCAACGGCAAGAAGGAAGATGCGGCCCCGCAGTTCAAGGCTGGCGACAAGGTGCGGCTACGGATAATCAACGGCTCGGCATCGACCTATTTCTGGGTTCAGTTTGCGGGAAGCCAGCTTTCGGTAGCGGCGAGCGACGGCATTGATGTCGTGCCGGTCAATGTCGACCGGCTGATCATGGGCATCGCCGAGACATACGATGTGATCGTGACGATCCCGGAAAACAAGGCGTTCGAGCTGCGTGCGACGTCCGAGGACCGCGTCGGTTCGACCTCGGTCTGGCTGGGTTCGGGCGAAAAAGTGGCGGCTCCGGTTCTGCCGAAGCTCAAGCTCTTCGAGGGAATGAAAATGATGAACGACATGTCCAAGCATAAGGACATGGAAATGTCTTATCAGCAGATGGACATGAACGAGGTAATGTACCCCGAAGTCGTGCCCGACCCGTCAAAGCCAGGCGAACTGCCGCCCGTCACTCTCAACTACGCAATGCTAAAGTCGCCGACGAGCACCGCGCTAGATCCGGCTAAACCGTTGCGGGAATTAAAGTTTCGCCTCACGGGAAACATGAATCGCTACATGTGGTCGATGGACGACAAGCCACTTTCGAAAACGGACAAGATCCTGATCAAAAAGGGCGAGACTGTCCGCATCACGATGTACAACGACACGATGATGCGGCACCCGATGCATCTGCACGGGCATTTTTTCCGTGTTTTGAACGGACAAGGAGACTTTTCGCCGCTCAAGAACGTGCTCGACGTGATGCCAATGGAGACCAACGTCATCGAGTTCGACGCTAACGAGGAAAAGGACTGGTTCTTTCACTGTCACGTGCTTTACCACATGATGGCCGGCATGGGACGTGTCTTCTCGTACGAAAATTCGCCGCCAAACACTCAGGTTCCGCCGACCAAGAAGAACTGGAACTATTTCAAAAAGGAAGACGAACGGATGATCCATCCGATGTTCAACCTCGCAATGCAGTCGAACGGTGTTTTTGGACACGGGATGGTCTCGAATAACTACTATTTCGCCGCAACCGAGTTTCACGCGAATCCTAAGTACGGTTTCGAGATCGAAAACAAATTCGGAAGGTACTTCGGGGCACAGCAATTTCTTACCGGCTACGTCGGCTTCCAGGCTGAGAGGAAGAAGGAACACGGACGTTGGGAAAACGAGGTCTTCGGAACCGTCGGCTTCGAATACACGCTGCCGATGTTCGTCAAGGCCGATGCTCGTGTGAATACTAACGGCCGTTTCCGGCTGCAATTGAGCCGCGAGGACATCGCTTTGTCCCGTCGTTTGCGGGCGGACGCGATGTGGAACACGGACAAGGAATATCAGTTCGGGCTGCGGTACATTTTTGCCAAAAGATGGCAGATTACGACTAACTATCACAACGAATACAAATTCGGAGGCGGCATTACTTACAGCTATTAGAGCTATGGATAACTTGCGACTGTTCCGTGCTTTTCCGTGCGGTCCGTGGTTAATTTTGAAAAAGCCTAACCACGGATCACACGGAAGCACACGGAACAAAGGGAAAGGAGATAGATTATGAAAACACTAACAGTGACTGTGCTCGCCTTATTATTCGCCGCCGCGGTGAATGCTCAGGACCTCGGCACGATCGAGCCGGTTGTAAAAGGCCAGATCGGGACGATGCTCACGAAGTATTACGGCATCAAGGATGCTCTCGTTGCTTCGAATGCCGAGAATGCAAGTGTCAGTGCAGGCGAGCTTGTGACGACGCTTGAGGCCCTTGATGATTCGAAAATGACGGGCCCGCAGAAAGCGCAGTGGGAAAAACTGCGTGCTCTCATCCGCACCGATGCGGTCCACATCAACCGCAACAAAGAAATAGGCCATCAGCGTGACCATATGATGAAGCTTTCGAACAATGTCTATGCCTTGGTCGCGAACTTTAAGGCCAATACGGCGGAAGCTTATCTGCATTATTGCCCGATGAAAAAAGCATCGTGGCTATCCGACAGCAAGGAAGTGAAGAACCCGTATTACGGCAGCAAGATGCTCAAATGCGGATCGGTCAAGGCAACCTTGGCGAAGAATTAATTACTATGAAATACCAGGCAATTTTGCTCGTCGCATTTGCGACATTTCTAATGGCGTGCGGTTCGCAACCGTCAAATACCGCGTCGAACAGCAACTCACCTGCGAATCAGGCGAAGGTCGATCATTCGACTATGGATCATTCTAAAATGGACCACTCGACGATGGACCATTCCGCGATGAAAAGCTCGCCGGACGCGGCTTCGGCAGATTACGATCTGCAGTTTATCGACACGATGATCGCCCATCACCAAGGGGCTGTCGATATGGCGAAGATGATCCCGCAAAAGGCTGAAAGCAGCGAGCTTAAGGCTCTCGGCAAAGAGATCGTAACGAGCCAGGAGAAAGAGATCGCCGAGATGAAGAGCTGGCGTGAAAAATGGTTCGCGGGCAAGCCAGCCGCCATCAATATGGAACTCCGCGGCATGTCTGATTCGATGAAAGGAATGGACATGAAGAAGCTCGACGGTTTGACCGGTAAGGCTTTTGACATCGAATTCGCAAAACAGATGATCCCGCATCACGAAGGAGCGGTCCTGATGGGTCGCGAGGCGATCGAAAGATCGAAACGGGATGAGATAAAACGACTTTCAAATGAGATAATAAAGGCTCAACAGGCCGAGATAGACAAGATGAACGCCTGGATCAAGGAATGGAGCAAGTAGCAGAAAAAGATAGCTTTTCACCGGGATGGCTGTACGTCGCTTGGTTTCTGGCCCTTGCGGGTACCGTGGGCAGCCTGTTTTTTAGTGAGGTGATGCTCTATCCGCCGTGCGTTCTGTGCTGGTATCAACGGATCGCTCTGTATCCGCTCGTGGTCACGATCGCGATCGGCATAGCAACGCGGGACACTTCGGTCGTGAAATACTCGCTGCCGCTGTGCCTGATCGGCCTCGTGATCGCGTTTTATCACAATTTGCTCTATTTTGGGATCATTCCCGAAAGCATAACGCCTTGTACGGAGGGCGTACCGTGCAACGCGAAGCAGGTCGAACTGCTTGGGTTTATTACGATCCCGCTGATGGCTTTGGGCGGTTTCGTTTCGATCGCTGTTTGTTTATTGCTTTCTCGAAAAAAGAATTAGAAATATGAGAAAAGATGTTTTGATAATGGGTTTGATCGCTATCGGAGTGATCGTTGGTGCGTATTTCGGGGCGGGTATCTACCGGAGTTCGGTTCAGGAGGAACGGAAACCAGCCGCAAACACTTCGACCAAGGCTCCTGCGGGGCAGCTTGTTCGCGAGGACAGCCCGTCGATGGGGCCGGCAGATGCCAAGGTCACGCTCGTCGAATTCTACGACCCTGAATGCGAATCGTGCGCGGCTTTCGCTCCGGTGGTGAAGAAGATCTTCGCCGACTACGGCGGCAAAGTTCGACTCGTGATGCGTTATATGCCGCTTCACAAGAACTCGATTACGGCCGCAAACTTTACCGAAGCCGCCGCCGAGCAGGGCAAGTATTGGGAAGCACAGGAACTGCTTTTCGATAAACAGCCCGAATGGGGCGAAAAACACGGAGCACCGCCAGACCCGAAAGCGCCGCCGATCAACGTACTTTTTGACAAATACGCCAAGGAACTCGGCCTCGATATGGCAAAAGCCCAGGCGTCGATCAACGCTCGCAAGTTTGACGATAAGATCCAGCGCGATCAAAAAGACGGCCAGGGCCTCGGCGTCCGCCGAACCCCAACCTTCTTCGTCAACGGTCGCGAGCTTGCCAGATTTAGCGAAACCGATCTCAGGGCTCTGATCGAGGAGGAGCTCAAAAAGTAGAAATGGCATCATGCTGTCAAAGCGACTGCGGGCTGGATCCCGATGCCAGCGGACAGCGACGTACGCTGCGGATCGTCCTCGGCATTAATGCTGTAATGTTTGCTGTAATTGCCGCGGCAGCGATATTCAGCTCTTCGAATTCGCTGATGGCTGACAGTCTTGATAATCTGGGCGACGCTCTTACTTACGGACTTAGCCTTTATGCGGTTTCGAAGGCTGCTTCGGTCAAATCGAAAGTTGCCCTTTTCAAAGGCGGCCTGATCCTTATAGCCGCCCTCGTGGTCGCAGGGAGCATTGTTTACAAGCTTTTCGTGCCGAGTGTGCCAGGTTTTGAGGCCATGGGTGTTTTTAGCCTCGCCGGGCTTGCCGCGAATTCGGCTTGTCTGGGACTTCTTTGGAGACATCGCACGGAGGACGTAAATATGTCGTCCGTCTGGGAATGTTCGCGAAACGACATTGCATCAAACCTATCCGTATTCGTCGCCGCAGGAATGGTTTGGGCAACTGGAGCAATGTGGCCGGATCTGATAGTTGCGGCTGCATTGGTTTTGCTTTTGATGAGATCGGCGATAAGAGTCAATATCTCAGCGTTGGCCGGACTTAGGGCCGCTGAACAAGCTTCGACCTAATATGAAATTATTATTGAGCATCATTTTCTTACTTGCTTCAACGGCGGCCTTCGGACAGGCTCCGACTTCGGTCAAACTCAAGGGGCAGGTTGTCTGCGAAGCTTGCTGGGATGAGCAGGAAGACCGTAAAAAAAACCGCTACGGCACGCAGGAAGACATAAAGTGTGCGAATGAATGTGCAGACAAAGGATTGCCGCGGGCTCTTGCCGTTGAAGACGAGAAAGGCTTTACGCTTTACACGCTCGAAAAAGGCTCTGTGAAGACGTCAGGTAAGGCTTTTCTCGACGCCGTGCCGAAGATGGTCGAGATCGAGGGGATTCTGCGAACCGAAAAAGAAAAGAAGATAATCCGGGTAAACTCGCTGAAGATGCTCGACGAAAAGCCGGCCAAGCCAGTCTTGCTGTCAGCAGACGCGACTCTCTCGTTGAAAGACCTGACCGGCGGCCAGCAATCGCTTGCCGGTTACCGCGGTCGTGTCGTGGTACTGAATTTTTGGGCAACATGGTGCGAGCCTTGTAAAAAAGAGATGCCCGACCTCGCTCTGATCCAAAATGAGTACGCAGCACTGGGTGTCCAAGTGATAGGAGCGGCCGGAGATTCGGCCGAGGACTCCGCTAAAGTGCTGAAGTTTATCCGTGAATTTAAGGTAAATTTCCCAGTTTGGATAGGAGCATCGACGGACGACATGGAACGCTTCGGTGTCGGCACGGTTCTGCCAGCCACGGTGATCATCGACCGCGAAGGCAAGATCGTCTGGCGTGAAGTTGGCATCGTAAACGCCGCACAACTCAAGGCGGAGCTAGACAAACTATTGCTTCCAAAGGTCGCGGAAGCTACAAAGATCGCCAAGGCGGAAAAGGCGAAGACGAAAAACACGTCGCTCGTCCCTGCCTGACCTGTCTGACCGGGCGAAGGCCAGGCTGTCCGGGGGACAGCCGATAACCCCAAGAAATTTACCGCCGGAATTCGCTTGATCCCGAATCAAGTGGACCGGGCCGCGGTGCGCGCGACACTAATCTATCGCTGGCACCCGCGCGTACATTTTGGGCTTGAATACAATCCCAAGGTCGGCGAGGTCAGGCCATTGCTCACACTGATTCCGGTTACCGAAACCGCGAATCGGCCGGCGATCATCTTCGGCGTATCGTCAGATCGCATCGGCACGCCGGAGGGCACGTCACTATACCTCACAGCCAGCAAAGACCTGGAGAACTGGACCGGATTGCCGATTGCCCCATACGCGGGTGTTGTGTGGGGTTCTTACGAACATAAGTTCAGGGCGATCGGCGGATTGAACATCCGCTTTCACCCGAAGTTTTCGTCAATGATCCAGTTTGATGGCGTCAAGGTGCATCCCGGAGCGACCTACACATTCAACGACACGCATGCTCTCACGTTCCTCATGATACGCGGCAAAGACCCGGGAATGACTTACACGTTTTCGTTTTGAGATTTGGAGGTCTGAAGGTGGTGCCCTCGGTAGGATTCGAACCTACAGCCAACGGATTATGAGTCCGCTGCTCTAACCGTTGAGCTACAAGGGCAACCAAGTAAAATTCTAGTTTAATCTTCGAGCCTTCGCAAATTTGACGATCAGTCGCGAATCCTATTCGTCTGTAAGTTGATCTTCCAGAAACTGAGGCGAGGTCTTCCTTATCGATAACCATGCGTCAAATACTTCCGGGGTTTCGAGCCACACTCTGAGCCAGTTTGCGATCTCGTCATTTTGGCTACGAGCGTTAGCATCCAAGCGTAGATCCAATGAAAGAGCGGCCGCTTTTCTTCGAGCTTCGATCGCAGTTTCGCGAACACGTCGGAGACCTTCTTTGTCGCCGTCGGCCTTGTATTTTTGCCGCAGGTTCTCAAGATCGCGGATGGATCTTTCGGTTGTGGCGAGGCTGTTGATGTCAAGAATGCCGCGAAAAGCCGGGTCATACGGACGATCGGATGCCCGCTCGATATAGAGTGCCATTATTTCGGAGTGTCGCAGCTCGGCACCTTCATCGGCTAGCAGCCGGGCAACCAGCATCGGTGAGTCGACCGCCGCTGTGCCAAACTTATCCTTGACCACCAGCTCGATCGCCTCTAACTCAGAGCGGCCGATACTTTCGCAGTCGAGTTTTTCCCAGACTTCGATGATAAGGTCTGTTTTGTTCCTTGACTGCCACATCGGAGGTCTTATTGGTAGATATTCTTGATAAGATCGGTCGTGGAATGGTCTTTCGGATCCCCGACGATCGCAACGCGGCCGCCGTATTCGCGAACGATATCTCGTTCCGGAACAGTATCCGTCGTGTAGTCAGTTCCCTTCGCGTGAAAATCGGGCCGTAACGTTCGGATCAGCGCCTCTACCGTCGGGTCGTCAAAGATCGTCACGAGATCAACGCATCTCAGAGCCGCAACTATCTCAGCGCGTTCGTTTTCCGGCACCAGCGGGCGGCCTTCGCCCTTTAGGAGCCGTGTCTGACGATCGCTATTTATCCCAACGACAAGAACATCGCCGAGATCCTTCGCCCCCGTTAAATATCGCAAATGGCCAACGTGAAACAGGTCGAAGCAGCCATTGGCGAGCACTAGGGTCGACCCAGCCTCTCGACTCGCCGCCGAACGTTCGACGATCTCGGATAGCGATAATATCGGAGCAGTGCGTGTCGACATTAGGCTTGCTGAGAGGAACTTACTAGCGGACCCACGTTCGCCAACGAATCGGCGAGTTCCTCCGCCGAGACGCAAGCCGTTCCTTTTTTCATCACGACCAGGCCGCCGGCGTGATTTGCGATCTGAGCAGCCGTCGCGAAATCCCGACCGCTTGCCAGAGCAAGTGCATACGCGGCGATAACGGTGTCACCAGCCCCGGTCACATCTACCGGCTCGGTCGAACCAACCACGTCAAGCTGCAAAGGTGGCTTCGACGTCTCAAAAAGCTTCATTCCCTGATTTCCGTTGGTTACAAGAAGGGATGCGAGCCCGAGGTCTTCGCGCAATTGCTCACAGTCGCTGTCGGAAAAATCTCGGCCGAGGATCTGCTCGACCTCTTCACGGTTCGGTGTCGCTGTTGTCGCTCCCGTAAACTCCGCCAGACGAAAACGAGAGTCGATTATCAAAGGTATTTGGTGCGACTCGGAAATGCGTTTCGCCTCGTCAAATATCTGGCGGCCCACCGTCCCGTAATTATAATCAGAAACGATGACGGCATCGGCCTGATCGCATACTTCGCGTAGGTTTGATATCAATCGCTCGACAATGCCAGCCGAAAGTTCGGCATCGCTTTCATAATCGATACGGATGACCTGTTGCCGGGCGGCGTAATGCTGTCCGGCAAGAACACGTACCTTGGTCGTCGTTGGACGACCGGAAAGCCTGATAACGCCTGAGATGTCAACGCCAACCGACGAGAGCCCATCGAGCAGGAGTTTCCCATTTACATCATCACCAACGGTACCAATTAGGTTAGCCCGTCCTCCTAGCGAAGCAACATTCGCCGCAGCGTTTGCAGCCGCACCCGGAACGGTCGTCGTCTCGTCGTGTCGGAGAATAAATACGGGAGCTTCGCGCGAGACGCGAGAAATGGTCCCGTTAAGAAACTGATCCGCGACGAGATCGCCGACGATGACGACGGTTTTTGAGCGGAAAAGCTCTGATACGGTTTTTGTCAGATCGTTAGTCACCTTAAAGCAAACGAGAATATCGTCGCAAAATACTTAAATGGCCGCAACCTTTAGAGGTTCCGGCCAGGTGCAGCTTCATTAGGTATGAGCTCTAGTGTGTATCGTAACTCGCAACCGGAAAGTCGTTTGCACCGCCCCAGCGGATCGCAGTAACGCCGCGATCAGAGCTGCGAAGAATATAGAAGTTTCCTGGATTCTCATTACGAAAAACGCCAATATCGGTTTTGCCGTCACCATCGTAATCGTTCTGCACGTTGTAGTCGATGCCCGTTATACCGAATACCTCGGTCATTGTGCCGCCGGAACTCTTACGGATAAGCCACGTGAGATTGTCGGACGGCTTCTTGCCTTCGCGCAGAACGGCAATATCAGTCTTCCCGTCGCCATCATAATCGCCTGGCACAACGAGATCAGTACTAAGTCCCCACTGAATTGCGGAGACAGTTCTCGAACTACTCGCGAGGATGTGAAAAACCGCAGGGCTGTCAGCTGTCAGGCCGGGACGCTGAATGGCAATATCTATCTTGCCATCGCCATCATAATCGCCGGGAGCCGTAAAATCTGCCGCTGTACCAAATTCTTGCTGAACTATCTGACCATTACTACTCTGATAAATGAACCATATCATTAGCGCGTTAGAGCGACGAACCACAGCCACGTCGCTTTTGCCGTCACCGTCAAAATCACGGCTGAGAGCTTCGTCACCGGGAGATCCCCATTGAAACGAGCTAAACGTTCCATTTGAGCTGTTAAGCCAAAACCAAACTCCATCAAGTTCGCGGAAAACACCTACGTCACCTTTCCCATCACCATCGAAATCTGCCGGAGTAATATAATCGATCCCAGCAATGCCAAAGTTGGTAAACGTGGAAGCACCGTTGGATTGGAGTGTGTACCAAATGTTGTTTGTCTGGCGATAGATCGTAAAATCGGCACGACCGTCGCCGTTAACGTCCATGGCCTTACGCAGGCTCAACTGCGCAACCGCCGTCGATGCGATGGCCGCGACCGCAAGAGCCAAAACAACCGCTCGTCCTGAATGAGCAAAAAGATCTTTTATCTTAAACATCAATAATCGCCTGTACAGCTTTTCGGGCAAAACCTGAATATACCACTTCGGAGAAAGAGAGCAAAACCCACTACGCTCCGAGAAGACCGATATGCTTAACCTAGAGAGTTAGACGCACCCAACTGCGTAACGGTTGGTCTGCAGCAGCTGCTTCCCTAAAAAGTGCTTCGAAGCCATGCTTCGACCTCAAGGCGGCTAAATCGGATCGTACGGTTCATTTTTCGGTACGGAAGACCATCCAGGATCATCGAATCGACCCCCGAGACGCTGCACCGCAAATATCTCGCCAACTGGCGCTTTGATAGAAGTCCAGCGGCGGAAAACTTGGCAATTTTTTGCGGCCGGATAAAAGCTGGATCGGAGCGGGGATTTTCAGAACGGCTAAACATCGACTTTCTTCGCTACACAATGGTAGCCTGTCAGTCGATAGGACTTCGGTAGTGCTTAATACAATGTAAAAAGAAAAAGCCGGCGTTAGTCGCCGGCATGGAAAAGAAAATGGTGGGGCGGCTAGTGGGATTCGAACCCACGACATCCTGAACCACAATCAGGCGCTCTAACCACTGAACTATAGCCGCCACATATCGATTTGGAATAGGCAAAATACCTATCTCAAAAATCGTTTGGTACCCCCGCCAGGGCTCGAACCTGGGACCTACGGCTTAGAAGGCCGTCGCTCTATCCAGCTGAGCTACGGGAGCATGAAAAGAGCAAAGTAAGATGTTATAGATTAGGCTCTGCTTAGTCAACCTATTTACGAGCCTCAGATCACTCGCGCTGCTGGCTTCACCTTCTGCAACACCACGACCATCTGCTCAAAAACCTCGTCGAGATCAAGTTCGCTGGTGTCGATGACGACTGCGTCATCCGCGATCGTCAGGGGCGAGTCTTCCCGGGAAACATCACGCTCGTCGCGTTCATTTATCTCCGCGAGAGTTTGCTCGTAGGTCGAAATACGACCCCTAGCTTTATCTTCAGTGAATCGCCGCCGAGCACGGGCTTCGGGCTTAGCCGTCAAGAAAAACTTAATATCTGCCTTAGGAAAGACCACACTTCCGATGTCACGACCCTCGAGCACGCACCCGTTCGGAGCAGATTCCCCGATCGCACGCTGATGATCGACCATGATACGCCGCACCTCTGAGATCGTCGAAACTATGGATGCAGACTGTGCGATCTCAAGCGTGCGTATCTCGGCAGTTACGTCGTCACCGTTCAAGATCACGCGAAGGTTATCCGGCTCCCCGATGAGTTCGATCTTCGCGGTCTCGGCAATGTATTCGATGCGGTCTATGTCTCGATGTGGAACTGCCGCACGATCCACGGCGAGTGCTACCGCGCGATACATAGCTCCGGTATCGAGATAAAGCAGGTTGAGTTTCTTTGCGAGCATTTTCCCGAGCGTAGACTTCCCCGCTCCGCTCGGCCCGTCGATGGCGATGATCATTGGTCAAGATTTCCCAAGAATATTCTTATTCCCCCAATGATACATTGCTTCAACGACCTTTCCCAATTCGAGACCCTTATTCGTTAGCTCGTAAGCATAACGCGGTGGATGTTCGCTATACAGTACCTTCTTTATAACGGCGGCAGCTTCAAGACGTTTCAAGCGGTCCGCGAGAATATTTGTCGGAAAATGCTCGGCCGATTCAAGAAACTCGTTGTAGCGCCTCTTCCCTTTGAAAATATCGCGCACGACCAGAAGTGTCCAACGGTCGCCGATCAGGTCAAGAGTACAGGCGACCGGACATGACGACCGAAGGTCGATATCATTTTGCGTCGTATTTATTCTCGCCATTACCATATTTTAGCGAAATGACTTGCATAATGAAAGTCAGCCTGTTATCGTAACTTTCAAAATACAAGTTACGCATTAACAGAGAGGAGATGAATAACTATGAAAGCAATTACAGGTCTCGGTAAGTGGATCTTTCTTTTCGGATTTTTGATATATGTAATGCTGCATTTCGCTCTCGCGGATGTAGGGGCCAAAATGGTGCCTTCGTTCTTGCCGTTTCCATACTTTTGGAATTACTTCACTGGAGTTCTAATAGCGGCCTTTATCGTCAGCGGCCTGGTCGGAAAGTATGATAAGTTGGCGGCCGTACTAATGGCTTTTTACATACTTTTGACCGCGCTTCTTATCCACCTGCCGGGTGCGATCTGGGGCAGCAAGATGGAATTGGATCCATCGCAGGAGGTGGTAAACATTTTTAGAAATATGATAGCTATGGGCGGTGCACTGATGTACGCGGGAGCATACGCCAAAGATGATCGAATCGTTAGATGAAGAGGCACTAAAAAGCCCGCGAAGTTCTCGGGAAACCTCGCGGGAAAAGTGACAGTAGCAAAACTTATTTCTTAAACACCTTGACGGCCCGGTCGGGATAGTCGGTTATGATGCCATCGAGGTCGAAGGTTTTCATTCGTTCCAGATCCGCGATCTCATTTACCGTCCACGGAACGATCTTCAGACCACGAGCCCGGCAGTATGCCACAGTGGCGGCATCAAAGAGCATGTAATTCGGGCTGTACGTATCGGGCATAAACCCCAGCTTCTCAAGGTTCTTTTCGATCCCATCCCGATTTCCGACGAGCAGAGCAAGTGGAAGTTTTGGATCGATCTTGCGAAGTTCCTGAAGCGGGCGGACATCGAACGACTGGACGATCACGTGCTTGAGCATCTTCCCCGCCTTGATCTCGGCGTATACCATTTTCGCGTATTCGGCCGGAGCAGGATGGAAAACACCGTCACCGTTCGGCCCTTCCGTCTTCATCTCAATGTTATATCGGGGTATCCCCATCTTTTTCTCTTTGACAAATTTGCCGATCTCGTTGAATACATCCTTTAAGAGCGGTTTGAAAACCTTCATCTTCTCCTGCAGAGGAAAATCTTTGTTGCCGATGCTGCCGACATCAAAAAGCTTTACCTCGTCGTAGGTCATTTTGAAGATGTTGTTCTCACGCTGCTTTTCGGGCGGAATTCGATTACCGTCCTTGTCGAGCGAGATATTCGACGAGAACCACGGTTCGTGAGAGACAACGAGTTTCATGTCTTTGGATACGACCAGATCAAGTTCCAGTGTATCGGCACCTTGTTCAAGGGCCTTCTTAAAGGACGGGATCGTGTTTTCAGGCACGTATCCGCGTGCTCCGCGGTGTCCCTCGATACTGAAAGGCCTGGTCTGAGCAAAAGTGCTAGTTGTCAGAAGTAGTGCAAAAATTAGTAGTGCTGCTCTCATAATTGATTATCTTATTCTGGAACTACGCGATCCCTACGTTCAAATTTCGAACGCAGAGATCGCGGAGTTCACGGAAATATCCTAGAAGGACAATTTTAACGCAACCTGTATCTGTCGTGCAGGAAATGCGCTGCTGATCGTGCCAAAGGCGGCACTGGTGATGTCCGAGTTGGCCGCGCCAAAGTTTGTCTTGTTAAAGACGTTGAAGAACTCGGCTCGGAAATCCAACCTGGTCAACTCGGTTATCGGTAGCTTGAACTGCTTATGAACACCGAGATCGAGGTTGAAAAATGCGTTGCTGCGGGCAAGGTTTCGCCCGGCTGAGCCGAACGGAGCCCAGACCGGCGGTCGCGTCAGACACTGGCCGACCGGTAGGAAATAGTTCGTCGTCGGATTTGGACGATCGCCGCGGTTAACGGGATCGCACGAAACATTCGGCCTGAGAGCGACCCCTCCGAGGAATGACGGCAGATTGTTTGTTACCGGCGATGGCCCGTAGCGGAAATTGATCGGCGCTCCGCTGAGCATCGTGTTGATACCATTCAATGTCCAACCGCCGATAAACGCATCGAGGACCTTGTTCATGTCTGTTCCCCAACCGCGACCACGACCGAGCGGCAGTTCATACACAAAGCTCGTGGTGTTGTTGAACGGCTGATCGTACGCCCCGATCCCCTTGTCCGCTTTGAAGTTATTGACGTCCTGCGGAGTTCCGGTGTTGCCGTTTGGCTCTTCGAGAACCTGCGATCCGTTGTCGAGAGCTTTTGACCATGTAAAGGAATTTAGGAGGTATAATCCCTTGCTGAAACGGCGTTCGAACTTGACCTGCAGAGCATTGTAGGTCGAAAAGCCTTCCGGAAGAACGGCTGATATCGAACCAAATCCGGTGATCGGTCGCCGGGCTTGAAGCGAAGGCTGCTGTGCCGCCGGCAAAGCAGCTTCTGCCTGAGTCAATGGCCGGGCCTGATTAAGGTCAGCGAGAAGCACCGAGTCGGAAACCTTGTTTCCAACATATGCCACATCCAAAACCGTATTGCCCCAAAGCTCACGCTGGATCGAAACCTGCCAGTTTTGAATGCTCGTCGTTGGCTGGTCTTTTGGAACGTAGAGCGTCACGTTGTTCGGCAATCCGCTTGTCGGGTAACCGAGCTGCGTCGTACGGAAGCAATTTCCCGCGAACGCATTGCCCGAGCAGAGCGGATTAAGCAGCGGGTCGGGCGCGGTCTGAGCGACGGCGCTTCGCGTAACGATCGGGAAATTTGTCCCGAGAATGTCTGCACTTCCCAGACGGTTCAGAAACACGAAGCCGCGGCCGTAGCCCGCACGCAGCACGGTCTTGTCCGTTATGCTGTAAGCCATTCCAAGGCGTGGGCCGAAATTGTTGTAGTTTGGATCGACGAGAGCCCGGTCCGAAAGCGAACCATCGCGAGCGAGAACGATCGTATTGGAAACCGGATCGTAGTTGGAGAGCCGGTTGTTCTTTTCCCAGTACGGCGAACCGAATTCGTACCGAAGTCCGAGATTCAGCGTCAGGCGACGATTTACCTTAATGTCATCCTGAATAAAGCCATAGTGGAACCGCTGCTGCATCTCAGCTACCGTGAGTGAAGCCAATTCGTACTGGCTGCGAAGCCCGAACATAAAGTCAGAGAGATTATAGATGTTCCCCGCTGCTGCACCGACCGGGCGGCTGTACTGGCCCGTATAGGTATCGAGACCCATCAGCGGATTGGTATCCTGAACGTCCGTACTTACGCGAAGATATTCATAGCCTGTTTTGATGCTGTGACGGCCAATGTTGAAGGCGTAGCTGGCACGGAAGTTTTGATTGATCGGGTCCTGGTACTGCGGATTGGTCGCCTGACGCCCGAGCTGCGAGATGCCGCCGATCGTCTGTGTGGTGAGTCCACCCGTTACGACCGGATCGGTCGGCAAACCCGTGATTCCGTAGAGATCGAACATACTCGGGCCACCTGTCAACGGGGGCCGCTTTCCGGCATCGATCTTCGATACTGAGAATCTCAGGTCGAGCACGGACGCGTTTTGGAATGCATATGCACCGCCGACAACGAACTGTTGATTGAGAATATCAACAAATCCATTCTGATTACTGCCTGACGGGCCGGGGATATTCGGGCCTTCGAAAGCTTCGGAGTTTCGATAGCTCCAGCGACCGAAGATCGACGTCGAATCGTTAAATTTGTGATCGACCCGGATATTATATTTGTCGTTGAACTGTTTGTTTTCAACCAATTCCGAGTAGTTGTTCGCCGTGCCGGAATTGATAGGAGCCGGAAGGTCATTCAAAACCTTTCGGGCAAAGTTGGTCATCGGGATCGGCGTTCCGGCGGCGTAGGTGGTACCCGTGAGCGGGTCACGAACAGCCACGGTAAGAATACCCTGTCGCTGTGCCAGAGTAGGAATGGTCGAGAAGACCAGATTCTTCTGGATCTGTCGGAAACCTTCATAGTCACCAAAGAAGAATGTTCGGTCCCTTATGATCGGCCCACCAAACGCGAAACCAAACTGGTTACGAATGAGGGGAGGCTTAACGCCGCCTGCGGGTTTGAAGAAGCCAACGGCATTGAGAGCTGTATTGCGGTGAAACTCCCAAAGCGAACCTGTAAAGCGGTTTCCGCCCGTGCGATAAGTCGCATTGATGACCGCTCCGCCAGCTCGCCCAAATTCGGCGCTGTACGAGTTTGTCTGCACCTTGAACTCGGCGATAGCGTCCGGCGAAACCTGAACTACCTGGCTCGAAAAGCTCTGATTACTCGTTCCATAGGCGTTGTTGTCGACGCCGTCGAGCAGGAAATTGTTGACTGTCGCACGAAGGCCGTTGACGTTGAAAGCCGCCTCGCGACCGCCGCCGCCGATCGAACTGTTCGTATTCGACTCGCGAACGCCCGGTGCAAGCAGTGCAAGGTTTGCGTACGAACGACCGTTGAGCGGCAACGCGACGATCTGCTGACGCTGCACGACCTGTCCGCGATCGCTTGACGCGGATTCGAGAAGGTCGGCTGCACCGGTTACTGTGACAGTTTCGGTCGCTGTGGCGACGGTTAGGGTAAGATCAACACGCTGGCGCGAGTTCACCGACAGGTTGACCTCGGTCGCCGTCCGGCTGAACCCAGTTGCTTCAACGATTATCTGATACTGACCGATCTTTACATTTACGAACTGAAAATCACCGTTCGCGTCGGTCGTTGTTGTTGATGTAATGCCCGTAGCAATGTTCCGCAGCGAGACATTCGCTCCCTGCAGGACCGCTTCATTTGCGTCCCGGATCGTACCGAGCACTGTTGATGTCTCGGACTGTCCAAAAGTTTGAAGAGATAAGCCGAAGACCAGCAATGATAGTGCGATCCCGGCCAAAATATTTGATTTGATTGAGTTTAGAGACTTCATTTTATACCTCGAAATTAAACAGTCCGTCCCCGACTCCTTATTGGTTAAACATGACCAGAAAGGCGTAAAGTGGGGCAGAACTCCTATGAGTAAAGATGGAGGATAATCAGAGGCTCTGAAGTTTGTGTTGCCGAGAGGTTTCGTTCTCG
This sequence comes from Acidobacteria bacterium Ga0077534, assembly GCA_001464455.1. GTDB lineage: Bacteria > Acidobacteriota > Blastocatellia > Pyrinomonadales > Pyrinomonadaceae > OLB17. Next base: position 633,287 of record LNEI01000018.1, read on the forward strand.
TTAATTTATGGGGACCGGAGCGGCTTCGGCGGAGCCGCTCCGGATCTTAACTCGATCAATTTTCGAGAGCATTGAAGAGCAGTGGGAAAGTCGCCCAGCTCTGACCGCGATGCTGTGGGCGGAAGGCGAAGAGAATTATCTTTCCCTTACCGAGATCAACCTCAGCAAGGGCGGTTTTGCCGGCAACATATTTTTCGCCGAGCATCCAGCCGGAAAGCAGCACGTCTTTTTCGGCATAACGAGCGATCGTGCGGACTTTGGTGGCATCCGTGACATCGAAGGCGGAGCTGTTGGTAAAGTACCCTGCGATCTCGTCGCGCAGACCGCGGCCGATCGAAGTCGAATTATCTACCTTGAGCCGAACGATCGAGCCGGGATTGTAAAACTCGTTTCGTTTCAGTCCCGAGACGACATTCTTGATTGGCAGGCCAAGGCGTTTTAGAACAAGTTCACACGAATCGTCGAGACAGATCAGCTTTCCGCCGTTTTCGACAAATTTCTTCAGGTTCTCAACCCCGGCATCGCCAAGCCCGCCTGAGATCTCGGCCGGGTAACGCTCGGCACTGAGGCCTCGAACGATAGTGTTTTCACTGTCGGCAGGAAGGATCAGGCTATCAATGGCGAGGTTTCCAGCCTTAATATCGGCGTCGGATATCGAGCGATATGGTATTTGGAATGTGTCAAAGACGAGCCGTGTCCAGCCCTCGTCCATCGAGCTGCCGTGCATTTTGTAGAGCCCGATCCGCGGGTTCGTCTTAAGCGGGTTCGGCTGTTTTGCAAATGGAGTCGACTGCGGCGCGAGATTTACAACCGCCCGCACCTGATTGATATTCTCGACGCGTTTCAGCGTCGCACGGTCTTTCTCGAGGTCGCGGATCTCCCATACGATCTCAGCCTCGACGCCCATCTGCAGCGGCAGCGTCCAACCGGCCACGTCATAAGGCTGCTCAGCCTCGCCATTGGCATTGCGGCGGTCCGGGTAGACCTGCTTTTCGAAAAGGCTCAGCACGTTGTTTTTTTGTGGCTGGTTGACGAAGATCAAAAAACTGCCGAGCGGCATCTCATGCCAATCCCTGACACCTTTCTCATGTTTGGTATAGAGTTCCTGCTTCATCTCGTAGATCTCCATACCTTGAGCGAGCAGGATCTCAAGAAATCGCGACACCGTTCCGGCGTTTGGCTGGCCCGCCGGAACGATAAACGCAACTGGTTCGTCCTTTGAAACCTGCAAATTCGCACGTCCTAGACTGTGGAAATTTCGTAGATAACGTTCCCTGTATTTTGCAGCTATTTGCAACAGGCTTCGGGCCGCGGTCATTTCGATCTGAGCAATGTCAGCCGGACGCCAGACACCGCCCTTCCACGGGTCCGGGAAATTCGTTGCGTTTTCAAGCAGGTTGTTCAAGCCGCGGGCACGGGTTCGCTTCAATTCCTCGACGGTCACGGTCGTCGGCGACATAAGGTCGGCGCTGGCGGCCTCGGACAAAATGCCGATCGAGTTGTGATAATACGGTGCCGACCGAAAGCCGCCGTGCCACCACATGTCGTAACTCGCGTTGGTAGCGACGCCCTGAATATTCTTCGCCTGTAGATCTGCGGCCATTTTGTAGCCGACGAGGCCGACATCGCGGACCAGTGAGGGCGGAATGCGTGGATTCGGCGGGTCAAAAAACGGCGGGATCGTAAACCTTGAACTCGCCCTTCCCTGCTGATGGACGTCATAGACGAACTGCGGGAACCACTGTTGCCAATAGAATTTCGTAATCGCTTGCGTCTCAACCAGGTTGAGCATGAACCAGTCGCGGTTATTGTCGTGGCCGGCATATGGATGATAAAGCTCAGGCGGGGCGGTCCCCTCGCTCTTTGTGCCAATAGTTTTCCGGTACCAGTTTGCGACTATATCGATGCCGTCAGGGTTCGATGATGGGATAAGAAGGAGGATCGTGTTTTCGAGGATCTCCTTCGTATCCTCGTCCTTCGCGGTCGCGAGTTCATACGCCAAGTTCATCGACATCTGCGACGCCACGATCTCGGTCGAGTGGATCGAGCAAGATATTGAGACTATCGTCTTGCCCCTTTTGATGAGGTCCTGCAGTTCGGCGTCATTCTTGATAGTTCGAGGGTCCGCAAGTTTTGCCGAGATCTGTCGGTATCTCTCGAGGTTCTTTATGTTCGCCGGTGAGGAAATAAATGCGACGATGAGCGGCTTGCCGTTCGTGCTTTTACCTATTTCGGTCACGGCGACGCGGTCGCTGCCGCGGTCGAGTTTTGCAAAATAATCCGTTATCTGTCCCCAATCCGCGATCGTCTTGTCCGTCGTCGGATAAAATCCTAAAACTGACTGAGGCGAAGGTTGAGCGACAAGAGCCGACGAAAAAAGTAAAATGGTGAGGCAAACAAGCAAGCCAAGCGAATGAACGCGACTGATCCTAAACAAATTCATACTGTTGATGCTTCCCACGAACCGGAGCAGGCTGTGGCGGCGATATCCGAAAATAAATTGTTGCGATTTCCTGTTCTTAAGTCTAACAAATCGCGACTTGCCGGGAAACTTCGCTATTGGTGGTGCTGGTTGGTTGCTGCAGTCTTGCTGCTATTTATCGCCGCCCCTTCGCTGATCGTTCTAGGTATCCTCCGCCGCCGGATATGGCTCTATCCGCTCGCTCTCTGGGGAGCCCGAACATGGCTTTCTGCGTGCGGGGCCACAGTAAAGGTTAGAGGAACGGAACATCTCGACCCTGACACCTCATACGTCTTTGCATCGAACCATCGCTCTTATCTCGATACCGCAACCTTTTTTGGTTGCACGGGAAAGCGAATGGGCCTCGTCGCAAAAAAGGAACTTCTTAAGGTACCTGTAATGGGCCAGGGAATGAGTTATGTAAATATCATCGCGATTGACCGCTCTAATCCGGAGCGAGCCATGGAGTCGATGCGGAAGGCTCGCGAAGTGATGGAAAGTGGTTATTCTTTCGGGGTTTTTGTAGAAGGGACACGAGCGATGCCCGGCGAGTTACTGCCTTTCAAGAAAGGTGCGTTCCACCTTGCGTTGCAGACCGGGGCTCCGGTCGTGCCCGTCGCGATCAAGAATTCTGACTGGATGATGGGAAAAAGGACCGGCGTCGCTTTCCCCGGAGAGATCGAAATGATCCTGCTCCCACCTATCCCAACCGAGGGCCGCTCGAATGACGACGTAATGGAACTTTTGCTTGAAACGAGAAAGGCGATCGCGGATGAACTATCAACTCCCGCATAAGCTGCCGACTTTTGAGGGATGTACCGCCCGCGTACGCAGGCGGTCCTGACCTATGGTTTTTTCGGCGTTGGGCTTGGAGTCGGTGTCGGCGTGGGTACTGGATCATCGTCGAGGATACGAACCTCGGTACGGCCGACAGAATATTCGGTATATTTCACGCGCATTCTGATCTTCAATACGGAACCATTGTCAAAAACGAGTTCGTCATCGGCTCGTGCATCGGACGGGAACCAATATTTACCATCGATCTGTTCACGTGTGGTTTCCACGATCGGAAACTTATTGTCCTTTGTTTCCGGGATGCCCTTGCCACGCGATTTGACGATCATCAGATCATCGACGTCGATCCAGATCCGCCCGGTAAAATATCGCTGCTTTGTCTTTTTCGCGTCCGGCATTACCTTTGGCGAGACGTCGAAGACATAAAGATCCAGCTCATCGATGCGTTCTGTACCGACGTAGTTGAACTTGTACTGGGAGACCATTGATGGTTCGAGAGCGAACGGGTTTACCCCGCCCAGATCCTCGAGATCCTCCGGCGTAACCATTCCCGGTGGCACCGTCGCAACCGGGGCAAAAAGTATCTTCTCGAACCTAACTCCCTCTGAGTTGAAGGTCATGAACGAGTCTCGGCGAAATGTTCCTGTGATCTGCCCCCCGAGGCCGATCGTATTGACAGTCGCATACCTTTTGAAGGCATAGCTTCTAAGAGCGACGCGGAAATCGCCCTCATTTTCCGTGACTTTCTTGAGGATACGATCGATCTCAGCCTGACTGAGGTTCGAACGGTCTGCGGCAACCTGTGCCAGGCCTGACAGCGAGAATATCGACGTTAGCAACCCCAGGAAAATGATCTTCTTTAACATACGCAAAAAATAGATGCTGTTCGGTGCGGAAAGGTTCGCAAATGTCGAAGGGCCGGCCACTGATCGGCCGGCCCAAATCGTTTCCAGCCTCGAGCTGCAAGCGACTATTCGACGAAATCAACTTCAACTCTGTGTGGAATGATGCCTGCGTTGTGCCCTTCTTCAAGAAGCCGCCTGACTCCTTCACGGCCGCGTTCGCCGTAATCGAGCGTAAGATCGTTCACCCACATCGCGACGAAACGGTCGGCGAGTTCCGGCTGCATATCACGAGCGAACTGCATAGCGTACGCGAGTGCGTCTTCACGATTATCCATCGAATACGCAATGCTGGCATGAAGGTACTTTGACACTTCACGCATGAGGTCTTCGCCGAGGTCGCGACGGATGACATTTCCCCCCATCGGAAGCGGTAGGCCGGTTTTCTCGTGCCACCATTCGCCTAGGTCGAGTACCTTATAAAGGCCCATCTGATGATAGAACAACTGTCCCTCATGGATCAGCAGCCCCGCGTCCACCTCACCTTTCTGAACCGCCGCAATGATCTCGTCAAAAGGATAAACTACGTGCTCAAAATCCTTGTTATATATCCGAAGTGCAAGATAGGCACTGGTAAGTTCGCCGGGAACGGCGATCTTCATCTTCCCTATATCACTCACAGAACGCGGCTCTTTAGCTACAACTATCGGGCCATACTTGTCTCCGATACTCGCACCGTGCGGAAGCAGGGCATATTTATCAGAGACATAGGCATAAGCATGAAACGAGATCGCCGTGACGTCAAAAACGCCATTCCGGGCATCTTCATTGAGACCCTGAATGTCCTTTAGCGTGTGTTCGAACTTAAGATGTCCGGTTTCAAGCTTGTTTGTCGCAAGCCCATAGAACATGAATGCGTCATCCGAATCAGGCGAATGAGCGACGGAGATGGTCCGGGTTTCGGGAGTTTCCTTAGCGTTTACTGGCATACTTCAAAACTGCGAGGTGTAGACTCTGGTGTCATACAAAACCCTTATTCTACCGTTTTCAGCGTGTTTAGCAAACACGGCCTGTAACTCGCCGACGAGCGCCGGAAAACGCGGATCATTCTCCGTCGGCATATAAGACGATGACAGCATTCTGCCCTTTAAACTATCCAGATCAAACACCTGTTCATTCGGAAAAGTCGCCGAATCAAAAGGAGCCTTATAGAACGCAGATATCTCAGTATTTGAGATATTTTCGTGGCGGACCTGGCCGTAATCGTTGGCGTACTTCAATAGAAGCGCTTCATATTCCTCCAGGAATAGCGTTGTATCGAGCTGTCGCTCGTTCCAAATAAGGACGGCCGAGCCGCCGGCCTTAAGGACACGTTTGAATTCGTTCCGCGTCGGTTCCGGATCGAACCAATGGTATGCCTGAGCTGCGACAATAAGATCGACCGAGGCCCCGTCAAGCGTTGTCGCGGTCGATGTGCCGTCGATCGGCGTAAATGCCGGAAACTCTTTCAAATATTCAATAGCCGCGAGACGCATTGCCTCGTTCGGCTCAACACCGAAGACCGGATTGCCGTTCTCAAGAAAAAGTTTCGAAGATATACCGGTTCCGCATCCGATATCAGCAACAACTGACGTGGGCGTAAGGCTCGCTTTTTCAGCGAGAAAAGAAAGGACCTCAGCCGGATAATGCGGACGAAACTTTACATAATTAACTACACGATCCGAAAATCGCGAGATCGTATCGGACATCTAATCTCCCGCAAGGAAAAAGTCCATCTTCCAGACTCCTCGCTTTTTGCTAAATCCAGCACGGTAATCGATATGGCTGCGGACAAAAGCCTCGCTGACGTAGCCGGTCAACCCACCCAAAGTTCTCACCTGCAGCCAGCCCGGGTGCTCGGACTTGCCACTTTTAGGCAGTGTTTCGTATTCGACCTTGACCACGTTGTACGACAACTTGCCGACCACCTCGCCTTTGGGATCAGGCGAATCTCGCAGGTTTACGTTGTTTCCAAAGATGACCTGATATTCGAACCCGTCGATGTCGTCGGGCCATGAACTGAAAGTATATGGGGCCATGAACGAGCGGCCGCCATCGTCGAAAGCCCCGCCGTTTTTGATCACCGGCAAAAATTCTTTCCAGAAGCGGCTGTTCTTGCTCGCGATCTTCCATTCGCGTTTGAAATTCGCGATACCATCCTGGCCCCCAAAGCCATTCTTGATGTTCGGATCGACGATGGAGATCAAGTATTTGGCATCCTTCCGCTCAGCGGCCGCGATAAGCTTCTTGCGGAACGCTGCAAAACTCGGATCTTTTGCGGCCTCGTCTTTTGGCTTGACGTAGCGTTCCTGAGAAAACGCCGCGAGAGCTAATAAAGTAACGAATATCGCTGCGATAATTAATTTGATCGTGTTCATGATCGCATGTGTTCGCCAAGCCCGCCTACGCTGGTGGCTCTACCACTTCTTCTCCTGTCCACTGGCTCCGTTTGGAATGCGGGATATCAAATTGATCGAGTATTCGAAAGCAAAGATGCTCGACGAGTTCATCGATCGACTTTGGCCGATGATAAAATCCGGGGCTCGCTGGCAGTATCTGAGCACCAGCGCGCGACAGCCGAAGCATATTCTCGAGATGGATAGCGTTGAACGGCGTCTCGCGCGGAACAAGTAAAAGCTTTCGGCCTTCCTTTAAGCAAACATCCGCCGCTCGATGTATCAGATTTGTTCCCGCTCCGCTGGCTATCGCCCCGAGCGTGCCCATCGAGCACGGAACGATGATCATGCCTGACTGCTTATTGGAACCCGATGAGGGTTTTGCTGCTAAATTATCTAGCCGCCAGAGGCGGATCAGCTTCGATCCCGCTTCGAGGCCAAGCCACGAATTTATCTTCGCCCCATCAGCGTCACGAAGATTTACGCCCATCTCGACCTGCGCAACCGTCGCGGCGGTGCCGGAAAGGATTAGGTTTATCGTCTCGACGACACCGCTCGCGGCGAGCAGTTGCAGCGTCCGATGGGCGTATATTGTGCCTGAGGCACCGGTAATTGCGAGTGTTAATTCCATTCAGCTTCTGCCTTGATTCTAATACTCGAACGGCGAGTACAACAATGCTTTCGCTCGAAAGATTGCAACCGATTCACGCTTGCGGCTATCCTACATTAACAAATAGCGGCTTTCTTCCGTCTTTCAACTAAGGTCCACGCCATGTTTCCAACAAAACTTACAGCCATCCTGATCCTGACCCTCACATTCGCTCTGACCGTCTTCGCGCAGGAAAAAGGTAAACCACCCGTGATAATCATTCCTGGCGTAACAGGTTCAGAGCTCGTAAATCCAGAGACGGGCCGCACAGTGTGGTTTAGCGTCAGGCGGGATAAGAACGACGATATTCGGCTTCCCATCACCTCTGCAAAACTATCTGATAACCGCGATTCACTAAAGGCAACGGACATTATCCGAAAAGTCGGCCTTCCGGTCCTACCTGACGTTGAGGTTTACCAATCGCTGATCGATGCCCTTAAAGAGAAAGGCTACACCGAGGCGACGTGGGATAACCCAAAAGCAACTGACGTATTTTATGTCTTCGCCTATGATTGGCGACGAGATAATGTAGAAACAGCGAGGCTGCTAACAGAGAAGATGACAGCAGCAAAGCGCAAATTGAGGCGGCCATCGCTTAAGTTCGACATCCTCGCGCACTCAATGGGTGGCCTGATCTCGCGTTACGCAGCGATGTACGGCGGTGCCGAACCTCCTAAGGCAGTAAACCCAAAACCAACTTGGGCCGGTGCTGCCCATATCCGCAAGCTCATGATGTTCGGAACGCCGAACGAAGGCTCGGTTAGTTCGTTCGACGCTCTGGTCAATGGCTACCCGATCGTTGCCGATCGGAAACTTCCTTTCATCGACGACCTTACACCGGAAGACGTGATGACCAGTCCATCGTCTTTCCAACTGTTGCCGCATCAGATCTCAGCTCGTTTTCTTGACGAGGATCTGAAGCCACTTGCGGTCGATCTGTACAGCGTCGATACCTGGCTGAAATACGGTTGGGGAGCTATCTCAGACCCTAAATTCCTGTCAAAGCTAAAAGACGCCGATAAACTCGCAGAGACCAACAAGGATATCAAGCCTTCCACACCCGGCAAGGATGCAAATGTTGACGACCTTGCAATAAGTGAGACCACTTACGCCCAGGCGAAAGCATATTTTGCTTCTGGGCTGGAGCGTGCCCGCCTGTTTCACAAAGCACTAAATGCAGTCTCAGCGACTGTGCCAATAGAGGTCTTTGCGTATGGCGGCAACTGTTCAGACACGCCTGACGCGGCGATCATCGTCGAAGATAGATCGAAAGGCAAATGGCAAACAATAGTCGATGCCCGCGAATTCAAGACGTCCGCAGGCAAAACAGTTAAGAAGGAAGAGGTGAGGGCGGTAATATTTACGATCGGTGACGGCCGCGTTACGCAGCGTTCGCTGCTAGCGGAATCTTCGATCGATGGGCCGGAATTTCCTAAGATCGGTTTTGCATCGACATCCTTCGGCTGCGGCACACACACCAAGTTGTTTCTCGATAAGCCTATTCAGGACAGCTTTTTAAGCGCCCTGGTCGTTTCTCGGGCGACCGAGTCGAAGTAGATCACTTACCGACCTGCCACATCTTTATCGCGTCGATCGGGTAGATGAGCATAATTATGTTCACGATGAGGCTATCGCGGATCGTCAGCAGGAGCACTAATTCTGTGACCAGGAAAAGTGCGAGCGATCTCCAGAATCGGATCCTGTAAGCGATCAGAAAGCCAAAAGCACAGGCTGCGATATCAGCAAGTGAATTAATGATCGAATCGCCAAAATAGTCGAGCGAAACGGTTTCCTCGCGGTACCGGTTTATGATGTAGCTCGTATTTTCCGCAACCTCCCAAGTGCTTTCGATCAAGATCGCGAGAACAAAACGCCACGCCATTGGCACCTTCCAGAAGATAAGCCCGATCAGCCAGAATTCGAGAATGCCGTGCAGGACATGGGTGAAAGTATATGGGTCAAGAATGTGCTGAGAATTGTGCGACGTCCAGATATCCCACGACCACGGTGCGTAGTCACCGGCCTGACACCACCAAACACGGCCGAGCAAATTCAATAAAACTATCGAGATAACGACAATGCCGAGGACCGCGAGCATTGGTTTTGTTTCAAACAAGAAATTGTCGGCTTGATCTGACATTTTGAAAAGAACTTAGCGCCGAAACCAATGGAGACGCAAGTTAACTGAGCTCTCTTGCGTCCAATGCTGTCTTGCGTAGACATTTTGCTAAGACCCGAACTTTACGCAAGAATCTACTAGAGCATGAACCGAGACCAAACTCTACAGCGAGTCCGTGAGCGTGATAAACCGTGGGATATCATCGTAATCGGCGGCGGCGCAACTGGTGTTGGCTGCGCTCTTGATGCTGCCTCGCGTGGGCTCAATGTGCTGCTGCTCGAACAGCACGATCTCGGCAAAGGCACATCTAGCCGAAGCACGAAACTCGTCCACGGCGGTGTAAGGTATCTCGCCCAGGGCGATATTCGACTTGTTCGCGAAGCTCTCGCAGAACGCTCAAACATCCTGCAAAATGCACCTCATGTTGTTCACACACAGGAGTTTATCGTTCCGTGCTTCGGCCTGTGGCAGAAGATCTTCTATGGTTTTGGCCTTAAGTTCTACGATCTGCTTGCGGGCAGTAAGCGCATCGGCCGATCTAGGGTCTTGTCACGTTCCGAAACGATCGAGCGCCTGCCAACGGTCAATAGTGCAGGCTTGTCAGGCGGCATCCTTTATCACGACGGCCAGTTCGACGATGCTCGGCTACTGATCGATATGGCCTCAACGGCCGACGCCCTCGGGGCGAGTCTGCTCAATTACGCGGCCGTTCTCGACCTATTAAAGGACGAAAAAGGGGCAATTGTAGGAGTTCAGTTTCAAGATGCTGAGACCGGCGAAATTCACAACGTGCTTTCCCGAGCGGTGATAAATGCGACCGGAGCATTCTGCGACCCGATCCGACGTATGGCCGATGCCAAAGCGAAACCCGTCGTAACTTTTGCCCAGGGCTCACACATCGTACTCGAACGCCGCTTTCTCGCGTCAGATACGGCCATGATGATCCCGAAAACGAGTGACGGGCGCGTACTTTTTTGTATCCCCTGGCACAACCATCTGATCGTCGGAACCACCGACACGCCCGTCGGCTCAGCGATCCTCGAACCCGAGGCTCTCGACGCCGAGATCGACTTCATCCTTGCGACCGTGGGCGATTATCTTACGTCACGTCCGACACCCGACGATATATTGAGCGTTTTTGCGGGTATTCGCCCGCTGGTGAGCCGCTCCGCCGCAAAGAACACGGCGGCTTTGTCGCGCAGCCACGAGTTGTTTCTTGACGAAAACCTGATAACGATAACAGGAGGTAAATGGACGACATATCGGCAAATGGCTGAGGAGGCGGTAAACAGCGCGATAAATGTTGCCGGGCTCGACGCAGGCGACTGCATAACGGCGACCTTGGCCATATCGCCCCCCGTCGAAAACGGTGGCGAAAGGCTGCACAAGGATCTCCCGTACACTGACACTGATGTCGTCAGGGCAGTTCGCGATGAGATGGCACGCAGCGTAGAGGACGTGCTCGCTCGCAGAACAAGGGCTCTTTTTCTCAACGCCGCCGCCGCGATCGAAATGGCTCCGAAAACCGCGGAATTGATGGCTATAGAACTCGGAAAGGATAACGCGTGGTGTTCCGGTGAGGTAGCTAAATTTACCGCGATCGCGGAGAAATACAAGGTCTAGTAAACGAGCCTCATTACAAAGGCTTCCCATTTCCGCTGAAATGCACGCATATCACGCTCGCCCAGGACACGTTGCAGCGTTTTGTAACCGGTCGGGTCGGTTTTCGCATTAGCGGTAAACTCTTTGTAATACCTGACAAGCAGCTTTTTTTCCTGAAGATAGTAAAGCAGGTATCTTGCCTGAGCGTAATTTGTCCCCGTCGCCTCTCGATAAAACTCCCGGTCGGACATAGAAGTCATCTCTCTGAACGTCGGAACGACCTTCTTTCGCAAACCATCCTGCAAACCCCGCAAACGCCAGTTCGTGTAGCCGTAAATCTGTCCGTCGACTGTTCCGGACTGCTCGTAGAGCGAACCCAGCCCCTCATTGAACCAGGCCGGGCACGAGGGAAAATTTGCCTCGATAAATGGATGAACGATCTCGTGAACCAGCGTCCCGCCGCCGCTGGCGATGTTCATTACCAATGCCTTGTCTGATGGAGAATAATAACCGTAGGGCGTTGACGGTTCGTCATTGAAGAACTCTTTGGCGTGCTTTCGGTATGAGGTTTCATCGCGGAAGAGCCAGATCTCAAGGATGTTCGCGGGGTCTTTTGTGAAGTAGGCTTTCTTCAAACGCTCGACCGTTCCCCGCACAACTCCCTTAGCCCATTGCTTCACGGTCTCCGGATCGTCATCTCCTATTACCACGAACGGACGTTCGACAACTACGGTAAAATCGCGGTCCTTCAGTTTGGTCCGAAGGCTCGAAGCGTGCTTTTCAAATGCCTGATCGGTCGAGACGGCGGAAGCGGAGATGGCGGCTATCGCCGTCAGGACCAGACTTGTGATGATGCGTTTGGCACTTGGCATATGGTCGCTGTTCATATTCGATGAACGAAAGTGCCGGAATGATTTGCAGGAAAAATTACTCGGTCGAAACCACGTCCTCGCCTTTGAGGGCAGCATTTAACGTGTGCCAGCTAAGCGATGCACACTTAACGCGCGCCGGAAATTCCAGAACGCCTGCAAAGATCTTTAGCTTTCCGAGGTCATTTTCCTGTGTTTCAGCGTCGAGTTCACCCGTGACCATTGCGTGAAACTCGCCAAATATCGCCTCTGCCTCAGCCTTCGTCTTGCCCTTCACCGCCTGCGTCATCATCGACGCCGAAGCCTTAGAGATCGCACAACCGGACCCCTTAAACGCGACGTCGCCGACGACCTCGCCGTCCATCTTCAAATAAACCCGCAATGCATCGCCGCACAACGGATTCTTACCATCCGCGTACTGATCAGCATCCTCGATCTCACGAAAATTCCGCGGATTCTTATTGTGCTCTAAAATTACTTCCTGATATAGATCGCTCAGTTCTGACATTGCTTTATTTTATTACAGCTGAGCCATCGGGACTAATTACGAAAGTCCCACGATATTACCGTCCGCATCTATATCAACATGTTCAGCCGCAGGATGTTCCGGCAAGGCGGGCATAGTGCGCATGTCGCCGCAGACGGGGTAGATAAAACCGGCACCAACGCTCGCCCTTACCTCGCGTACTGGCAACGTAAAGCCCGTCGGAGCTCCTTTTAGGGTAGGGTCGTGGCTCAAGCTGAGATGGGTCTTCGCCATGCATATCGGGAGCCCGCCAAAGCCGTTTGCCTCATACGAAGCTATCTGCTCGCTAGCCTGCGAGGTGTAGCTGACACCGCTTGCTCCATAGATCTTTGTCGCAATGGTTTCGATCTTTGCCTTGATCGGTTGGTCGAGATCGTATAGGAACTTGAATTCATTGGGCTTCGCCGCGGCAGCGATGACCATCTCGGCGAGCTCGATCGCACCCTTGCCGCCGTTAGCCCAGTGCGTCGAAACGGCAGCCCCGAGAGCACCTGCCTCGACGGCGATGCGTTTTACGGCTTCGATCTCGTCAGGGTGATCGGTGTCGAATGCGTTGATAGCAACGACCGGAGTAACCCCGTGGAGCCGAACGTTCTCTATTTGCTTTCTCAGGTTTGAGGCACCTGCTTCAACATCCGCGACGTTGTTTTCAAGCATTTCGGGCGGCAGAGCTTTGCCGGCAACGATCTTGTATTTGCCGCTATGGGATTTCAACGCACGGATCGTGACGACGATGACGCAGGCGTCGGGCTTGAGGCCGCTGTAGCGGCACTTGATGTTGAAGAACTTCTCGGCACCAATATCTGCTCCAAAGCCTGATTCGGTCATCAAATAATCCGCCGTTTTTATACCGATCAGATCGGCCAGGATGCTGCTGTTCCCATGGGCGACATTGGCAAACGGGCCGGCGTGAACAAGCGCCGGCGTATTCTCGAGCGTCTGCATTATGGTCGGTCGAATGGCGTCGCGCATTAGAACGGTCATTGCTCCGGCGGCCCCGATCTCCTCGGCCGTGACCGGCTTTTTGTCGTGCGTGAGGCCGACGACGATGCGGCCAAAACGCTTACGCATATCCTGCAAAGACGTCGTTAGGGCGAGGATCGCCATCACCTCGGACGCAACGGTGATGTCAAAGCCCGTCTCACGCGGAATGCCGCCTTCCGTTCGGCCGCCGAGACCGATAATGATCTTGCGCAGAGCACGGTCATTTGTGTCTACGACACGCTTCCAGGTAATGCTGTGCGGATTTATATTGAGCGGGTTGCCGCGAAGGAGTTTATTGTCGACCATCGCCGCGAGCAGGTTGTTGGCGGCGGTCACGGCGTGAATGTCACCCGTCAGGTTGAGGTTAAACGTCTCCATCGGCACGACTTGGGAGTATCCGCCGCCCGCCGCTCCGCCTTTTATGCCAAAGGTCGGCCCCTGTGACGGCTGTCGAAGACTGATGACGGCGCGCTTGCCAAGGTGCTTCATCGCTTCACCAAGGCCGATCAGTGTGGTCGATTTGCCTTCGCCTAGCGGAGTTGGCGTGATAGCCGATATGTCGATATATTTTGCATTCGGCCGCTCCGCGAAGCGCTTGAGAACGTCGAGCCTAACCTTCGCAACATAAGGGCTGCCGTAAATGTCGATATCATCCGGCCCGAGACCGAGCTGTTCAGCTATCTCGGTAATCGGACGGAGCTTGGCGTGCTGGGCGATAAATAGATCGGAATACATATGCCCGATTATCTGTAATACCGACTCTTTATTTAGTGACAAAGCTCACAAAAGCTATTTAACTAACAACTAAGCAAACACCTCGATCACCTTTTGCACAGCATCGGCCAGCTTATCGACTTCCTCTTTCGTGTTGTAGAACGCAAAAGACGCTCTCGCCGTCGCCGGAACGTCGTAGAATTCCATCACCGGCTGGGCGCAATGGTGGCCTGCTCGAATGGCGATACCTTGCTGGTCGAGGATAGTGCCGATGTCATGCGGGTGTATGCCTTCGATGGTGAATGAGAGGACGGATGCTTTTTCGGCTGCCGTGCCGATGATCTTGACCTCGGGAATGTCGCCGAGGCGTTCGGTGGCGTATTCGAGCAGTTCGTGCTCGTACGCGGCGGCGGCTTCGAAGTCGATGGCGTTGATGTAATCGATCGCGGCCCCGAGTCCGATGCCGGCGGCGATGGCGGGCGTTCCTGCCTCGAATTTATCCGGGATCGGAGCAAACGTCGTCTTTTCAAAGCTAACCGTGCGGATCATACCGCCGCCGGTCTGATAAGGCGGCATCTGATCGAGCCATTTTCGCTTGCCGTACATCACGCCGCTACCGGTCGGGCCGAACATTTTGTGGCCTGAGAAGATAAAGAAATCGCAGTCGAGATCCTGCACATCGACCGGAAAATGCGGCACGCTCTGGGCTGCATCGACACAGACGGGCACGCCGAATTTGTGTGCCGTTGCGATCATCTCTTTGACCGGATTTACCGTTCCCAAACTGTTAGAAACATGCGTGACCGCGACCATTTTGGTGCGTTCATTGAGCATATTTTCATACTCGTCGATGATCAACTCGCCGCGTTCATTCATCGGGATCACGCGGATCGTCGCTCCCTTTTCCTCGGCGATCATCTGCCACGGGATGATGTTTGAGTGGTGCTCCATCTGCGAGACGAGGATCTCATCGCCCTCACCGATAAACTTTCGCCCGTACGAAAAAGCGACCAAATTCACTCCCTCGGTCGTACCGCGAACAAAAATGCATTCCTTCACATCCGGCGCGTTGATAAAGCGTTTGACCTTCTCCCGAGCCGCCTCGTAGGCCGTCGTCGCGTGCTGCGAAAGATAATGCACGCCGCGGTGAATGTTCGAATGCTCCTCGGCCAGATATTTCGAGGTCCGGTCGATCACCGACTGCGGAACCTGCGACGAGGCCCCGTTGTCGAGATACACAAGCGGCTGGCCGTTCACCGTTTGTGACAGCACCGGAAAATCTTTTCTAATTTTTTCTACGTCCCAATTGGTCATCTGCTTTACTGCTTCCATACAATTACCTATCTGCCCTACGGACGTGGATCCCAAAGATATGTTCCGTCCTTCCTAATAAATCCCCGACCGCCTTTTGTGTATACCGTTGCCAGTCCACTCACAAAATTCCCGGCGCTACCAAACTGTGGTTGAATGACAACGGTTCCATTTTTATCTATAAAGCCAAAACCCTTCCCCGGTCCGCTCCCCGGTTCAAAAATCATCGCCATTCCGTCCGAGAATTTTTCAGGACGGCGAGAGAATTGAGGTTTAATCACTAATAATCCATTCGCATCGACATATCCCCATAGCTTTTCGACTTCGACCGCGGCCAAACCTTCCGAAAACTCATCCGCGCCATCAAACTTTGGCTCGATCTTGAAACGACCCGACTTGTCGATGAATCCGTATTTTCCATACTTCTTTACTGATGCGAGTCCTTCCGAAAAGTTATTCGCCCATTCAAACTGATTGGGAATCGAAATAATGTCTTTTTTGTTGACATAACCCCACTTTCCTTTCAATTGGACGGCCGCTAACCCTTCCGAGAAGTTCTGAGCGTTCTCAAAAAGGGGGCGCCAATAAATCCCTCTGAGATCTACCAATGGGGTCTTTGTCTTACCTACAACAAGCTTCCCTTTACTATCGATAAATCCGTAGCGATAGACCGGGCGGCTGGCCCTCAAGGAATAATCGACCTGTATTTCTACGAGAGAAAGACCATCAGAAAAATAATTTACACCTTTCGGTCTTTCCGCCATTTCCGTGTCCTCAAAAAACGAGGACTGAATAACCAATTTTCCTGACTTATCAATAAATCCCGACTTGCGGTCGCTAAGCCTTACAAATGCAAACCCCTCACGAAAGGCTCCGATACTCTCGTAGGTTGGCTTTAGGATAAGCGTTCCTAACGGATCTAACAGTCCTTTCAGGTGCTTGGAATCGTCCCGGTAACTAAATATGAGGAGTTGGGCGTCGGCATCATAGTCTTCCAATACAATTCTAGGATCCAACTTCAAAAAAACTTCCTTTCCAGACTTATCGATGAGAAGTTTTCCGCACTGGGATGCAAAATAGCTATCACAATTCTTTGAAACTAAACCGAGATACTGAGCGCTAATAGAATTGACACCCACGATGACTGTGACTAGGAGAGAGGTCGCAATTAAGGGTCTAAGTCTCATAGCTCGATCGGTCTTCCCAAACGATTCAACACCGCCACGTCTAGCTCCTTCTTGATCGACTCGATCCCGATCTTATTTATAACTTCCTCCGCAAAACCATAGGTCAACAGATTTTTCGCCAGCACCTCGGGCAATCCGCGTGTTAACAGATAGAACAACTGCTCCTCCTCAAGCTGCCCGACCGTTGCTCCATGCGAGCATTTGACGTCGTCGTTGAATATCTCAAGCTGCGGCTTGGTATCGACGCGGGCGTCGTTTGAGAGCAGCAGGTTCTTGTTCGACTGCTGTGCGTCGGTGCCGTGAGCGTTCTCGCGGACGAAGACCTTGCCGTTAAATACGCCACGGGAATTATCGTTCAACACGCCCTTGTACGTTTGGTGCGAATTACAATTCGGCACCGTGTGATCGATGATCGAGTGGGTGTCGTGATGCTGATTCCCGCCGAGCATATACAAACCGTCAACCCACGCCTCGCCGCCTTCCGCGGTAAATTTCAAGTCAATGTCATGCCGCGACAGACGCCCGCCGAGATTGATATTGGTCGAATCGTAGCTGCTGCCAGCCCCGAGCGTGACGTCGGTAGTGCCGATATTAAAGGCGTCCGGCGCGTTTCTTTGCACTCGATAGTGGGTAATGTTGGCGTTATCGCCGACCATCACCCGAGTAACCGCATTTGTAAAGCCTGAAGAGGACGCATGATACGATTCGACAATCGTTGCCTTGCTACCAGCCTCTGCAATTATGACGACATGCGGCGATGTCATCATCCTATTCGCCGCGCTGTACTCCAGCTTGATTGGCTCGGCGAAGGCCATGTCTTTAGGAATGACATGTATGGAAAAGCAGGCGAACGCCATGTTTAGCGCAGTGAAGCCATTGCGACCGAAATCGAAACCGGCAATGCGATCTTCATTTCGGTCGAAATCACTCGGGCTCAACATTAGCGGAGGCACGACCCACGGCTCTCTGGAAAGTGGCGCTACGTTCGTGTATTTCCAGTCCTCGTCGTTTGGGGTTGGGAAGCCGAGTGCAGCAAATACAGCAAATGCTTTTTCGCGCAGCTCTCGCCCGCCAGCACTTTTCTCGCCTTCGATAAACTGCCTAAATTGTTCCGTAAAACTCGTTTCCATTACGGCTGTTGTTGATACCATCATTCGCTAAAAACCTTTATTAAACTAAACTTCCCGTCGGCTTTGATCGTGTTTGCCGGGTCGAGTACAAACTCGCGAGCTATCTTCAGCTTCGCCTCGTTCTCGGCCCGCGGCCTCTTCTCGTCAACTAGCGTCGATCTGTCAAAATCGAACAAAAAATCGTGCCGCGTCAATACATATTTGATGCCCGTCGCGGCCGATTTCGCGCGCAATTCCTGCACGCTTCGCGCTTCCCAGAGCATCTTTTTCAAAGTCCAGTCTTCAAATATGTAGTCCGAAAAGACTGGCCGGTCGATGTGGTAGGTGTCGCGGCGCATATTGATCAGCCAGACTCTCGAATCCGCCGCCGTATCCGCGTTGATCGCCTGATAGTACGGATAATAGTCAAGATTTCTCGCCAGATACTGATCACGCGATTCGCCGCCAAGCACCACTCGAAGCGGAGCTTTCATCGAGAACCACGCGACCGAGGTCAACATGGCGACGATCGACGCCGCGATCAGCGAATATTTCGCCGCGGCTCTGCCGCTCGCATCCTCACTCATTGCCTCAACCGCTCCGGAGATAGCAACCGCAAGCAGCGGCGTTATCGGCAGCAGATACCTCAACTGCGGCCCGGAAAACAGCCAAAAAATATAAAAGATCGCGGCTACGCCCGCAGCTATTGCAAGTTCCCCCGCAAGTCTCTTTTTCCAAAGCGCCCAGATCAGTAGCGGAAGCCCGATCAGAAACGCCGCACCGAGGACCCCGTCGTACAGCCCCGGATTCTCAGGCTGGGCCGCAAGCGAAACGCGGAACGGCGACATCAGATAGTTCGTCTTGTCGACATCGGCCCCGCCGTATTGCGATATCATCGCCTGAAACAGGTTCGACCGCTCGACATCCCACCCGTTCGCCGAGCCCTTCAAAATGCTCATGTAAAACGGAAATACCGGCGACCCAGTCGCTACCCAATTCCGCAAATACCATGGCGACGCGATCACACCCGCCAGCAGCAAGGCCCCAAAGCCTGCCAAAACGATCTTCCCCGGGCTGACACCGCCCTCCATGTCAGAACCGGGAGCGGTAGCGACCGACTCCCCTCGAGCCCTGAGCAACACGATCAAGGCAAAGGCCGCGATCACAAAAACCGCCGTCAACTTTACCGCTAACGCCCCGCCCAGAAATATCGCGACAAGCACGAGGGAAGACGTCTCCAGCGTCCTCCACCAACGCGTCAACGCATACACAGCCAGCGTCACAAAAAGAGCTAAAGCCAGATCAACGTAACCGCTCGATGCGACGTGAAACGCCGTCGGAATGGCCGCGACCATCAGCGTGGCGACCAGCGACCACCGACGTGAAACATTAAGTTCCCTCGCCCAGCCAAAAACCGCCGCCAGCAGCAAAGGAAAGAACAAAAATGTCGTCGCCCCAGCCGCCGCTTCGCCCGCCCGCGTGCTGACAAGATTCCCAAGCAGCATCGCCCAAACCGCGTGCATCTCGGTACCGAGAGCCAGGTAACTCGCGATATTGCCGTCGATAAACGCATTGCTGCCCTGCGCAATAAATGCCCTTGGCACCGCGAAATGATAAAGCAAAGTATCCTTCGCTATCGGCGGAGCAAGTGCGGCGATAAATGCGAGAACGACCGGAACCGCAATGAGAATCAGTAATGCTCTGTCTAGGCCTGCTGCTTTTTCAGCAGAACGGGTTTCGGTTTTCGGTCCCCGGAGACATGCAAGGCTCAATCCGCCCTCTAAAGATCCGATAACGGTGATGATTATCGCGGCCAATGGCGAATAAAGTCCTGCAAGGCCCAGGAAAAACCAAATGAGCGAGGTGACGATCGCTCCGACAGCAATATTTCGAACGTGCTCCAGTAAACGCGAGTGGTTCTCGCCGTGCTCAATATTCAAATATCGAAATAGAAAGGATCCTATTCCCAACCAGGAAACAAGAATGAGCCCTGACACGACCGCACCCACGACCGAAGCCAAGATCCCCTCACCGCCAAACAACGGACCGCCGCCGAGATTGCCTAGCAAAGACGGCAGTTTTAACAGATCGGTACTTCGAAACGCGACAAAAACCGTCAGCAGCACAGCCGACCAGATCGCGATGATGATCGCGGAGTTGGTGGATCGTGTTTTTGCTTCGACTGCCATGTTCTGGTCGCCAACGGCGACAAATACTAAAGCCTAGGGTGTAGTGAGGCTTTGCGAACGAAACCCTAGGTCACGTTAAGATATTCGTCCGTCGCTGAAAGCGACGTATAATCGCAGGCGACATCCTGTTACTCGCCTTCAGCGAGCGAAATCAATTTAATACCTCGACCTAGGGTTCCGCCGAAGCGGCTTCACCCTAGGCTTTAATGTGCGTCGCCGTTGGCGACAAAACTGATGAGCAGTTCAGCTCGGCGAAAATTCTAAACCGCCGCTCCCTTCACCCAATCGTACCCTTTCTCTTCTAGTTCAAGAGCAAGTTCCTTCCCGCCTTCCTTGACGATCTTGCCGTTTGCCAAAACGTGAACAAAGTCAGGCTGGATGTAGTTCAAGAGACGCTGATAGTGCGTCACCAGAATGATCGCATTCTCGCTCGAACGCAATTTATTTACGCCCTCGGCGACTATACGCAGGGCGTCGATGTCTAGGCCGGAATCGGTCTCGTCCAGCACTGCGAGCTTCGGCTCAAGCACCGCCATTTGCAGTATCTCGTTACGCTTTTTCTCACCGCCCGAAAAGCCCTCGTTGACCGAACGCTTAAAAAACTGCGGGTCCATATCGACGATCTTGGCTTTTTCTTTCAGGTAGTCGTTGAATTCGAGCGGATCGAGTTCTTCCAGCCCGTGATGCAGCATCTTTTGGTTGTAGGCAAGCCGCAGGAACTGCGAATTTGATACGCCCGGAACCTCGACCGGATACTGAAACGCCATAAAAACGCCCTCACGAGCACGTTCGTCCGGTTCCAGTTCAAGCAAGTTCTTGCCTTCAAAAAGCACCTCGCCCGAGATCACTTCATACGTCGGATGCCCGGCCAGGACCTTCGACAAAGTCGATTTCCCCGACCCATTCGGCCCCATGATCGCGTGAACCTCACCCTTTTTGACCTGCAGATTCAGGCCCTTCAAAATTTCTTTGCCTTCGATACCGGCATGTAGGTCTTTCACTTCTAACAACATAGAATTCAATTCCAAACTTCCTTTAATGTAGAGCGAAACAGCTCATCTAAAACTTGCGTTTGCGGCTTATCAACCGTGTCGACCTCACCGACAAGATCAGAGAAACGCCTGATCTTTGCAGACAGCATTTCATTAAGTACATCGATTCGAGGTTCTTCCCGAAGTTCCTCTCCGGCCATCTTTCGAACCAGCAGATCGTCGATGGCATCACGCACCTTCGGATCTTTCACCTGTGATTCCACCAGTCGGTGAAATTCCATAGGTGGAAAACTATTTTCATTGACTATCCAGTCGCACGCGAGTACCGGTCTCAGTACGTAAAAATATTTCTTTATCTTCACTAACTCGCGATCCTTCAGAAACTCGTTAAAGTTTCCCTTTGCCATGCTCAAATAGTGGTACATGCATGACTTCGGATTAAAGTACCTTGTACTCAAATCACGGAGCTTTTCTGCTGTCGAAAACTGCTCAAGATAAACGATCGGGCTTCGCAGCCACTCAAGCATCGGCGGATTCGACTTTCGAAAAAGTCTGAGAGCCTTTCGCAATTCCCAACCAGCGAGATCGATATCGTTATCCAATATTTCTTCCTGCGAATCCTTGTACTGATCAATTCTCAAATACCAATCCAACTTGTGTACATAGATATACCTGACATCCCAATCGCTGTCCGTCGAAGCAAATCCCCACGCACGGCTTCCACTCTCGACGGCAAGCAATATCTTGATGTCATTCACCTCCTCAATCCGGGAAAGCTCCTTTTGGATTTCTTCAATCATCGATCTTCAAACTTCTCCATCTCCAGCCCCGGCGTTCCGTACCATTCGTCAGCCGTCGTATCTCGTACCCATCGAAAACCGTGCTTCTCGTACAACTGCCTCGCACCGCTGGTGAAATAGGTCGTGTACAAAAAGATGCGGTCGCGGTCCGTCGTCCTCCAAAATTCGTCGATAGCCTCCATCAGCCGATGAGCTACGCCGCGGCCTTGAGCGTCCGGTCTGACCGCCATGCTTCGGATGTAGACGCCTTCGGGTTCAAAGATGACCGAAACGGTGCCGACTATCCGGCCATCGATCACCGCGACCCACATCGGGCCTTCGTCAAATCTCGCTCGAACCAGCTCAGCCGACGGCGTAACGACATCAAACGCTTCGTCGGTATAATGCTCGCGAACGGTCGAGAACGCCTCGAACAAGACCTCAGCGATCGCAGCTTCGTCGCCCGGTACCGCGAGCCTTATCTCAGGCACGGGCAGCTTTTTCTTCTCCGGCCTCGACATATATTTCGCCCTTCAAAAACAAGACGGCATTGCCGCCGATCTTCACGCGGTCGCCCGCAAATTCGCAATAGATCTCGCCGCCGCGTCCACTAAGTTGACGTGCGAACATCTCAGTTTTACCAAGCTTCTCGGCCCAGTACGGGATCAGATTACAATGAGCGGAACCCGTCACCGGATCTTCGTTTATCCCCGCTTCCGGAGCGAAAAATCGCGATACAAAATCGCTATCGGTTCCCGGTGCCGTCACGATGACCGCATGCGTTTTGATCTTGCCGAGGGCGTCAAAGTTCGGGTCGATCGCGAGAATATCGCCTTCGTTCTCGTAGACCAAAAAGTAATCACGCGACTTCAGAACTTCCTTTGGCACCAGGCCGATCGCCTCAAAAAGTCCTTCCGGAGCTTCAGCCGCAACCGGGGGACGCGACGGGAAATCGAGAACCAGTCGGTCGCCTGCGCGCTCGACCATCAGCAGACCGCTTTTGGAATGAAATCGCAGCACCTCTTCCTTCGCTCCCAGCTGGTCGAACAAAACATAAGCCGTCGCGAGCGTCGCGTGCCCGCACAGGTCGATCTCAAACGTCGGCGTAAACCACCGAAGCTGATAACCATTATCGCCCGGAACAAAAAAAGCGGTCTCGCTCAGATTATTCTCAAGAGCGATCGCCTGCATAACCTCATCGGGCAGCCACGCATCAAGGGGCACAACAGCCGCCGGATTTCCGCCGAACGGTTTCGATGTAAAAGCGTCAACCTGATAAATATTCAGCTTCATTTCGCCACCTTCAGCTCCTGCGTTTCCATGAACCGCTGCTCCGCCTCATCCCGCCGCCATTTCACAAACCCACGCAGATGCATCACAAAAAATATCGAGCTGCCCGCGACGACCGCATAGCTGCCGACGATCAGCCCAAACGTGATCCAGCTCAGACTCGCCATCATAAATACCAGAAACCCGAGCTTGTTC
Source organism: Acidobacteria bacterium Ga0077534 (assembly GCA_001464455.1). Classification (GTDB taxonomy): domain Bacteria; phylum Acidobacteriota; class Blastocatellia; order Pyrinomonadales; family Pyrinomonadaceae; genus OLB17. The sequence continues at coordinate 656,335 of LNEI01000018.1, forward strand.
TTATTGCCAAGCAAAGTGACCGCCGTCAAACCGCACAGCGTCGCAAACCAGTCGATACCGTAATACTGAAAAAAATTCATCTACTTTCACCTTTACCCCCAGCTCCCCTCCTTACGAAGGAGGGGATGCAGCCGTTTCGGCTGACGGGGTGGTTCTCCGACGCCTCACCGTGACGCTACTTCACCCGGTCGCTACCCCTCGGAGTTCTGACAACCGCCACCGCCTCGATCTCGATCTTCGCGTCACGTGGCAGCCGCGCGACCTGAACCGTCGATCTTGCCGGGAACGGAGCCTTAAAATGTTTCGCGTAAACCTCGTTCATCTTCGCGAAATCGTTCATATCGGCGAGAAAGACCGTGGTCTTTACGACATCATCAGTCGAGCTTCCCGCAGCTTTTAATACCGCAGCAATGTTCTTTAGCGCCTGCTCGGTCTGCTGTTCTATTCCGCCTTCGACGAGCGTCCCGGTCTTAAGGTCCGTTCCGATCTGTCCAGCGGTGTAAATAAAACCGTTTGCGATGATCGCCTGCGAATACGGGCCGATCGCCTTCGGAGCCTCCGCCGTCTCAACTGCACGCTTGACCGCCTTCTGTGCCGAAACCTCCATCGCGCCGCCACTAACAACGGTCAGCAACGCGATAACCAGTAACCATTTCCCATCGATCTTCATAGCGTTAATAAAAATTCACGTACTTCACCGCTGCATAGTAAACCGGCATTCCTATCGTGATATTGAACGGAAACGTCACGCCCAAAGCCATCGGGATATAAAGCCCCGGATCGGCCTTCGGGGCCGCGAGCCGCATCGCCGCCGGAACCGCGATGTAAGACGCGCTCGCCGCCAGCACGCCAAACATGAACCGATTCCCCGGATCCGTAGTTATCAAACCGCTGATGATCGCAAACGCAACGCCATTTATCAGCGGGATCACTATGGCAAAAGCGGCAACAAACCAACCGTATTTGCGAAAAGCCCCGAAACGACGCGCCGTGACCATTCCCATTTCCAGCAAAAAGATCGCCAGAAAGCCTTTGAAGATGTCCGTCGTAAAGGGCTTAATTCCCTCAGCCTGCTTGCTGTCGGCGATGATGCCGATGATCAGGCTGCCTGTTACCATCAGGACGCTTCCGTTCGTTAGCGAATGATGGAAAATGCTTTTCAACTTCCCGCGGCCGCTCGACTCCTTGTCAAATTTGAGCATCAGGATCACGCCGATCACGATCGCCGGCGTCTCCATCAGGGCCATCACCGCGACCATGTGGCCGCCAAATGTCTGCTGCTGAGCCTCAAGAAACGACGTGGCTGCTACAAAGGTAACGGCGCTGACCGAGCCGTAGGTCGCCGCAACTGCGGCCGCGTCGCTCACCTCCATCCTTCGTTTCAAGATGAAAAAGGTATACAACGGCACCAAACTCGCCGCGACGATCCCGAGCAAAAGCGACAGGAATATCTCTGTCGTAAACTCGCTGTGCGCCAACTCCTGGCCGCCCTTAAACCCGATCGCAAACAGCAGATACAGCGAGATGAACTTGATCGTAGTCGACGGTATCTCGAGATCGCTTTTGATCAACGTCGCGATTATCCCCAACGCGAAAAACAAAAGCGTCGGGTTCGTCAAACTAGATAAGATCAGTTGTAGATCCATTTTTCAAAGATCAATCCGCCTTCGCCGCGATCGCCTGTATCTCGATCTTCGTCCCAAAATGCAGGTCCTTCACCGGCACGATCGCCCTCGCCGGACGATGATCGCCCATCACGCGGGCGTAAGCAGCGTTCACCGCACCCCACAATTCCATATCCGAAACGTAGATCGTCATCTGCAAAACGTGGCCCAGATCGCTACCTGCCGCCTGCAGCACAGCCTCGACATTCCTCAAAGCAAGCTCCGTCTGCTCACCAATATCCCCCGTAAAAGGTTCCCGCGTATCCAGCGACATCGGAAGTTGACCAGAAACAAAGATCAGCCCGTTATGCTCAACCCCAGGGGAGTAATGGCCTTTTGGCTGCGGTTGGCCGTCCGGTTGAATATTCAACATAATTTAATACCCCAAATAAAATACTTCCTTATTCAAAAAGATTCGGCTCCGGAGACACGCTCATCGAAGCCGAATCCCGATAAAATTTTATACTCTAAAGCTACTTTGCAGGCTTATACGGCAGCGATGAATGGTGTAGGAAGATCTTAAGTTTTCCATACTCATCCATCTTAAATCCCCAGGTCTTATCAACAACAGTCTCATTTCCCGCCTTGTCGTAAAGGTAAATGTTGCCTGTCGTTACGGCAACAGTTCCGTTTACGATGATGCCCGCATTCTTTGTCTTATAGCCAACCCAACCCTTCAGGGCAAAGCCCGTGTCGTTCTTATACTTTGAATTACCACCGACAAAATATGCCATCGCTCCTTCCTTGTCGAGGCGAAAAGTCTGGTCGCCTGTCGTTAGCGTCGGCTTAAATAGGACTATCCCATTCGCATAGTTATAACCCTTATCGATCTCTTCGGATGCTACCTTGCGATAGTCCCCGCTTTCCATGTGCGTCTTGCTTATCTTGAGCAGTGACTCGGCCCATTTCTTCTGTGCCTCGATCACCATTTCTTCCGTAATGTTATAGTTTGTGAGCTTATGACCGGGGATCACCTCTTGAGCGACTGCCGAGCTAACTGCGAACGCAGCGATCACCAAACCGAACGCGATAAACCTTACAGTTTTTGTTAACGATATTGCTTTCATTTTAATCTGTTCCTGCCTTATTTAGATTTCTTTCAGCGAAGTCGGCAACCTAACGCAAGGCACACAAAAAGACCCTTCGCGCGAATTTGCCGATTCCAACAAAAACCGCGAAAGGTCTCGATACTTTACCAGTAAAACCGGAATGCCTTCAGGCGTTCGTAATGACGGCTTTACCAACCCAAAATCGGGTGATCTACTCCCCTCTCACAGTATCCAAAATAAGTGAAAGCTTACTTTTTTGTCAAGAAACAAATTATTAAATTGTCAAAGATCCACTGCATCGACCCAAAGTCGACTGCGACTAACCCACACTTCCTTCCAACTTCAACCCCAGCAACTTCGTTGCCTCAACAGCGTATTCCATCGGCAGTTCGCGAAAAACTTCCTTGCAAAAGCCGTTAATGATCAACGAAACGGCATCTTCCTGCGGAATTCCGCGTTGCTGTAAATAGAACAACTGGTCTTCGCTGATCTTTGACGTCGTGGCTTCGTGTTCGACCTTAGCGGTGTTGTTGAGGACCTCGATGTAGGGGAACGTGTTCGCCTCGGACTTGCCGCCGATTAGCATTGAGTCGCATTGGGTGTAGTTACGAGCACCTTCGGCCTTTGGCATTATTTTGACGAGACCGCGATAGCTGTTGTTCGATTTTCCGGCCGAGATGCCTTTTGAGATGATCGTGGATTTTGTGTTTTTGCCGAGATGGATCATCTTGGTGCCGGTGTCGGCGATCTGGGCGTTGTTGGTGAGGGCGACCGAGTAGAATTCGCCGATCGAATTGTCTCCCTGCAGGATCACACTCGGATACTTCCATGTGATCGCCGAACCGGTCTCAACCTGTGTCCACGAAATTTTCGAACGCACACCGCGACACGCACCACGCTTGGTCACAAAATTATAAATGCCACCCTTGCCGTTTTCGTCGCCGGCGTACCAGTTTTGAACGGTCGAATATTTGATCTCGGCGTCGTCTAGAGCCACAAGCTCAACAACCGCCGCGTGCAGCTGATTGGTATCGAACTGCGGCGCCGTACAGCCTTCGTTATAGGCAACGTAACCGCCTTCTTCTGCAACAATTAGCGTGCGTTCGAACTGCCCAGCTTCCTGCGTATTAATGCGAAAATAGGTCGAAAGCTCCATCGGGCAGCGGACGCCTTTTGGGATAAAGACGAACGAGCCGTCCGAGAAAACCGCCGAGTTCAAAGCCGCGTAATAATTGTCGCCAACCGGCACGACCGAGCCCAGATATTTCTGGATCTTGTCCGGATAAAGCTCGACCGCTTCGGTAAACGAGCAAAATATCACACCTGCCTCGAGCAGCTTTTTCTTATACGTCGTTGCCACCGAAACGGAATCAAACACCGCATCGACCGCCACATTTGCAAGCATCTTCTGCTCGGTGATCGGGATGCCGAGTTTTTCAAAAGTTCGCAGCAATTCCGGATCGACCTCGTCCAGGCTCGCTTTCGAAGGCTTCTGTTTCGGGGCCGAATAATACGAAATGTTCTGAAAATCGATCGGTGGATAATCAAAATTTGCCCAGTGGTCCGGCTGCTCCATCGTGAGCCATTTCCGGTATGCCTTCAGCCGGAACTCAAGCATCCATTCGGGCTCGTTCTTTTTCGACGAAATGAGCCGCACCGTGTCCTCGGACAATCCGCGAGCGATCGTCTCCGTCTCAATATCCGTGACAAAGCCGTATTTGTATTCCCGATTTGTAAGTAATTCTGCTGCTGTCGACATAAGTAAAACCTTTTTGCCACGAATTACACGAATGGCACGAATAAGGAAGTCTTAATTTGTGTAATTCGTGTCATTCGTGGCCAAAACCTCTTAAAATCTCTGCGCTTCCAGCGTCCGGTGTATTCCCTGGATCGAATGAAACATCTCGCCGACCGCCAGTTCGTTGCCAACGAGTTGAGCAAGCGTGATCTTTGACAGGGCATTTTCGACTATCTCGTGAAGCCCGACGATCACCGGCCTAATTCCGCAATCGCCCTTATGAACGCACGTGTCGAGCACGCCGGTATAGCTCTCGCAATGCTTATCAACGACGTCGGCGTCGAGAACCTTTATTATCTCGTTAAGCTTGATCTCGTCCGCCGGACGGGCGAGGCAATAGCCGCCCTTGGTACCGCGGGTCGACTGCACAAAATCCGCCTTGTTCAGCAGCCACATCAGCTTGCCGGCGTTCGCCGTCGAAATGCCCTCGCGTTCCGCGATCTGCGGCAAGGTCAACGACTCGCCTTCCGGCAAATTTGCGAGCTGCACCAGGCATCGCAACCCATATTCTTCTTGTGCCGATATTTTCATAAGCCAGTCACCGTACTCATATATTCGCAAATCATTATTTTTTCGTCAAGATTAGAACTCCATCGGCTGGCAGGCTAAAGTACGCACTTTGCAGCAAATCAAGCATTTTCGACCGTTTTACGCATTATTGTACATTTCGTGCGGTTCTCTATATAAATTTCCGCTCGTTTCGTGTACCTTCGCATATATGAATACTTGTGCTACCTGTAATACACATTCGAACCTCGCGGTCAAACTTCCAAGATTCGTATCTGACGAAAAGCTAGCATTCGTCGAACGGGTCTGCGGGCTTTTGATCGAGAGCCGATTCAGCCACGGCCGTGCTGACGCGTGGGTAGAGCAGTATTCATTTTTCGATAAACCGCATGACGACATCATCCGCGCGCGTCCCCGGTTCGCATGGCCGGCTGCCGCTTACGGATCCGGCTTGCCGTCCGGGCTCAAGACGAGCGACAACTCTCACGGCCCGGTCGCCAGATCTTTCGAGACCGTTCCGTGCGCGGTTGATGCGTTCTCGGTATCGAGCCCCGCACGCGGTTCGCCGCTGTGAGCAGGTCGTGTTCACTGCAAACCTTAACCCGTTTTTTTTGACTGGATATTTGAAAATTTAGAGAGAGCGTGCGAAACGAAAGCTATTTCGGATCGATGTCCATCAGCTCGACCACGAAGATCAACGACGCATTCGGCGGGATCAGTCCGTTGCCGGCCCCTCTTGCGCCGTAGCCGAGTTTCGCAGGGATGATCAAAATAGCCTGCCCGCCGGTGCGAAGCTTGGCGATGCCCTCGTCCCAGCCCTTGATCACGCGGCCCTTGCCGAGCGGAAACGAGATGGCCCGGCCCGCGTCGTAGCTGCTGTCAAACTTCTTGCCGTTCATCAGCGTGCCGGTGTAATTGACGACGACCGTCTGGCCCACTTTTGGCAGCATGCCGTTGCCGCGTTTGGTGATGATATAGGTCAGGCCGCTCGGAGTTTTGACCGAAGTACCGATCGCAGGCGGCCTCGGAGCCGGCGTCGCCATTCTTCTGGGCCGCGTCTGAGCTTGGGACGCAAATGCAAAGCACACAACGATAGCTGCGATCAAGAAAATTCGTCGGTTCATATTTTCGGTTTTTTCGAACGGGTGATCTTCGACGACAGGTTAGCACATTTCCTGTCAGAACCGGGAGCGGCAGCGACCGGGCCGATCGTCACACTGAGATACGCTCGCAATTCCCCTCCTGGACAGGAGGGGTGCCCGCTTCGGGCGGGGTGGTAGAGAAGCTTAGGTACCGCGAACTAAACAGATACCGTGAAAGTTTGGGACGCAAAGCGAACAGGGCATGACTTGCACTTCCAAATCAAAATGCTCAATCCCCAACCCCTCAACCACCCCGTCAGCCCAAAGCGGCTGCCACCCCTCCTGTCCAGGAGGGGAATTAAGCAAAAACTCCCCTCCTGGACAGGAGGGGTGCCCGCTTCGGGCGGGGTGGTTGAGAAGGTTAGGTACCGCGAGCAAAACAGTCACCGCGAAAATTTGGGACGCAAAGCGAACAGGGCATGACTTGCACTTCCAAATCAAAATGCTCAATCCCCAACCCCTCAACCACCCCGTCAGCCCAAAGCGGCTGC
>LNEI01000019.1 GCA_001464455.1 Acidobacteria bacterium Ga0077534
TCGGGCGGGGTGGTTGAGAAGGTTAGGTACCGCGAGCAAAACAGTCACCGCGAAAATTTGGGACGCAAAGCGAAAACCTGCACGAACGATACGCACCCTCGAGGATGCTCAATCCCAAACATCTCAACCACCCCGTCGAGGATGCTCAATCCCAAACATCTCAACCACCCCGTCAGCCCAAAGCGGCTGCCACCCCTCCTGTCCAAGAGGGGAATTCTCGGAAACTCCCCTCCTGGACAGGAGGGGTGCCCGCTTCGGGCGGGGTGGTTGAGAAGCTTAGGCACCGCGAACTAAACAGGCACCCCTAAAGTTTGGGACGCAAAGCGAAACCGGCACAAACAACACGTACATTTCAAATGCAAAAACCCCATCCCCTCAACCACCCCGTCAGCCCAGAGCGGCTGCCACCCCTCGCGGTCCAGGAGGGGAGTTTTGGGGCTAATACTTCCCCCTGATCTTCACCGCCCGCTCGATGATGTCGGCGTTTTCGAGGATCTTTAGGCGGAGGTCGTTGTCGAGGTTGGGATTGTCGGCGAGGAATTTGTTGATTATCGCGAGGGCCGCGTCGGAGTTTTGGCCGCCGATGAAGGCACCGAGCCAGCCGTTGACGAAGAATATCTTTCGGTTGCGTTTATGGTTCGGCAATTCCTCAAGAGCGCGTCGGAGGTAAGGCAGAGTCAGATCGCTGTGGCGAATATTGTTGAACGGCCCAAGGGCGGCCTCGATCCAGCTTTCGGAGATGTCTTTGCCCGCTACAAAGTCGTTCCAGAACTTCGCCTTGTTCTCAGCCGTCGGAAACCCGGCCCTCGCGGCGTAGGCATAACGCTTCGCGTCGTCGCTGGTTTCGCTGCGTTCCAGATCAGCAAGCAGCTTCGCCGCGTCCGGATCGCCGAGGATGATGAGGCGGGTGACGATGTCGAAGCGGTCTTTGGTAGTCGAGGCGTTCGGTCGCATCGGGTCAGTACCACCTGCGGTAGCGGGTGGGGTTCTTTGTGGCTGATCGACAGACTTCTTACCCGGAGCCAGGGCCCCACCCGCTACCGCAGGTGGTACTGACCCACGGGCCGACGATTGTTTTAGGATCTCCTTCATTATCCGCCGGGCATTCGCACTGGAGCCGATGCTGAGGAACGCCCGGTAGTACGTGATCTTCTGCCCCGGCGTCGGAGCATTTTGCATGCGGTCGATGAGGAGGGCTTCAACGCGGGCTTGGAGGTCGCTCGCCCTGTCGGTACCACCTGCGGTAGCGGGTGGGGTTTTCGCACCTCGCGCAGTAGACTTCTGGCCCGGCTTCAAGGCCCCACCCGCTACCGTAGGTGGTACTGACCCAGCCGATGAGCCGCCACCGTGGATGTAGTACCGCATCGCCGTCGAGACGCGGCTGAGCAGGGTTTGGATGGTGCTTTCGTCTTGCTCCCCTCCTTGCGAAGGAGGGGTGGCCGGCTTTGCGGCCGGGGTGGTAGCTAGCTCTTTGACAACTAACTCGACATACTCCCGCGGGTCCATCTCGCCCTCGCGGACGCTGTCCCACAACGCTCCCCACATCATCGAGCGGAGAAAATCGTCCTTTTCGTTCTGGATGTTCTTCAGGACGTAATCACGGCTTTTGGGATCGAGCAAGAAGATGCCGTAGCCGTAGTCTGAAAAGTTCGGGAAGATTACATGAGTTATCGGTTGGATTACATTGCCGTGTGTAGAAAATAGTCGCCCGCGACTATACATATACAGCGATGCTTTCTTCGCCTGTAAACTGGAATGGGCGTCAAGCGTTTTTTCCCCGTTGGTTTCTATGAGTCTTATTCGAAATTTCTGGTTGGAAGCTCCAAACTCACCCAGCGGACTGGATTGTTCAACGTTAAAGTGGAGGCCACCGGTTGGGTCCTGGATTACAACTCGAAACTTAGCGAGGCCTCGTCGTTTTACCCACCCATCAGCCCATTCGGAAAGTTGTTCACCGCTTGCCCTTTCAAACTCTGAAACCAGATCCTCCCAACCCGCATTTCCAAACTCATGCTTCTTCAAAAACGCGCGCACGGCGGTTTGGAATTTGTCTTCGCCGAGGTAGAACTCAGCTTGTCTCAAAAAAGCCGGGGCTTTGTTGTAGACGATGGCTCCGTAGGCGGATTTGGCGGCGGAGAGGTTTTTTATTTCCTGGTATATCGGCGTGGTTCCTTTGGTCGAATCGGTCTGATAGGCGGCCTGTTTGACGCGTTCGTAGAAGACCTTCCAGGCGTTGTATTCGGGCATGATCTTCTCCATCGCCTTGTAAGCGGTGAAGGTCGCAAAGCCCTCTTTCAGCCACAGGTCATCGAACCAACGCATCGTCACCGTGTCCCCAAACCACTGATGCGCCGCCTCGTGAAAGATCAGCGTCGCCCGCGAGATATAGTCGTTCTTCGTCGGCTCCTGCGGAAAGATGATCGACGATTCCCTGAGGAAAGTAGCCCCCGCATGCTCCATCCCGCCAAACGGGAATTCGGGGATCAGGACAAGATCGTACTTGGGGAACGGGAACTTATAGTCGAAATAGGTCTCAAAATACTTGATCGCCTCGCGATTAAGCCGAAACAACTCGGCAGCGTGGGGTTTGAACTTGGCGGCTTGGGATTTGCGGACGTAGATGCTGTCAGAACCGCCTGCGTAAGCGGGCGGGGTGGACGCTGCATTTGACGGACGTTGCGTGGTGGGTCCCGACGTTGATTTCGCGACAGCGTTCGTGCCCCCCGCTGACGCAGGGGGTTCTGACACCCGCTCGAACGGCCCGGCCGCGAAGGCGAAGACGTAGGTGCTGATCGGTTTGGTTTCGGAGAAGAACGAATCCGTTGTTTTCGGAATCTCAACAGGGTCGATCGGCACGCTCGCCAATTCACGGATTCCATTGGAAACGACCGCCCAGTCTGCGGGAAAAATAAAGTATGTGGAGAACCTCGCCTTCAAATCCGGCTGATCGAACACCGGGAACGCCGTGCTGGCGTCGCTGGGTACGAAGAGCGAATAGATATATTCCGCCCCGTCCTCTTTATCCACGTACCGCGTGATCGCGGAGCCGCTCGTCAGGATCGGCGAGGTGAAATCGAGTTTTATGACGTTCTCGCCAATAACAACGCCGTCCCGGAAGATCAGATGGTCGTTAAAAAGATCTTCATATGTTGGGGATGTTTGTACCGTGAGTACTAGCTTGGGCGGGCCAACCTGTGGCACAGACCCAATTGTACGATCAGGAAAGGCACGCAGCGAGATTCCATTAATACTCACATTCGAGATCGTGGAAAGAGATTCGCTGCCGCGTATCTTTCGCCAGTCCAGAATGATCGGCGTAGGATTCTGACTTGAGTTCATGCCGCCCGCTGACGCAGGCGGTTCTGATCCAGCCCCACCCGCTACCGCAGGTGGTATTGACTCGCCGACAGCCGCGACCTTCACCCGGATCTCGATCGTCCCCTTCAGCACGGGCGACATCTTTTCGAGGGTGAGGTTGAGTTTGTACCGTACGTCGCTGTACCGTTCGGCACGCCATTTGGCGAGTTCCCTTGAAACGCCCGGCTCGATCGGGGGTACCTGAGCGTGGCCACACACAGCAAAAACGCATATCGTCATGAAGATCTTCAGCAGCATTAGATACATCTTAATCGCTAAGTGCTCTCTGGCGGTAAATAAGTTGCTAGAGGGGAGACAAAATGTGGGTTTCAGCTAAGAGAGCAAAAAACTGCGGCGGTATCGACCGCTATTCGGCTTTTTCTCGCTTCTTTTGCTCATCTTCCTCGCGCATCAGGCTGGCGACCTGAAAGATGTAGTGGATGCCCGAGAAGACGGCAAAGAACGCGACTATGGCGTAGGTGGTCGGGAGAAAGAGGCCGTTGTTTACAGGGAAGACGACGGCGACCATTATAAGAATGACGGCTGCGACCTGAACGAATGTGCTGGCTTTGCCCGGACCGGACGGACGAAAGCCGCGAAAACCGGTCATCACATTTATCGTGCCCGCGATGGTCAGGATCGCGATATCACGGCCTATCACGCAGGCCGTCACCCAAAACGGAACGGGAAGGTGCGGTTTATCGACGCCGATGACGCTTTCGAGCGTCAGCATGATGAACGCCGTCGTCATCAGCAGTTTGTCGGCGATCGGGTCAATAATGATCCCGAGCTCGCTTTCCTGCTTCATCCGCCGAGCGATAAAGCCGTCAACACCGTCAGAAACACCGGCTATCGTAAAAACGATTAGTGCCAGTCCCGGACGATCGTACACGAGCAGGATCGCAAAAACCGGGATCAGCCCGATCCGGAGAAAGGTCAGGATATTGGCGACGGTGAGTACTCTGGTGGAAACAACGCGTTCGTCCATTACGCCGTGCGAAGCTCCAGAAGTGATATCTCGGGCGGGCAGTGATAGCGAATCGGCACGACAACAGTTCCGATGCCGCGGGTGATATAAACCTGCGAACCGCGGCGCGTATGGAGCCCGGCTTTGAGTTTTCGCTGCGGGAGAATACGTTTTTCGTCATCGCGCAGCTTTATCTGGCCGCCATGCGTGTGGCCGCTGAGCGTGAGATCGACCTGCGAGCGGGCCGCTTCGCGGAAAATGACCGGATTATGAGCAAGCAAAAGCTTCATCTCGTCAGGAAACGAACCACGAAGAGCCGCCCTAACGTCGGTTTTCCCGACCATGTAATCGTCAACGCCGGCGAGCCAGAAACTCGCCCCGCGAGCCTCAAACCGCAGGCCCTCGTTGACCAGCATGTTAATGCCTTCGCCGCGGAAGAGATGTGTAACCAGTTCTGCATCGGTCCAATGGTCGTGGTTGCCGAGACACGCGTAAATGCCATGCTTCGCTTTCAATTTGCCCAAGGCCGCAGCGACCGGGCCGATGAATTCACGGTCATGCGACACATAATCACCCGTCAGCAGGAACAGGTCGGGCTTCAACCGGTTCGCGACCTTCACAACCCGCTCGATGTGCTTGAGGCCTGTAAATGGGCTGTGGTGAATGTCAGAGAGATGAATGATCTTGAAACCGTCGAGCTTCGGCGGCAGACGCTTGAGATCAATGGTCACCTGCTCGAGTGAAAGGCTGTTCGCCTCGTCGATAGCGAGTTTGGCCTTCTTTGACCAGGTCTGGGCCAAAGTTCGGATGGGCGCTTCCGAGGCAACGAATGCGTTTAAGCGTTCAGAAAGCTTGACCCTCTTTGTTGCAGCTTCTCTCATCTGTGGACTTCAGAGTATAGCGGTTAAGGTCGGAGATTACAATGAGATTTCAAGAGCGTCGTTCCGTCCAGCCACTACGCGACCAGCTTAAGAAATTTTCTTTTGCCGACCTGCAGTAAAACGCCGTTAGCGTCGATCGCGATCTCAGTATTCGCGGCCGTAGCTTTTTCGCCATTGACCTTTACACCGCCTTGCTCGATAAGGCGACGAGCTTCGCCTTTTGAAGCGGCGAGGCCAGTATCAGCAATAAGCTGCGCAAGGGAGTAAGAACCAGCGGCGATCGTCCGTTCCTCTACCTCGTCCGGGACTTCCTTCTGCACAAATCGGCGATTGAATTCGTCCTCGGCCAACTGTGCCGCCTCGAGTGAATGGAAATCCTGAATAATGAGCTTTGCAAGTGCGACCTTGGCGTTTCGCGGGTTTATGTCGCCCGCATCGCACTGGCTCCGTCGATCCGCGATCTCAGCCGGCGTCAGATCGGTGACAAGCTCGTAGTAGCGCCACATCAGGTCGTCCGAGATGGACATCACCTTACCAAACATCTCGTTCGGAGCCTCGTCGATGCCGATATAGTTATTCAGCGACTTCGACATTTTGTTGACGCCGTCGAGGCCTTCGAGCAGCGGTGTCGTCATCACGATCTGCGGTTCCTGACCGTATTCACGCTGAAGGTCGCGGCCGACCATCAGGTTGAATTTTTGATCCGTTCCGCCGAGTTCGACGTCGGCTTCGAGTGCCACGCTGTCGTAGCCCTGAGTCAGGGGATAGAGCAGCTCGTGAAGGGATATCGGCGTATGGGCATTGAGCCGCTTTTCGAAATCGTCGCGTTCGAGTATCTGTTTAACGGTCACACGCGCACACAGTTTCACGAAATCAGCGGCCGTGAACTTGTCCATCCACTCGCCATTAAATCGAAGCTCAGTCTTCTCCGGATCGAGAAGCTTGAACATCTGCCGCTTGTAGGTCTCTGCATTCGAGTTGATCTCTTCACGAGACAATGGCGGCCGCGTAACGTTCTTTCCCGAAGGATCGCCGATCATCCCCGTAAAATCGCCGATCAAAAAGATAACCGTGTGCCCGAGATCCTGGAACGCTTTCAATTTGCGTATAACAACCGTATGCCCAATATGAATATCAGGCGCCGTCGGATCAAGCCCGAGTTTCACCCGCAAAGGCTTGCCCGTCTTATGGCTGCGTTCAAGCTTCTTTCGCAGATCTTCTTCACGGATCACGTCCACCGTGCCTTTTTTCAGAAATTCGATTTGTTCTTCGATCGTCATTTAGATTAATTGAATCAAAAAAGCATCAAGAGCCCGACATTTGTCGAGGCCGAGATCTCCGCAATTTGCTCAGAATGTTTCCTTAACAGTAGTTCGATATTGCTCGTCGTACAGTTACCGGTTCTTATCCAGATCAGGCCGGGAGCGTCGATCGACACTGAGACAAGGTCATTAAAGTCAGAGTCCTTGGTAACGATCACGAAATCGTTCTCCCGCGCGTAACGAAAGATGTCTTCGTCTGGAGAGTGCTCCAATCCCAGAAGAACTACGTGATCTGAACCTGGGAATATATCTTGAAGGAGCGAGACGAGGGTTCGCGACAAGTTTTCGTCAAACAGCAGTTTCATGAAGCGACAAGAAGCTGCGTCTTTTCCCTGTCCGCCGCAAAAGATAGACAGGCTAGAATGTCATTTCTCGTCAATTCGGGAAAATCATCGAGGATCTCTTCCTGAGTCATGCCAGACGCTAGGCACTCAAGCACATCATAAACCGTGATCCGCATACCGCGAATACAGGGCTTTCCGCTCCTCTTGCCCGGCTCGATAGTTATGATGTCTTTGTAATTCATTTAAACAAAATACCAATTATAAGGCCAAAAATACACTGCAAAATCAGAGCTTACGGTACATGATGTATGCATTCGTGTAACCCTCTCGGTGATGATCGAATGCGTCAGGTATCTCACCAATGATATCGAAGCCAACACTTTGCCAGAGTTTAACCGCAACCGCGTTTGATTTGACGACGAAATTGAACTGCATCGCTGTGAAGCCGAGGCGTTTGGCTTCGTCGAGCGACCAGAGCGCGATCTGTTTGCCGATACCTTTACCGTGGGCAGCCGGCGAGACCATGTAAGCGGCGTTTCCGACGTGCTTGCCGAGTCCGGGCTGATTCGCCCGCAGCCAGAAGGTAGCGGCGATCTCACCGTCGATCTCGGCGACGTAATTGTATTTATCCGGTGCAAACCAGTAAGCCATCATCTCTTCTTCGGTCGCATCAGGAGCGAATACGTAGGTGTCGCCGCCGGCGATGACGGCCTTGATTATTCGCCAAATAGCGGGTTTATCATTTTCAAGTGCTTTTCTTATGTCTATCATCTACAATCCGGTGACCATTTTAAACTTTGCGTTCTTTGCGGCTTTGCGTGAAACTCTTATTTTTACGCAAAGGCTCGTAGTACGCAAAGAAGAGCCTGGAGCGACCCTCAAGTTTATGTCAAACGATCTAAAGAATCTTCATCTCGCCTTTATTGGCTGCGGCGTGATGGCGGAATCGATGCTAGCGGGTCTGGCGAAGAAAGAACTGGTCGACCCCGCAAACGTCTGCGCGAGCCATCCGCGAAAGGCCCGCCGCGAAGAACTGGCAGCTAAGTACGGTGTTGAGGTGTTCGAAAGTAATTCTGACGCAGCCAAACATGTCGCCGGCCGCGAGAATTCAGCCGTCCTTATCTGCGTAAAACCGCAGCGCCTAAAAGGCGTTTTGAACGATCTAACAGGCGTACTGCATCTCGACCAACTCGTCATCTCGATCGTCGCCGGAGCCCGCATAGAGCATCTTGCCGACGAACTCGGCACGGCGAAGATCGTCCGTGCAATGCCAAACACGCCATCGCAGATCGGCGCCGGAATAACGGCATGGACATGCACAAGTGCGGTCGATGACACGGAACGCGGCCACGTCCGTGAAATGCTATCGGCCCTCGGCAAGGAACTCTTCGTTGAGACTGAAAACATGATCGACATGGCCACGTCGCTCTCCGCGACAGGCCCCACCTACATTTTCATGGTCATGGAAGCCCTGACCGACGCCGGTGTCCACCTCGGCTTCTCCCGCGACATGGCCAAGGAACTCGTCCAGGAAACCATGCTCGGCTCAGTAAAATTCGCCATCGAATCGCACAAACACCCCGCCGAACTCCGCAACATGGTCACCTCCCCCGGCGGAACCTCGGCTGAGGCGATCTACCAGATGGAGAAAGGCTCACTGCGAACCGTGTTGTCAAAGGCGGTTTATTCAGCTTACAAGCGAGCTGTTGAGTTGGGAAAGAAATAGGCTTCCCCTACAGATTTCGAGCAACCTTACTCCTCAGGCGGACCAAACCGGTAGACAAGAAATCCTATCGCCCTCGCGGGCCGTCCGTCAGCGGTGGGACGGTTGAATTTGGAGGCACGGGCGGCTCGTTCGGCTTCGGGCCAGAGTTCTTTGTTGCCTGTTCTTGCTTTCGCGGAGATCACTGACCCATCGGTTGAGACGAGCACCTCGACCTGGACCAGGCCCTTGGCTCCCATCGCTTTTGCGGCACGGGTGTAGTAAGGCTTTTCGGCAGAAGCGACTTCGTAATTAAGGAAAGTGTACTTGTCACCGAGCACCGGGCCGTTGAATGACGCCGGAGGAGGAGCCGGCGTCGCTTTCGGCTTAACGGGTGATGTGGTTTTAGCCTTCTTTCCGGAGGTAGTACCTTTTTTCGTCGAACCACCGCCTTTGGGGGTGCTTTTTGACGAAGACTGACTTCCGCTGCCGCCTTCCGCAGCTGAACCTCGCGCCTCGGCCGCTGCCTCGGGCTCATCGATCGCCGCTATTGCCGCCATCTGCGCCCGAGCGTCCATGGAAAAGACACCCAGCACGATAGCGACAACGAGCCCGACAAAAAAAGATCTATAACACTTCTTCATATTTTACGTTCAAGAGCTTCTTCGAAGCGTAAATTTCCACACCATTCTACCCGCATTCTCGTCAAAAATGTAAACACCGTCGGTCACCTGCCAATACCCGAGGCATTGCCATTTGCCTACGGCAAGCTTGTTAAAAAGTGACACGCGGACACCGGAATCGATCGCATCGATCATCGCCTGATTCGCAGCGTCAAGCTTCTGATTCCCCCGCCGCCCAGAACCTGTGTAATGTATAACGTCAGTTGTTTCTCCGTGAAAATCCGGATAGCACGGATTGATCCGCCCAAAATCTGTCAGCAGCGAAACGAGTTTCCCGCCACGCTGACAGATCCCATTCCGAACCCGATGTATACGGCTTACATCCGCCCAGGAATAGACCACATCGGTTTCAAATTCTGTTATTTCCACAGACGCGATAGTACAAAGTTGCGGACCACCATGTCGACCCCGATATTTCGGGCCCGACCGTTAAACCGCTCAGGCAGAACAGTTTCAGGAGTTAGGATCAAAGATATCTTTTTTGGCAAACCCATCCTTTTTGATCCGTCTGAGGCGTGACCTTAGTTCACTGTCCAGCCTGGTAAAGATGCGGCGGAACTTTTGTTCCGGGCGGGCCATGAAATAGGTTACGTGAAAGGTATCGTAACCGTTTGGTGAGTTTGGCGAAAAGTAGTAGTTCGAAACGCAGCGGCGTATACCGTCGACGCGCACTTCGTTGACGGAGTGCCATGAGCTGTCATTCGTAGACATGAGGACGAGCCGATTAAAAAGGCTCGGTATCTCGATGGGTTCTCGCACTTCGGGGTCCCACAGCTCGAGATTTCCGCCATTCTCGGGCTTCCAGTCAGGCGTCACGTAGTAGAGAAGATTGAGCACCCGATAGTTTCGGCGTTCTCCGTCGTGCGAGTTATCTATGTGCGGATTTAGAAAATGCCCGCGGGTCATCGCGCTCAACCCACCGGCGTATAGACGAGGGTCGCCGACCGCGTTAGCGATCCCTGTAAGCTCGGCAACCTTACTAATGACCCTCTCATCCTGAAAGGCAAAAGTTATGTCTTCGATCAGCCGATCAAAACGTTTCAGGTCCTTCGTCGTGTGCTTTCGCTCACGAAAAGTATCCATCAACCGCATATCAGATGTGGAAGGGAAAACTTTGGCAATACGCTCGGCTATTTCGGCGGGCAGCAGGCCGTCGATCGCCGCGAACTTGGCTCCGATGCCGCGTTCCTGAGCAAATTCCGCCTTTATGGCCGACGCATCGCCGTCAAGTCGGTCGAGAATAAGTTGTACTAGTTCTTCCCGCATTTTTCGAGGCCCGTAGCTACAGGATAGAATAATAATCTGACCATTTCACGCGCCCGTGCGTCTAAGGTTGTGGTTGACAAAGATCTTACACGGGGAACGAGCAATTATATGGATAGACGTTATTTCTTAAAAGCAAGTGGTATCGGGCTCGCGAGCTTCGGCTTCATGGCTGCGGCTCCTGAATTTTTACATCAGTTCGCTGCCGCTCAATCGACAGCAAAAGGCTTTGGAAAGAAAAAAGTTCTGGTGACCATCTTCCAACGAGGTGCTGTCGATGGCCTGAATATGGTCGTGCCGCACGGCGAAAGCCAGTATTACGCGATCCGACGAAATATTGCTATCCCGCAGCCTGGTAAGGCGAATGGGGCGCTCGATCTCGACGGATTTTTCGGACTTCATCCATCGATGAAGCCGCTGGAGGCTTTCTGGAAGAATAAGCAGCTTGCCGTGATCCATTCGGCCGGTTCGCCGGATAATACGCGTTCGCATTTTGACGCTCAGGATTACATGGAGACCGCAACGCCCGGATACAAAGGCACCAAAGACGGCTGGCTCAACCGCGTTCTTCAGGCAACTAGCAAGAAAAATGAATCGCCGTTCCGCGCAGTCTCACTTACGCAATCACTGCCTCGTTCGCTGTACGGTAAGGCTCCATCCGTAGCGATGACAAACTTGAGCGATTTCTCGATCAAAGCTGGTCTTTATACAAGCGACCTTAAAGGCGGTTTCGAAGGTATTTATCAGGAGAATGCGAAGGATTCCCTGGGTGAAACGGGTAAAGAAACGTTTGAGGCCGTAAATTTCCTGAAGAAGGCAAATCCGTCGCAGTATAAGCCTGAAAATGGTGCGGTCTATCCGGCGACGGGCCTCGGACGTTCACTTCAGCAGATCGCTCAGATGATAAAGGCAGGTATCGGGCTCGAAGTTGCTTTCGCCGAAATGGGCGGCTGGGACACGCACTCAAATCAGTCGTTCGGACAGAACCCTTCGCAGGGACAGCTTGCGAATCTACTTCGGGATTTTAGCACCGCGATCGCAGCGTTTGCGACAGATCTTGGCAAGCGAATGGATGACGTTGTCGTTTTGACAATGAGTGAATTCGGACGCCGTGCCGCGGAAAACGGCACACGCGGTACGGATCATGGTCACGGTAATGCGATGTTTGTCCTGGGTAATTCGGTCAAGGGCGGTAAAGTCTACGCCGATTGGAAAGGCCTCAAGCCTGAAGCTCTTGATTCCGGCGATCTCGCGGTCACGACCGATTTTCGCGACGTCTTCGCCGAAGCTGCTTACAAGCACATGGGCAGCCACGACCTCAAGAAGCTCTTTCCGCATTACACGGCGGCGAAGGAGAAATTTACTGGATTTCTCGGCTAGCTAAGAGCTCGATCATTTCAGTTTGGGGCGGCAGTCTGTTCGATATCGACAGTTATATGCCGCCATTTTCCTTGGAGGAAACGCATTACGCTCAGAGCACATCGCGTCACATGCCCCGCAAGGATCGCAAGCCAAATGTGAATTGGTTCGAGTGTTCCAAATCGATTTATCGCGAAACATATCCCGAGCGGTATGATCACCTGTGAAATGATCGAGATATAGAGCGGGCTCTTAGTGTCGCCCGTTCCCTGCAGCCCGCCCGTATAGGTCAGAGCGACCGATATAAACAAGCCGGAAAAAGCCAGTACTCGCATCAACTGAACGCCGATGGCGACCGCTTGCGGGTCGGTCATACCAAAGATCGCAAGTAGTTGGGCGGGAAAGAAAAAGAAAAAGAATCCAAGAAATGCCGACCCGATAAGGCCGAAGCGAGCAGCCGTGTTTACAGCTGCATACGCCCGGTCAGGATGCCCCGCTCCAATGTTCTGCCCGGCGACGGCGGCCGCGGCCCCCATCAAGCCTACCGAGGTCCAGGTTATCAGCGAGAAAAGCTGAGTATATGACACAGCATATGCCGCCTGAGCCGCCGCACTTTCAGCGAGCGAGCCGATGAATGACAACATCAGCACTCCGCCGATATTCATCGCTATACCTTGAAAGCCCGTCGGCAAGCCAAATTTGAAAAGCGAGCGTATGACCTTCCAGTCCGGAGCCCAACCTTGTCCGCGCGGAAATCCGACGACCCATCCGCCGCTCCACATCTTGTAGATCGCGTAAAGGCCAACAAGGCCGGTCGCAATGCTCGTTCCGATCGCCGAACCCATCGTACCGTAGGCGGGGATCGGGCCAAGGCCGCGAATAAATACGATGTTGAGCAGCAGATTTAAAATGGTCATTACAACGCCCAGGATCATCGGCGTCTTGGCGTCTCCGGCGGAACGAAGAGCTCCGCTGGTCATGAAATAAATAAGCAGCCCAAAGCTGAAAACAAAAGTTATGCGGAGGAATGGCAGCGCTTCTGCCTTGACTTCGACGTCGCTACTCACAAAATCGAGCAGAAACGGAGCTACAAAATAGCCAACCGGGGCCATTATCCCGACTGCGATAAAGACCGCAGTGAGAAATGCCTGATACACCGTTCGATTGACCTTCTCCGGTTCATGAGCACCTGCAAAACGGGCAACCAAAACTGACATTCCAGTGAAGATCGACGCGATGAATACAATAACAACGAGGAATATTTGGAAGCTGATCCCGATGGCCGCGTTCGCTTTGTAGCCGACGAGATTGCCAACCAAAACGTGATCCACAATGCCCTGCATTCCTGCGATAGCATTGGTAAGCATTGTTGGCCAGGCGATCTTCCAGACGGCGCTCGACAGCGGCCCTTCGACGATCGAGCGATCGAACTTCGGCTTTTTCTTGTTCGGCTCGACGGCAATTTCGGCGTCGGACGGTTCGCTATCGGTTTCTGTATTCATTTGCGGTTCGCGGGAAAACGGTTCTAGAGATCGACCAGGACCTTGAACCCTCCGTAGACCATCCGTTTATAGTCGAAGAGCTTCTCCTGAGGCATCGCTTTTCGCATCTCAGGATCGGCGAGGATCGCTTTCATCGTCTTGTTTCGATGGGCCTCCGACTTAAACTCAACGGCGGCGTAAATAAGCGTTTCGCCTTCCTTCAGCTTAACCTTTTTTGGAAAAGGAACGACACCAACGGCCTCGAGATCCGAAGCAACGTACTCACGATAGCGAAGGGCTCCGTTTTTCAGAAATATCTTGCCTGCGACGGTTGCCAGCTTTTTGTAGGCCGCAAGGTTTCCCTCCGAAATCGGCAGAAGGTAAACGTCTACGTATTTTGACACTTAATTTTCTCCAACAATAGTCCTATGGTAAGTGAAATAGGAACAAAAAACGAGGGCGAGCCCGATCAAAGGCATTATGAGCATGCTCAGCCCGTCACCGACCGAAAGATGGGAATAGAAAGCTCCAATTAGGTCGAACGCGAGGCCCGCATAAGCCCACTCTTTTAACCTCGGGAAGCCCGGAGCCAAGACCGCGATCACGCCCAGTATCTTGGCAACGCCGATAAAAGGCAGCAGGTAGGCCGGATATCCAAGATGGGTAAAAATCTCGACGGCTCCGGGATGATAAATGATGTCCGGGATCCCCGAAAGGCCCATCAGGGCAGACATTAGTATTGTTGAGGTCCAATAGAGTGCTTTCATTTAAGATCAAACAGCTAATTAAAAGGGATCAACCGCCGAACACGCGCATCGCGCAGATAGAGGCCTGCCCAGATGACAATTCCCAGAAGCACCTGAATAAAAACAGCATCACCGACTCGCACGTGCGTCGCGATCGCTCCGCCCATGTAACCTGTCAGCAAGATCGCACCGAGTACCGCTGTTCGCGGTATCAGGTAAAGAATGGTACAAACGATCTCGACGATACCGATATAAAAGATCGTATTAGCATCCCAGCCCATGTGCTTCAGCCCTTCGTCAAAACCCGCAGGCTGGATAAATTTCATCGTTGCGCTCATCAAGAGCAGCAGGCAGGGCAATACACTAATTACCCATCCGGCCCAAAACATTCCCTTTGAAACATTTTGCTGTTCTTCCATGCTTTCTACTCCTATCGTGGTTTTATTGCTGCGGGCTCGACTCAGACACCGTTTTCAGTTGCGTGACGCCTTTTTCAAAGTCCGGTCCCAGCAGTTGGTCCATGCTCACTACGAGGCACATTGCCTTTGATATAACGTTATGTTTTCCGGTGATCGACCACTCGATTTCGGTCTTTTCACCCATGGGTTTGAGAATGAACTCCGTGTTGGCGAGCGATGCAAACGGCTTAATGAACTCGAGATCGATCTTTACGTGACTATTCGGATGACTTTCTCTGATCGTCATTTTACCCTCGCCGACTTCGTCATTTCCGACCCACGAATAGGTCGAGCCGACGCCGTTGGGCGGGCCGCCATACGTCACCTTCATTGCAGGGTCGATCTTTGCCCACGGCGACCATGCATCCCATTTGCGGAAGTCGTTTACGTTTGCAAATACTCTCTCTGACGGAGCATTGACCGTGGCCGTGCGTACGACACGGTATTCGTCGGGCTGCATTGCGATCGCGATGGCGATTCCCACCACAGCTAAAACAACAATTACGACCGCTCCAAGTATGAGCTTCTTCAACATTGCTTTTTCTCCTATTTGAGCGACTTTATACTATTTTTTGGACGTATCCAAGTATATCTACTAGCCCTCGTTTAGTTGCCATTAGGGGAAAACAGGAATATAAAGGAGGCGGTATGAAGGAGTGCCCTAAATGCGGAACGACATACACTGACGATTCACTTCGATTTTGTCTGGCCGATGGCTCTCCGCTCAATATGGACGAGCAGCCGACCATCGTTCGAACGTCACTGATACCAGCAGCAGAGAAAACGATTGCCCTCCCAGCAAAGCCAAACGCGCATGCTGCGTCGCCTAACGCAGGCGCGTCCGGGTCTTCAGTCATGAAGATCGTTCTCGGAGTCATTGCGTTGAGCATATTACTTTTGGTGGGCGTAGGTCTCGCCGGAGTTTTTTATTATTATTACTCGGCCCCAACCCCGGTCTCGACTACGCCAACCACGCAGCCGACCACAGAGCCTTCAGGCCGTAAAGACCCTGACGACGAACTGCAAAAGCGGATCGCGGACCTCGTAAAGCAGCTAAACGATCAGAGGCGTCAGGCACAAAATTCAAATGCGTCCGTGAAACCGCCAGAACGCACTACTGGCTCGACAACCGCGATCGTAAACTCGCCCGGAGACGGATTCCTAGCCCTGCGATCCTTGCCCAACAGCCAGTCCGGAGAACGCATAACAAAGATCCCGCACGGAGCGCGGGTTGCGATCGGAGCCTGCGGGCCCGTCGTCACTCCGGTCAAACGAAGCGGCCGTTGGTGTCAGGCGAGCTATGGCGGATACGATGGCTGGGTTTTTGACGCGTATCTAAACTATGAATAGAAAAAGAAAGAGTGCGGTCTTTTTTGTAAGACCGCACTCGGTAGGTTTCATTTGGTAGGTATAAATGAAGGGTATATAAATCACTCATTTAACGACTGAGCGGTGCCGAAGGGGGATAGTAGAAATTCCCCAATGTTTTGAAGTTCTTAGTATCAAACATCTTGCGTGCTCCACAGTCTGTGCACACTCTGTAAGAACCTTTAATATCTGTGAACGGGCGGCTCAAATCCTTGTGCCAGCAACCGAATAATCTGCCCAGAATTCCAATCTTTCGTCCGAGCGAACTTTCTTTTCTATCAACTACACGCTCGACTGTCAAACTTAGTTCCAAAATATTTTGCATTTCTTTTTCCTCCTCACCGACCACTTCGGGTGAATGCCTCGTTACTAGAACGCGGCAGGGGAAAGATTTTGCACAGTTAAGATGTATCCCCAAAGAAAAAGGTTTGATTAATTTCTTTATCAATCTAAAACTTTGTCTTCACCCTTTTATTCGCTAGAATCGTGCAAAAAGATTCAGGAGTTACTATTAATGAATTTTAGAGGCTTTTCTTACATAGTTCTGTTCGTTTGCACACTTATTATTTCCACGCCATCCACCTTTGGCTGGGATGAAACCGGTCACAAGATATCGGGTTATATAGCGTGGCAGCAAATGGCCCCAGAGGTTCGCGAGCGTGTGATAGCCATCCTGCGACAGGCTCCTGAAGATTCGCAGATCTCGACGTTTTATCTGACATACGGATCGCGAAGCGAAGAAACACGTAAGCGTGAGTTCTTCATGCTCATGACGACGTGGGGTGATATCGTACGCGACCGTAACTTCCCGGTACGGTTCAAGAATTATCACAAGGATGATTGGCATTACGCAGACGGCCTATGGACCACCAAGAACGGTACCGTCGAAAATTTGCCTCCGCCAGCTAATGGCGGCAAGGCTGTTGTCAAAATGGCTGACCTCGACGCGGTGATCCGCGGCAAGGCATCGAATGCAGAGAAGGCGGTTGCTATTGTCTGGCTCGAACACATAATTGGCGATATACATCAGCCGCTGCATTCGTCATCACGTGTGACGGATCTCGAACCGGACGGCGATCGAGGCGGGAACTCATTTTTGCTTTCTCCCCAGGGAGCTGCGCGTGAACAGCAGGTAAATCTCCATTCGTATTGGGACGGGATCGTCAGGCGTAGTTTGCCAAATAGCAGTGACGCCTGTGATGAAGCGTATGTAGACCCCATCGCGCAAAAGATAATGAAGAAATATCCGTTCGACAAAATGCGAACGCGGATAGATTCGGGCAATTACACGGGATGGGCAAGGGAAAGCCTTATCGCGTCTCAGACGCAGGTCTTTTCGCCTGATCTGGTGAGGTTTCAGATGCCGTCGAATAACTACCGCAAGAAGGCCCTGACTCTTTCAGAGGAAAGGCTGGCTCTGGCCGGTTACCGCATGGCAGCACTCTTTACCCAGGCTTTTGGTGATGCAAAAACTCCAGTTGCTCCATTGCCCTAGGACCCATATTTGATGATTCCGAACGAACTGCTCGCATATTTTCAGTCAAGAGAAGCGGCGATGGTCGAAGCGATCCGCGATATCGTTAATATCGAATCGCCATCGCACGACGCTGCTCGCAGCCGTGAGGTTGTCGCCTGGGTCGAGCGCCAGTTTCGAGCGACCGGAGCCGGGCTCGAGCTCGAACGTCAAACGTGTGCGGATGGCGAACATTTGGTGATCCGGGCATTTCCGGGTGACGGAAAGCACACGATGCTGCTCGGCCACACTGACACTGTCCATCCGGTCGGCACAAATAAGCTGAACCCGACGCGAATCGAGGGTGATAAATTCTACGGCTGCGGGATCTTCGACATGAAGGCAAATATCGTCCTGATGATCGAGGCCATGCGATATTTTGCCAAAACCGGAATACGGCGGCCGCGCCCTATAACGATATTTCTCTCGTGTGATGAAGAAGTTGGGAGCCCCTCGGGCCGAGCGCTGGTCGAGCGCGAGGCCGCTAATGCTCTTCACTGTCTGGTTTTCGAACCGTCCGCCGATGGCCGCGTAAAAACCGGCCGTAAGGGAACGGGCTGTTATACGCTTCGAGCCCACGGCATCCCCGCCCACGCCGGCCTCGAACCCGAAAAAGGCGCAAATTCGATCGTCGAGATCGCCCGGCAGATCGAGCCTATTCATGAGTTGGGAAATGCCGCAGTTGGCACGACCGTAAACGTCTGCACCATCACCGGCGGTACGACCTCCAACGTCATACCCGAACACACCGAATGCGAGATCGACGTGAGGTTCAGCTCGATGGCAGAGGCACAACGCGTCGATACAGAGCTTCGTTCTCTCACCTCCTTTGACGACCGCGTCACGCTCGAACTCCTCGGCGACATCAACCGCCCGCCCATGGAACGCACTGAAGAAGTAGTCTCACTATTTGAAAAGGCTCGCGATCTCGCCGCCGGCTTCGGCTACGAGCTCGGCGAAACCCAAGTCGGCGGTGCATCGGATGGTAACTTTGTCGCCGCTCTAGGTGTACCGGTTTTGGATGGATTGGGCATCGCAGGTGCGGGTGCTCATACTTTAGGTGAGCATGTTTTGGTTAGCGATATCGCAGCGCGAGCAACTTTAGTTACTCTTCTTCTGAGTTGAAATTGGCTGATCATATGAGTTGCGGATGTACAAAATTCGGACCGATTGAGCTCTACCGAGATGAAGTTTCGACGCGGATAAAAGAGACAACAGAACTCACTCAAGAATTTGAGACGATTGCCAGACACAACGGAGGCGAGCACAAACTTCTGAAGTGCAGTATGTGTGACCAGTACTGGCAGATCAGTCGGGCGTGGAATTGGGGCAACGACGAATATTTGTTCAAGGTTCCTCGTATTCAGTCTGACGAATGGCTAAAAGAACCATATGTTCAACCTGACGAGTTGTTGATATATAACTCGATGATGCAGGATTACATCCAGAAGAATAATTTTGTCGAGAAAGAAACGGAATGTCAGGCAGACGGCTGTAGAAATCGAGCTGTCCGATTTTCAATATTCTGTGTAGAAGACCATATTAAATCGTTGCAGAATGCAGGCGTTCTACCAAAGACCGTCCAAGGTCGATGGTTCGCCCCGTACAGTGCGCATTGACAATCAAATTATCCGGAGGCGCGGCTTGTCCGGTGATGGGCACGGTCTTCAAAACCGTTGTGAGGGCGCGAGAGCGTACTCAGGTGGGTTCGACTCCCACACGCCTCCGCCAATTTAGTGAACAGTGAACAGTGAACAGCGAATAGTGAATAGTTAAGAAGATGAAGAGATGATCGAGTGGATCGCGCTTAATATGACGCCCGGGGTTGGGCCTCGTGCCGCAACCAAATTGCTTGAGCGGTTTGGTTCGGCGAATGCCATTTTTCATGCGCGGCGGGCTGAGCTTGAGTCTTTGCGGCTTAAGCCGGAGACGATCGAGAGCATTATAAAAAGAGAGTTTCACGACCGGGCGGTGGCTGAATTTGAGCGGGTCAAGGAACTGGGTGGCGATGTTTTGATACTCGATGACGGGAGCTATCCTGCCTTGCTGCGTGAGATCGACGATCCCCCGCCCGTGCTGTATGTGAAGGGCGACTGGCAGGCGTGTTTTGATCAGCCCTGCGTCGGCGTTATCGGTTCGCGGATGTGTTCGACTTATGGCGAGAACGCTTCGGAGATGCTTTCGCGAGACCTCGCTTCTCGGGGCGTTACTATCGTTTCCGGTCTTGCTCGCGGCATCGATACCGCCGGGCATCGCGGGGCGATCCGTGGCCAGGGCCGGACGGTCGCCGTGATGGGAACGGGCATCGACAATGTTTATCCCAAGGAGAACAACGGCCTCGCCCGCGACATTCTTGCTAATGGCGGGTGCCTAGTAACGCAATTCCCCCTCGGCACTCCGCCGATAAAAGAAAACTTTCCATACCGAAACCGAATCATAAGTGGGCTTAGCTTGGGAGTATTGATAGTCGAGGCTTCGGAAAGGAGCGGATCTTTGATAACGGCACGGCTCGCGATGGAGCAGAACCGCGAGGTAATGGCGGTTCCGGGGAATATCACATCCGGAAATTCCTTTGGCACGAACTATCTGATAAAGAGTGGTGCAAAGCTCGTGCAGCAATGGCAAGATGTCGTCGCAGAGCTGCCCGCCGAGGTTGGAGCCGCGATCTTGCCGCCGAAGATCGACAAAGGCGTGCCGGATCGAAAGGAGAGGAATGAAACTCCGGTTCCGGCCGATCTAAGTGTTAACGAACGAACCATTTGGGGCATTTTGAAGCCCGACGAACCGACGCACATCGACACCCTGCTCGAATCAAGCGGGCTGTCATTTGGCGATCTGAATAATGCTCTGGTGTCGCTCGATATTCGTGATCTTATCCGCGTTTTGCCCGGTAAGCACTACGCCCGGCGAACCTGATAGCCGCTTTCGCCCCCTCTTTTGACAATCCTGTATTTTCCGTTATGCTCAATCCTCGCATTGACTAGTCGTGCGGTCAGGTGTTATCAGTCGTAAACGTCAGCAACGCGCGTTTTGCTGACGTATTTTTTTCAACCTAGGTTGAAGAAGGCTGCGATAGGCGAGTGACGCGACCAATTATGTCAAAGAACTTGTTAATAGTTGAAAGCCCCGCGAAAGCGAAGACGATTGAAAAGATCCTCGGTAAGGATTTTCAGGTCAATAGCTGCTATGGCCACATCCGCGACCTCGAAAAGGCCAGCATGGGTATCGACATCGAGAATGATTTTGAGCCCCGCTACATAGTTCCGGACGAGAAGAAAAAGGTTGTGAGTGATCTGAGATCGCTGGCAAAGAAGTCTGACGAAGTCTGGCTCGCTACAGACGAAGACCGCGAGGGAGAAGCAATTAGCTGGCATCTCTGCGAAGTGCTCGGCCTTGACCCGATCACGACCAAACGGATCGTTTTCCACGAGATCACTAAACCTGCAATTGAGGCAGCTGTAAAGAATCCGCGCACTGTAAACATGAACCTAGTCATGGCTCAGCAG
Organism: Acidobacteria bacterium Ga0077534; assembly: GCA_001464455.1. Lineage (GTDB taxonomy): Bacteria > Acidobacteriota > Blastocatellia > Pyrinomonadales > Pyrinomonadaceae > OLB17. The sequence continues at coordinate 20,891 of LNEI01000019.1, forward strand.
GCGCGTCGTGTGCTGGACCGCATCGTCGGTTTCGAACTGAGCCCCGTGCTGTGGCGAAAGATCAGCACGAGCAACAAAAACCTCAGTGCCGGGCGCGTCCAGAGTGTTGCAGTACGCCTGATCGCCGACCGAGAACGCGAGATCAACGCTTTTCAACAGGAAAGCCATTTCAGGATCGAAGGCTTGTTCTTCGCCGATGACATAACCGGAAAACAAGTAACATTCAAGGCTGAAGGCCGAAAACAGAACAGTGCCGCCGATGCGGAAACGTTTTTGAATGGCTGTGTCGGTGCTGATTATAAGGTTACGGACATTCGCGTAAAACCCGGCAAACGGACGCCAGCCCCGCCCTTTACGACCTCAACGCTCCAACAGGAGGCATCCAGAAAACTTGGCTACGGTGTGGGCAGAACGATGCAGATCGCTCAAAAGCTCTACGAAAATGGGCATATCACCTACATGCGTACCGACAGCGTAAGCCTGAGCGAAACGGCGCAGAGCGACATTAAGCAGGCGATCGGCTCGATGTTTGGCGAGCGATATCATCAGTCCCGAAAATTCAAGAATAAGAACGAATCCGCACAGGAAGCTCACGAGGCGATCCGCCCGACCAATGCGAATGCCCCAAGCATAAGGGATGAGGAATGGCAGCGGCTGTACGAGCTGATCTGGAAACGAACGATCGCTTCGCAAATGGCCGAAGCCGAACTGGAAAAAACGACGGTCAAGATCGAGATCTCAACAAACAAAGAGGAGTTAACCGCCTCAGGCGAAGTCTTAAAGTTTGATGGATTCCTGAAAGTTTATCGAGAAGATAAGGACGAAGATGAGCAGGAAGAAACTGCCGAAGGCCTGTTGCCGCCGATGACCGTTGGGCAGTCGATGCCGCTATCTGAACTAAGGGCAACTGAACGATTCAGCCGAGCGCAACCGCGTTACACCGAAGCATCACTGGTCAAAAAATTAGAAGAGCTCGGCATTGGCCGCCCGTCCACCTATGCGCCAACGATCTCAACGATCCTGAAAAGAGGCTACGTTGAAAAGAGAGATAAAGAAGGGGCTCCGCGGGCTTTCAGGATATTGGTTTTGAAGAATGATTCGATCAGCAAGCGCGAAGAATCCGAGAATACCGGTGCCGAAAAAGCAAAATTGTTCCCGACGGACCTAGGCCTGGTGGTTACAGATTTTCTGAAGCAGCACTTTGACGCCATCATGGACTACGGCTTTACTGCCAAGATAGAGCAAGAGTTCGATGAGGTGGCCGACGGAAAGCTGGAATGGAACACAATGCTCGAGGAGTTTTACGGCCCCTTTAAGAAAGATGTTGACAGCACCATCGAAAGGGCAGAACGCGTAAAGGCCGAGCGAGAATTGGGCATTGATCCCGAATCAGGCAAACCGGTGGTTGCCCGTATGGCTCGCTATGGCCCCATCATTCAGATCGGCAGCGCCGCCGAAGAAGAAAAGCCAAGGTTTGCGAAGCTTCCACCGGGACAGAGCATCGAAACCATAACCTTTGAAGAAGCCCTGGCCTTGTTCAAGCTGCAGGCCGCAATGGGCACCTACGACGGCAAGGACCTGTCTGTCAGCATTGGCCGCTTCGGGCCCTATGTAAAATGGGGCGATGAGTTTGTGTCCATACCTCGCGGCATTGACCTCGCGACGGTTGACACAGAAAAAGCTATCAGTTTTATAAAAGCCAAACAGGAAGCGGACGCGCCTGTAGGTGAATACGACGGTAAGCCGATAACGAAGGGGACTGGACGTTTCGGGCCCTTTATAAAATGGGACGGTCTGTTTATTAACGTCCCTCGCCGATATGACCTTGCAAATCTGACCCAAGCTGAAATGAACGAGCTTATCGAGGCAAAGGTCAGCAAGGAAGCAAACCGCTACATCCAGCGTTGGGAAGCAGAAAAGATATCGCTCGAAAATGCGCGTTGGGGACCCGTCATCAAATTCGGCAAAAAGATCATCTCACTTCCAAAGAAAGCCGATGGAACGCGTTCTACCGCAGAGGAAGCCGCCTCTCTCACGCTCGAACAGGTGAAAAAGCTCATCGAGGCCGAAGTTCCTGATGCCTTTGCAAAGAAAGCAAAACCGGCCGCCAAAAGAGCCCCTGCTAAGAGGACTGCGAAGAATATTGGCAGATAACGAAAGGTTTGGATCACCGGGCTATGTCTGGTATTGCCAAAACGCGGGATCTGATTATAAAATGTCAGTCGATAACCCTTTTGTAACATCAGGCAATATTTCTGAAAGCTCGGTGTCAGATCGGGGTACAGGTTTCGAATGAAAGAGAGCCTTCAGTTTCTGCAAGCATTTCTTAAGAATCCCGCCAAGGTTGGAGCGATCGCGCCTAGTTCTCCTGAACTCGCGGCTGAAATGCTGCATGGGATCCATCCGGATGATCACAACATCGTTCTGGAATTGGGCGTCGGAACGGGTGCGATCACCAAGTTCCTGCGAGAGATCGTACCCAGCAAAGCCTCTTATCTTGGCCTCGAGCTCGACCCCAACCTCGTAAAAACGCTAAATCAGAACTACCCCGATATGAACATCGTCTGCGGAAACGCGGCCGAATGTTACTCGATCCATCAAGACTCCGGCCTCGGCAAGGTGCGTTATCTCGTTTGTTGTCTTCCGTTCGTATCGCTTCCCAGAGAAGTCAGCGATAATGTTCTGGCTGAGATACAGAAGTTTATGGACGAGGGGTGCGAGCTGAGGATTTTCCAATACGCTCACGGTTATTATCTGCCGCCGGCGATAAAACTTCGCGAGGCTCTTAAAAATCGTTACGGAAAAACACGCCGCAGCCCCTTGGTACTCAAGAATATGCCGCCCGCATTTACGCTGACCTGGTCAACCATTTAAGAATGGTTCTCAGTCGCCAGGTCGAGTTGCATAAATAGTGTCTCAGCGTTCGGATTTTCATAGTACGGCTCGATCTTCCGAAACCCCAACGACTTATAAAGCGAAACTGCCTTTTCCATTTTCGGTGGAAACGTGTCGAGGCGTAGTTTCAGATACCCGATCTCACGAGCGGCATCGATGACCTTGTCGATGAGACGTATGCCCAATCCGGCTCCGCGAAACTCCGGACGTACGTAGATCCGCTTCATTTCTCCGGTCTCGCTGTCCAAAGCCCTGAGAGCTCCGCAACCGGCCACGATTTCGCCGCAATAGGCCAGGAAAAGACGACCGTCCGGTTCACCATACTTTCCCGGCAGCGAAGCAAGCTCCGCCTCAAACCCCTGAAAACAAAGATCTATTCCCAGCCAAGTCTCGTATTCGCGAAAAAGCGAGCGGACAATTTCGATGTGCTCCGACTTATCCGACGATACTATTTCGATACGTAGATCGTTCATTGCGTTGAAATTTTATCATGTGACGGTTATCGTTTTAGTTTGCCGATAAAAAATATGGACAGACGCAGTTTCATTCGCGACCTTGGTTATTTTTCCGGCGGCCTTGCTCTTGCGTGTTCCTCGCTGAGCAACAGGGCGGCAAATCTGGTGGCCGAAGCTCCCGCAAAGGCCTACGGTTACGGCGAACTTTTTCCGGTTGCTGCCAAGAACACCGGAGAAACGTTGATCACGCTTCCAAAGGGCTTTGAATACAACGTTCTCGGTAGGATAAAGTCGATCATGTCCGACGGACGCCCGACGCCGGGAGCTCATGACGGAATGTGGACATTCAAGGTTGGAAAGCAGTTCCGCATAGTTCGCAATCATGAGGTAAGCAATGGCCAGGTTCCGCGTGAAGGCTCGGCCATCGGCAGTTCGAACCACTACGACGAGATGGCCGGCGGCGGAACGACCACCCTTATTATCGATCCGAAAACAAACACGGTCGTTAAGGATTTTGTCAGCCTTTCCGGAACTCTGATCAATTGCGCCGGCGGGCCCACTCCGTGGGGAAGCTGGATCACTTGTGAAGAAACGACGCTCGGCCCGACGGTCAGGACGAATTCGAGAGGTGTCAAGATCGGTGGATATCCGAAACCGCATGGCTATTGTTTTGAGGTCTCGGCAAAAGCTGAGAGCCCGGTAACGCCCGTACCGCTGAAAGCAATGGGCAGATTTACGCATGAAGCGATAGCGGTTGGTAAAAAGGGAGTTATTTACCTAACCGAGGATTACAACCCGAGCGGTTTCTACAGGTTTCTGCCGAGAAAAGAGAAAAAGCTTGCAGAGGGCGGTACGCTCCAGATGCTGAGCGTCGTAAATAAGCCTGAGTACGATACGCGGAGCGGACAGACCAATGGCGTCCGCCTCCAGGCACAATGGGTGACGATCGACAACCCCGACCCGCAGGAGGCAGACATCGACCCGTTGGCGGTATTTAAGCAGGGCCGAGCTAAGGGCGGTGCTCTGTTTAACAGGCTCGAAGGGTGCTGCACCGATAGGAACGGAAATATTTACTTCACCTCGACCTCCGGCGGCGACCAAAAGGCGGGACAGATCTGGCGGTATGAGCGAAAGGATCGCGACACGGGATTCCTAACGCTAGTTTATGAATCGCCCAGCAAAGACCTGCTGTACATGCCGGACAATATCTGTCTTCGTCCGAAATCGGATCTCGTTTTCGTCTGTGAAGACGGCGATTATCCGGGAATGGAATCGAAGAATTTTGTTCGGATACTTTCGCCTGACGGAAAAATGGCGGATTTTGCCAGAAATGTTAGTACTGAGCACCCGCGAAGCGAGTTTGCTGGTTCGACTTTCTCGCAGGACGGCAGGACATTGTTTGTGAATTTGCAGTCGGCGGGTGTTACGCTCGCTATCTGGGGCGACTGGAAGAACTTTCGCTCGTAACCGTATAGGATCAAATGGAATTAGCAGTTGAAAAATATAAAGTCGCCGTCGAGCCGTTTTATCTCCCGGTCGGCCGCGAGATCGAGCTTTTTGAGGCCGCTTTTGCGGCGAAACTTCCCGCCATGCTCAAGGGGCCGACGGGTTGTGGAAAAACGCGTTTTGTCGAATACATGGCGTACCGTCTCGGCAGGCCGCTGATAACGGTCGCGTGTCACGAGGACCTTTCCGCGACTGATCTGGTCGGGCGTTTCCTGCTCGAAGGCGAAGAGACCGTTTGGCACGACGGGCCGCTGACGGCGGCGGTGCGGGCCGGAGCGATCTGCTATCTGGATGAGGTCGTCGAGGCCAGAAAAGACACCGTCGTGATCATCCATCCGCTCACCGACGACCGCCGCCGTCTGCCAATAGAGAAACGCGGGACCGTGATCGAGGCTCCGCCGGAGTTCATGCTCGTTGTATCGTACAATCCGGGATATCAATCGATAATCAAGGACCTCAAACAGTCGACCCGCCAGCGCTTCGTAGCGATGGAATTTGACTACCCCGATGCCGATGCCGAGACGGAGATCGTGGCGAAAGAAGGCGGGATCGAGAAGGACGTCGCCGCTGACCTCGTAAAGATCGGGCAAAAGGTCCGCAACCTCCGCGGCCACGGCCTCGAAGAAGGCGTCTCGACCCGCCTCCTCATCTACGCCGCCCAAATGATCGCCCAAGGCATCTCACCACTCGACGCAGCCGAAGTCGCCATCTGCTCCCCCATCACCGACGACCGCGAACTCCAGCGAAGCATACGCGAGATCGTGACGACGATAATTTAATATGCTGTTAATTTCATAGAAACCGCTGTATTCTGAAGCTAGTATGACGAATGAGGAGCTCTTAAAAGAAATACCCTCTTTACCTGACTCGGTTAAGTTGCGAATTGCGAAGATGATCGCCTCGTTTCGTAAGCAGTCGGATCATCCGTCTAGTGATCGAGCAGCGAAAGTTCCGCTTCGCGATGAGCCGTTTGTTGGAATGTGGTCTGACCGTGAGGACATGAAAGATCCAGTCGAATGGGTCAGGAATGTTCGCAGAACTGATTGGGATCGTAGCGATAGATGGAAAGAATAATTGTTGACTCGGACATTCTTATCCTTGTGTCACGAAACATTCCCGCGGCAGTTCTGTACCTCGAAAACTTGGAAAAGACTCGCGGCGTAGCTTTGAGCGCGGTTTCGGCTTTCGAGCTCCTTATTGGAAGTCTCAACAAAGCCGATCAAGTCGCGATAACCAAGTTTCTCTCACGTTTCGAACACATCCACATCGCAGAGGACATTTCCGAAACAGCCCTGAAGCTCCTAGAACGTTATAGACTAAGCCACGGATTATTGATGGCGGACGCCCTGATCGCAGCAACTGCTCTCGTCAATGATCTGGAGATAGTGACAAGGAATACGAAGGATTTCAGATGTATTGACGGATTGAGACTGGTTGAGTATCCGTAGGATAGGCGAGAGAAAGGCAAAACCCTCGTCTACGACCCTCATACCTCCGTACCCTCCAAACTACCCAACGACATCCAAACCCGCCTCCGCGAACTCCCGATCGATAGCTGGAGATGCTGGGCGAGATGTTAGAGCAATGAAAAGAGCCGACAGCATATCTGAGCATATGGATAGCGCATCAAAAGAGGTATGAGAATACTAGCAATCGGATTAAGCCTGATGGTCACAGTCGCGTTTTGCGCCCGTGTGGACTACGCGCAATGCGAGCTTTTGGATAAGCGCAACGACATGCTTTTCGTGACGTTTGAGCGGCCTGCTCAATTCAGCGACGATATTGAAAAGCCGAAAGTGGGAGTAGTCTTACGTCTTCGAAATAACTCGAGTTGTGACGTCGAGATACGAGCTGACTCGGCGGATAGTTTCTTTAAGCCTATTCCTAAGAACGCAACCCCGATTCAATTTATTAAGCGAGAGATCGACTACGTCCTTCCGAATGAAACATTCGTCCCGCAACTTAATTACAAGATTCCATCGCAACGGGGTGATATAAACGTTCCGGGCGGCCATGTAAAGTTTGATTTCCAACTCCTCTCGGGACGTAGCATTCTCTTCGCGGTACCTGTCGCTGATTTCCAACGGAGTGTTAATAACGGGCGAATCGATATCCCATTCGAATACTCATCGCAAAAAGAACGCTCTTCCTATCCCAGTGTCAGACATGTGGTTCATTTCTATTTCGGCTCTCTTCCGGAAAATATCCGGCTGAGAAAGGTAAGGAATCGCTAGGGCATCTGATTTTACGACTGTAATTTTTAGCACGGCGGAACATCTGGTCGACGACACATGTAGGACAGAAATCGGAAAATTCCTCTTGACAAACTGTCCTATCGGTGCAATCATTTCTCATATACAGAACCACCGCACCGGTTCTGCGGTTCTTTGAAAATAGATGATCATGTTACACCGCTGTTTCAAGCATGAGGAACCGCGTTTCGTCTGCAGGTCGTTCCACTTGCTTGTTTTGTGTTTTAGCAAGTGGAACGATTTTTCCCTGTATGTTACTGAAAACAGGCTGGTTAGCCGTTCCACCTTCAGCATGTATGTGGAACGATATTACTGTTGAAACGATCGTCGAAAAGAAGGTTCGCCGACTAGAGTTAACATTCTTTTAACACTCCGTTCATTTTCACGTAACCCTTGCGCAATATCTTTGGAAGTTGCTTCCTGAGATCACAGAATAATATTGCGCCCGAGCGTCGCCCTCCGAGGGCTGTGCGGGGCCGGAGTAAACATGAAAACAAGCGTTACCATCACGGCGTTCTTTAAATTCTTTTCGGTAATCATCCTTTTTTCAACCTCGATCCTCGCCCAGTCAGATTCAGGCAGTGCGGCGATCGATGGCATAGTCAAAGATCAGAACGGAGCAGTCGTCGTCGGGGCGACAGTTGTTATCAAAAACAAGGGCACTGGCCTCGAACGGACAGTCACGACCGATTCGAAAGGCTACTTTTCCGCGAGCGTTCTGCCCGTTGGCACATACACCTTGACCACCAAGGCTCAGGGCTTTGCCGAGCTCGAAAGGTCTGCGACCTTAACCGTGGGCGAATCAACCCCCCTCGAGATCGTCCTTTCATTGCAAGGGGCGAGCGTCTCGGTCGATGTTACAGGCGACACCGACCTGATCAACACCGACAGCGAAACGACCGGTTCGACGATCTCGCCCAGATTGGTCTCTGACCTTCCGGTTCGCGGCCGCAATTTTACTGAGTTTGTTCAGCTAACACCCGGCGTCGTGCAGGAAGGCGACCGCAGCGGCCTGGTCATCTCGGGCCAGCGATCGATCAACTCAAATGTGGCGATCGACGGTGCAGATTTCAATGACGCCCTGCAGGGAAATCAACGCGGCGGAAACGAATCCGTCTTTTTCTTCCCTCAAACCGCGATCCGCGAGTTTCAGGTCGTACGTTCAGGGGCAACGGCTGAGATCGGCCGAACCGGTGCGGGATTTGTTAATGCGGTGACAAAATCGGGGACGAATGAAGTTCGCGGCGAAGTTTTCTACTTCAACCGCAACAAACATCTGACATCCCCTGACGCGTATGGGCAAGATCTGGATAACGCACAGAATCAATTTGGCGGCTCGATCGGCGGGCCGATCATTCGCGACCGCGCGTTTTACTTTATCGGCCTTGAGCAGAATTTCCTGCGGGTTCCGTTCGTGGTAGATTTCCAGGACGTTCCGGGCGTTGCATTACCGGCCAGCCTCGCCGCCCTCGAAGGCGAACAGCGAGGAACCAATAATCCAACCGCATTCTTCGGTCGACTCGACTTTCAACCGACGCCAAAGAATTCGCTCAACTTCCAGTACAGCTACACGCGTTTTCGCGGCGAGAACTTCTCATTCGAAAATCCCCGCCAGGACGTTGCGGTCGAGGGCAACTATACCCGCAAGAATACGAGCGGCGGACTAAAAGGAGCTCTTGTTTCGGTCATCAGTCCGAAGCTGATCAACGAGTTTCGCGGGCAATATGCGACGGACAACCGGCTCGAAGAACCGAATTCGACCATTGGCCAGGCCGTGGTTGCTGGCTTTGGTTCACTCGGCGGAGACCGTGCCCGGCCACGTCTATTTGAAACGACGCGGTACCAGGTAACAAACAATCTGAGTTTCGACTCCGGCCGTCATCGCCTGCGTATCGGCGGTGATATCAATATCAATCAGGTCGCGCAGAAACGTCAGTCAAATACTCAGCCGCGTTTCGATTTTGAGAGCCGTGCGGTAAGCGGCGTTACGATCGCGACCGGTCTCGAGAACTATATAAATCTCCGTCCTCGCCGTTTCCGCCAGACGCTGGCCGCCGTTAGTCCGGAAGACTTGCTTTATACGGGCACTCAGCAGGAATACGCGTTTTTCGTTCAGGACCGCATAAAAATGACGGATCAGCTGGCTCTGAACATCGGGCTACGGTACGAGGCTCAGTTCAATCCGCAGCCGCGTAATCCGAATCCGGCGATCCCACAAACCGCACGGATCCCGAACGATCTCAATCAGTGGCAGCCGCGTCTCGGCCTGGCCTACGACGTTCGCGGTGAAGGCAAGACTGTCATCCGTCTTTCAGCTGGTATTTTTGCGGCACGCACACCGGCTAACCTTTTCCAGCGAGTAACTACTGATAACGGGCTGACCACGCAGGAGATAGAGATCGCCGAGGTTACCGCATGCCGTAATTCGACGGTTGTTAATCTCGCGGGCTGCCGCCTTCGTGGGCCAAATGCTCTTATAAACTACCCGAATGGATTTTCAAACTTAACCCCAGCTCTCGCCGCGTTTATTGTAAGGCCGCGAGTGTTTGGGTTTGAGCCAGGTTTCAAAAACCCACGGTCTTTCCAGTCCTCGGCGACGGTAGAGCAAAGACTCGGCAATGACCTGGTCCTAACCGTCGGTTACACCCACAACTCAACCTACAATCTGCAGCGACGAGTTGACCGCAATCTGTTTCCACCAACGGTGAATGCGGCCGGCTTCCCTGTCTTTTCGGCCACCAGGCCAAACCCGACAATATCGCAGCTTGAGATAAACGAGTCGTCGGCACATTCGACGTACGACGCGCTTTCAGTGTCGCTCCGGCGAAGATTTGCTGACCGCTTTCAGTTTGAGACCAACTACACCTGGGCAAATAACGAGGACGACGATTCAAATGAACGAAATTTCTCCCGTCAGCCAACGCTAAACCCATTCAACCTGAAAGCCGAGGCCGGCCCCTCGAAACAGGATGTCCGGCATAATCTGAACGTCAGCGGTCTCTATGACCTGGGCTACGGATTCTCGATCAGCACGATCATTGTCGCGAGAAGCGGTTTCCCGTTCACGGCTTTGATCACCGACGGCGAAGATTTCAATAACGATCTCAACGACGCCAATGACCGTGTCACAGTGGCCGGTGCAGTTTCCGGCAGGAACGCATTTCGACAGCCGCGATTCTTTAACATGGATCTCAGGCTATTGAAGGCGTTCCGCTTTGGCGAGACAAAGCGTCTCGACCTGTCGGCTGAGCTTTTCAACGCAACACGAAATACTAACAAGGGCTTTGGTGTTGATTCGATAAGTAATTTCTGTACGGGAACCTCGTCGCTCAACGATACGGCAAACCCGCTTCAGATATCCTGCCCGAGCGGCTTCTTTCCAAATGTTCGTGCACTCGAGCCAACAAGCGCACCGTCGACTGCACGCTTCGGCGGCCCGCGGCAGCTTCAATTGGGTGCACGTTTTGTGTTCTAAAAGCACCTGAACGCAACTACACATCGCTCCGTTACGTAGGCCATCTACGAAACGGAGCGATGCTTTTTTAGGTAATTTGAATGGCAGGTTGCGGTTTTTAACTGCTTCGCTGATTATCTATTCAGTGAAATCTGCGGTTATGAGCAATAGAAATATCAGCAGCGTTGGGATCGTCGTAAAGCCAGATCATGCCGAGGCTCATTCGACGGCGAACGAACTCTCTGCATGGCTGCGAGCAAACGGGCTCGACGCCCTGGGCGAACCGATCAATGCGTCGGACATTAGAGCCGATGCCCACCTCGGTATCGATTCTGACCTGATTGTGGTGCTCGGCGGTGATGGAACGATGATCTCGACCGCCCGGTTAATAGGCGATCGCGATGTGCTGGTACTCGGCATAAATTACGGAAGTCTTGGATACTTGACCGATTTTCGTATCGAAGAGATGTTCCCCGCCATCGAATCGATAATTGCCGGAGAATATGACATAGACCGCCGGGTGATGCTCGACGCGGAACATTGGCGTGGCGGTGAGAAACTAGCCGAGGGACGCATCCTGAACGATGTAGTCGTCAACAAGGCGGCACTTGCCCGCATCATCGAGATCGATGTGCGGCTGAACGAACTTTTCGTCAATACCTTCCGCGCTGATGGCCTCATTATCTCGACGCCGACCGGCTCGACCGCCTACAATCTCTCCGCCGGCGGCCCTATCGTGTACCCGTCGATGAACGCAGTTGTTCTCACGCCGATCTGCCCGTTTACCCTGACAAACCGTCCGATCGTCGTCCCCGACAGCGCCGCTATCGAACTAACCCTCCACCACGAAAACGAAGGCGTCGTCCTCAGCCTCGACGGCCAAACCGGCTACCCAATGCAGGCTCGCGATCGCGTCGTCATCCGCAAAAGCGAAACTACATTCAACCTGGTCCAACCCGCTAATCGAAACTATTTTGATGTTTTGAGAGATAAGCTGAAGTGGGGAAGGTAATAAATCAATCAACCCCCAGGCTGTCATAGAAAGGCAAAAAAAGGCGTCTATAATCATCATTGCGAGAGATATGCCGCCCAGTTAGCATGTGGACGGTTTCGTTACGTGATCTTAGGTCAACAAAATGTCCTTGAGAATCAAAAATCTGAACGAATCGTTTTGAACCCTTAGATTCAATTAGTATATACCCGGTAAAGATGGGTATTGCTGCAGCTAGAAACCCCTCTTTTCCTTCACCGCTTTCCTTGATTACCCATTCGAACAACTCATTAATGCCATCGATGTCCAGCCGGATATGGTCACCGTAAAGATGTAACCACATCGTCGCACAGTTAGCGTTGGTTTTGGATTGAACCGAGAATAAAGCCGAAAAAGATCCCGAATTTTCCTTTTCAAACTCAAAATCAATGTTGGTGGATAATGGCTTCTGACCAAGGCCGGTCAGAAATTCATCCATAAGCATTATTTGAGCACGAACCCGATGGTCAAACTCAAACTCCACTAGCAGATCACAAATAGGGGTTTTCGTCTCCATATTCGTTAAAATAATAGTGATGGCTGCGAGTCGTCATTTTCAAAATTCGCGGGCCACCATTGAAACTTTCCCAGATCGCACTTGCCGTTTGCGTCAAATATCACGCCCTCGGCTTCGAGCAGTTCTTGTTGGAGATTCATTGGAATGGTGAGACGGCCGGTCGAGCATTTTCCTTGGGAATTGATGACCCGTTGCCACGGCACTCCATCGTCAGCTCCGTGCATGACGTAGCCGATGGTTCTGGCTGTATAGCCTTCGCCGAGAACGATCGCGAGTTGGCCGTAGGTCATCACCATCCCTAGCGGGATCTGGCGGACGATAAAATAGACGCGTTCGCGATAGAGAGGGTCGTTTACGGTCATTTAGATCTCACGCAAAAACGTTCTGGCGGGAGAGCCGTCGCCGGTTGCTCCATCGTATTTCAGCGGCGAGCAGATAAGTTCATAATCACCCGCAGGAACTTCGCGAAGATCGACGCCTTCGAGGATCACGACCTCTTTTTCGAGCAAAGCAATGTGGACTGGTTTTCCGGGGCCGCCGCTCTTCTCGATCGAGAGATAGTCGATGCCAACGAGCACCACGTTATTATCTACCAATAATTTCGCTGTATCGTGAGTCAAGTAGGTGAAATCAGTACGAAAGCCAAGCTCTGGCGTCGACCAAAATGCCGAGTTCCTTGTTTTGAACAGAACGCGGCTGACATAGGCGATATCGCCGACGTGTTCTGGTTCGATCTCCATAATATCATGCGGAACTTCGATAACGCGGCACGGCCCAATGAGCTTTTGCGGATCGATCTCGTGAACGCGTTTTGCTCCGTCGATAAAATGATTCGGAGCATCGACGTGCGTCGCCGTGTGAACGCCGAGCGATATCTGCGATACGTTGGCAGACGAACCGTCAGCGATCGACTTGAACGAATTGATCTCGACGCCGGGATCGCCCTTGTAAATAGGTGTTTCGGCGCTGATGGCGACCGTTATGTCATATATCTTCATTTCCGCAAGCATAAACGATGGACCGCCAACTTATCAAGATTTGGAATCATCGCCGACCTTTGGTGTAATCATTAACAAGATGGAGATCAAACATATAGAAAAAGGCGGACGCGGAGCTTTTGTCATTCGGGTTGATGGGAAACGCGTCGCCGAAATGGCTTATAAAGTTGACAGCGAGACGGCGTTTACCATTGACCACACCGAGGTTGATGAGAGCCTTCGCGGCCAGAAGGTCGGCGATAAATTGCTTGCGGAGGCGGTGAAATACGCCCGTGAAAAGGGCATGAAAATATCGGCGACCTGCACATTTGCCCAAAAGAAATTCAAAGAGAACACGGACTACGCCGACGTTTTTGCGGGTTAACGGATGGATCAACCAAGGATCTCAGCCTCAAGCTACTCAAATACGGCACCGCTCGTCTGGTCGTTCCTCTACGGGAAAAACCATGGCAAAGCGGAGCTGATCATGGATACGGCACCGGCACGTTCCGCTGAACTGCTGTTACAGGACCGCGTCGATGCAGCACTCGTTCCGGTTATCGCCTACCAGATGATCGACGGCGTCCGGCTGATTCCAGACGTTTGTGTCGGAGCCCGGGCGCGCGTTCGCAGTGTCTGCCTCGTCACGAAAGGCGTTGATCTGAAGGATGTTCGCACCGTTTCGCTCGACACTTCCTCACGAACCTCGGTTGCTCTGACAAAGATAATTTTCCGCGAATTCCTGGGTTTCGAACCGGAATGGAAGGTTTCCCGGCCCGACATTGACGCAATGCTCACCGATTCCGACGCGGCCCTGCTCATCGGCGATCCCGCGCTCCGCCTCTCAGCCGACTCCAGACTCCAGACACCAGACTCCGGACTCAAATACTATGATCTCGCCGAGCTCTGGAAACATCACACCGGCCTCGGCTTCGTCTTCGCCATGTGGATGACCCGCCGCGAAAAGGTAGCTATAGATTTCGCCTCAGCCCGCGACGAGGGCATCGCCCACATCGACGAGATCATCGCCAACTACGAAACCGACATCCACCTCGGCCGCGATGAGATGCGTCAATATCTGTCAGAGAATATTTCTTATTCGATAGATGATTCGATGAAGAAAGGGATGGAGCTGTATTTCAACCTCGCAGCACAGCACGGGTTGATCGAAAGATCGAGAGAACTTCAATTCCTGGTCTGACCTCTTCAATTAGAATTCCATTATCGGGCGTTTTAGCTGACGATTCAGGACGTCGTCGATTATCTTGCCTTCGTTTTCTTTCAGGTGTTCGACGACGATGAGAGCTTGATGGATTCGCAGGTCGACATCTTTTGAGCGGGAGAGCAGATACAGCATGGAACGCTGTTTTCCTTTAGAAAGTGCGTGAAAGAGCCGGTCGCCCTCGGGATCCTGATTTAGAACCTCCTCAAATTCCTCAGGCATAGGCAGGCCGTATTTACTCTCGTCCTTGACGAGCACGACATCGACCATGTCACCCGCGACAACGCCGACCTCGTCGCGTTTCTTTTTGTTGACGATGATGTAAAACACCTCGCCCCACGGCATCAACGCGCATTGAAAAGACTCGCCGCCATTGATCGAACAGATCACTCGTTTGAACTTATCGGGGAACTGAAATTTGTCGACAATGCTTTTATCAACGATCAGAAAATGCCAGCCGGAACCGGTCGATGAGATCGACAGCTCGGTTTTGAATCTGACTTGGTCTAAGGGCTTTGCCATTACTTATCTTGTTCATACAGTTTAGATTTGTATTTTGTTAAAATAAAGGCAATGAAAAGCGATATTCAGCCTATTTTGGACAAAGCCTTAGGCGGCGAACGCCTGACGGTGGAAGATTGCACTGCTCTGCTCGAATCCCACGATTTCGTCCGCATAGGCCTCGCTGCTGACGAGATCCGCCAACGCAAAAATCCCGGCGATGTAGTCACCTACATCATCGATCGCAACATCAATTACACCAACGTCTGCAACGTAGTCTGCACCTTCTGCGCGTTCTATCGCCGGCCCGGCAAGCCCGACACATACGTACATTCGATCGAGGAGATTTGCACTCGTATCGACGAAACCATCGCCCTCGGCGGCACCGGTGTACTGATGCAGGGCGGACTGCATCCTGATTTTAATATCGAGTGGTACGAAGACCTTTTGAGTACGCTGCACGCAAAGTATCCAAAATTCCAGCTCCACTGCTTCTCACCGCCCGAGATCCACAATATCTCGCTGATCTCAAAGCTGGATTACGAAACCATCCTTCGACGTTTGAAAGCCGCAGGCCTCAATTCAATGCCCGGCGGCGGCGGCGAAATTCTCGATGACGAGGTGCGTGCGAGAGTCTCGACCAAATGCAACACCCAGGAATGGCTCGACGTTATGCGTGCCGTTCACAAGGTGGGACTGATCTCGACCGGCACCATGATGTTCGGCATAGGTGACAAGATCGAACACCGCGTCCGCCACCTCGACCGCATACGCCAGGTCCAGGACGAAGCTCTCGCGGCAAAGGCCATCGATCCAAACTACGGCGAGTTCACCGCCTTTATCCCGTGGACCTTCCAACGCGAAAACACCGCCTTGGGCCGCAAGATAACAGAAGAACCGACCGGCATTGACTACCTCCAAATGCTGGCGGTCTCACGCCTATTCCTAGACAACATCCAACACATCCAGGCAAGCTGGCTGACCCAAGGCATAAAACTCGGCCAAACGAGTCTGCGTTTCGGCGCCGACGACATGGGCTCCATCATGATCGAAGAAAACGTAGTCTCCGCCGCCGGAGCCCACAACGAAGCCAACGAACGCGACCTCCGCTACCAGATCCGCGAAGCTGGTTACACGCCGCAGCAGCGAGACATTCTCTATAACTACATCGACCGCGAAAACGTCGATTCCCTGGACAGGAGCGATTCGATGAAATTGAAACAGTTGAGTGTTGCGTTTGCAGACTGATCGCGAGAGGACTAAACAACTATGAAGATCTTTTTGCTGTTGTTTACGCTTATTCCAGTTTTTTCTTCCTTTAGTGAAGACACCAAGCGGGAGAGAGCTTCATGTCCGGGAATGATGCCGGAAACCGCCTGTGTAGATTTCTGGCGTTACGAGTATGTTTTTACTGCCACCGTCTTAAGAGCCGAGCTGAAACCATATTCGACCACAGACGCTGTTCCGTACTGGCAACAGCATGCGGGTTTAACAGCCACACTAAGGATTGACGAACTTTTTCGGGGATCAGCCTTAGGTACAGAGGTAACGATCGAGATGGGCGACTGCTATTACCCATTCGAGGCTGGCAGATCATATCTCGTATATGCGAACAAGCATGGAGGTAAGCTTCAACAGCGCCGGAATATGAGCCGAACGCTTCTGCTTTCTGATGCTGCGGAGGATTTGAAATATATCCGTTCCCTTCCCTCAGCACCGCCCAGCCGGATTTTTGGAAAGGTCTATGAGGCTGCCGCTGGCGGAAATCTGCTGATAGTACAAGATTCAATGCAAGGATCGAAACCATCGCACGGCGTGAAAGTCGTTGCCAAATCGGGCAGTAAAACGTACGAAACCCAGACAGAACAGGATGGTTCGTACGAATTTGTAGGCTTGCCGGCAGCATCCTACGATATTCGATTGGACATACCTACACATCTCGACTCACGGACGCATCAAGTGACGGTAAATGCAAAAGGCTGTTATCCAGCGTCGTTCTACATTGAGCCCACGGGCAGCATTTCCGGGCGTTTGGTGGACCATGTCGGAAAGCCTGTGGCAAATTCGGTTGTAAGCATTTTTCTGACGACAGGTGTCACAGAACAACTGATCGAAAAAGTGCAGGGCTATCAATTGCGGAGGTCGCAAACTGACGGGAGCGGCTCTTTTTCATTTAATCGCCTTCCTGCTGGCGAATATTTTCTGGCAGTTAACCTGACTGAAAAGGAGCAGGTAAAGACTAATGAAGCTGTAGGCTATCAGCGATTTTTTTACCCCGGTGTAACGAGGGTCACCGCTGCCAGTCCGATCTTGCTCGACCACGGAAAAGCTTTAAGGAATGTAGAAATCGTAATGCCGCAGGAGTCTCGCAAAATCCAGTGAACTTCTATCAGGATAAATTTTACTTTTTCAGGAGGATTGTTATGAGCCCAACTATCTCTAATGCTTTCAAGGTCGCCGTGCTTCTGGTCATGTTTGGTACCCTAGGCCAAATTGCGGCTAAATCGGCCGACTGGTCTAACACTATCGCGGCCGTTGTTTTGGATGAGCGGCTTTATACGATCGAAAAAAGCGGGGCGCTTTATGGCGTGGACCTTGGGAATGGAAAGTGGGTGCAGATCGGAAAGGCGGAGTTTGCCAATACGCGGCTTTTCTTTGCGGGGAATCGGAATCTACTGACTATCGAGAATGACGGCAGTCTTTATCGGGTCGATCCCGGCAATGGTTCCTGGGTTCGGGTTGGAAAAGCCGGCGACTGGAAAGGGACATTGGCCGGAGCGTTTGTAAATGGCCGGCTTTATACGGTCGAAGCAAGCGGAGCGATGTACGCGACGAACCCGGGAACGGGTGCTTGGGCCCAAGTTGGTAAATCGGAATTTGGGAATTCGCTGCGGCTTTTCGCTACCGAAGACTCGCTTTTCTCCATTGAAAAGGATGGAAGTCTGTATTGGATCAGTCCTTCGGATGGCTCGTGGCGTCGGATCGGTAAGGCCGGAGACTGGAAAAACACGACCGCACGCACGACCTTGAATGGCAAGATCTACACCACCGAATCGAGCGGAGCTTTATATGAAACCAACCCAGCAAACGGCTCGTGGCGTCAGATCGGCAAGGCTGAGTTTGGCAAAACCCGTTTTCTCTTTAGTGCTAACGGCTCACTTTATTCGATGGAGAACGGCGGGATATATCGCATCAATACATCGAACGGAACCTGGGTCGCGGTCGGTTAAGAATGGGAGCTAAGATCGCGGCATTTCTCCTGACAACGATCGCCTGCCTGGCGGCGGCGGTCGTTCTGTTTTTCGCGATGCTCCTCGCGATGAACGGCTACAGCGAATCGGACGGGCTCTGGGGAATTGGGGCCTTCGCCATACTCGCGGTTTTTACGGCTCTGCTGTCCGGCGGCGGTGCGGTGCTGCTGACAAACAGGTTAAAGACAAAGCAATTCGGCACCGCCGGCTCTTTGCTTATAGCGGTTCCGGTCTTCTCGATCATAGGCTCCGTTCTCGAGGTGCTGTGCAGCATCATCGGCATTCTTGTTGCCGAATTTGTTAGAAAGAATTTTTGATCCGATGCCGCAGATAGTCCTCGAAACCGTGATAAATGCCCCGGCCGAAAGGTGTTTCGACCTCATGCGAGACGTCCGGCTTCACACGAAGACCGTCGCAAAAACGCGTGAGAATGCCGTCGCGGGCGTGACTGACGGAAAGATCGGGCTCGGCCAGACAGTGACGTTCGAGGGAACTCATTTTGGCATGCGGCAACGGTTAACGGTCAAGGTCGTCGAGTTCGAACGGCCGCGTTTATTCGTCGATGAGATGATCGAAGGAACGTTCCAATCTTTCAAACATATTCACGAATTTTCCCCGGTCGAAGGCGGTACGCTGATGCTCGACACTGTGATATGGACTTCACCGTTTGGGATAATAGGAAGGCTCGTCGACGGTCTTCTGCTCGAGCGTCATCTGCGATCTCTCATCGGCGGGCGAAACGCCATGCTGAAAAAGATAGCGGAAAGTTAGTAGCGGCGAAACCGACGTGGGCAAAGCAAGATACTTACGCTCCAGTCTGACAAATCTATTACAAACTTCTCCGACTGAAACTGTTAGTCTAATACTGTCTTTATTTTAGCATTCGTACTCACATCATTTAATGCAAAATGTTCTCGACTTCAAGCGGGTTGGTCAGACCATAAATTGGCGTAATGCCATCATGGTTACGTCGTTTCATATCGTTGCTATTGGCGTATTTTTCACGTTTAGCTGGCAGAATCTCGCAGCACTCGTGATAGGAAACTGGATCGTCGGCAGCCTCGGGGTTGGGCTCGGCTGGCATCGATTGCTCACGCATCGCAGCTTTAAGGCCCCGAAATGGCTCGAGTATCTGCTCTCGTCGCTGGCATGCATGTCGATGCAGGATCCGCCGGACAAGTGGATCGCGACACATCGGATGCATCACGCATTTACCGATACTGACAAAGATCCGCACTCGATCCGCCCGGGTTTCTGGTGGGCACAGATCGGTTGGGTCGTGTGGGGCAAGGCTCAGGATCACGACAAAGCAACGCTGCAAAAGTACGTTCCCGATCTGATGAAAGACCGGGGCCACGTGCTGATCTCAAACTTTTACCTCGTTCCGATCATTCTCTCGATCGGCGTTTTCTGGGCGATCGGCGGTTGGTCGATGGTCATTTGGGGCGTTTTTGCACGCGTCGTTTATGGCTGGCACACGACCTGGTTCGTCAATTCCTTGTCGCATATGTACGGCGGCCGTCCGCACGACACCGGCGATATGTCGACAAACAACTGGTTCGTCGCGATCCTCACCTTCGGCGAAGGCTGGCACAACAATCATCACATGTGGCCAACATCGGCGAGACATGGATTGAAATGGTACCAATTCGATCAAAATTGGATCACGATCCGCATCTTCGAAAAGCTCGGCTGGGCAAAAAATATACGATTATTTAACACCGAACGAGAACCGATCGAATTGAAACAAGCGGCGTAAAGCACTAAGATTCGGGGAGTATGAACATCAGCAAACTGTCCTTTCTCCTGCGTCAGGTGATGCTTCTGAGCTTGGTTTTCGCTTTCTACGCGGCTTCCGCGGCCCAGTCTACGTTCAAGCCGAAAGTCATACGTGCTCTGCCGGTCTACAAGACCGAGAACGTGATCCTGATTACACTCGACGGAGCCCGCACGCAGGAGATATTTGGCGGATTGGACGCTGATATCTTTCGTAGCGTCAATAAGAACTTTGACAAGACCGCGGCATTTAAGAACTACAATGCCGCTACCGCCAAAGAACGCCGCGAAAAGCTGATGCCGTTCTTTTGGAAGACGCTGATGACATCGCACGGCTCGATCGCCGGGAACCGAGACTTGAAAAGTGAGGTCAAGACCACAAACAGACTGTGGTTTTCGTATCCCGGCTATTCTGAGATTCTCACTGGTGAGGCTCATGACGATGTGATCAATAGCAACAGCCATCCGCAGAATCCGTATCCATCAGTGCTGGATTTCGTGAACAAAAAGCTCGCCGCCGGACCAAATGCAGTTGCTGAATTCTCCTCATGGGACGCATTCATGCGGATCGCGACGAACAAGCCGGGCTCCTTTGTCGTCAATGCGGCGTACGAAACGTACCCAACGGATAACAAAGAAATAAATGAGCTCTTTCGTCTACAATCGCACGTCCTCGCACCGTGGCCGAGCGTTCGCCATGACTATTTTACGTTCAAGATAGCAATGGCCCATATGAAGCAGTACCGGACGCGGGCAATTCATATTGGGTTTGACGAGACAGACGACTACGCCCACGACAAGAATTACGAACGCGTCCTAGACACGCTGCACCTGACCGACAAGTGGATCGCGGAGCTATGGCAATTTGTCCAAACCGACCCGCGATACAATGGACGTACCTCCATTGTTATTACAGTCGATCACGGCCGCGGAAACTCGGCAAAGGACTGGTCCGATCACGGTAAGGACGTCCCCGAGGCCCAGTATATCTGGATGGCATTCGTTAGCCCCGACGTCGGGCTCCGCGGTGAATGGAAGGACACCGAGACTATCTATCAGAATCAGATCGCGGCGACGCTATGCAAGTTTATCGGACTGGATTATAGTGAACAGAATCGGGAGGCGGGAAAGCCCATAGCACGCCTCTTTGTGAAGTAGATGATCAAGAACTACGCAGAGTTCTGGGATTTTTACGTGCAGGAGCATAGATTGCCGCTCACGCGACTTCTGCATTTCATAGGCACTTCGCTCGGCATCGCATTGCTCATCTGGTTCATCTGGCGTGGCACCTGGTATTACTTCCCGATTTGTTTCGTTAGCGGCTACGCCTTTGCTTGGTTCGCACACTTCGTGGTTGAAAAGAATCGCCCAGCAACCTTCAAGCATCCTTTCTGGTCCTTTATTTCGGACTACAAGATGATGTGGTATATGCTAACGGGCCGAATGGGCAGCGAGGTGCGGCGCGTAACTTCTAGGTAAAAGGGCCGCCGGAATCGAGTATTCCCGGCGGCCCGTTTCAGTTGTGGTTCAAGATCCCCGTCAAGCGACCTTCATAACGTTTTCTGCCTGAGGTCCTTTCGGTCCCGAGGTTACTTCGAACTCGACTTCCTGCCCCTGTATCAGGGTCTTGTAGCCGTCACCGGTAATTGCGCTGTAATGGACAAAAATGTCCTGTTCGCCGGGTTGCTCGATAAAGCCGTAGCCTTTCGCATTATTGAACCATTTAACTTTGCCGATAGCTTTTGACATCACTTCGTAAATCCTCCTAAGTACTTCTTAAATCCTCAAGGTTCTCCTGCACCATTTGGTTCAGGAAAACAAATCCGCAGATCGAAAACTAGGTGGAACTCACCTCGTTGGAAAAGCGGTAAAAGTGTTCTATTGTTGCACACGTCTTTACAAATAAATTGAGACCTTAGACTGCAAGATCCGGGCTACCTGATGCGGGTGTGTTTGATAGACGAATAGAAAATTAAACAAATCTACACGGTCTGTCAAGACAGTTTCCGAGTTTTTCGCCAAAATGGTGAAAATTGACTTAAATAGTTGGATACATCAAGATAAAGCCGTAAAACACGAACTAAAGACACCACGTAGATGGCATCAGAATACGGAAAAAACCCCTCACTTTCATACAACAAATATCTGCGCGTGCCTGAGCTTCTTGACCTTCAGTCAACGCTCTCGGAACCCACCAGCCACGATGAACAGCTCTTCATCATCATCCACCAGACATACGAGTTGTGGTTCAAACAGATACTTCATGAGATCGACGCGACAATAAAATGGCTCGACGAAGGGCGGCCGTTTCGCGTAAATCACTCCTTAAAGGCGGTGACATCGATCGAGAAGGTCATGGTTTCGCAGATCCATATACTTGAGACGATGGCGCAGATCGGCTTCCTCGAGTTTCGCGACCGGCTTAATCCCGCGAGCGGGTTCCAATCGATGCAGTTTAGGGAACTGGAGTTCGTCTCGGGTCAGAAAGACGAGAAGATACTTGAGTTTTTCAAATTCGATGACTTCGCATACGCGCGGCTCAAAGCCAGATTCGAAGCGCCTGGCCTCGACGATGCGTTCTGGGCATTGCTTGGACGCGAAGGGTTTGCGGTTAGCTCGCACGAGGAACGGGTCGCGGCGATCGTCGAGATACTTACACATCCGGAAAAGTATGCCAACCTCTTCAACATGCAGGATCTGCTGATCGAACACGACGAGAATATCTCGCTCTGGCGTTATCATCACGTCCTGATGGTCGAGCGAATGCTCGGCATGAAACGCGGAACCGGCGGCAGCGAAGGCGTCGGATACCTTATGTCGACGCTCACCAAACGCTTTTTTCCCGAGATGTGGGAAGCAAGAACACACTTAAAAACCAAACCGATCGCCGAGTAAGTGATATGTTTAGACTTCTTTTCCTATTGACACTGGTTATTGCAGGAACGACGAGCGTTATCAGTCAGAGCGTTCGGGTGACGATCTTGCACGTCAACGATACGTATCAGTTCACCCCGGTCGAAGGTGGTAAGCGTGGTGGTTTGGCTCGTCTGCTTACGCTTCGAAAGGAAGCGATCGCTGAGAATCCGAATACGATCTTCACGCTCGGCGGTGACACGCTCTCGCCGTCGGTTGAAACTCGGACATATCGCGGTGCTCAGATGATCGATGCCTGGAATGCCATCGGGCTTGATATTTCTGTGCTCGGAAATCATGAATTTGATATAAAAACTGAGGAACTGCTGAGCCGTATCAAAGAATCGAAGTTTCAATGGCTCGGGGCGAATGTCGTTGACGTTAAGACCCGTAAAATGTTCGCCGACCTGCCGCCATACGTGATCCGTGAATTCAATGGCGTGAAGATCGGCTTTATCGGCCTGCTGCTGCCCGAGACGAAGCAGACCTCGTCAATGGACGCCAGCCTGACGGTTACCGACTACTGCACCACGGCCAGAAAACTCGTTCGCGAGATGCGTGTCCGCAAGAAGGTCAATGCCGTGGTTGGTATCACGCACCTCTTCATGGCTCAGGATAAGAAGCTCGCGAAATGTGCTGATTTCGATCTAATATTGGGCGGCCACGAGCACACGCTTCTGCAGTCGTCATCGAACGGGACGCCGATATTCAAAATGACCGCCGACGCTCGCGAGATGGGCAAGTTTAACCTGAACTTCGACGCAAAGACGAAACGCCTTGAGAGCTTTGATTGGGAGATCATTCCTGTAACTGACAAGATCGCCGATGCTCCGGAGTTTGCACCGGTTTTTGATAAATACAAAGGCCTCCTCGAACAGCTCGCCGTACGTGTCGGATCAACGTCTGTGCGGCTCGATGCTTTGTCGCTGTCGTCGCGGACAATGGAAACCAACGTCGGCAA
This sequence comes from Acidobacteria bacterium Ga0077534, assembly GCA_001464455.1. Taxonomy (GTDB): domain Bacteria; phylum Acidobacteriota; class Blastocatellia; order Pyrinomonadales; family Pyrinomonadaceae; genus OLB17. Next base: position 44,601 of record LNEI01000019.1, read on the forward strand.
TTTCATCGCTGACGCCTATAAGAGCGCCGTTCAAGCTGATATCGGCTTCGTCAACGGCGGCTCGATCCGTGCCGATCTGCTTTATGAGCCAGGTATCTTGACCAAGCGTGATGTCATTTCAATACTTCCCTTTAACAACGCGATCGTCAAAGTCGAAGTATCCGGAAAGACGTTAAAGCAGATCCTCGAACACGGCGTTGCGCGCAGCGGTCCCGGCGAAGACAACGAGCCCGGACGCTTCCCGCAGGTTTCAGGAATGCGTTTTGAATACGACACTTCAAAACCTGTCGGCGGCCGTATCGTTTCGATCTCGGTCGGCGGCAAACCGGTGACCGATGCAGGAACCTATACTATCGCAACTTCGGATTTCCTTGTATCTCGTAGTGGCGACGGCTATACGCCGTTCAAGGATGGAAAGGTAGTCCTCGGTGCCGCCGATGCCCCGAAGGATTCGGACGTATTCGAAGATTCAATCAAGAATGCTCCGAATTCCACTATCTCGCCCGTCGTAGATGGCCGTATCAAAAAGATTCGGTAACGCCGAGTCGAGGCTTCAACCCGCTTCTTATGAGTTGCCACTAGCTTTAGCTAGTGGACTAGTCTATTAGGAAAGATGCGGCTTTAGACGCAAACGGCCTTGGGGCTAAAGTCCGATTATTGATCGCACGCCCGTCAGCTTTCATTCCCCAGCCTATCGACACTCTTGACTACTACCTTTTCGATCTTTCTTGACGTTGACAGTGTGATCGAGCGTTCGCTCGCGGGCAGGATGCTCTGGCTCCAGCCATCTTTGTCCTTTGCATAGACCACAAACCAAAACGCCTTGCGGCCTCCCCTTTCACGCCAGCTCACGCGAACAAACTCCGCATCCCGTTTGATGGTGACCGACGGCGAAGCGATCTTTGCAACCTTTATCCACTTGAATTGCGGAATTATGGCGTCGCGTTGATAGACCTCACCTGTCAAAGCCGCCTGAATGCCGCCCATGTCGTTTCGCAGAGATCTCTGGCTGAAGAAGATCGCACCCTTTGTCCACGCATTCTCTCGTGTTCGCCCGATCTGCGAGACGATCTCGCCGGCCGTAAATGTCGCAGTCGAGCCGATCCTATACGCAGCAATACCCGGCCAGATGTGTCGATTTTTTATGTTCTGGCTTTTCCACCAATCGAGCAAGACCGGAAAGCTCTGCCCTTTCCGCGCCGTTTCCCAGTAGAGCTGTGGGGCAAGATAATCTACGGCACCGTCCTGCAGCCATTTCCTCGCGTCCGCGTAAAGCTCCTTGTATGCATTAAAACCCGAAATGCCTTTCTCCGGCATAGGCTGCCAAATACCGAAGGGCGAAATGCCGTAAACGATGTCGGGCTTGATGCGTTTGATCTCGCGGCCCACAGAACTGATGAAGTCGTTTACGTGCCAGCGCCGCCAGTCGTCCTTGTTTAGCGGAAACCCCTTTGTGCCGATCTGTGTCGTCAGTTTCGCACGGGTTCGCCTGTATTCGCCGTAATTCACTTGATCGGGGAAGTCGATCTTGCTCCCACTGGCGTCGTTTTCGGCGTATGGATAAAAGTAATCGTCGAAATGTACGCCATCGATGTTGTAGCGGCGAACGACGTCCTTGATCACCTCGATCGAGTGCTTCTTTGCCTCTCCATCAGTAGGGTCGAGCCACATATATCGCCCATACTGGCGGACGCTCGCCGGCTTTTTCTTCGAAACGTGATGATCCGACATAGTTTTTGCCGCCGGATGATAAGCACGATACGGATTGAACCAGGCGTGAACGAGTATCCCCCGTTTATGAGCCTCAGCAACCAAAAATTCAAGCGGATCGAATGCTTGGGGCCTTCCCATTTGCCCGGTCAAAAACTCGGACCAAGGCTCGATCGACGATGCGTAAACGGCATCCGTCATTGGCCGAACCTGAAAAACACCTGCGTTGAGCCGCAGTCTTTTTGCGAGGTCCAGAATAGAGGTCAGTTCATCCTTCTGCTGCTGGACAGTCAGATCCTTCTTGGTAGGAAAATCGATGTTATCCACCGTTGCGACCCAAACCGCTCGAAATTCGCGTGGAACCTCGGGCATGGCGTTAACTGACTTAACCAGAAAAAGCGCCAACATCAATAATACAAGCCTTGTAGACACCATCTATTTTGACCCACTCTGTCCCACTTTATGTGTAAAGCTATTTCAGGACAAAATGCTGTTTAGAGATTTATGAAAGAAAAATAGCAGGATTGATCGTTTCCATCTAAAATAGGGAAAAATACATCTGATCCGGCGGACTCGAATTCGCGAGTCGAGTGCGGGTTTGGCAAATTAGTGGAGGACGGTCAAATGAGATATTCGGCGATAATTTTATTCCTTTTGGTTTTCGGTTTTGGGGCGAGCACGGCTTCTGCCCAGTGCGATCCGGCGGTGCAGGGGGCGATCAAGTGCAGCTATTACAGCGAAGGCTATCAGGACGGTGTCCGAGACGCAAACGAAAACCGCAGTCGCGACTATAAACGCTACCGCAGCAAGTATGACCGATCGCGTTACGAGAACGATTTTCGCGATGGTTACAATCAGGGCTACGACACCGTGCGTCCGGGTTGGGGCGGCGGGAACGTCCGTTGGACACAGGTTCAGCGAAATGCCTACGACACCGGTTACTTAATGGGCCAGGAAGACCGTCGACGCAATAACGGCCAAACGCGGGCAGCCGAGGGGCTTCGTTATGATCAAAGCATTAGCCAGTACTGGCTGAAAGGGTGGGACGATGGCTACTATAACCGCCGTCGAACCTACGACGTATACGTCGGGCCAACGCAGCCTCCTCCAGGTACGATCAACCCGCCGATCTATCCACCCGTTTATCCGCCAACGTATCCACCAACTTATCCACCGACCTATCCGGGCGGGCCCGTAATGGCGAATGGCAGTGCATCGTGGAGCGGACGTGTTGATGACCGGGCAAATATCATCATCACGGGCAACCAGATCTACGCCGAGAATGTGAGCGGGAACGGAGTTCAGACCACCAATCAAAATATGAGCGGAATGCTGCCCCGTCGAACCGCCAACATAACCGCCCGCCGTGCAAGCGGTCGCGGAGATGTACGGGTCATCCAGCAGCCTTCGCGTGAGAACAACTTCACGGCTATCGTCCAGATCTTCGACCAGAAGAGCGGTGCGGATAATTACCGTGTTGACATCAACTGGACGGCGACTGGACCGGTCGAGGAGCCGTATTCGTCAGGCAATGTCCGCTGGCGTGGACGCGTTGACCAGACCGTTCAGATCACCATCGCTGGTGCTGACGTACAGTCGCGAGATATCACGATGACCGGCCTTTCGAACGTAGACTTCCAGATCAGCGGCTATCTCGCCTCTCGCCCCGGAACCGTAAATGTCCGCAAGCGCAACGGCCGAGGCACCGTCACAGTCCTGGAACAGCCATCCGACTACAACGGTTATGTCGCAGTTATCCAGATATTCGACCCCAATGGCGGAGCGGGTGATTATGAACTGGAGATAAGCTGGTAAGATCCAAGTCATTCCGCCCGTTCCTCCGCTTCATTGTCTGAAACGGTAGAACGGGCGGAACCCATCAAGATCATCTTCTAGTTTGCTCGAAGGGTTACCCGATCTGGGGATAACTCGACCGCGAGAGATACGGGTCTATTCGCTGCGTCGCTATATCCACGTATTCCGAAGAAACTTCCGAGCCGATCCATCGCCGCTCAAGCAGATGTGCGACCTTTGCCGTCGTTCCGCTGCCCATAAAACAGTCGTAGACGAGATCGCCTTTGTTCGTCCAGGTTGAGATCTGGTCCTCGACCAACTTTTCAGGAAAGATCGCAGGATGGTTGAATGCGACCTTATCCCGCGAACTCGACGTCCCGACGTTATAGTAGAAGATCTCGCTTTCCGAGTAGTCAAGCACCTTCTCGCAATTGCATTCGTCGTAGAAGAAGATGTTGTCGAGCTTTCGCTCTTTCGGGGCGACATGATCGTGAGCGAGGTCGTTGCGGCCAACCTTTGTTATCCGAAACGACTTAAAAGCTTTTTCCTGTTTAATGAGCTGGGTAATAGGATTAAACGTCTTAGGCTGGCCCTTAGAAAAACAAAACATGTACTCAAAACATTGCCTGTAGCGCTTGCCGCAGTCGCTGGGGATCGGGTTATTTTTTGCGTAGATCATCGTGTCGTGCACGTTGAAACCACTTTCCTGAAATGTGATCGCCTGACGAAAACTCGACAGCGACTCGTTGCCGTTTAGCGTTCGATCACCGACGACCCATATCACAACCCCGCCCGGTTTTGTCTTTTCGAACAACAGGCGGGCGATCTCATTTATAGGAAGAACGAAACCTTTGTACTCACGCAGGTCGTCGTACGGCGGACTCGTGATCGTCATATCGATCAATTCATCGTCCATCCGCTTGAGCGTTTCGATACAGTTTTCTGGATAGATCGTTCCAAATTGCATATATGTTGTTTGGGATGCTGCTGACCTACAAGGGCCATTTGTCGAGGAACTCGGTGATGAATGCCTTTTCAGGTTTTTGCGTTTCGCTTTCAAGAAATTCGCGAAACGCTTCCTGTTCGAGAACGTAGTCTTCTTCCTCCATTTTCCCAGCAAAGTAAACGAGACGAAGCCAGACAAGGTATGTATTCAAAGTGTCGATCTGGTTGTATTCGACGATCTTGGTGATATCACCGGCGAGCCATAGGTCCGTGACTTGATCGCCCTTGACATCGATCTTTCCCGGAAAACCGCACAGTTTGGCCATTTCATCGAGCCTCGGCATCATTGCTCCGCCGGAGAACTGTTTGGCGAGGTCAAGATGCTCCTCGTTATCCCATCGCTTAAAATAATCGCCCGGATCGTAGTTCTTGGTAGGCCGAGAGCAAAACTCCGGTGCCGACACTTCATTGACCATCCCACGCTGTATAAGCACCTGCAGGTCTGATTCCGACGAGTTATACCCGACGAGCTGCGGCCGCCGTTTACCTACAAAATAAAGGAACTGCTGGATCAACTCAGCTTCAATAACAAAAACCTCGTCGAGCGGCAGCCTTGGAAGCGAATTGAGTCCAAATTCGACCACCTTTTCGCGATCGGAGTTATAGACCACTTTTCGCGATAAGAAAGCGATCGACACTACTCGCGAGAACATGTATTTGAGGAACGGCCTCGGATTCTTGACTTCGTCGTACTGTGGCGAATGCTGCCACAACGCCTGCATCGCCTCAAGTTCGGATACGTCGTCGGCCAGATCATAAAGGCGCTTCGCCCCGGCGGCATCAGGCACCCATTCGAGGTCGTAGAAAAGTGATAGTCCACTGATCGGAGATCTAAGCATTAATAAGTCACTCGAACTTAGTCGGCGTAAAGCATTGAATCAAGGAATGTTTAGCTGTCGACGCAGAGAGTGTAGCATACCGGCGCGCCTTTGTTAAACAATTTTCGTAATTCTATGACTCGACAGAGGACAGACCACACTCACCCGATACGGTTTATAACGGCTCGATATCGTGTACAAATTGCCAGTCAGATCCGCCGGCAATAGTCGTAACTATAAGTGAAATATACCCTTGTGGCTTTTTGGCACGGCGTTTGCGAATAGAAAGAACGACACGAAGTCAAAATTTTGTCGATTTTAAAGGGGGAATACTCATGTTTATTAAGAAGTACATAACGTCGATAGTAATGGCGATAGTGGTCGCGGCGGCGGTTCCGGCACTCGCTACATCTGTCGCAGCACAGACGACGCGTTATTACCGAAGCAACGGGAAGGTATACACGTATAAAAAGCCCAACGTTTACCGACGTCATCGTAAGGCGTTCAACATCGGTATCGGTACTGGCGTCGGAGCCCTGGTGGGCGGTTTGATCGGCGGTAAAAAAGGCCTCATCATCGGCGGCCTCGCCGGAGCCGGCGGCGGTGCTCTGGTGACACACAAGCAGAAGCCGAAAAACTATTACAGACGCGTTTACGTCCGTCCGCGTAATTACTAATCGTTTGCAAAAGCCCGCGCGTGAACAAGGGCGGATCATCCAACTTGAATGATTCGCCCTTGCTTAGTCGCCGGCTTTCGCATTCTAGCATCCGGGTAGCACTAATTTGATGCCCGGATTTTTTTATATACACTGCACGAATTGCGTTACCCCACGAATGATTTTGGTATATGCGAAGGCACTCCGATCACTGCATCTCATTCTAAAGCCTTGTAAACATTGAATGTTCCGCCAATGGCACGCCCGTTGCATTATCTGATACCGACGACGATGTCGTACAAAACGGAGGGCTAATTATTATGTTTAAGAAATTTGTTACAACGTTCCTAATGGCAGCTACAATGGCAGTCACGATCCCTGCCCTCGCCGGTACGGCCTCGGCACAGCGTCGTGGAAATGACCGCAATACGAACAACCGAAATTATGACGATCGCTATAACGAGCGTTACAACGACGATCGCTATTATGACGAAGAATATAATGATGGCTACTACGACCAAGGCTATAAAAAGCCAAACGTCTATGACCGCCACCGCAAAGCCATCAACCTCGGCGTAGCGACGGGTGCAGGTGCAGTCCTCGGAGCCATCTTCGGCGGCAAAAAAGGTGCCCTCATCGGAGCGGCAGCCGGTGCGGTAACAGGTGCAGTCATCACCGCCAAACAAAAACCACGAAACACGGAACGCTATCCATATCAGTACTAACTCAAAGTTAGAGAAACAAAAAAGCTTCGGCATCCAATTGGTTGCCGAAGCTTTTTTTAGATCAAAATCCTGTCGCCAACGGCGACAAACATTAAAGCCTAGGGTGCAGCGAGTCCTCGAGCTGAACCCTAGGTCAATTGGATTATAAGATTTCGTCCCTGAAGGGTTCCATTCGCTGTCGCTCATTGCACCCTAGGCTTTAATATTTGTCGCCGTTGGCGACCAGATTAATCTGTCACCGCTCCCAACGCGCTCGACGAAACTAATTTGGCATACTTCGCCGCAACTCCGATCACCTTCGGTCCAACAGGCGGGCCAGCCCAGCGTTTTCGCCTTACAGTTAATTCCTCATCCGGCAAATTCACCTGCAATAGACGCTTCTCGGCATCGATCGTGATTCTATCGCCTTCTTCGAGGAGAGCAATGTTGCCGCCGACCGCAGCCTCAGGAGCTACGTGCCCGACGACCATTCCATACGTTCCGCCTGAAAAGCGCCCGTCCGTGATCAACCCGACCGCATCACCAAGCCCCAGGCCAATGATCGCCGAAGTCGGCGAAAGCATCTCCCGCATTCCTGGCCCGCCTTTCGGGCCTTCGTAACGGATGACGAGAACGTCCCCGGCGTTTATCTTGCGAGCCATGATCGCTGCCATGCAGTCTTCTTCCGAATCGAAAACACGTGCCGGGCCCGTGATCGACGAATTCTTGATACCAGTGATCTTTGCAACCGCTCCTTCTTGAGCCAAATTTCCGCGAAGGATCGCCAGGTGGCCTTGAGCATAGATCGGATCGTCGAAAGGGTGGATGACACGGAGCGCGGACACTCCTGTCCGCCCGTCCGAAGGCGTTGACGGGTTCGAGATTCTCCGCAACCGTCTTACCTGTGATCGTCATGCAATCGCCATGGATCAAACCATGCTCCAGCAAAATTCGCATCACTTCCGGAATGCCGCCCGCCTTGTGCAGATCGGTGGCAACGTACATTCCCGAAGGCTTGAGATCGCATAAAACCGGCACTTTCCGCCGAATCTCTTCGAAATCATCGATCTTCAGATCGACCTCAGCCGAATGTGCGATCGCGAGCAAGTGAAGGACGGCGTTTGTGGAACCACCGGTTGCCATGATGACGGCGATCGCGTTCTCAAATGCCTTTCGCGTCATGATCTGACGCGGCAAAAGCTGATTCTCGACCGCCGCCGCCAGGGCCGCGACGGAATCAAGCGTGCTCTGCACCTTCTCATCATCCTCAGCCGCCATCGTCGACGAGTACGGCAATCCCATTCCCATCGCCTCGATCGCCGAGGACATCGTATTCGCCGTATACATCCCGCCACACGAACCGGCGCCCGGACACGCGTGTTTTTCGACCGCCGTCAGAGCAGCGTCGTCGATCTTTCCGGCAAGATATTCGCCGACCGCTTCGAATGCGGAAACGACAGTCATGTCCTTGCCGTTCAAATGTCCGGCCTTGATCGTCCCGCCGTAAACGTAAATAGCCGGGATATTCAGCCTCGCGATCGCGATCATCCCGCCCGGCATATTCTTATCGCACCCGCCGATCACCAGCACGCCGTCCATCTGCTGGCCGTTGCAGACCGTCTCGATCGAATCGGCAATGACCTCACGCGAGATGAGCGAATATTTCATCCCGAGCGTTCCCATCGAAATCCCGTCCGAGATCGTGATCGTCCCAAAAACCTGCGGCATCAACCCGACCTTTCTCGCCTCATCCATCGCCGCATCAGCAAGCGTTTGCAGCCCGACATTACACGGCGTGATATTGCTGTACCCATTCGCGATCCCCACGATCGGCTTATCAAAATCATCATCCCCAAACCCAACCGCCCGCAGCATCGAGCGATTCGGCGCACGTTCGACGCCTGATGTAATTATTTTGCTTCTCGAATTATTTGGCATTTTTCATTAAATGCAGAAGCCCGCACGAAGTAAGGGCTCCCACTGCAATCGCGAACGTAACATCCCCGTCGGCGCCCTTACTTCGTGCGGGCTTCCGCAAATTCCCCTACGAACCAACCGCCGTCGATTCCCCTCGATGCAATTGCACACGCTTCTCAAACGCCTCACGCACTAACCTTACATCCTCTAAAAACACCGGCAATTCCTCCATCCGAAGCGCCTGCGGGCCATCGACCAATGCCTTATTCGGGAACGGATGAAAATCGACGAGGATCATGTTCGCTCCCGCGATCACGCCCTGGGCGGTGACGTGCATGATGTCGAGGATCGTGTCGGAGCTGCGCGAACGCGTGCCGACCGAGTGCGACGGATCGATGCAGACCGGCATACGCGTCAGGCGTTTGACGACGGGGATGTGGGCAAAATCGACCATGTTGCGGTGCGGGTCACCGATGTTGGTTTTCATACCGCGCAGGCCGAAGACGACCTTGTGATTGCCTTCGCTGGCGAGATATTCCGCCGCGTGGAGCGATTCGTCGAGCGTGATTCCGAAACCGCGTTTGAGCAAAACGGGAAACCGCTCCTGACGGCCGACGATCTTCAACAGCTCAAAATTCTGCGTATTTCGCGTTCCGATCTGCAGCATCACACCGGTCGGATCACCGGTCAGACGAAGAGCTTCAACGATCTCGTCAACGTGCGACTCATGTGTGACCTCCATCGAGATGACTTTGATGCCATATTTTCCCGCAAGCTCGAAAATATATTCCAGGCAGTTTTTCCCATGCCCCTGGAATGAATACGGCGACGTCCGCGGTTTATACGCACCCATTCGCGTACAAACCTGGCCGTTTTCCTGCAAACCCTTCATCATCGCCTCAACGCTCTCCGGCGAATCGACGGCACACAGCCCCGCAAAAACATTCAACGTATCCTGCCCAAAATTCACACCGTTGTAAGTGAAATTGCTCGGCCGATTGTCGTCCTTATGACGGCCCAGAATGCGGTATTCTTCAGAAACGCGGACCGCATGATCGACACCCGGAAAGCTTTTCATCTCATCCAGAGCCAGAGCCGCCGTGTTGCCGATCAGATAGATCTCCGTCAAAAGCTGCTCCCGCCCCTGCACCTTATGCACGCGAAATTCAATATTCGGAAGGTTAACTAAATGACTCTCCAGCCGCTGAAATTCGCGGGTTGATTCGTCAATATTTGGTTTTAATACTAGGATCATAAAGCTATTTCTTTGCGGCAGAGCCGCAGTAGACACTAGCCAGACGTGAAACGTCTGGTAAACATAGATCTTGAATTAACGCCCTGAAGGGGCGTGAGATTCGCACCGTCTTCCGCACCTTCAGTGCGGGGAATCTTTTCCGGGTGATCCAGACGTTTCACGTCTGGCTAGTTTCTTCGGGCCGCTTCACGGCCATCAAATCCGCGTTTATCTGCGGCGAAAGTTCCTCACGTCATGCCACACTACCCAACCGCGTCGTCGAATACCGTCCGAGAAACCTCACGCCCTCGGTCTGTTCGCCGATCTCGGTCAAGGCTCCGGTCAGGTCGCCTTCGATAGTGGGTACGTTGATGTCGAGGTAAAAGTTAAACTGCCCCGGCGAATTTCGGATCGGCAGGCTTTCGATCTTGGCGATATCGATATTGCGGCGAACAAGCGGCCGCAAGGCTCCATGCAAAGCTCCGGCTTCGTTTCTTAACTGGATAACGACCGATATCTTCGAGCCTGTATTTTCCTCGTTCGGCTTGGCCGAAAGCAAAGCAAAACGCGTGTAATTCTCGCCGTTATCCTCGAGATGCTCGCGCAGGATCTTCCCGCCATAGATCTCAGCCGCACGGCGTCCACCGATCCCCGCTCGCGTAACATCCCCGCTCTCGACCGCCCGCCGTACGCTGCCCGCCGTGTCATCAGCCGGGACGCTTTTCAAATGCGGATACGCGGCAAAGAATCTACGGCATTGAGCCAAGGCCGCCGGATGCGATTCGACCGTCTGGATAGTCTCCATCGTCGCGTCCTGACACGCGACCAGATAATGCGACACCGGCAGCACAACGTCGGCAATAATATGCAGCGAGCTGTCGAGCAAAAGGTCGACGCACCGATGGACCGAGCCGATCAGACTATTCTCAAGCGGAGCCAGGATAAGATCAGCCTTTCCGGCATCAATAGCCGTGAACAAATCTTCAAACGTCGGAAACGAAACGGTCACGCATTCTTCGCCGAGAATTCCGAGAGCTGCTTCCTCGCTAAACGTTCCGCGATCGCCGAGAAAGGCAACTCGCGATTTCCCGGTCAGCTTTGTGACTTCCGTCGCGGAAGCATCTGAATTTTCGAATGGTTTCAGATACGTTTTCTGTTGGAGCAGAAGCGATTCGTCGATGATCCGCTGAAAGATGTTATCAATACTGTGCTCGTCGAAAGGCCCCGTATTTTCCTGCCTCAACCGAGACAAAACCTCGCGTTCGCGGTTCGGATCGCACAATGAACGCTCATCATTCGTCTTCGCCGCCCCGACGCGCAGGGCGATCTCCGCCCGCTTATTCAAAAGCCGCAGCAGCTCACCATCGATAGCATCGATCTCAGCCCGAGGATTGTTAATTGTCGGTGCGGTCATAACAAAACGATAGAAGAGCTTTAACGCAAAGTCGCCAAGGGGCAAAGACGCAAAGGTGAGAATAAAACCAACTACTAATTTTCTTTCCCAACCTTTGCGTCTTTGCTTCTCTGCGACTTTGCGTTAAAAAACCCCTAAACTCCCCAAAGAAATTGTCCCGGATTGCTGTGCAAACTCTTATCGACGCCGGATTGCCAATCAGGTCGAGCCTTTGAGCAGATGTCGATCGCGATCACGTCTTCCAAAACCTCCGACGAATGCTCAACGCCCGGCGGGATGAACAGCATCTGGTTTGCACGAACCGTTACGTCTTCGTCTGGCAGACGAAACAACCACGCACCCTTCAGCACGAAGATGACTTCCTCCGACTCGTGCGAATGCAGCCCCGTGACCTCGCCCGCGTGAACCTCGACCTTGCCGATCGTCAGCGATTCACCGTGGGCGATCTTCCTAAAATACGACGAGCTAACCTCGTCACTTTCGACCTCGTTCAAATCAAATAATTTCATGATTCACCCCTACGAATCTTTGTGCTCTCCGTGTTCTTCCCTCCGAGCCCTCAGTGTTAAAACCATTCTTAAACACAAAGATCACGGAGGGAAGACACAAAGGACACAAAGTTAGTTCTTCGCCGTATTCACCAACGTATTCTGCGACAGCCACGGCATCATAGCTCTTAGCTTCGCACCGACCTCTTCGATCTGGTGGCGTTCGCCTTCGCTTTCGAGACGTTTGAAATTCTCCTTGCCGCTCTCGCATTCGCTCATCCATTCGTCGGCAAACTGGCCCGACTGGATCTCGCCGAGGATCTTCTTCATTTCGGCTTTGGTCGCATCCGTAACGATACGGCTGCCACGGGTTAGATCGCCGTATTCGGCCGTATTCGAAATAGAATAGCGCATGTTGCCGATGCCGCCTTCGTAAAGAAGGTCGACGATCAGCTTCATCTCGTGGAGGCACTCAAAATACGCCATCTCGGGCGAATATCCAGCCTCGGTCAGAGTCTCAAATCCCGCCTGGATAAGCGAAGTCAACCCGCCGCATAGCACCGCCTGCTCACCAAACAGGTCCGTTTCCGTCTCTTCCTTAAAGGTTGTCTCGATGATGCCGGCACGCCCGCCGCCGATCGCCGAAGCATACGCCATCGCCACCGCCGAAGCGTCACCCGACACGTCCTGATGAACCGCCATCAAACAGGGAACGCCGCGACCGCGAGCGTATTCGCTGCGAACGAGATGTCCCGGCCCTTTCGGAGCGACCATAAAAACATTTACGCCTGTAGGCGGCTCGATCTTCTTAAAATGAATGCCGAAACCATGTGCGAACGCCAGGTACTTGCCGTCTTTCAGTGCAGGTTCGATGTCGTTCTTGTAGATCGACGGCCCGAGTTCATCCGGCACTGCCATCATGATGACGTCAGCTTTTTCAGCGGCTTCGCGTGCAAAAGTGACTTCCAGCCCCGCTTCCTCAGCCTTTTTCCACGATTTGCTGTCAGCATGCAGCCCGACGATCACATCATGGCCGGACTCTTTCAAATTATTAGCATGCGCATGCCCCTGCGACCCGTATCCGATAACGGCGATCCGCTTTGATCTCAAAAGGTTATCGTCCGCGTCTTTGTCATAAAAAACTTTCATGTTTGTTGGTTTCCTCGTTTCGTTTCGTTATTCCGTCTCGTTAATATCGTTAGAAAATCAAGTTCGCCAAATGACCGTTTCCTGTCGCTGAAGGCGACAAAGACAATAGCCTGGGGTGAAGGCTCTGCGAAACCCCAGGTTTAGTTCGATCACTCGACCCGACCCTGAAGGGGTCGAACACGCATACTCGAATGTTGCTCCCCTTCAGGGAGCGTCAACGATTCTGACTCGTTCCTGGGGTTCCGCAAGGCTCCACCCCAGGCTATTATCTTTGTCGCTTTCAGCGACAGGAGGTTTTTCACGCCCCAGCCGCTACCGCGACCTCATCCGACATCAATCTCGACAGCCGATTGATCGCCACGCATCCGCTTCGCGTAACTTCGTTGACCGTCATCGGCCGCAGCATTTCTATGAATGTATCGACCTTGTCCATCGTCCCCGAAAGCTCCAGGATCATCCGGTCGTGAGAGATATCGACGACCTTGGCACGAAAGATCTCGACCAAACTCATCACTTCCTGCCGCTCGTCGCCGGATCTGACCGAGACGTCGATCAGTGCCATTTCGCGTTCGATGTGCGGCAAACTGGTCACAGCCTTCACCTCGCGAACGCGTGCGAGCCGCGAGCACTGCTTGATGATCTGCTCGACGGTTCGGTCGTCGCCGAGCGTAACAACGGTCGCCTTAGACCATTCCGGCTCCAGCGTTTTGCCGACCGTGATCGTCTCGATATTAAACCCGCGAGCCGAAAACAACCCCACGATCCGCGAAAGCTCCCCGGGCTGATTGGCAACGATGATCGATATTGTATGGCGCATAGATCAGTAGTCGGTAGTCGGTAGTCGGTAGTCAGTAATCGGAATTTCGCTTAACGTTAGCCTCTAACTAGTGACTACCGTCTACTGTCTACCGGCTACTTAAGGATCATGTTACGAGATGCCCCGCCGACCGGTACGATCGGGAACACATTCTCTTCCTTAGAAACAACGATGTCCCAGATGGTTACACCGTCAAAATCGAGCCCTTCCTGTAAAACCGCCTTCAGCTCGCCCGGTGTTCTCGCCCGCAAACCCTGTGCTCCGTAGGCCTCCGCGAGCTTTACAAAATCCGGCGAGATCGAGAGATCTACCTCAGAATACGCACGCTCGTAGAACATTTCCTGCCACTGGCGGACCATGCCGAGGTAGCCATTGTTCATGATGAGGACTTTGAGCGGCACTTTGTATTGGATCGCGGTGATGATCTCTTGGTTAGTCATCTGAAAACCCCCGTCACCAACGATCGCGACAACCTGTCGGTCGGGAACCGCGATCTGCGCTCCCATTGCCGCCGGCAGACCGAAACCCATCGTCCCCAAACCGCCACTGTTGATCCACTGACGATTTCGCTTAAACGGATAAAACTGCGCCGCCCACATCTGGTGCTGGCCGACATCCGAAACGATGATCGCATCGCCGTTCGTGACCTCGTGCAAAGTCTCGATGACCTGCTGCGGCTTGATCTCAAATTCGGAATACTCGCACGACAGTGGCACCGCCTTTTGCCATTCGCGGATCTCTCCCCACCAATCGCCGAGCCGTTCGCGGTGATTAGTTGCTCCTTTTGAGGTGAGCATTTCGGACATGATCTCAAGCGCGACACGAGCATCGGCAACGACCGGATACTGAGGCTTCCTTATCTTCCCGATATTCGAAGCGTCGATATCTATATGAACAACTTCAGCATTCGGAGCAAATTCCGCCAGCTTTCCAGTCACGCGGTCGTCGAATCGAACGCCGATCGCGACCAGCAGATCGCTCTCGGCGACCGCCATATTCGCCGTGTAAGTGCCATGCATTCCCAGCATCCCCAAACACTGTGCATGAGCCGTCGGAAATCCGCCCAGCCCCATCAAGGTCGGCGTCACCGGCACACCAAGCGCCTCGACAACCTTCCCCAAAGCGTCCGACGCACCACTCGTCACCACACCGCCGCCTACATAAAACACTGGCTTTTTAGCCGTCAGTATTCGCTCCAAAGCGACGCCCAGCATCTCGCGGTCACACGCAGGAGCGTCTACCTGAGCTGAGAGAAAATCCGTGCGGCTTTCGCGATATTCGCAAAGCTGAGCGGTCACGTCCTTCGGAATATCGATCACGACCGGCCCGGGTTTTCCGGTGCTGGCGAGATAGAACGCCTCATTCACGGCGTTCTCGAGATCCTCAACATTTCGTACGAGATAGCTGTGCTTGACGATCGGCAACGTGATACCAAACGTGTCGACCTCCTGAAATGCATCCGTCCCGATCACCGCCGTCGGAACCTGGCCGGTAATTACGACTAGCGGGATCGAATCCATATACGCATCCGCGATCCCCGTCACTGCATTCGTGGCTCCCGGCCCTGATGTGACAAGTGCAACGCCGACCTTCCCGGTCGCTCGTGCATAACCCTCAGCCGCGTGAACAGCTCCCTGCTCATGCCGAACGAGATAGTGCGTCACGGCCTCGCGATACCGCCACATTTCGTCGTAGATATGCAAAACGGCTCCGCCCGGCAGGCCGAAAACGGTATCGACGCCGTTGTCGACGAGAGCACGCATCAATATCTCAGCCCCGCGGATCGGTTCGACCGATATCGTCGGGACATGGACCTCGTTAGCAACGTTCTGAGCGATTGAAACAGCTTCTAACATATCGAAAACTTGCCTACTAAAACTGAAAGGCCATCATCCGTTCCTGCGATGATGACCCTACTAAACCCTAAACCGGCTAACTAGTCATCATTTTTCTCGTGGAAAAATAATGTCGTAGATAATTACAAATACCGGGAAACCAGCCGACCGAGGTCCTGCCACCGTTCGGCTTTCGGTGCCGTTTGATGACTTTGACTCGCCTTGATCTCGAAAGCTTTTCATTAGTAAATGTTTTGTTACGATGAGAATTATAATATCTATTTATCTAAAGTCAACCCTTTTCTCCGAGAATCGACAAAATTTCCAACTCAAGTGTGTTTTTCGGTCAAAAAACAAATCGTGGTAAGATTCGTACAGAGTTTTTAACGCCCTCACGTCTCGAAAGCTATGAAATATTGTCCGGTCTGCAGTGCACGCTACGATGAAGAGATAATCCGTTTTTGTACAAAAGACGGCACGCCGTTAGTCGACGACAAAAAGCCCAACTTCACCGCGATACCGAGCGAGACCGTGATCGACGATGCTGACGATGAGATCGGGCAGGAAACAGTCATAAGGCGAAAGCCGCTCGTTCCGCCCGACCAGCCGTTAACCTTTGATAGCGAGGGCCGCTCCGAGCGGATCGTTATCCCTACGTCGCAACCGGATGAGCGGCCGGGCGTTAGGGCGAGAACTGCGCAGGGCTACAACGTACCGCCGCCGCCGCCGAATACCGCAAAAACGGTGATGCTCACCATTCTCGGTACGCTTGCAGTGATTGGTGTGGGTATCGCGATATTTTGGATGCTCAGAAAAGATGCTCCCGCAAATGCGAATATAAACATCAATGCTAACCAGAACACGAACTTAAATACGAATCTTTCCTTTGATTCAAATTTTAATTTCAACGTAAATTCGAATACCAATTCAAACCTGAACACCAATTTCAACGTTCCGACGAACCTGAACACGAACGTCAATTCGAACGTGAATACGCGCCCAACGGCCACGCCGACGCCAAAGGCGAGCCCGACACCAACCCCGGCCCCATCCGCTTCGCCGACGCCCGCAAATACGGCAACGCCTCGTCCGACGGTCACACCTCGCCCGACAAATACTCAGCCAACACCCGTAGGCACCCCACGTACCGGCCCCAGGCCTCCGCCGCTGACCAACCGGCCCGGAAACGCCAATCAGTAGCGATCCTCGCTTTTCTGGATCGCTCTGCGGATTTGCTTATCGTCTCCCTTCACAAGCCTTCGGAGGCCGGAGGTGGCGGAGCTGCTGCGGGGGTTGCGGTGGCGGCGGTGAATATTTCAGCGCGGCGGATGTGGATAGGATAAGGTAATTCTGGGTAAATTTGACACACAAAATGCCCAAGATTTGCCGATCTTTCCTTAATGACTCAGATTCACAAACGTTAGCCGTTAACGCATCGAGATCGCCATTGCGACGGCGCGTCGCGGATCGACGACGCCCCAGCCCTGGCGGTCAACCTCGTAGTGCGGCAGGCGTTCGGCGGTCGTGATCAGTATGCGTTTGATTTGATTCGGTTGGAGTGACGGGTTCGCCTCGATCATCTGCGCGACGATCGACGAGACGATCGGAGCCGAGAAAGAGGTTCCGTCGACGTATTTATAGTGGCGCGTGATCACGTTTTCGCGTCGGATCTTTAGGACGATGATCTGGCGGATGCTATGTACGGGTCGGTCAAGAGCGGCGTCGAGTTCCGGGTCGATGCCGTTGTTTTCGCGGATGATCTGATGCAGCTTATCGTCCGCGGCCTTGTCGAGCGTCTCGAGCAGATCTGCCTGTTGGGCAGTCGGCGTATTTGGCAATATCGGAGCCGGAACCCATATTGACGACGCTATCACCTCAGGTTTCTGAAGCCCGTCGATAGTCGGCCCGTATGACGAACGGTACATACCGCGCTTTGCACGATTGATCGAATTATTATCATCCAAACCGCCGACCGCGATGCTCGAAGGTGCACTTGCCGGGGGAACAACCGGGTGATCCGGCAAATGGCCGGAATTTCCAACCGCACAAACAACCGTTATCCCGAGCTGCGAACACCGCTCGACCGCCTGCGACAGCGGGTCGTGCAGGTAGCTCAGCTCTTCGTCACCGCCGGCCGAGATATTTACCACACGGATGTTAAACTTCTCGCGGTTTTCGATCACCCACTCGAGTCCCTCGAGAATGTTCTCGTCGGTGATCCGCCCCGTACGGGCAAGTTTGATAAGCACCACGTCGGCCTCAGGAGCGATGCCGCGATAGAAACCGTTGGACAGCGACCCGTTTCCGGCGGCGACCACCGAGGTCATCATCCCGTGCCAACTCGCGACATCCGGCTGAAAAAGCGACGACAGATCTCCGTCTTTATCGATCAGGCTGCGATAAGCGAGTATCCTGTTTCGCGGTGTGGTCAGATCGACGTGCGGGTAAAAACCCGAGTCGAGAAACGCGATAGTCACGCCCTTTCCCGTAAACCGCTCATCCGCATCGAGCCGCAAAGGGGTCGAAAGCACATGCGAGCCGTCCTTCTGCATCGCGGCGTCGGCGACAATATGGTCCTTTGCCCGCTCAAAAAGCCGAATGCACCGGGCACACACAGCCTGAAACTCAGCCGTATTCGGTGCGTTTGCACAGATCAGCTTCGCAAGGTCCTCATCGACCGACAGCAGCGGAACGTATTCGTCCTGAGCCTCACGCGAACAAACAGGACAAACCTTCTCGCCCGCCGCAATATCGGCGATAGTACTCTCACGTGGAAAAGAAACAGATTCGTGCAGGGTCATTTTAGGCGTTTAAGTTTTTCATAATGAACAGTTAAAATCAATCCCGTCCTATGGCGAGAAAAAAGATCGGAATTGCACTTTCAGGCGGCGCTGCCCGCGGGTTTGCTCATGTCGGCGTGCTGAAGGTGCTGGTGGAGAACGACATACCCATCGATATGGTTGCCGGAACTTCGGCCGGTTCGATCATCGGTGGTGCAATTGCCTCCGGGATGAGCATAGACGAGATCGAGAAGATGGCTCGCAGCGTTGGCTGGACGGATATCGGTCGGCCGTCGCTGTCGCCGTTGGGACTATTGTCCAACGAACCGCTCGGACGCTATTTGGCAAGGCACTTTCCTGTCACGCGATTTGAGGAAATGCCGATCCCTTTCGCCGCGATCGCCTGTGATCTGCAAACAGGGGACGAGGTCGCACTGAAAGATAAAGGCGACGCGATCTTTGCCATTAAAGCAAGCTGCGCGGTGCCCGGCATCTTTACCCCTTCCACCGACGAAGATGATCGGATGCTGGTAGACGGCGGAGCAGTCAGGCCGCTGCCATGCAGCATTCTGACCAAGATGGGAGCCGACGTAATTATCGCAGTAGATGTACTTGCGTGCGGGTCGACCTTCCGTTCGAAGCCGCGAACCGCCCTCGGCGTGAGCATCCAGGCCGCAATGACGATCATCCGCACCGTATCCCGCAATCAGCACTACCGAGCCGACATCGTGATCAAACCCGAGATCGCCCACCTTCGGCCCGATGAGCTCAGCAAACGCGATGAGTTTATAAAACTTGGAGAGGATGCAGCTCTCGAGATGATCGAAAGTATCGGCTCATTGCTTTAGAATTTCACATCCATCGCCCTAACAAACGATAAATCAACGTTGTTTATTTGCAACAATCCTTGAAACCGTGCATCATAAAACTCGTTAATCCTGCTCTCGCGCATCAACGGTGATGCGCCCGATCTACACGGTTGATTAGCTGGCGTAAGGTAAGTTCGAGGGTTGGTTGGTTTTTTGGTTTGAAGTAGTTCTCTCGAGACTTTCGAAGGCCGGATCAGTTTCTTCTGAGTAATAAGTCCGACAATTCGATGCTTCTGTGAAGGGCCCGTCATTTCGGGTCGATAATATTTTAATGTCTATGAAACTGTATGTAGGTAATCTCTCGTTCCAGACTTCGAGTCAGGATCTAGAAGAGCTTTTTGCCGGTATCGGCACTGTTGAGTCGGCTAGCGTCGTCGAAGATCGCGAAACCGGTCGTTCGCGTGGTTTTGGTTTTGTCGAAATGGCAAATCAGGCTGACGGCGAAAAGGCGATCGCTGATCTTGATGGTCAGGAATTTGCTGGCCGCAATCTCAAGGTCAACGAAGCAAAACCGCGTGAAGACCGAGGCGGAAGCCGCGGCGGCGGTGGCGGTTATGGTGGTGGCGGTGGTTACGGTGGGGGTGGCGGCGGTGGCCGTCGTGAAAGCCGCTGGTAAATTGCCAAGTGGTCATAACAAAATGCCCGTGGAGTCTTCGACTTCACGGGCATTTTTTTGCTACCTAGTTTCGGGGATTCATAAAGCGGATATTACAAGAAGAACGACTGTCGACCAACTGCTAACAGCCTGTTCTCAGTCTCCAATACGACTCGCTAGAACGTATAGGTATTCGCCGTGATCAGTGTCTCAGCAATTCTCTGTCTTGCGGCAACCGTATTTACTGGTGAATTGTTCTTCGTAAATCGCTTTAGAGCCACGAGCAGCGTACGCATTTCGTCTCCGTCGGTCATGGCGGCGATGGCGTTTTTGGCTTTGGCTTCGACGCGTTGGATGGCGTCGTTGCAGTAGACCTGGGCCATATCGGCGTAGCGGTCGGCGTTTGACGAGCCTTGCAGCTTTTGGGCACGCAGGACGGCGGTTTCCATGGCGTAGGCTTCGATGATGATGTCGGCGGCATACATCAGGAGTTCCTGCTGTTTGTCGAGCTCGAGCATGTATTTCTGAGCCGCAGTTCCGACGACCATCAAGGCTGCTTTCTTGGCGTTTTGTGCTAATTTCAGCTCCATCGCGAGCGGTGAATCATCTTCGTCGAACGACATCTGCGAATTCAGGATCTCGTCCATCAGGGCTTTGGCTGCCGGGATCAAACCGATCTCGCCTTTCATCGCACGTTTGAGGAGCATGCCCGGGATGAGCAAACGGTTGATCTCGTTCGTTCCCTCGAAGATACGGTTGATGCGGGCATCGCGGTAGGCACGCTCGGCAGGGTAATCGGCCGTGTAACCGGCTCCGCCGTAGATCTGGACCATTTCGTCGACGACGTAATCGAGTACTTCGGAACAGAAAACCTTATTGATCGAGCTTTCAACCGCGTATTCCTCGATCGATTTGAGCTTGGTCTCATTGTCTGCATTGGTGCCGATCAGCGAATCGATCATGCCGACTGTGCGATAGGTCATCGATTCGCCAACCCATGTGCGGGTGGCCATTTCGGCGAGTTTGAACCGCATCGCTCCGAACGTCGAGATCGGCGTGTTGAACTGCTGCCGCTCATTCGCATAGCGGACCGAATCGTGGATCGCGAGCTTGCAGCCGCCGATCACCGAAGCTCCGAGTTTGAAGCGGCCGACGTTGAGAATGTTGAACGCGATCTTTGCACCATCGCCAACTTCGCCGATGATGTTGCCAACCGGAATTCGAGCATCGGACAGAATGATCGGTGTCGTGGACGAAGATTTAATGCCCATCTTGTGCTCTTCGGAGCCCGGGCGGCAGTTTTCACTGCGTTCGACCACGAAGGCGGAGAACTTTTTCTTCTCGCCGTCAACCTTGGCAAAGATGATGTAAACGTCGGCAAAACTGCCGTTCGTGATCCACATTTTTTCGCCGTTGAGGATCCATTCGGTGCCGTCTTCGCTCAGGCGTGCCGAGCATTTTGCACCGAGAGCGTCCGAACCAGAACCGGCTTCGGAGAGGCAATAGGCAGTGACTTTTTCGCCGGAAATGATCGGCGGTATCCATTTATGCTTCAGTTCCTCGGAACCAAAATAGAGTATCGGAAGCAACCCGATCGACGTCTGAGCACCAAAGCTCACGCCGAATCCCGAGCCGCGGCCCATCATCTCAGCCACGACCACGCCGGTCGTCTGGTCGAGCTCAAGCCCGCCGTATTCCTCAGGAATGGTCGCACCGAGCAGGCCAAGTTCGCCAGCTTTCGAGATCAACTCACGGGAGATCTCCCAGGCATGCTTCTCCATCGCGTCGATCTGCGGCAGCACCTCGTTGTCGATGAATTCCCGCGTAGTATCGCCGATCATCCGCTGCTCGTCCGACATATCCTCAGGCGTAAAAACCTCAGCCGGGACACGCTGCTCGATCAGGAACGAACCGCCTTTGATATATTCTTTCTGCATTTGTGCTTCCATGGTGTTCAATTGCTCCTCTGAATTTCGCTCTCGATATTGTACTGAATGAATACTCATTCAGTCAATGTTTTCTGGTCATCCTGAGTTGAAATCGTCTATAACTGTTGACTCAAGCTGCTATCTTTTCAATACGCTGATAGGCTGACCGATTTTTCAAACGCGAATCATACAGATCAACGGCCTGCTGAAGACGGAGCCATATCTCTGGAGACATGCCAAGAGCCAAACCGATCCGCTGAGCAAGATCAACACTAAGACGTGACCGTTCCTTTAGTAATTCTCCAATGGTACTACTTGAAACGCCCAAAACTCTCGCGAACTCGGCCTGTGACAATCCAATCTCCGGTAGTGTGTCTTCGCGAAGAATAGCTCCGGGGTGAGTAGGCCTTCGGTTTACTTCAATCTTCATAAAACCCCGACATTTTGTACTTACTACGCAGCGATTGCTTCTGGTTCATACTGCAAAACCATCAACTTCGACGGTTCGACAGCTAACATTTCATACGTGCGTCCATTGAGGTCGGCGAAATCGACCTCGAAGGCCTCACCGTCGTTAAATACTTCGACAACAGTGCCAACTTGTCCGCGGTACAGTTTATGTTCCGGTATGTCTTCGGTTAAGGCGACGGCGTCAAGAAGTTCAATTTTTTTCATATCGTCACCTCGGATATGCGGTTGTTAGCCGGGGAGTTTTTGTCCCGTGCGAAATTATCCATCCGCTTCTGATTATCGCAGTTTTACCGTTCCATTCAAGAGAAAAATCAACTGTATAGCGTTGGCCAAATCTGTCAAATCTTCCCGCGACAGCATCATTTTCAGCAACTGCAAGGAGCAGTTTACGGCTAATCTCCTCCGCATCTTCCGCAGTTATTCCGAGTGCCGACTTCCACAAAATTGCTTTGTGTTTTCCATTCGGGTGTGATGGATCGAGAACGTAATCACGAAGCTTACGCATATCGATCTCCGCCAAGTCAGCATTCGGAACACGCATCGCTCATTAATCCAAGCGCTCAAAGATTCCAGCCGCGCCCATGCCGCCGCCGACGCACATTGTGACCATGCCATAGCGGCCTCCGGTGCGTTTTAGTTCTTGCAGGACGGTCGCGGTCAGTTTTGCTCCTGTGCAGCCGAGCGGGTGGCCGAGGGCGACTGCACCGCCGTTGACGTTGACCTTAGCGGGGTTCATTTCGAGCACTTTCATTACTGAAAGGCCTTGTGCAGCGAAGGCCTCATTCAGCTCGATCACGTCGATCTGATCAAGCGTCAACCCGGCCATTTTGAGGGCCTTCGGGATCGCGTAGACCGGGCCGATGCCCATTTCTTCGGGCAGGCAGCCCGCGGTGGCGAACGAGATAAATCTCGCAAGCGGCTTGAGGCCGAGTTCGGCGGCTTTGTCGGCGGACATCACAACTGCGGCAGCGGCTCCGTCGGACATCTGCGAAGAGTTTCCGGCGGTTACAGTTCCGTTGACGTGAAATACAGCTCGTAGCTTCGCCAGACCTTCGACCGAGGTATCGGCACGCGGGCCTTCGTCCTGGGCGAAGACAACTTCCTTGCGGCGAACGCGGCCTTTTTCGTCCAGTTCATCAACGAAGATGGTCATCGGCACGATCTCGTCCGCGAATCTGCCTTCGGCAATCGCGGCGAGGGCTTTGCGGTGCGAATTGTATGAAAATTCGTCAGCCTGTTCGCGGGTGATCTCGTATTTGCGTGCGAGATTCTCAGCGGTGAGGCCCATGTTGAGGTAGTAATCCGGGTATGTGTCAACGATCGCCGGATTGGGCCGCACAACGTTGCCGCCCATAGGGATCATCGACATCGTCTCGAGCCCGCCCGCTACGATCGCATCAGCCCCGCCCGTCATAATGCGTTCGGCAGCGAGAGCGATGGTCTGCAAACCCGAAGAGCAATAACGATTGACCGTCATCGCCGAAATCTCGACCGGCAAACCCGCCGCGATCGCCGATGTGCGAGCCACGTTCATCCCCTGCTCCGCCTCAGGAAAAGCGCAGCCCATGATCACGTCATCTATCAATGAAGGGTCAACACCCGAACGCCTGACCGCTTCCTTGATAGCCGCTGCCCCGAGATCATCAGGACGAGTATTTCTCAGCGTTCCTTTCGGAGCCTTTCCAACAGCCGTACGTACGGCTGATACGATTACTGCTTCTTTCATATGCTTTCCTCACCGATAAATTCGCCCGTAGGGGCAATAATAAAATCGCTCGATACTGGGGCAAAACTAGTCCATAAACTAAAACTGATCATTGCCGCTACCCGAATATTCTTGTTTTCCGAATCATCGAAAAAATAATCGAATTCGACTTGGTATGGTTCTCCGCTCTCGCTTGTCCTCTCATACCCTTCGGCATGGCCTATTTTCGACAGAATCTCTTCATATGGTAATGCCCTAAACAACTCCAATTCCTTCTCAGCGAGTCGAAATGCTTCATCTTTATCCATGCCTAATTTGCCGCCGATTGATAACCTTTAGTCCTCAATAAAATACTTTCCCGGCTCGTCTGTTCTGCCGTCCGCCAAATTGCACAGCCGTCTAAAGTTCGCCATCGTTGCGAGCCACGCATCTTCGCCGGCAACGCCGACGATGTTTGCTTTGACCTTGGGGCGATCTACCAAGCCTTTTTCTTTCAACAAAAAAACTGCATCGTCATAGTCTTTCTGCCGTCCTGCAAACATTTTGAGTATCAAAAGCCATTCCGGAGAAATCAACTGAAATCCGTTCGGAAAGCTGACGGCCTCGGCCAAAGCCTTTTGATAGTATCTCGCGTACCCGTCGTTGCGGACTATCCAGTCAACCGCAACCTTGTACTTCCCGACCTCGACCGTATAGTTGCTGCCGCCGAACGTTAACGGTGCATCTTCTTTTAGCGAAACGTTTCCTGAAGCGATGATATCAACGTCCTTCGTCAATCTAGGACTGCCGTAAAGGTACATAGCGATGCCGCCGGCAATAGCCCATTCGACCTTTTCGGTCTCGGCCAGATCGCCGATCTGACGAGCTGCGGCGAGTCCAGTGTCGGTCGAGATCGTCGGACTATCTACGTTCCGTTGAACCCTTTCGATTATCTCCTGATCGCTCATACTGCCTCAGCCTTTCGCTTGATTGTCTTCAGCATCTCCATCCTTATCAACCCGCTAAATGGCTGAACGAATGTCCAGTAAAATCCGAAGCTCCTGCGGCTGCCTTCGTCGAGGCATTTGATCCGCGTTTCGGTTGTTAGCCGGGTGTTTTCACCGTCTTGATCCAGCGAAAAATTCCACACCGCCTTCGCATAGCCGCTTTTGTCGAACGCCTTGAAGTTATCGGTGTTCACATCCTGCAGATCGCCCCACGGCGTCCAGAATTTTCCGGCGAGGCCGATCAGCAATTCGCTTGCGGGTCGCTCGCCGAGGATGCGGAATTTGGAATAGCTCAAATTCCGCAGCGTCAGAGCATCCGCTGACATTCCGCGAAGTGTTAGCAGCATTCGCACGACCCATGATTCGCCAAAATTAGCATTTTGGGCCGCTTCGTATACGGTCGAGGCATCAGCTTGGATCGATATCGAGTGCGTTTCCTCAAAATCGAACTCTGGTAAAAAATCGTCGATCAGCATTTCAGGCCCTCGATTTTCTTCAACAGACGTTTAACGTCCATCATCCTTGCCGTTCCCTCACCACCGCTTGTTGACCATGAGGCGTAGTCTGCCCAGTAGCTGTGCGATTGCCAGTACCGCTTCTCCGCCTCAGCTCCGGATCGAAGACTGTTACCCCAATCCTCGTAAAATCCGGCTCGAGTTACAGTCTCGCCGCCGTAGCCATCGCGTTCCTCAGTGTCGGCCAGCATCACCGGCTCAGCCTCTTCAAACCTTCCCTGCAATACCAAGTCACGCCAATATGTCATCTCAATTTTCGATACCGACCGAGACTTCCTCGAGTTTCAGCACAGTCTTCAAGACTTCCGGATCGATCTCAACCAAAAATCCGCGTTTCCCGCCGTTGATATAGATCTTATCTAGCTCAAAAACACTCGCCTCCACATACACCGGCATCGCCGTTCGCGTGCCGAATGGCGACGTGCCGCCGACCAGATAGCCTGTATGTTTAGATGCACGTTCGGGCCTTGCGGGTTCCACGCTCTTGACGCCGATATGGCGGGCAAGATTTTTAGTCGAAACCAGCCTGTCGCCATGCATCAGTACGATCAGGGGCTTTTTCTCATTCGTTTCAAATATCAAGGTCTTAACGACCGCGTGCTCATCCACACCCAACTGCCGGGCCGATTCGCCCGTGCCGCCTTTCTCAATGTAATCGTAAAGCCGAGGCACGAACTCGACCTTTTTCTCTCTCAAAAACCTGACCGCCTGCGTGATCGGAAAATCCATAAGAATTTTAACCGCGAAAAACGCGAAATGAACGAAAATAAGAGCTTTCTATCCGGCCTTTCGCGCACTTTCGCGTGTTTCGCGTGTTTCGCGGGCAATATCTTCGTATCTAAAACACGTCACCAAATGATCATTCACCATCCCGGTCGCCTGCATAAATGCGTACATGATCGTCGAGCCGACGAACTTGAAACCGCGTTTTTTCAGGTCTTTTGACATCGCATCCGATATTTCCGTTTTTGCCGGAACGTCGCCGTGCAGCATACGCTTGCCGTCAATCGGTTTGCCGTCAACGAACGACCAGATGTACTTATCAAATGAGCCGAACTCTTTCTGCACCGCGAGAAAGGCTTTTGCGTTTTGTACCGATGCCGCTACCTTCAGACGATTGCGAACGATCCCCGGATTCTCAAGCAGCTTCGCACACTTGGCATCGGTATATTTCGCCACCTTAGCCGGGTCGAAATTGTCGTAAGCCTTTCGATAATTCTCGCGCTTTACGAGTATCGTATCCCAGCTCAATCCGGCCTGCGCCCCTTCCAAGATCAGAAACTCGAACAGCCGATTGTCGTCATGCACCGGCACGCCCCACTCTTCATCGTGGTACGGAATGTTTACCTCTTTTTGCGACCAGTCGCAGCGTTTCATATTGTCTTCAAGACTATTACCGGCGCCAATCTGTTTCTAACAGTTGCTAGTTGAAAGTTTAGAGTTGCTAGTTCGATCTTTTTTCGAGCCTGGACACGATCAATCCTTTTTCCGGTTCCCGGTTGTCAAACTTTAGTTCCAGGTCTTGCGTACCGCCGTATTTCGCTATCAGACCGTTCTTAGTGACATCAAGCTTGCTATCGAAATAGTTGTACGAGCACGAAGCGTATATCTCACTTCGCAATTCGCGATTCTTCAAGGTCTTGTCCGCCTTGATCCAAAGGATCGACTGCGGGCTATCGCCGCCGCACGGGGCCATAGGGTTTGTTATCGTCGAAGCGCTGCGAACGTTCGCGACGAGATATACAAACCCGTCCTTTTCCGCAGTGAACAGCGTCCGATATTTGTGCGGCGGATTGCCGGGTAAACTGCCATTCGAACCAATAAGAGCGTCTTCCAGGTCAAAAATTACCGAGCGTTTGGCATAGGCAAGTTCTACCTCGGAAAACTTGCGCCCTACTAGCTTTATCTGCGAGAACGCAGCGGATGACGACAGAATTACCGTCGCCATCACCGCCGCTATCCATTTTCCGTTTGCTCTCATAGCTCGATCTTGTCTACTTGCAGATAGCACACGCCGCCGTTCGGGTCGGTCGCGTCCTTGGCGACGGTTATTTTACCCGTCAGTTTCACTTTGTCGCCTATTTTTACGAACTCGCCCGCATTGTCACGGATCTTAATGTCCTCGGGTTTGAAACTCTTTTCGATCTTCTCTACCGTATTGGCAGAAGATCCGACTGCTAGGTCGGCGGTAAAACCTTCGGTATCCGCTTCATCCTTCATCAGTTTGAAACCGCATTCCATCCTGCCGCTTGTGTTTGAACAGAAGATCCCGCCTTTGTTCTTGAGGATTCCTGAAACTTCAATGTATTTCTTATCATTCGCGTTGCTGCACGCGCTCGCATGGTCGACAAGCTCGCTCTTGTAATTACAGCCCGCGGCGACGGTCATTAGAGAGGTAATTAACAGAAATATTGTCTTCTTCATTTTACCTGGTCATTCCTTATTCTATTGATTTGTTGTTCGAACAGATAAGGGAACGTACCTCTCAACCAAATCTTGCGGGCTCATTGTCGTAAAATCCGCGTGAGCCTCAACGACCGAATCACATTTCAAAATATCTTCAGCAGAATTCACCGTTGTAATGCCTATCGAGACCATACCCGCCCGATGGGCGGCCTCAAACCCGCCGATCGCGTCCTCGAAAACTATGCAATTCCTAGGTTGAACGCCGAGTTTTTCCGCCGATACCAGAAACATCGCTGGGTCGGGTTTTCCTTGCTTTACATCGTTAGCCGTCGTCACCGCGTCGAAAAATCGTCTTAGATCGAGCCCGTCGAGAATAAACTCCATGTTCGGATTCGCCGAGGCGGTAGCGACCGCCATCTTTATCCCGAGTTCCTGCGACTTTTCCAGAAACTCGATGAGTCCGTCGACCGGCTTTCGTATCGGCAGGAACATCTCGCGATAGATCGACTCTTTTCTAGCAGCGAGTTCGGAGATACGCTCTTCGGAAATGTCGCCGAAAACAGTCGGAAGTATTTCGCGATTCGTTTTTCCCGCCGTCGCAACCAGGAACTTGTGCCGGTCCATCTCGACACCATTTTCCTCGAGAAGCTGGGCCCAAGCCTCAGTATGCACGTGCATGTTGTCAACGAGCGTTCCGTCCATATCAAAAATGAACGCCCTGCTTGAAAGATCTGTCATTTACTTCTTCTTGGCGATGTATAGCGTTTTCTCAATAGTCGCGTGTACTTTGCCTTCTTTATCCTTTAGCTCGACTTTGTAGATCCTGTCGACCGAACGCTCCGTTTCCGCCAGCCGCCTTATCTCAGCGATCTCGTCCCGCGTCAACAAGAAATCGGCGTGAAGCGTCGTCTTTCCCGGTTTCCTGAATCTGACCGTAGCCGCCTTGTCCCACACCACATAGCCTTTGCCTAAA
Source organism: Acidobacteria bacterium Ga0077534 (assembly GCA_001464455.1). Taxonomy (GTDB): domain Bacteria; phylum Acidobacteriota; class Blastocatellia; order Pyrinomonadales; family Pyrinomonadaceae; genus OLB17. The sequence continues at coordinate 73,370 of LNEI01000019.1, forward strand.
ATGTTCATCAGCATCAGCATGTAGATCGGGTCGATGCTCGCGTAGATGCTGCCGCCGTAGATCGTGCCGACATAATTTCGCGTGCGCCACGATAACGGCAATCTAACGCGGGCCTCGTGCCAGTCATCCGAGATATAAGCAACCCGCCCGCCCGTTCCACGATAAGCCGGGAAAAAGTTGAACCCCCACCTAAAAAGCCGGCTCTTAAAACTCTCGGGCATAGGTCTAAGACGGAAAACCCTCCGTCTCCATCACACGTTTTGCCTGACGAATGTGCCGCTTTGTATGCTCGACCAAAACCGTAAAAGCATCGTCAAGCCTGTACGTAAAGATCGCCAAAAATGGCGACGTCACGACCGTTTTCTCGCGGTCTGCACCGGCGCATGCCTCGACCTTTTTATTGACCTCCGCGATCTCGTCGACAAACTGTTTGACGATGTCGTCAGGCAGGTCGCTCGGCGGGACGATGCGTTTCGACGGAGCCTTTGCTTTCTTCGAATCGGTCGATACCGCATTAACGAGGAAACGGCCGCCCCAGCCCGTGAGCGGTGAATAATTCTCCCAAAACGAATTCTTTCGCGTGCCCGACGCGATCTTTGCGAATTCCGCATCGAACTCATGATTCGTCAAAATAATGTGCTCAAGACACTGCGCAACGCTCCAGCCCTTTTCCGAAGGCTTCCAGTTCAACTGCTCCACCGAAAGCCCGCCAAATGAAGCAAAAACATCGGTCGCAACCGCCGACATCTCAGAAGTAATGCTCTTGATTCGATCATCCATATGACTGGAACTCCTATGCCGGGAACGCAGGCGCCCTCGCCTGCAACGCCGGTGCCTCCGGCGTGACGTGGTTTAGGTCTCTTCAACTTGAACGGTCGTCACGTTCGTCAGCGTTCGCAAAAGCCGAACGCTTGCAGGCGAGGGGCCTGCGTTCCCTGCATTAATTCCTCAACGGCTTGCCCGTTTTCAGCATTCCCGCGATCCGTTCCTGCGTTTTTCGCTCACCACAGAGCGAGAGGAAAGCCTCTCTTTCGAGATCGAGTAGATATCGTTCGGAGACATAGGTCTTATGATTCAGATCGCCGCCGCTCATGATCTTCGCGAGTTTCTTGCCGATCAGGACGTCGTGATCTGAAACGAAACCGCCCTGCTTCATCATGTGTAAAGCTAGCTTCATCGCCGCTTGAGCCGATTCGCCGAGGGCTAGAATGTCGGTCTTTTCAACCGGTTGAACGTAGCCCGAGGCAACGAGATTCAATACTTCCTGCTTTGCGTCCGCAATCAATCGGTCGCCGTTCATCGATATCGCATCGATATCGCGGATCAAGCCCCAGTTCTGAGCTTCCTGCGCGGAAGTCGCAACCTTGCCCATGCCGATCATCTCGAATGTCTTTTTGAGAAACGCAAGAGGGTCAGCATCCGGAGCCTGAGCTGCGGCGTTCATCGCACGCATGGTCATTTCTTTAGTTCCGCCGCCGGCAGGGATCAGCCCGACACCGACCTCGACAAGGCCGATGTAGGTTTCCGCTGCCGCCTGCACCCGGTCGCCGTGCATCGAAATCTCACAGCCGCCGCCGAGCGTCAGTCCATACGGCGCCGTGACGACCGGTTTCGGCGAATATCGCTGCCGCATAACGGCGTTCTGCAGGCCGCGGATCATGATATTTATGTCGTCCCATTCCTCTTCCTGAGCGGCGAGCAGCAACATCATGATATTCGCCCCAGCCGAGAAATTACCGCCCTGATTACCGACCACGAGGCCGACGTAATTTCGTTCAACTTCGTCGAGAGCGAAGTTCAGCATCGATATCGTATCGCCACCGATGGAGTTCATCTTCGAGTGAAATTCCAGACACGCAACGCCGTCGCCTATGTCGATTAGCGAAGCTCCGGGGTTCGATTTGATAACGCCGCTGCGTTCCTTAATATCCTTGAGGATCATCACGCCCGGACGCTCGGGCATCGGTTTGTATTCGCCCGCGACAAGGTCGTAGAACGAATGATGCCCACCTTCGTTCTTGTAGAACGAGGTCGCACCCGATGCAAGCATCGCTTCGACATTTGCCGGTATCGCTTGGCCTTCCACACGCATCCGCTCGACAGATTCCGCAACACCGATCGCATCCCAAGCCTCAAAAACACCGATCTCCCAGCCGAAACCCCACTTGATCGCGTTGTCGATCTCGACGATCGTATCTGCGATCTCAGGGATGCGGTTCGCGGCGTAACGGGAAACACGCGAGGTCGTTTTCCATAGGAATTCGCCAACACGGTCGTCGCCCCACACGAGCGTTTTCACACGTTTCGCACGATCCTCGATGCCTTTCGCGGCATCGAGCGATGGGAATTTCGTCTTGACCTGCGGCTTGTATTCAAAAGTGGCCAGGTCTAGTTCGAGAATTACGCGTTTTCCGTCAGCATCCTTTGATTTCTTAAAGAATCCGCCGCCGGTCTTGTCGCCAAGAAGCTTCTTATCCAGCAGGGATGTGATCAGCTCCGGGATCTGAAAAACTTCACGGTCTTCATCGTCAGGAACGGCGGGATAGAGATTGTTAGTAACGTGAGCCGTTACGTCGAGACCGACCAGATCAGACGTTCTGAACGTCGCCGACGATGCGTGGCCGATGGCTTTGCCCGTCATCTGATCAACCTCGGTCGGTGTCCAGCCGCCCGAGATCATCTCGTGGATGGTCGCCATCATGCCGAAAACGCCGATGCGGTTCGCGATAAAATTCGGCCGGTCTTTTGCCGGGACAACGCCCTTCCCAAGTCGCCTATCTAGAAAACCCGACACCGCACAGGCGATCTCGCCGCTTGTTTTTGTTCCCGGAATAACCTCGACGAGCTTCATGTATCGCGGCGGGTTAAAGAAATGAATGCCGACAAAGTGTGCCTTAAAATCATCGGAAAATGGCTCAGCGATCGCATCTATCGGAATCCCGCTCGTATTCGAAGCGATCACTGCTCCGGGCTTGCGGTGGCGGTCAACGTCCGCAAAAAGCTTGTGCTTGATCTCAAGATTCTCAACCACCGCTTCGATCACAAAGTCGCAATCCTTGATCTTCGCGAGATTGTCGGTGAAATTACCAGTCGTGATCAACTTCGCATTATCACCCAGCATAAACGGAGCAGGCTTGAGTTTTTTCGCCGCCGCAAAAAGCGAATCGACGATGCGGTTTCGCACCTGCGGCGATTCCAGCGTCAAGCCATTTTTCTCCTCATCCGGGGTCAATTCGCGTGGAGCGATATCCAAAAGAAGCGTCGGGATACCCGCGTTCGAAAGATGTGCAGCAATGCCCGCACCCATTGTTCCAGCCCCCAAAACAGCTGCTTTTGTGATGTTCATACTTTGTCTCGAAGTTCCTGTTTTCTAGCGTTTTGTATTACGAAGATTGTAACTGAATGAATGCTCATTCAGCAAGCAATATCTTTGACATTCTTACATTTTCATTGTGAGTGCCGCTGCCAATTAGCAGTTCAGCAATGTACAATTGCTGGTAAAATGATCGATCTCAGAAGCGATACAGTTACAAAACCCAGCGATGGAATGCGTCGTGCGATGGCCGAGGCCGTGGTTGGCGATGACGTTTACGGTGAAGACCCGACCGTGAACCTTCTGCAGGAGCGTTCGGCCGAGACGTTTAGCAAAGAGGCGGCATTATTTGTTCCGTCCGGGACGATGGGTAACCAGATCGCCGTCAAGGTCCACACGCGACCCGGCGATGAGATGATCATCGAGGAGCGGTGTCATATTTTCAACTACGAGGTCGGTGCATCCGCGATCATCGCTGGCGTGACGATCCGGCCGGTGAAAAGCGGCGACGGGTCTGGAATCCTGACCTGGGACGACGTCGAATCGGCGATCAGTACCGACGGCATTTACGACCACACCCAAACCGGCCTGCTGTGCCTCGAGAACACGCTCAATCTCGCTGGCGGCCGCGTGATGTCGGCGGAACGCTGTGCGGAACTCGCAGAAAAAGCACATGAACGCGGCATACCTGTTCACCTCGACGGCGCGCGGATATTCAACGCCGCAGTTGCCAGTTCGACGACCGTGTCGGAACTGACGAAGAATTGCGATTCCGTGCAGTTCTGCCTGTCAAAAGGCCTCGGCGCACCAGTCGGCTCGGTGCTAGTCGGGTCGCACGAATTTATCAATGAGTCTCGCGTCTGGCGAAAGCGCCTCGGCGGAGGGATGCGTCAGGCTGGCGTCCTCGCGGCTGCAGGCATCATTGCCCTCGACGAATCACCCAAACGCCTGCACGAAGACCACACCAACGCCCGCACACTCGCCGAAGGCATCGCCGAAATCCCCGGAATAGCCCTCGATCTGAGAACCGTCGAGACGAACATCGTCATCTTCGACGTGGCGGGAACCGGCCGAACCTCGGCGGAGATCTGTTCCGATCTAAAGGAGAAAGGAATTCTGGCCAGCGGATTCGGAACGCGGATCAGGATCGTCACCCATTTGGATTTTCATGCAGATAAGATTCAAACGGTCCTTGATGGCATGAGGGTAAGCTGCGCCGGATCCTGACCCGATCGAGGCCGTCAAGAGGCTGTATTTTAGTGGCTTTTCTGCGGGTCGATGGCCTTGAAACACCCAGAAAAGCTTGACATTTACCGCCTAAATGTGCTATCAATAGGTATTCGTATAGTTAATAAAACAATTTTTTGAAAAGTTATAAAATTGGGCTAAAATTGAGCAGTAACTGTTGAAAATAAAGATACTTATTTGTCCCACGGGATGCGTGGGACACCCGTGGGACAGTGGGACAGCAACTTTGAGGGGAGATCGTCTAAGTGCCTGAAACTCAACAGATTACGGCGATGCGGAAAGCAATAGCCCAAACGCCTGTCCCAGCGATATCGGGTATATGTGAATAAATCGTCATGGATCTGGACCAACTCCGCGCATACTGTCTTGCATTTTCGGGTGCGACCGAGGACATCAAATGGGAGAAAGACCTCTGTTTCTGCGTCGGGGAAAAGATGTTTTGCGTCACCGATGTCGACGGCAGTGGTCACTTTTCGTTCAAATGCACACCCGAGAGATTTGCCGAGCTGGTTGAGTTGGACGGCATCATTCCGGCTCCGTATGTCGCGAGGTACCACTGGGTCGCGGTAGAGCGAGCGGACGTTTTGCCACAGACCGAGCTGAAACGTCTTATCGCGGATTCCTATAGACTCGTGTTTGAAAAGCTTCCGAAACGCGCTCGCGATATGCTCATTGCAAAAGCCTGAGCTCTCGGGCTTTTGGCAACTGCACCAGCTCAGTTCCTTCTTCCAATTTCCGGCCGACAAAACTATTATCTAACTTGTATGAAAATAAGGTATTTCGTCCAGTCGATAGCGTTTTTGTTTTTGGTTTCCGGCATCTACGCATTTGATGGGTACGAATTTCATCGCCTGCCCGGCGAGCCTTTGATCCGCATCGGACTTTCTACGAACGCCAGTTCAGTGTCGATCACGACGGCAGACTCGTCTCTAGTTGCGGTGAGTCCGGACGAGACGAGCAAGCTTCTCGGCACCGCTCGAGTATCTGTTTCGGTCCGAGCCTATCGGCCACCCGAGGTTGAAAATTTCCGGATCGAATTTCAGGATTTTCCGACTCAGAACGATGCCAATTCGATCGCTCGCGATATTCGTGAGGCAACGGGCGAGACTGCTCTGACGAGCCTAGACCCCGCATCCAACACCTGGAAGATCTGGGTCGGAAAGGTTTTCGGCTCCGAGATCGAGGCCGATGAGTTAAAGGCCAAACTAGCTGAAAAGGGCTTTGAGGATGCTGTCGTGGTAGCTGAGACGAAGGCAGTCATCTCACCCGACGCGATCGCTCTATCGCAGCAGCTCAGGGCCGCGGGCCCGAGCGAAGTCAGGAGCCTGGTCAGGACGACCACGTCAACCCAGCCGAATGCTTCCGGACCTGTTGCTTCTAACCTTCGCGAAGTCATGGTTAACGGCCCGAGCCCGGTAGCACGCTATTCGTCATTAAAATCGATCGCATTCGGCTCGGTAAACGAACGGCTCAACCCGGTGCGCTTAAATGGCAAGGCGTATCGAGGAAAGATCGAGGTTTTTGTAAATTCACGCGGCACTCTGACAGTCGTTAATGTTGTGCCTCTTGAAGATTATCTGCTCGGCGTAGTTCCGGCGGAACTAGGTCTGCCGCAGCTCGAGGCGCAAAAGGCCCAGGCAGTCGCCGCTAGAACTTATGCGGTCGCAAACATCGGCCATTTTGGAAAGCAAGGTTTTGACATGGTTCCCACGGTTTCATCCCAGGTTTACAAGGGCGTATCGATCGAAAACCGAATGGGTACCGAGGCAGTTCGGCAGACCACGGGGATCATAGCTACCTATAAGGGCAAGCCTATAACTGCATATTACACATCAACCTGCGGTGGCAGGACGGAGGATGGAAAACACATCTTTGAGGACGAGCCTTACCTGAAAGGTGTCGAATGCTCGCTTGAGGGCCGACGGCATTTCGAGCCATTTTTGATCAAAACATCGCGCACGCCCGCAAAACTTCGTGACGAAGGCCACCTCGAACTAGTTCGTCTGATGTCGCTGCTCGCCTCGAACGGTTTCCAGCTTTCAACCGGCCAAATGACCGATGAATGGTTCGAAGACGTCCCCACACCCGGCGAGATGTCGAACTGGCTAAACAACCTCGCCGGCCGCTTTGGCAAGACGTATCCTAACGTCGATCGAAATTCAGCAAACCCAGTTGAGCTTGCCCGTATCATCGCCGGTTTTGTGTATGCTCCCGGCTATGCCGACACGATGCTGAGCGAGTCGGACATCAATTATCAGCTTTCATTCGATGACGCGACTGAGATCCCGAAGGATCGACGAGCAGATTTCGCATTGCTGCTGCGTGACGGTCTGTTTTCCATCCACCCGGATCTGACGCTCAAACCAAATCGTCCTTTCTCACGTGCGCGCATGCTCCGGCTGATCAAGCAGATCTATGAGAAAAGGAAGTGGCTTGCAGAGACATCGACGGCTACAACGAAAGCATCTGTTGACGGCAAACTCGTACTTAGACAGGGAAAGACGGAACGGCAGCTGGCGATCCGTCCGGATGTATTTCTGTTTCGGGAGTTTGGATCGACAATGTATCCCGTTCGCGAGGCCGCCCTGGTCGGCGGGGAAACGGTCGCGTATCAACTCGACGCACTCGGCGCCGTCAAGTACCTGGAAATAAGACCAACCACCTCTCCGACAACGGCCGAGAATATGTCTTCATTTGTTCTATGGAGCCAGTCGCTTTCTGCCGGTGCGGTCCAGAGCCGCCTTTCACGATATGTTCGTGGTATCGGTACGCTGTACGACCTGAACATTAAGAAACAGGGCTATTCCCGCCGAGCCGTCGAACTCGAGATCATTGGCTCGAACGGAACCAAAATTCTTAGGGGCGGCAAGATACGCTCGGCACTACGACTAAATGAACAGCTCTTCGTCATTAACAAACGTTATTCGGGATCGAATGTTGTAAGTTACACATTCACTGGCCGCGGCTGGGGCCACGGTGTCGGGATGTGCCAGTACGGGGCATTTGGCCTCGCCAAGATGGGTGTAAAATACGATGAGATCGTCAAGCACTACTATAGCGGGGTCGATTTGACTAAAGCGTATTAGTTTTCGGAATGGATGCTTTTTCGGCCGCACTACTATTGTTTTTCGTGATGGACCCGCTCGGTAACATCCCGCTTTTCATGACCACGCTAAAAAAGGTGGACGAACGGCGGCGGCGGCTGGTAGTTGTGCGCGAATTGCTCATCGCCCTTGGAGCCCTCATTGGCTTCTTGTTTCTCGGGCAGTACTTGCTGAGATTGCTGCAGCTTTCCGAAACGGCTCTGACGACCGCCGGCGGCATTATCCTAATGATCATTGCCCTAAAGATGATCTTTCCCCGACGCGATAGTTCGCTCGAAGAAGAGGTTGATGGCGAACCTTTTATCGTACCGCTTGCGATACCATACGTCGCCGGGCCGTCGGCCATGGCGACAGCTCTCCTGCTGATGAGCCGGGAACCCCTCCGCTGGCCGGAATGGCTATTGGCAGTCATATTAGCGTGGTTCGCCTCTGCCGTTATCATCTATTTTTCCGGCTATTTTGCACGATTCCTGGGGGAAAAAGGCCTTGTAGCGATCGAACGTTTGATGGGAATGCTTTTGATCACGGTCGCCGTCCAAATGCTGTTAAACGGTATCGGCGAATTCATTAACGCATCAAAATTGCCCCAGCCTTGAGCCGACGCGCAGCCAGCCTCACAGAGAGAAAAATGTTGACTACTAATGTATATCAGTGTTTAATACCTAGAGCGTAACTGATACGCCCCGCCTTTTTTTGGTTCTTGATCTTCCCCCCTCGCCCCGATGAGAACGTGCCTATTCATAAGCTTATTCCTCCTACTTGGGCTCTCCGTGCCTGCGTCTGCCCAGTACCGCTTTGATACATGGACGACGGATAACGGCCTCCCGCAAAACGGCATCCGTCAGATAACGCAAACTCAGGAAGGTTACTTGTGGTTTACGACATTCGACGGTCTTGTACGCTTTGATGGCGTGCGATTTACGACATTCAATAAGAGCAATACCCCGGGCATAATCAACAATAGGTTTACCGGCATTTTCGCCGACAAGGACGGAACGATCTACGCCACAACGATGGAAGACGGCGTATTGACGATCTATCACGATGGCGTGTTCACGTCGATGACATCCGACCAAGTGCCCGGCCACTACATCGGCAAGATCGAACCGGGGGCTGATGGAAGACTGCGGTTCCTATCGGAAGACGAAGACAGAAAAGGGAAAAGCTGGTATCACCTGACCGACGGGAAGTTCGAATTTGTCGAAAAACAGGCAAGTATCGAAGCCGACATAACCTTAGACGAGAAGTACGGAAGCCGATGGGGTGTCACACGCGAGTCGGTCACTCAGTCCAGTCAAACGGAAACTTTTCGGGTTTCGCTCGACACTTCCGAGCTGAAATTTCGACCGGCTTTTTTTCAGTCAAGCGATGGTTCGCTCTGGATCGGGGAGAACCGAGTTCATCGAGTTCGGAACGGAACTATCCGAACGTTCGGTGAAAGTGATGGATTGCCAAAGAGATCTATCTACCATTCGTTTTGGGAGACCGCTGACGGCAGCGTATGGTTCGCCAGCGGCGGCGGCGCGAGTTTTACCGTTGGTATGGTACAGATCAAGGACGAACAGGTATCGATCTGGGGAAAAGATCACGGATTGACCGGGTCGATGATCCAGGACCTATACCATGACCGCGAAGGCACTACTTGGCTAGCGACCGACCGCGGACTAGCCCGTATGCGGCGCCAAGTTATCGAGGGGTTCACGACAAAAGACGGATTGGACTATTCAGAGGTCTATCCGCTTTATCGACGCCGGAATGGCGACATCTGGATCGGCAGCACAAAAGGCCTTAGCGTTTACCACAATGGAAAATTTGCTCCGTTAACACTGAAACCGCCTCCGCCGGGTACGAGCGAAAAACAGACTTGGAATTCGGGTCGCATGTCCGTTCAATCTCTCTTCGAGGACGAGCGAGGCGTAATGTGGGTCGGCCTGAACGGTGGTCTTTATCTTATCGAGAACGAAGTGCCTCGAATGATCCTCGAAGGATCTCACGTTTTCGCTATCCGGAATGACAGTCGCGGGAACATCTGGCTGGCCACGAACAAGGGACTTTTGGTCTACGACCGCAACTATGCGGTGACTGCCCGGTACGCGACCGAGGACGGTTTGCCGAGCGAGTTCATGACGTTCATTTTCGAGGATTCTAAGGGCGTTATGTGGTTTGGCGGCCACGGCGGCCTTACCCGGTTTGAGAATGGAATATTCAAGAATTACACGAAGTCGCACGGCCTAGTGGGCAATTACGTCAGAACGATCTACGAAGATGCCGACGGGGCGATGTGGATCGGCACTTATGATGAAGGAATGAGCCGATTCAAGGACGGCGTTTTCTTCAACTATGAGGAGGAGCAAGGCCTCTACAACAGTGGCGTTTTCGCTATCGAGGAGGACGCGGCTGGATTTTTCTGGATAAGTTCTAACCGCGGCATCTATCGCGTCCAGAAGCAGGAACTGAATGACCTGGCGGCTGGAAAGATATCAAAAATAAATAGCGTAGGTTTTGGAAAACAGGACGGCATGCTAAATAACGAATGCAACGGCGGCAGACAGCCTGCGAGCGTTCGCGACGAGCGTGGCCGCATTTGGTTTCCAACGCAGGAAGGGGTCGCGATAGTCGATCCGACAGCGGAACGGACCAACCTTCTTCCGCCGACCGTCGTCATTGAAGACGTTATTGCGCAGCGGCAGAATGTGAATTTTCGGAGCGGAGCTACGATCGCTCCGGGTGAGAGGGACATCGAGATCCGCTACACCGGTATCAGCCTTATCCACTCGGACCAGATCAAGTTTCAGTATAAGCTCGAAGGGCATGACAATGACTGGATAGATGCCGGAACGCGGCGAACGGCACATTATTCATACTTGCCGCCGGGAAGTTATTCATTTCGCGTACGAGCCGCCAACAGCGACGGCGTCTGGAGCACAAAAGATGCGGCGGTATCGGTCGAGCTGTCGCCCTTCTTCTACCAGACCAAAGCGTTTGTACTAATTTCAATATTGGCTGCGGCTGTCTTGCTACTCGTCGTATGGAAGATAAGCGTACACCAACTGGAGGCTAGAGAACGGCGATTGACACGGCTCGTAGCAGAGCGAACGTCTGAATTAGCAAGGGCCAACGACAACCTAACCGCGTTGGCAAATTCCGATGGTCTAACAAACATCGGCAACCGGCGAAGGTTTGAGAGCTTCCTGACCGACGAATGGCACCGAGCTGTCCGGTTTAAGACCGAGATCTCACTAGTCCTTTTCGATATCGACCATTTCAAGCTATTCAACGACACCTATGGCCATCAAGCGGGGGACGAATGCCTGCAACGAGTTGCCGAGGCATTTGCTGCAACCATTAAGCGCCCGACTGATCTGGTCGCTCGTTTTGGCGGGGAAGAATTTGCGATGGTACTCGGCGGAACGGATGCAGCCGGAGCCCTTCAGCTTGCGGAAGACGCGGTCGATAATGTGAGGCGAATGCAGATCCGCCACAGCGAATCATTGACGAGCGAATTTTTAACCGTTTCCGTCGGTATCGCGACGGTTTTTCCAAACTTCGACATGACGGAGAATGAGCTTATCAAACTCGCCGACTCAGCACTTTACAAAGCAAAACAAGACGGCCGAAATCGGATCTTTGTTTACGATCAAATAAGTCGCGGCTCGTTAAACGCTGACCTCCTCGCTCGCGATATTCTTATCGCCAGTTGACATGGTAAGGTCTGCATGTCAAGCCGTCTTTCGAATTACTTTTTTTAACGCGGCTTTCCATTTTGCCCCAGTCGCCCTGCCGTCCGAAATGCTTGCGTATTCGTTGTGGGGCTGCATGAATGAAAATCGATAAGTCTCTGAGCCGATAATGACTTTCATTCCCCCGCCGAAATAATGCCAGGGGAACTTAACCGCCGCGATCGTTTCCGGAGAAACATCGAAGCGGGTACCATTCTCGCCCAGGAATGAAAAGTTCTTTTCGGAAAGTTGCAAACGGCCCATCTCGCTGCCAGAAATGCCGACCATCAGCCAGACCGTATCTTCGATTCGCATATTTAGTGAAGATGAAGCAAGACCAGAGCGACCAAAGCGGGCAATGCCTGGATGAAAATGATCTTTCTGCTGACCGTGATCGCTCCGAAAACGCCGGCGACGATCACGCACGACAAAAAGAAGATCTGAAAATGAACGCCATCCTGCCCGCCCTCGTATAAACCGACAAGCAATCCTGCCGCTAGGAATCCGTTGTAAAGGCCCTGATTCATCGCTAGCTTCTTGGCACGTGTTGCCTGCTCGATCGAGTGCCCAAATGCCCGAAGTCCGGGGCCCTTGTCCCACAGGAACATCTCGAGGGCCAAAAAATACACGTGCAAGAGGGCTACAAGAGCTACAAGGAGTTGGGTCAGTATGTTGATACTCATTTGCCAGAGTTTCTGCACAACGGCGGCACCGGAATGCTGAAAGAATTGAAGACAGCGTCAGCCGCTTCGATACTCGCCTCGAGTAATAGGATCTGGTCACCGTATATTCCCGGGTAGCAGGTGTAAAGAAGATTTTGTGAACCCGGCAGACGTGTAGAATTCTGGCCGACCGATAGTGAGCGAGTTACCTTAACCTTGGCGGTGACCGGATTATAAACTGTCAGGACAATAGTCGATGCTCGTGCCGAGGTTCCAGAAAACATATCGTTACGTAGTTCGACAAGAACGACGTAGCTTTCGGATTCCGATTTAGCAAGTTTGATCGCATCTCGTCGGTTCATCGAACCAGAATCCTTTACTTCGACGAGGGATGACCGTCGAAGGCGCTCTAGGGTCCAGGAGTGAATGCTTTGCGGCGAGATCAATCGCGAAGGGCCAGCGAGCGGAATATCAGAGACGAATCTTAGGTTGTGGTCAGGCTTTGGCGGCTTCTTGCTCTCCGTGGCAAGTTCCGGAGTCGGAGTAGGCGTTGCAACGGCCGGACTGCCCTTCGGCAACCGCCGTCCGCTCTGCGCGGTAATCAGGGTCGATGCCAAAAGACAAAGCCCAATAACAACAAAAGCTTTCGCTAAGCGGAAGGATCTGATCGACATCGTAATGCTCCTTGAGACCGTTTCATTGAAATTACGCCAAAAGTCGCATACTATCAAGCAAAATATCGGCACACAATGTTAGATAGATTTATCAGGATCGTCTTTTCGCTGCTTCTGCTTACCGCTGTCTGTGTTACGTGGGGAGCGGCTCAAGTTGCTACCTCAGACAAAGCGGCTCTCGGGTCTAGTACCGCGAAGAACGGCTTCAAAAACGAGAATGAGATCCGCGATAAATTTAATAATTGGCGAATCGACAAGGACGCTCAGGAATGGCTGGCCGCAATGAATTACCGTATCGCGGAGGTTGATAACGTCGTAGCCGCAAAGCCCCATGGCCAGAAATCAGATGTCGAGGTACGCGTCACGACCAAATCGGGCGAAAGGAAAGAAGGAATCTCAATAAAGCTCGTTTCGAGCCCAAATGGTTTCAACCAGATCGACAAACGTTGGCTCGCGACCTACGCGAAGATGTGGAAAATGCCGCCCGAACTGCATACATCCCTTAAGCTCTTTGTCGGCGAAACGCCGCCAAGGCCAACCGGTCGGGACAAGAAGAGGATGTACTTGACCGAACTCACTCCGGCCGAACAGGCTGCGGTGCTTGATTTCTTTAGCTCCAAGCGTGATGAGATCATCTCAGACCTCTTCTCCGGAGACGGGGCGCACGCGGCAGACTGGATAATGGTCGCGTTCAAGTCGACGGCAAATACGCGCTGGATCATCCGCTCATTGGCAGATGCGATCAAGCATTTTGCCGACGGAAAGGTCGAAATAACGCGGGCCGGCAACTTAAAGATCGGACGGATCACAATGCAGCGAAAGGGTGGAGACGGTGGCCGCGAAACTGCGAAGATGCTTCAATTCAAAATAAACCCGGTACACCTCTTTGACGCAAAATGAGATTTTCGCGGATGCAGGTGATAGGTGCGGCGGTGATAGTGACACTTCTGATCGCCGCTGCACTCATCCGTTTGCTGGGGTGAACTCTGGCCTCCAAATTGCCACCTGTTTTGCGGGGTGACCTTATGGGATACAAAAAGATCTTATTTTTTTCCGCTGTCCTTTTCTCAGTTCTGACTTTTTCGGAATTAGTTCATGGGCAGAACGCGGCTGTTTTAGCCCGCGCACAGCAGATCTCGGGCGACCGATTTACGTTTGTAACACGCACGCCGAGGGGGGCTGCCGTCTATGGCGTTAGCCGGCCTTCGCGGGCTATGCTTGCGGCGATCGACCAGGGCTTGACCGACCTGTTTGCCGTAGCCCGAAGGAATCGCTATCGAACTCGGCTAAATTACGCTGATTACACGATCTACATCGCAAAAGCTGACCGGACTAAGAACGCGGATGGTCAGTATTCGCCTGATATAGCGGTCGGGGCGGCCCAGTACGCGGGAAGTGAATATGACAAAGGTGGTTACATCTACGCGGCTGGAATGGTCGTGGCGTTCAGCCCGTCGGCATTTCTGATCGGCGAACACACGACAAATTTCGCACGCGTTTCGGAGGTCGTCCGCTACGAAGGAGAGCATATTGTGCTATATCATAACGACCGGCGACGATACCAAGCCACCGCCGACCACAGTCAGGGCGGCGGGCATCCGATACTCCAGTAGTCATCCTCGTTATGGACAGGAAAGTGCTTTCTGTCGATCACGGACACCTTCGTTGCCACGCCCGCGGCAAACATTCCCCCATTTCGTGCATCCAATACCCGAAACGGTAGTAATTTACTTTGTGTAGTATCCGAAAGAATGCGCAGAACCGCGATTTTTGTTGATATTTGCGCATTTTTGGTGCGTTGGCCGCTGAATGGTACGCACCTTGCAAAATGGCTTTGTGGGTGGACGAAATCGCCCGGCGAAGCGGGAGGATGGACGAATGAGACGCTTTGCTGGGATGGGAAAATTATCGGTTTTGTTCGTCTTGGTCTTTGCAAATTTGACTCTTTCGCACGCCCAGCCTGAATCGATCTATCGCCTGCCTGAGGGTACTCGGATTTCGATCAAGCTCGATGTCGACCTCAGTTCAAAGGTCGCCAGCGTCAATGACACGTTTTTGGCTTCGGTAGCGAAGCCTGTGTCGATAAGAGATCGCGTGGTCATTCCGATAGGAACCGTCCTCGAGGGTCGCGTGATGAAGGTCGAGCGTGCTGCCGCAGGCAGCCAGAACGGAGAGCTCAAAGTCGTTTTTGAAACGCTCAAGATCGCCGATCAGACTCGCAGGATCGAAGGCGTTCCGGTTGTGCCGGTAACGGTAAGCTCTTCAAAAGGTTTTGCGTTCCTGAGCATTGTCGCCGGAACCGTCGTTGGAGCAGCACTGGGCACGACATCAAACTCCACGAGCGGAGTTCTGCTCGGTGCGGCCGTAGGAGCCGGGGCAGGATCGGGCGTCGCTCTTCTGAGGAAGGGCAAGGAAGTAAGGATAAGAAAGGGCGAAGAGTTTGAGATCGAGCTAAAACGCGAAGTAACGCTTCCCGTTCTCGATTATTGAAAATAAAAGTTCTGTCAGTACCGGACGATAGTGATCGGATCCACTGACGCCAAGTGTGGCCGCGACGTTATAGCCGCGACCATAACGAAGAAGCCCGACGTGAAGGGGAGAGCACGTCGGGCTTTCTTATTTCTGCGTCTCAGAACCGGGAAGAATACCGACCCGAAAGCTCATTTCCACCCATCTAACTGTATCAAAGCGACACAAGTTGTTCCTCGAACAGCACCTTTCGCACCCTTAGTCACCCAAGTAGCACCGGAAAATGCGATTGCCCTTAATATTTGTTCAGTTGCTCCATAAAGTATGCCGGAATAGAGAGGTTCGCGTTTGCGGCATAGCCCAGAAAGTCGTCGATCGATCTCTTGGAGTAAGTTCGCCCGTATTGGCATTTGCGATCTTCTTCATACGAGTAAACATACCCGTCGCAAAGCAGATACCCGCTCTCGCCCCATTGATCGACATGCCCGACCGCGAAATGCGGGTGATCCAGGTAATAGATGCTCTCGTAGTTCTCGATGTCATTCATTATGGGGTCTCCCCATTGACGAGTCGCCGACCCGACTAAACTATATCGTTTTCCTCTATCTTCGGTGCTCCGGTTTTTACGTCGCCGTCGCGTGTGTAGGTGATGCAGATGTTGCCGTTCGGTGAGATCAGGCTGTCGGTCACCTTGAAGGACGCGGGGATGGTGCCGTTCTGGAAGAGGCGTTTGCCCTCGCCGAGCGTGATCGGCATTATCATCAGTTCCAACTCATCGACGAGATCGTTTTTGAAAAGCGTCTGAAGCAGGTCCGCACTTCCGAAAACGTACAGGTCGGGCCCGTCGGTTTGTTTGAGTTCGCGTACCTTTTCCGCGAGATCACCGCCCAAAAAGACCGTCGGTTGCCAATCGCTTGAGGTGCGTGTGTTCGAAGCGACGTACTTCGTCGCGGTCATCACATTCGGCCAGAAATGCGAATGCGTCGGCCAATACGGCTCCCACATATCAAACGTCTTCCGCCCCAACAGCAGATCGACCTCTTTCCCCAGCCGCCTCTGTATCACCGCCCCGGCTTCCTCGTCCGTATATCCGAAAAACCACCCTTCATACTTAAACCCGTCCTCCGGGCTCGACTGTATGACACCATCGATCGTCATGAATTCTGCTGCAATTATTTTTCTCATTTTATTTTTCTTCCGTTGCTTCAAACATTATTCTTCAACCAAAACAAAGTAGACATTTTCGCCTCCAGCATTTGCGGTCCTGCATAACTCGCCAAACTCAAGCAAGAATCCGGCAAGATCCATTCTGTTCACGTCGGTATCCTGCCACGCACCTTCATCCCACGGTACGGACGCGTCGAGCAAGTCATCGTGCTCGGCTGCGGCGATACGTCTCACAAGTGTCGAATCGATCTGAAAGAACTGGGAACCGGCCTCAAGTTTCTCGGGAGTAGCTATTGACCTCCGTTCTTCCTTCAGGAAGACCAACGACAAATAGTCGATTCGTTCACGACTGTAGAAGCCGCCGATCTGCGTTTGAAGCTTCTCTATCAACGACAACACATCAGATTCGTTTCGCAATCCTGCGATCTCGTCCGGCTGAGCTATTAGGAAATACGTGTACATACTACGGCCTCGGCGTTTCCTTCATTTCATTCGTATTCTCAAACCCAAAACGTATCGCCGCTGCGAGAACGTCGGTATTTATATCTTTCAGAGTTTTGAATCGTATGCAATAGCCGGTCACGGTCGCTTTGCCGAGGGTGCTGGCGTATGTTTCGGCCAGGTACTTTTTGTCCTCGATACCGAGAATATAGACGGAGATGCCCGTTTTGTTTGGGCTCAGGCCAATCTGATAGAACTCGCTGATCGAGCCATCGGCGTATTTGTGGTCGCGAGAGCCATAGCCGATATCCGGATTAGAAACGACCTTGCCTTCGCGGTTTTTGCCATCGAGAAACCACAGTTTACCTCCCCGACTGATTTGTAGGATCAGGTCGTGCAGCGCTTGAACCTCCCTGAGTTTTGGATCGGGGTGGCTGGCAATAAACTCTTTGATTTGTTCTTTTACGTTCATAAAGAAATAAAGATTGTTTAGCCACGAATGGCACGAATAGCACGAATTTTTCTATTAGTGATATTCGTGTTATTCGTGGCTAAAACTCTTAACTCTCCTTTAATGTCGCGAGCAACTCTTCCAGATTCTTCAACTGAGCTTCCGTTCCTTCGACGAAGCCGAATTCGATCATACGCTCTAGGCGTTCGAGGGATTCGTTGTAGATGGAAACGTGAACCGTCGTCTTTCCGTCTTGCTCGCTGAAATTCAGGTCCCAATCGGAGCCGGGCAATTCCACATTTTCGTCGGCGTCAGCGAAGGTGTTGAAGAGCTTGAAATTCGTCTTTGGCGTGATCGAAGTATATTTCTGCAAAACCCAACGCTCGACGCCTTCGGGGCTGACCATTGCGTAAAATCTTTTGCCGCCGACGGTAAAGTCCATCACCTTTGTCCGTGAAGCGAAAGGTTTCGGCGCCCACCACTGGTCGAGCAGTTCCGCGTTTGTATATGCGTCCCAGACGAGCGACAGCCCGGCGTCAAACTCTTTGGTTATCGTGACCGTTTTTGTTTCTTTATTGACTATAAAATCCATATTCGTCTAACGATGCGGAAGCCCGCGCGTGAGCAAGGGCGTAATACGAACGTTGAGTGTTACGCCCTTACTTACGTGCGGGCTTCTGCAATTAGTAATTCGTCGAGCTGCGCATAACTTGTCTCCATACCGTCTGTCATGCCGGTTTCGAGGGCCGCGTCGCGGTCGGTTTTCGAAGCATATTTTATTGTGGTCGCGACATTCGTGATGCCGTCGATCTCGTCGAACGTCACGGTGATGATCGACGGTTCGCCGCCCATGGAAATGCCCATGTTGCCCGGATCGAAAGCTTGTGTATGAACGATCTTGGCGTGCGGAATGACCTCCAAGACCTCGCCGGTGAATCCAAACTCCATGCCGTCTTCGTCATTGCGCCAACGCCATTGATACTCGCCGCCGACGCGCATATCCATATCGCAGACAGGCATCGACCAATTAGGCGGACCTGTACACCAGCGACGCAGTAGATCAGGTTCCATATAGGCCCGCCACACCAGAGTGGCAGGGGCATCAAAGCTCCGTTTCACTAGCACCTCGGTTTCTGACGGCAGGCTTGCTTCGGCGGGGTTCATATCTTTTTCTCCTGTTTATCTTTTTGTTTTAACTCTGCAAGCAAAGTATCGAGCTGCTCGTACCTCGACTCCCAGATCTTCCTGTATTGCTCTAACCACTCGTCGAGCTCTTTCATTTTGCCTATTTCGAGCTGGTAATAGATCTCGCGCCCTTTTTGCTCATGTCGCACAACTTCGCACTCGGTCAGAATGCGCAGATGTTTCGAAACCGCCTGCCGCGAGGTATCAAAATGCTCCGCAATAGCATTCGGCGTCATCGCCTGCAAAGCGATCAAAGCAATGATCGCCCGCCTGGTCGGATCAGCTATGGCCTGAAAAATGTCTCGTTTCATAACTTTGAACAGCAGTATGCAACCATTCAGTTGCATATGTCAAGTGCAACCGAACGGTTTCAGGAAGTCAGAACCGGGAGCGATAGCGACTGGGTTCTTGATAAAGATGAGTGACGATCGAGCAAAGAAGGCTCGAGCGATGGGAGTAAGACTATCTATAGACCTGTGTGTTGCCGAAGCCGAAGAACCCAGTCGCTATCGCTCCCGGTTCTGACCTGAGCCCACTCCAGCCCATTCGAGAGCCTTTTGTTCCTCGGCAAAGGTGCGGAACTCGATGACCTTGCCATCGCGGAATGTGAATACGTCACCGGTGCGGCCTTCGAGCCAGTTGGTTTGGTCTTTTAGTCTAACGCGGACGTGGCAGGACACGACTATTTTGTCGCCAGTGACGACGAAGCGTTCCGGTTCGCAGGCACCTTCGGCCCATGTCGAACGGCCTTGATGCGACGTGTTCCCTGACGTCTTCGATGCCGTGAAATTCTCCGGCCATCGGTGATCCTTCGAACTCGATACGCACGATCTGCTCGTCGAAATCTCGAACGAACCCGTCAATATCACCGCGATTGAGTGCGGCGTAGGCGGCTTTCACGGTTTCCGTCAAAGCGGTTCTCTCGACCATTTCGTTTATCGTTGCGGTCTCGCCGATCTCATAAAGACTGATCAGGCCATCCTCGATGGTGAAGATCTGGCGAACGGTCATATCGGCGAGCACGTTGCCCTGCAGATCTTTGACGATCTGGTGAACGGTGACGATGTCGCGGCCGTTCTCGTCCGTTTCGAAGTTTAGGGTCTCAAGCTCGGGCAGGATATTTTGGAATTGAGCAGTCCAATATTCGCGGACGGCATCGCGTCCGTAAATAAAACCGCCTTCCAGGCCGTTCGCCCATTTCACGTCGGGCCGCATCAGCGAGATGATCGTCTCGATCTCACGTTTATTGAACGCATCGTACAGGCTTTGTAAAAATTCTTGATTCGTACTCATATCAATCCCAATCGTTCTTGAGCATTAACTGTTCTAGCAAGTAAGCGTGATGCATCTCGTGAACGTAAAGATGGCGGAACATTATGAATACCGAATAGTGATCGAACGCCTCGTGCACAGCGGATTTTTGCCATTCGGCGGGAGAAAGCTGTTGTAACCGCGTCACAAGAGCGGCACGTTCGCGGACGTACCGGTCGAGGCTTTCGTCGAGGTCTATGTCGAGCAGCGCTCCTGCTTCGTCTTCAGCCGAATTCTCGATAGTTTTGATGATCGGCTCCGGCGTAGATAAGATCAGATCAAGCCTGGCCCGAAACGCCACATCCGACTGCGACAAATGAACCGCGTGCTCATAAGCCGACCATTTACCCGCACTCGGCCGGCACTTCAGTATCTGCGGCGGCACCTCGCGGATCAGAGGAATGATCACGCCGGGCGCCGTTTCCAAGGCCAAAATTAAGGCGGCGGTAGAGTTCATGGAGTTATAACACTACCGGTATGCCGAAGCGGGAGGGTCGCCGCAGTAGGCCTTTTGGGTCGTGCCGAGAAGCTTGTGCTGGGCGTCAAAGGTATAGCGGCGAACGGAGCTGCGTTTGCCGCCGTTTAGGCAGTACTGACTCTCGTTTGTCGCCGCTCCGATATCCAAAAACCAAACGCGGGCAGCGGCGAGTTGCTTGGCATCGCTCGTATATTTGCCGCCGGCTAAGGCGTACGAATAAACGGCTCCGGTCTTGTCATCGATAACCAGTCGGAGTTTGTCGGCTTTTAGAGCGGCCTTATACGGAGCTTGTTTGGCAATGATGTCTTCGCTAAGTTTCTTTTGCCCGCCCGAGCACAACCTGTCATTTAGTTCTTTGACCGTGCCTTTCCACTCGATCTTGGGGAAGTCGATATCCTCCGACATGATCTCCTCAGGCACCTGCGTCGAAGGTAAAACGCCGCTCGCGATCATCTTGTTGTAAGACTCCACGCACCATTCGTACACGATCGGCGTCGGCCTTTTATGCTGCGCAGCCACGGTCCATTTCTTGAATTCACGGTAATGCGAATTCTCCTCAATGCCCTGCGCCCAGACTGAAAAGGGAAATGCCGCAAGCACCACTAAGCAAAAGAAAGCTCTCTTCATCTCAGTTCTCCTTATGCCAATTTAGATGGTCGTCGATTATATTCCCGAATTGGACTCTAATCAATCATTTTGATCCGGTCTAGGCACCGAATTCGGATCGCCGCTCTAACTTTCAAGCCGCGATCCTCTCCATGCGGTTGTAGACCGTATCCCTTTCCACGGCTTCGAAACCCGCACGCTCGATCATTTCGATGATCTCTTGTTTGGTCATTTTCACCTCGCCTTCGGCGGCGTAGGCGTGGGTGAGTTCGCCGCCGTCGGTGATGGTGCCGTCGAGGTCGTTGGCGCCGAAGTGGAGGGCGGTCTGGGCGGTGGCTTTGCCGAGCATGACCCAGTAGGCCTTGATGTGGTCGAAGTTGTCGAGCATCAGGCGTGAGACGGCGATGGTCTTGAGATTGTCGATCGCGTCGGGGCCGGGCAGGCTGTCGAGCGCGGTGCCCGGCGGGTAGAACGCGAGCGGGATAAAGCACTGGAAGCCGCCGGTCTTATCTTGCTGCTCTCTTAGTTTTACGAAATGATCTATTCGATCCTCTATCGACTCGATGTGACCGTAGAGCATCGTGGCGTTGGTCTTGAGACCGGCGGCGTGAACCTTGCCAGCTAGCTCGAGCCAACGATTGCCGTCACATTTGTGGTCACAGATACGGCTACGCGTCGGTTCTGCGAAGATCTCCGCACCACCGCCCGGGCACGAGTCCATTCCCGCGGCCTTGAGCTTTTCGATGACATCTTCGTCGGACATTTTGTAGAACCGTGCAAAGAAATCAAGCTCGACCATTGTCAGGGCTTTGAGATGCAGATTTGGAAACTCGCGTTTGAGCGATGAAAAAAGGTCGGTGTAATACTCGAAAGGCAATTTACTGTTAAGCCCACCGACAATGTGCAGCTCGGTCGCACCTTCGGCGACGGCAGAGCGTGCGATCTCGATTCCCTCTTCGATCGAATGCGTATATGCGTCATCCTGTCTTGCCCGGCGATAAAATCCGCAGAATTTACAATCGGCGACGCAGATATTCGTGTGATTGAAATGGCGGTTGACATTATAGTAGGTCGTCAGCCCGTGCTTGCGGCGGCGAACGGTGTCGGCCAATTTCCCGAGGGCGTTGAGGTCGGTCGTGTTGTATAGGGCGATGCCTTCATCGAAGGTCAGACGCTCTCCGTCTTCGATCTTGAAAGCGATGTCTATTAAGTTTGGGTCAAATGAAAACTGCATGATCACCTCAATTCTAACAAATTATCCTCGGTCAAACCGCTTGACACCTGTCGCCGGTCGAGAATACTATTCGGCATCTCTATTATTGCTTTCGAATTTATGAGGAAAGCCGTTTCAATATCTTTAATTCTTTTGTGTACCTCGTTTGTTTTCGGACAAACGAGACTTGCCGATACGACGGATGGGCATGTTCATATCCTGAGCGCGGAGTTGATAAGGATATGGAAAAAACTTGGTATCCCATTCTCGCGGCCCGACGAATATTACTCTGACATAGATGTCATTCTCAAAAACACGGCCGTCAAACGCATTGATCTGATATCGATGGGGCACGTCTACTCGTCAGCAGAATTTGGCGGGTTTAAGAACGAGCGCGAACTGGTTGAGAACGAGAACAGTTACGTCGCGGCCAGCAGAGACAAGTACCCGAAGAAAATAAGGGCTTTCTGCAGTGTCGATCCGCTTCGGGATTATGCGTTAGAGGAGCTAAACCGATGCCGAAGCAAGCTCAAGATGGACGGCGTAAAGCTCCATAATAACGCAAATCAGGTTTACCTTACCGTTCCCGCACATCTGGAAAGGGTGAAGAAGGTCTTTGAATTTGCGGCGAAGTATCAGATGCCAATCTTGATGCATTTTGACAATGGTCACCGACGTTTTGGCGGACCGGACGTAAAGCTGCTCATTGATTCGATACTAGAAGATCTGCCGCCGGTGAATTTGCGGATCGCACATTTCGGCACATCGGGAGGATTTAACCCAAGGACGAAGGCGGTGATCGACGCCTTTCGCGAGCAGTTTCGCAATAATCCGCGGCTCCGAAAGCACACGATAACGTTTGATATCTCCGCCGTCGCTCTCGACAAGGACAGTGAGGGCGTCCGCAGATTGACCGATGGAGAATTCGAAGAGCTTGCGATCTACGTACGTCGACTCGGGTTTGAACGGATCACGTTCGCGACCGATTATCCGCTCTACACCCCGACGGAGTATCTCAAGATACTGCGAACCCGGCTAAAGCTGTCCGAGGTTGAGACCAAATTATTACTCATGCCAAAAAATTGATACCCTGACCACAAGGCGGATCATTTATGAAATTCGGACAAGTGCCAAATCCTGAGGAGATCGATTTTACGATCCCGACGGACCATGTTGACACGAAACGCGTGCTCGCAAGCTCCAACGCTAAAGATCTAAAGATCTACGTCGGCTGTGCTAAGTGGAACAGCAAGGATCTCAAGGGGTTTTACCCAAAAGGAGTGAAAGACGAGCTCGCGTATTACGCTTCACAGTTCAATTGTGTCGAGCTGAACGCGACGTTTTATAAACGCTACTGGGAGAAGCAATACACGGCTTGGCGCGAAGGCGTTCCGGATGGATTCAGATATTTTCCAAAGTTCACGCAGAGCATTACGCATTTTTCGCGGCTCAAGGACGTCGAGGAAAAGGTCGAGGAATTCATGGAGAACGTCGTGTTCCTAAGGGAAAAGCTAGGCGGCCTCTTTCTGCAGATGCACAATAATTTCGGCGCGAAAGACTTCGACAGGGTTCAACGGTTCGTGGATAACTGGACGTATGACGTTCCGCTGGCGATGGAGTTTAGAAAGCAGGAGTGGTACGGCGACCCTGAGATCTCGGCTCAGCTTTATCACCTGCTCGAATCGAATGGCATTACAAACATTCTCGTCGACACCGCCGGCCGTCGCGATCTGATGCACATGCGGCTAACGACACCCAGGGCGTTTATTCGTTGGGTCGGTGCCAACGATCCGGAATCTGATCGAGAAAGGCTAGACGAATGGGTCGAGCGGATCGCAGTTTGGAAAGAGCAGGGTCTCGAAGAGCTGGATTTCTTTGTCCACCAGAATGTCGAGAAAGAATCCCCGCTCCTCTCGGCATATTTCATCGAAAAGCTTAATAAAAAGATCGGGTCAAACCTGATACCGCCAAAGACTCTCGTCTGAGAACGATGCTAAAACTGGTTCGTACTGATGCAGATGACGCTGACCTTCATTCCCTTGTCGCACTCCTCGACGAGGAACTGAAATTGCGCGATCGCGACGATCATTACTTCTTTGCGCAATTCAATAAGCTTGCTGGCCTGATCGGCGTGGTCGTCGCATATATCGATGACATTCCAGTCGGTTGCGGGGCTTTCAAGCAATTTTCAGATGCCGCGGCTGAGATCAAGCGAATGTTCGTCCAACCTGATCATCGCGGCAAACGCATAGCAGGACAGATCCTGACCGAACTGGAATCCTGGATCCTCGAATCAGGATTCACCGCCTGCGTCCTCGAAACCGGCTTCAAACAACCCGAAGCGATCGCCCTTTACAAACGCTCAGGCTACACCGAGATCCCGAACTACGGCCAGTACGCAGATGTCGCTTCAAGCGTTTGCATGAGAAAGACCCTTGGTTAAGCCGGTTATCCTAAATTGAGCTACCCGCCGCAGAGCACGTGCGATACCGCACAGAATGTATTCCCGTTCGCACATACCCTTCCTACAGTGGGATCCCCAAAAAGTTCAGTTTAAAGAGCGCCGTGCCCTCGCGGCCCGCATCTACGATCAAACATGGATCTCATTTTTATGATTGAGATCATTTTTTTCGATGCCGCCGGCCATTAGTGTTCAGATGTGGGGAAAAAATATGAAGCATGTACAACTAATTAAAGAACTTGATCTCAACGCAGTGTCCGGCCTGCAAAGCGATAAAGAGGTGAGCGAGATATTCCGGGGACCTTTCCGCCGGATCGTGGAGGTGCGGCTGCAGAATGGCGCAGTGCTGTCGCGGCACAAGGCTGATGTACCCATCACGGTGCTGTGTCTATCGGGAAGCGGAACTTTTACCGCCGGCACGGATCTCGAGGATTCACAAGAACTGCGTGCCGGCACATTTCTCACATTAGAGTCGGGCATCGAACATGAAGTAATTGCCGCCCCCTCGCTTCACGTTCTTGTTACCAAATTTACCGGCAGCTAAACGGTTGCCGCGGAGGGAAAATGAAAAAACTTTGGATCATATTTGGTGCAGTTTTTATCTTGTCGTTTGCAATTTTGGGATGGGTCGGCTCGGAGATCTTTCGTCAGGTGCCGCCGATCCCCAATCAGGTCGTCACGACGGACGGCGTTGTGTTGATCGTGCCTGAGCAGATCTCTGACGGCCAGAACGTCTGGCAGGCGATGGGTGGAATGCAGGTTGGTTCGATCTGGGGGCATGGTTCGTACGTCGCACCTGATTGGACGGCGGACTATCTACATCGGGAATCACTATACATCCTGAATGAGTGGACGGCCGGCCGTTTCGGAGCAGATGGAAGCACGATGCCGAGCGAAGAGCGCGCCGCAATGGTTCAACGCCTTCAGGACACCATGCGAAAAAACAGCTACGACCCGGCAACCCAAAAGCTAACGGTCGACCCTGTCAGAGCCAGAGCATTCGAGAATAATCTTGCTCATTACTCGCTTATCTTCACCAATGGAAGCGACGAATATGCGATCCAGCGTAATGCACAATCCGATCCTACGCGGCTGCGACACCTAACATCATTCTTCTTCTGGACCGCATGGGCGTCAGCGGCGAACCGGCCGGACAATACGATCTCGTATACGAGCAACTTCCCCTCCGAGCCGTTGGTCGGAAATTTCCCGACCAGCAGCTCGATAATCTGGACGGGCGTCAGCGTGATCGCATTGATCCTGAGCATCGGAGCAATGGTCTGGTTCTACGCCGGATGGCACAAAGAAGCGACCTCGCCCGACACGCCAGACAGCGATCCACTCATTGGAGAGACGATCACGCCCTCGCAGAAAGCAACCGTTAAGTATTTTCTCGTCGTCTCGCTGCTCTTTCTGCTGCAAATAGTGATGGGAATAATTACTGCGCATTACGGGGTGGAAGGCGGCGGATTCTACGGATTCCCGCTGGCCGACTATTTACCGTACGTCGTGACGCGCACGTGGCATGTGCAGCTGGGGATATTTTGGATAGCCACTGCATGGCTCGCGGCGGGCCTCTTTATCGCACCGTATATTTGCGGATATGAGCCGAAATTTCAACGCCTGGGCGTAAACGTCCTGTTCAGCGCATTGCTGATCGTCGTGCTCGGATCGATGGGCGGCCAATGGGCGAGCGTGATGCATCTGCTGCCGGGCGACCTTTGGTTCTGGTTCGGTCATCAGGGTTACGAATATGTCGACCTTGGCCGCGTCTGGCAGATTGCCCTGCTGGTCGGATTGCTCTTGTGGCTCGGCTTGGTCGCGAGGAGTGCGATCCCGGCGCTCAGGGCAGACGGCAGCCGGTCGCTGGTCGTGCTCTATTTGGTGACGACGGCGGGAATCGCGTTCTTTTACGCTCCCGGACTTTTCTGGGGAATGCGTTCACACCTGACGGTCGTCGAATATTGGCGATGGTGGGTCGTTCATCTGTGGGTCGAGGGCTTTTTTGAGGTCTTTGCGACCACCGTTATCGCGTTCCTGTTTGCACGGCTAAAAGTGATAAGGGCCGATCACGCGGCATATGCTGCTCTATTTTCTGCGGCGATATACCTGAGCGGCGGCATCATCGGGACGCTTCATCACTTGTACTTCGCCGGTACGCCGACGGTAGCGATCGCATTCGGAGCGGTATTTAGCGCTCTTGAGATCGTCCCGCTTGTCTTTATCGGATATGAGGCAATGGAAAATATCCGCCATTCGAGGGCGAGGCCGTGGCTCGCTCAATATAAGTGGATCGTTTACTTTTTTGTCGCGGTCGCATTCTGGAATCTGGTTGGTGCCGGTGTTTTTGGATTTATGATCAATCCGCCGATCGCCCTCTACTATATGCAAGGATTGAACACGACTGCGGTTCATGCCCATGGTGCGCTGTATGGCGTGTACGGGACCTTGGGTCTAGGGTTGCTGCTATTCTGCATGCGTGCGATGCAGCCACAGAGGATCTGGAATACAAAGCTGCTTGCTTTCGCTTTCTGGGCGATCAATATTGGAATGATGCTCGAGATACTGCTCAGCTTGCTTCCGATCGGCCTCCTTCAAACGTACCAATCGGTGTCGGTCGGCTATTGGTCGGCACGTAGCCCGGAATTCATGCAGACTGCGTTAATGTCGAATCTGCGATGGATGCGATTGTTTGGCGACACGATATTTGCGGTCGGCGCTGTGGCATTTGTTTGGTTCGCTTTACAGCTTATGCTTACACGCGGCAAGAACGGTCCAGCGAATGACGCATCTATCGCCGGACTCGAATAACATATGACAATGCGCGTCTTACAGATCGCGATACCGTTTATCTGGTTTGGGACGGTCGGCGCCATATCCTTTATGGAGGCGCCGCTCAAATTCCAGGCTCCGGGTATAACGATACCTCTCGGATTGGGGATCGGGCGGCTGGTATTCTTCACGCTCAACAAGATGGAGATCGTCTGTGCGTTACTGTTGCTTATCGCATTTTTTCGTGTCCGCAATAGCACGCGGACTATGCTCGTTGCCCTCGGCTTAGTTTTGCTTATCTTGCTTCTCGAAACGATCTGGCTGCTGCCCGTACTTGACGCCCGGGCCGAAATGGTGATTGCGGGAACGGCACCGCCCTTCTCCAATTCTCATATTGTCTACATTGTTTTTGATGCAATTAAATTGATCGCTTTGGCAGTGCTAGGTATTGCGACGACCCGGCGACTGATCTCAGGGAGTTCTGTATGAGGCCGGACATTGAAAACCGTGTCGATATTGATCGGCTAATGCAGAGCTTTTACGAGCGAGCTTTGATCGACGAGGTTATCGGCTATATTTTCACCGACGTTGCTCATCTCGATCTAAATTCACACTTGCCGATCATTGGTGATTTTTGGGAGGCGATGTTGTTTCGCACGGGCGATTACGCCGCACGCGGACGTAATCCGATGGAGGTACATCGACAACTGCATCTCAAATCGGCGTTCAAGCCGATTCACTTTTCTCGTTGGCTTGAAATGTTTGTGTCTTGTGTTGATGAGCAGTTTACGGGGCCGCGAGCTGAGTTTATTAAGATCAGAGCCCACGCGATCGCTAACCGCTTTCAGCAAAACCTCGGTTTGTCGGCTAGTCCCGAAGAAGCGTTTGGAGCGGAGCCGTAGAGTCGATAAATATCTTTCCGTGAACGATGCGCACCAGGCCTTGATCCGAAAAACGCCGGATAACACGAATGGTAGTCTCGGTGGTAAGACTCGCCATTTCGGCGATGTCCTGGCGGCGGACAGCGATCTTTACCGGACCATCCCCACCTGATTCAGCAAAAAGCTTTAGCAGAACGCGGCCGACGCGGTGTTCGGGTGAAGCGCTCGAGAGCGTGCGGATCATAGACGTTTTCTCGCGAAGCATGTCGCACGTCCAGCCGATCACCTCGAATGCCAACTCGGGGGATTCACGTATTATGGCAAGAAAGTCTTCCCGTCTGACTTGAAGTAACTCCGTGCGCTCCGTCGCGATCGCGGTCGAGGGATACGGCTCTCCGTCGAAGACGGGCGGTACGGCGAACATCTCACCCGCGTGAAATGTTCCAATAATGACCTCTTTACCCGGCTCGGGCATTCTGATCATCTTTACCGAACCGGAGATGATGATGGGAAGAAAGTCGGGGCTTCCGCCCCGGTCGAAAACGATGCTTCCCGTGTCGAACACGCGACGGCGACCCAGAGCGAACAGGCGTTGGGTGAGTTCGGGCCCAATATTTTCAAGCAATGGCTTCATCGCTGAAGAAACACGCTACCGCCGAAGGTTGCCAGCAATATCACACTAACGAAAGCATTTGTTGTAAAAAAGGCGGCGTTCATTCGCGAGAGATCGTGTGGCTTGACTAGCGTATGCTGATAGATCAGCAGACAACCGACGGCTATTACGCCAGCGAGAGCCAACATCCCGAGTTCGGTAACAAAATAGAGTAATACGAGAATAACAAAGGACTGCACATGAAAAAGCCGAGCGATGTAGAGCGAGTTCTTGATCCCGAACCGTGCCGGTATCGAGCGTAGTCCGCTTTTGCGGTCATATTCGTAGTCCTGACATGCGTATAGTACATCAAAACCAGCGGTCCACATCAAAACTATCACCGACAGAAGGACAGGCACTTCGCTGTCGAGAGCCCCGCGCACCGCGATCCACGCCGCTGATGGCGAGATCGCTAGAGCGATGCCGAGAATTACATGTGCAAAAGCCGTGAATCGTTTGGTGTAAGAGTAACCAAGAACGAAAAGAAGCGCGACGGGAGAAAGTGCGAAGGTCAGCCAGTTCAGCGAGTAAGACGCGATCAGGAACAGTCCGATAGAAACGTAGAGGAAAACCCAGGCGAAGCCGATCGGGAGTTTGCCACTCGGAAGTTCGCGGTTCGCTGTCCTCGGGTTTTTTGCATCGATATCGCGGTCGACTATGCGATTGAACGTCATCGCGGCGGAGCGAGCCCCAAACATCGCTACTGTTATCCAAAGGAGTTGCCACCAGGACGGCAGTCCGTTTGCCGCGAGTATCGCTCCGAGAAACGCGAACGGCAGGGCGAACAGCGTATGCTCGAATTTTATCATCGCGAGCGTCGTACTTAGTTTTTCAGCAAAAGATCCCATCGTGGTTCCCGCCAACAAACTTGTAACTATAAACTATCTACCTAAACTAATTAAGCTGGAAGTTCCTATATTAGAATGTAGTCAAACGTTTCTACTAACCTATGCCGAGCGGACGTACACATGACGCGATCACTTTCCTACTCGCGGCTCCTGCATTTGCATTGACGTACGGAGTTATTGGAGGCATTCCAGAGGCATCAACGGTCGCCGGAGCATTTATTTTCGGAGGCTTGATGTTCGGGCCGGATCTGGATACGGTTTCGCGCCAATACTCCCGTTGGTCTATTTTCCGCCTCCTTTGGTTTCCCTACAGGTCTTTTTTCAAGCACCGTTCAAGGTTTTCGCACGGGCTCCTGTTCGGAGCGCTCATTCGCGTGGTTTACTTTCTGGGTATTATCACACTTATCGGATTTCTTGCCGTCTATTGTGCAGCGGCTTTTTCAGGCGGGCAATTACCGGGCGTTGAGCAGATCGCGAACGTCTGGCGTCCGGTCGGCGACATGACAAGGGATCTGCTCGGGCAGAATTTTCCAGTTCTGATCTTTTTTGGACTTTGGCTGGGAGCGGCGAGTCACACGTTTACCGATATGGCTGGGTCATACGTCAAAACAGGCCGCGTCGCCAAATTTCTCTAGCCGCGGCCGCCGCCCGTGCGCGCCGTGTGAAGTCTGAGAGCTTGCCGCCTTACGGCGTCAGAAACATTTCGATTTTTTGATAGAGCGATGAGGTCGCGCAGCTGCAGCCGATTCATGATCGTTATAGCGTTGGCAATCGGCGTTCGAGGGTTTCTCGCCAGATTGTGCATGATGGGATAGCTGCGGCTCCATTGACGATTAGCCGCGAGCTGGCGAAGTATTTCTTCGGACATCGAGCGCATTGCCGCAATATTCTCGACTTCTTTTTCAGTAATGCGCGGATTGTTTACGACCGCGGTCGAAACGAGCTTGTTCGGGTCGCGGATTAGAATGTTTCTTGCCTCGCGGTCGCCTTTCATCGCCAGTTTTACGCGATCTTTCACGCCCATTCTCATGATGCGATTGAGCATGGAAACGCGTTCGCTGGTAGCTTCGTCGTTCGCCTGGAGTTCGCCGAGCATTACCTTAAGCGCTGCCTGACGCTGTTCTTCGGACTCCTCGTAGATCTCCTCGATGTACTCGAGGGCGAGCCATGAATCGTCAGTTTCCTGATCAGGGACCTCGATATGCTGCGCGATGAACAACGCGTCTTCGAGGCTCATTCCAGTCTCGGATCCGAGTTCATCCGAAAATTCAGCCTGTTCGACAAATTCTGCAGCCGCCTCATTTCCCTGCGCTCGAAGCTCGCTGGCGATCTGCTGTGCTCCGCGTTCTTTCTCAAAGAATTCGCGTTTTAGTTCCAGCACCCGCCGTTCAGCATCAGGCGTTCGGTTCGGATTAGCGACTATTGCGTCGATGATCGAGGGGTTTTGGATAAGCAACTGCTGATTGAACGATATAAGTTCGAGCAGCGGAGCGTTTTGAGTTCGCCGCGCAAAGTGAGCGATCGCGTCAGGCGGCGTGGCGGCATTCGTAACGATCGCTTCCTGGATCGATGGCGTAAGATCGGTTCGCGTTGAAAAATGGGCGAGCACTCGCGGGGCAACGGATGAACTTCTGATCGTCGATTCGAGCGATTCCGGGGACTGCGCCGATAGCGTTTCGCTCGCGGCTGAGCGCAATTCCTCGTCGGCCCCCTCGAAGAAATTCACTAAGATCTCGAGCAAGTCATTCTGCGGTAGCGGCAACGCCCCGCGAGCGGCCGCAAGCTGAGCAGGCCGAGGGGCCGTACCATCGACCACGGCCTTGACTACGGGATTGTCGGAAACTAAGTCACTGCTCATTTTATTGCGGAAGAATACCGCCCATTAAACATTTTGTAATGCGAGAGGGTTATCCGAACTGGCTGACCGCTATCTTAGCATAAAACTGAATACTATCTTGACTAAGGTCAACCGCATAACTTAGCTTACTTATGGACGACAAATTATCCTGCACCAGCTTTACACCGCTCACCGACAACAAACAAGACGTAATGATAAAAGAAGAATTGACAAGACTGATCGACGCAAAAAGCGCTCGAATTGGCGTGATCGGCCTCGGTTATGTCGGACTACCGCTGATAATCGAATTTTGTCTTAAAGGCTTTAACGCTGTTGGTTTTGAGGTAGATGAGAATAAAACCGGCGAGATCAACGCCGGACGTTCGTACATCGTCGATGTCACCGACGAGAATGTAAAGGCCTGTGTCGACAATGGCAAACTGACCGCAACCACGGACTTCAGCCAGCTTGAGGGCTGCGACGTGATCATCATTTGCGTTCCGACACCGCTCCGCAAGACAAAAGATCCCGACATGTCGTACATCCTGACTGCCGGCGGCGAGATCCAAAAATACATGCGCCGCGGGCAGTTGATCATCCTTGAATCGACGACCTACCCCGGAACGACCGATGAGGTGTTGCAGCCTATGTTTGAGGAAATGGGCTTTAAGCTCGATGAAGATTTCCTTCTCGCCTTCTCACCCGAACGCGTCGACCCTGGCAATCCGCAGTTTCAGACACACAACATTCCAAAGGTCGTAGGTGGCGTCGGAGCCGATTCGACCGAGGTTTCTGCGTTTCTTTACGGCCAGATCGTAGATCAGGTTCATCCCGTTTCGTCGGCAAGAGTGGCCGAAGCGGCAAAGCTTTGGGAAAACACTTTCCGCGCTATCAACATCGGGATGGCGAATGAGATGGCGAAGCTCTGCAATGCCCTCGGCATCGATACATGGGAAGTCGTCCGTGCGGCGGCGACCAAGCCGTTTGGCTTTATGCCCTTTTATCCCGGCCCGGGAATCGGCGGCCACTGTATTCCGCTCGACCCGCATTACTTGTCGTGGAAGGCGAGGCAGCACGGCTTCGATTCGCAGTTCATATCGCTGGCTGAGCAGGTCAATTCGACGATGCCGAATTACGTCGTCGAACTCGCTACGGCCGCCCTGAACGACGATCGCAAAGCCGTTAACGGCTCGAAGATACTGATCCTCGGCGTCGCGTACAAAAAAGACATCGACGACATGCGCGAGTCACCCGCTCTCTCGATCATCGACCTGCTGAGAGCCGACGGAGCCGACGTTTATTACCATGACCCGTTCGTGCCGGAAGTAACATTCGACCACGCCTACACGATCGGCAAAGGCGACCCGCTGTTCAATAAAGAACTGACCGACGAACTCATCACCGGATCAGACTGCGTGATCATCTGCACCGAACATACGACGGTCGACTACAGCCGGGTTTGCTCGCTGGCTAAACTCGTTGTCGACACGCGAAATGCATTGACGCCGGAGGTCCGCGGCGGCTGCAGTGCCAAGGTCGTCAGGCTCTAGGGACCAGACGGCTAGATAGCAAAATTGCCCGCGAGATCGTAATTTACGGTCTCGCGGGTTTTGCTTTGAGAGCGGCTTTCGTGACCGCGTCGCAGATCGCCGCGATCATCGCATGCGTCGCAAAACTCCGAACCGTTTTCGTTGAATTCCGAACCGTTTTGATTCAACTCCGAACCGCTTTTTTCGACGACGCAAGAAATTTCACCAGCACATTCACATCGCCGCCTACCGCCAGTCACTCTTTGATTTAATATTGCCGTTAACTGCGTTTTGCACGGCGGCAATTTGGGTCGTTTCTCTTTGCGTTTTCTTTGCGTTCTTTGCGACCTTTGCGTTAAAGATCTCTTCTTAAAGCCAAGGCGGCAAAGAAAGTTGAGACAATTGTTGTTGCATACTTGATACGTACAACATGATATGATACATTTCCAACATGAAAGCTGAATGGGAAGAATGTCCACGCGGCGATCTGCCGCCACAGTACGCCGGGATCTATGTAACGATGAACCGAAAAGGCGAGATCATGTTGAGCAAAAATACTTATAACATGCTCGACCAACCCGCCGCGGTGCTCTTACTCTTCGACCGCACGAACCGTCGGATCGGCCTGAAACCGACCGGCAAGAACGTGCGAAACGCCTACCCACTCCTCGTCTCAGGCCGCTGCGGAGCCAAAAAGGTCCACGCCTTCCGCCTGATCCGCGAATACAACATCGACCTCCCCGCCTCGATAAAATTCGAGAACCCCGAGATCGACGACGACGGCATCCTCCGCCTCGACCTCAGAACCGCCCAAATTCCGCTACGGGTGCAAAATCACTGGAAGAACCGCCAGAAACTGTAAGCACTGGCCACAGTCAAAGCCGCGTAAGTTCGAGGCGGTTGTGAGAGATGCCGGTGTTAATTGGTGAATGGCGTAAAAGTGTTGAGTACATCGATGACTTTCTGCTCATCATTTGCATCGGCGTACCCTCCCATTATTTGATATCCGCGATCGCCGATGAGGAAAACCCTGTTGATGAAGCGAACGCCGTTTGAACTGGAATAGCGAAACTCCGTCCCTCGATGTTTCCCAAGTTGAATTGGTTTTTCGGACTGGAGCGTTGCTCCCGCATTTAGGACGCCTTTGCGAGTACCCGTTTCGATGTCTTCAAACAACTGCGGCGTTGGGTCGCCATCGTGATTAACCGGTGTCGTGTAATAGGCCGTATAAAAGGTACGACCAAAATTCCAAACAAACTGTTTGCCTACGTCAACATTCAGTATCCGGGCC
The DNA here is from genome assembly GCA_001464455.1 of Acidobacteria bacterium Ga0077534. Taxonomy (GTDB): domain Bacteria; phylum Acidobacteriota; class Blastocatellia; order Pyrinomonadales; family Pyrinomonadaceae; genus OLB17. The sequence goes on from LNEI01000019.1 coordinate 107,682, forward strand.
TTTGTCGTCGCATTATCGAGCGTTCGAGCCGGCAACGCAGGGATCGCGATGGAGAATTTTCCGGTTGTTGATCGGAAGACCCCATTTTCGAGTCCGCCAACCGGATTCGCGGTCTTTACGAAAACAAATGAATCAAAGGCCTTATGAATGGCGGATACACCTTCGTCAATTTTGGGGCTCGCCAGCAGAACGTACCAAACGTCATCCTTGATGAATGTGCGTCCGAAAAACTTCTTGCCATCCTTCGTCATCTCGTACCTTGTTGCAGAGACCCCGTCGACCGTCGCGTCCTTCCCGACCAATCCTTCCGCTCCACCTTTTAACATACTAGCCTCGAACATTTTCGCGGCCTCTCGTTTACTTTCATCGGGCGAGGCCGGAAACGAGCCTGCCGCATATTCGAAGAATTGAACCACAAGGTCTGCATCCGGATAATAGGACCAGATATACTGATGGGCTTTCGGATCATTGCCTGTCTTCGGGACCGAATATGTCCCACGCGCAAACCTGACGTTCATCTGAAAGAGCCTTGAGCGAGGCTCGACTTCAGAGGACAGAATCTCATCCTTGAGTAATGGTCTGTTCAGCCCTGGCTCCGAATCGCTGTTTCCGAGACGACCGATTCGTTGGGGTGTCGAGGCAGATGGCATGTTCTGCTTCGGCGCTAAAACTGGAGCGATCTTGGTTTTAAAGTCCCACGTTTGTGTTCGGATCAGCGTGATGGTCTTGGGATCAAGGGTGCCCTCGGAGTCTACGACTGAAACGAAGAAGCCGCGCGAATCGATGGTAGCGATCTCTTCTTGGAAGTCTTTTTTTCCGCCGGGACTAGAGGCCGCATAGACTGCGTATTTTCGATAAACTTTCACGGGCTGTCCGCCAAGCGTCTTTTCTTCGACCGAATATTCAACGGATTCGGGCTGCCGTGGCCGTGGTCCAAGCAGGCGGACCTGTCCAGTTTCGTCTGGGCCGGGACAGACGAATTTTTGAGGTCCGGTCCATTTTTCGCCGTCTGTGCTGCAATACGTTGCGTTCCCGAAACCGACCTGGATCGAGAAACTGCGAAGTGTCTTTCCGCCCTTTTTTAGCGTGCTGGTTTCACGTTCTATTCCCTGTGCTTGTCGCTCGGCAACTTCCGTCTTAGTTGATACTAACTTCCCGTTATTAAAGTTTTCCGTGATAACCGTAAAGATGAACGGAAACGCCGCATTTGTCTCGCTTACCGCATACTGCAACGTGCCGTTGTAATCAGCTGCGGTTGTCGGCTTAGCCTGGGCACTGAGCGTCACTGCGGAGCAAAGCACAAGTATGAGATGAGCAATGGTCTTCACTCTCTCATGATAGCGCATCGGTAGGACCTATAAGAGACGAAGAACCGTGACCGCGATGAAAAATCGGATATCTTACATCTTTCGATGTATACTATGGGCGTCGACTTACAGATATGATCAAGACCGAAGAAAGACCAGACATTCGAACCGTCTCCGTACAGAAAAATACGTGGGTGCTGGAAGTGCCGGATGAAATTTGCGAGCGAGAAGGTTTCGCGAAGGGGACTCTCGTCAGTTTGACCATTAAAGATGGAGCTATTCAGAGTACGTTTATTCGACGATCTGAAGAAGCGCGGCTTGCAGTGAAACGTTTTAGTGAAAAATACGGCGATTTTATGAGGGAGATCGCTCCCATTGACTAAGCGCGACGTTCTCTACATCGATTATATTCACGCTGTCGATCTTCATTTTGAACTTATGCACGTCTGGAATGAGACGCGTTTTGGTGTGGGAGATCGGGAGTTGATCGAGTCCGCTCTTGCCCGCCCAAGGCACTCGGCTGTTTATGAAAACGCCGACATAGTGCGTCAGGCAGCAACGCTTTGTTTCGGTCTTATAAAAAATCACCCTTGGATCGGCGGAAACAAACGTACGGCGACTCTTCTGATGGAAGAATTCCTGTACATAAATCGGCTCGACCTTGTCGCTTCCCCTCAAGAACTTTACAAAATGTCTCTCGCCGTCGAATCGAATAAATGGAAGGTCGATGAGATAGAACTGTGGTTGAGAGAAAAGGTAAGAAACTTAGAGCCATGATAAAAGTCATGCTAATTGCGGGTGCACGGCCTAATTTTATGAAGGTGGCGCCGATATATGCCGAGATGAAGCGGCGGCCGGGTGAATTTGTGCCGATGATCGTGCATACGGGACAGCATTATGATGCGGCTATGTCGGATGCTTTTTTTGACGATCTCGGGATGCCGAAGCCGGATATTCACCTCGGCGTTGGGTCGGGGTCGCATGCGGTTCAGACGGCGAAGATAATGACTTTGTTCGAGCCGGTGGTGCTCGAGCATAAGCCGGACTGGGTTTTGGTTGTGGGTGATGTTAACTCGACTATCGCCTGTGCTTTGGTCTGTTCAAAACTCGGGATCAAGATCGCTCATGTCGAGGCTGGCCTGCGTTCGCGGGACCGGGCGATGCCGGAGGAGATAAACCGTATTTTGACCGATTCGATCTCAGATCTACTGCTTACGACCTCGCAGGATGCGGACGAGAATCTTAGGGCCGAGGGCGTTCCGTCGGAGCGGATCAGGTTTGTTGGCAACGTAATGATCGATTCGCTGCTCGAGCACCTGAAGATTGCGGAAAACTCGACCATTCGCGAAGATCTAGGCGTTTCAGCCCGCAATTATGCGGTGATGACGCTGCATAGGCCTTCGAATGTCGATGACAAAGCGACATTCGGCGGCTTGCTCGAGGCGTTGATAGAGATCGCTCAGGAGCTGCCGATCGTCTTTCCTGTCCATCCGCGAACGCGGGCGAAAATGGAAGAGTTCGGATTCGACAAATTAGTTGCGGGTTCGAATATTCGCCTGATCGAGCCGCTCGGCTATCTCGACTTTATGAGGCTCTACAGCGGAGCCAGGCTCGTGCTCACGGATTCCGGCGGATTGCAGGAAGAGACGACCGTCCTCGGCATTCCGTGTTTGACGCTTCGCGAAAACACGGAAAGGCCCGTGACGATCGAGCTTGGCACGAACGTTCTTGTCGGCACCGATCCCCAGAAGATAAGACGTGAGGCAAGGGCGAGCTTGGCCAGCGACACAAAACGCGAATTGCGTGTTCCGCCGCTTTGGGATGGAAAGGCGTCGGGGCGGATCTGCGACGAGTTGATCAGGGAATCATGAACAAAAGGCCGAGTCATCGCGACCCGGCCTTTTTTGATCCAGCTTACTTTTTTGAGGCTGTCGGGAAGCCTTCCTGCTTCCAGCCTTGAAAACCGCCTTTTAGTGCAAACACATTCGTGATACCGCTTTGGTGAATTTGGAATGCCAGCCTGGCACTCGAGTTTTCGTTCGGTCAGGAACAATAAACGATTATCTTCTTTCCTTTTGGCAGTTTGCTGAAGCGGTTGCTCTCAGCACCCTCGATGATCACAGCGCCTTTGATGTGTTCTTCCTTGTAAGCCTCAACGGAACGCGAGTCAACAAAGACGGCGTTGCCCTCATCAAGAGCCTTCTTGGCATCCTCGATAGTTATGCGCGGGACATCAGAGTCGCTGGCGATCTTCTTGGTTTCGGTTGATTGGCCCAGAGCAAGTATGCTCGAACCCAGTAAAAGTGCTAATGCGATGAGCAGTTTCATTCCAGCCTCCTATTTTTGTTGTGGTGTGACGACTGGATAGCCCGCAGCCTTCCAGGCGTTTGGCCCGCCGACCAGTGCGTAAGTTCCCGGGATCTGTTTCTGGTTCATTTTGAGTGCCAAACTGGCACTCGTGTGCTCGCCCCCTCAGGAACAGTAGAGGATTATCTTTTTCCCCTTTGGAAGCTTAGCGTATTCGGTTTCAGGAGCGTTCAGGTCGATCACTACGGCTCCCGGCAAATGTTCGACGTCAAATGCGCCCTGGCCCCGCGTGTCAACAAAAACAACGTTTCCCGCATCGAGATCCTTCTTCGCGTCCTGAACGGAAATTCGGGGAACCGCTAGTTCGTTTTCGTATTTTACGTACTCGATCACCGGAGCACTCTGACAAGCAAAAACTACTGCTGAGAGCAGAGATGCAATGACAAACAGAAACTTTTTCTTCATCATTTTTCTCCGAAGGCTGCGAGAACTTCGTCAGCATGTTTTGCCACGTCGACCTTTTCAAAGATCTTGACGATCTTGCCGTCGTCGATCAAAAAAGTCTTTCGAAATGTGCCCATGTACTTTTTCCCATACATGCTCTTTTCGCCCCAAACGCCGTACTCTTCGACGATCTTCTTTTCCGTATCGGCGAGTAGGTCGAACGGGAGCTGATACTTCGAGATAAATTTCTGATGTGACTTTTCGCTGTCAGTAGAAACGCCAAGCACTGTTATGCCTTTTTCACGATAAACGGCATCGGCGTCACGGAATGAACAAGCCTCTTTTGTACAGCCTGGCGTGTCATCTTTCGGGTAGAAGTAGAGCACGACGCGTTTACCTTTGAAATCTGAAAGGTTTACGGTGTTGCCGTTCTGGTCATTAGAAGAAAAATCCGGAGCCTTGTCACCCTCTTTCAGCATTTAAAAAACCTCACAATAATTGCTAGACCCAACTTTCTAAGTTTCTATCAACGCACGAACGATTGCAATAGAGGGCTATTTCTTTTTCCCGAAATTCCACCGCATCCCGGTGGTGAATAGAAAATCGTTCTTTTTCGAAGTACCGAACGGATCGCTGTTAAATCTATCGCCAACCGAAATATAAAAGCCGACCTTTTTCGTGGCGTCGATCGAAAGTGTCGCGTCAAAGATCGCTCGAAACTCATTCACATCGGTCACGTTCTGAAAGAATGTAGTCGCGTTCTGAAACCGCAGCTTGTCGTTGATGCGATGGCGAAACGTCATCCCGGCAAGAGCCTCGGGCGTATTTGTATCGATATTTGTTTGCCAGGTACGGTTCCACGCAATGCCGCCGAGAAATTCCAGTTCGGTGCGGTCGTTCTTGATCGTCCGATGTCCAAGCCCGCCGCCGGCAACAGAACGGAACTTGAGATTCTTAGGCTTATCACGTTCGAAATCATAGGAAACAAAGCCAAACAGTCTCTTATCGATTGTCCGGTCGTATCGAGCTCCGCCCCAGAATGCATTTTGCGTCGTCGAACTTACAACGTGGTTACTATTCCAAAGACTGCGGGCGTAGATCGTAAAACCATCCTGCGGCCGCGATTTGCTAGCACGCAGCCCGGTGGTCATGGTTATGTTGTTTGAATTGCCCGAAGTGTAGCTAAAGCCAATATTCGCATTGCCATCCCAGCCCGTCGCGATGGCTTTCATTTTCCCGACGAAGCCACTAGACGGCTTTGCCTTAATGACAGCAGGAGCGGAACGACTGGACGAAGGGGCTGGCTGGGGAACGTCCAAATTTGCCGTCTTTGGTAGTGTGACTGGCCGACTTACCTTTTCGATGTGCTTCCGCTCGATCTTGAGCTTTCCGGCGTACGCGGTCTCGATGACGATCGCATCATCACTCTCTTCGACGATGTTGCCTGTCAGTCTATCGCCATTCTTTAATGTTATTTCACCCGCAAACCCAACCGAACACAATGACAGGATAAGGGCGAAGACCAGCAAACGCGACACTTGTTCCATAACATTAATAAAATATCATTATGAAAAATAGAAGTGAATTATCGCGGGTAATGATACGAGTTGACGCTTCCGCTCTCGTTGACGAGAATGATGGAAGACGTGAAACTTCTATCCGAAAAGAAAGCCCTTGAGACTCTGCGAGATCTGCGGGACGGTTTCTCGAAACGCATTCGGGATGAGTACGAGCATCGTGCAGCATCGTGCCTAACCTGCTCGACACCCGGAGCGTGTTGCCTCGATGCTCATTTTGTGAACGTCCACGTGTCAAAACTGGAAGCGGTCGCGATCTCCAAAGCGCTCGAAAACGTGGAGGATGACCTAAGAGAAAAGGTGATCGATCGGATCGATTCTACGATCGATACCTATAACATTTCGTCCGAGGGGGATACATTTCAGCAGAAGTTTGCCTGCCCGCTGTTTGAGAAAGGCTTTGGGTGCCTGGTTCACGACACGGGTAAACCGGTTGCGTGCACGGTGCACGCCTGCTACGAGAACGCCGAAGATCTGCCCCCGAATGAACTGCAGTTCGCACAGGAACAATTGATCGATGACCTCAACGCCCGCACGTACGGCCGGCAAAATCCATGGTTGCCGCTGCCGCTCGCGATAAGGAAAGTAATGTTTACTTCCGAGTGATCTCGACGAATTCCTCGCTCTCGTTACCCGAATAATCGGTCACCAGAAATCCGAGCAAATAATCGCCAGCCGCCACCTCGGTCATCCCGATCGCAAGCCCATCGTCTACCGTGACGCGCAGGATGTCCGCCGGATCGGTGTGGGCCACCTCTTCGACTTCGCCATCGGCATCGACCATCAGATACACCGGCCTAACAAGATCGCCGACGTTTATATCCACTTCGCGAAGCTGCCCGTTCCTCTCGCGGAATGCATAGACAAACTCTCCGGTTACATCATCCTCACTAAAGTCGAGGACGAAATACATTGTAATGTCTATCCACTCACGACGGCCCTTGAACTGGACCTGGCCCGGAACTTCGGCGTAATAAATGTCCTTCTCGTCTTCAAGTTCGCTGAAATCGGTTATCGGGCAGATCAGTTCGTTCTTGCCGTCAGTGATCGCGAACCACGTGCCGTCCCATTCTTCCCGAAGGACGCCTTTCTCATCCGGTTCGGTCGGGACCGCACCGATTATCAGGGCGCTTTCTCCATCGCTTTCGGCAAGAACAAACGTAGCTTCGGCGATGTCGTCTCCCTTGACGCTCGAAGTTACCGTTGCGACGGCATTTGCTGCAAGATTCTGGGTGTTTGTGGTCGCGGGCGTTAGCTGCGGCTTACTCGTATCGGCAGTGACGATGCCCGTATAATCCATCAGAAGTCCGCTCCACCTTAGGTTTGCGGCAAATGGAGCCTTTGCATACCCGCTGTCAATAACGCTCTTGGCCTTGTTTGGGAAGTATATCGAGATACCGTTTGCGTTCGGCCGTGCGGCACCATTGGCCTTGTACAAAACTGCCGACCTCGTCGCTGCGATCACCGCATCGGCGGCCTTTGCGACGTTCGGGTCATTTGAAGCAGCTTTGACGTTCTGAGCGTAATGGACGAGATCAAAAAACTCCGCCGCACTCTTGCCTCCTTCTTCCTGACCGTAATCTTCAGTTCGCCAACGTGCCCCGGCTACTTTGAGGATGTTTGGCCTGCCGCCGACCTTGATGAAAGCCTGTTTATGCGTGCTCAGGTCATTCACTGCCGAGCTAAGAGCATCGATCTTGCTGAGGTCCGTCAGACTGAGCGTAATGCTCGAGTCGCGGTTTCCCTGGTCTTTCGTGTAATAGTCGCGGTACGTATCAACAATTATTCGTCCGAAAGCAAAGCCATCGCTCGCGGGGTTCGCGACGAGCCGGGTGAAAGCCGGCCGGTAGTTCCACCCGTCTCCCGGCTCAAGTTCCTCTGACGCGACCATCGCCTTTGCGTATGGCGCAACGGTTCGCATTACCTCAAAATTCGCCATCAGACAGGCGTCGAAGCCGATCAGTTCGAGCTTTCCGGTGGTCTTTGTCGCTCGAGCGAGTGCCGAGCCAAGTTCAGCCATTGTCAGACTGTCCTTATTCGCTTCGTCACCGAGTATGCCGGGCCAGCCGCTGCCGTGATCACCGAAAACGAGGCCGTATCGTTTTGCGGGGAGATTCTTGGCAACGTCCTCAATGAATTTGACGAGATTCTCGGGGTCGCCCATGTTTAGCTCGCCCTGGTCCGCCAGTTCGAGTAGTCTTCCTTTCTCGACTCTCAACAGCTTTGCTGTAGTCCAGTTCTTGATTCCTCCAACGTCGCGATTGGTGTAACCCCTGCCGGCGTCTTGTTCACCGCCGACGTGCCGGTCGGCGAGGACGATGATATTTACGGCTGTAGTCGAACCAACTGACGCCATCTCTATCAGATCCTGCATCTGAGGATCCTCGAGGTCGTTGTCCGCGTCCATGTAAAACATGAGCGTCCATTCGGCCTGAACTGGCGATTGTGCCCAAAAAGTGTTTGGAAAAAACGAAAATAACCCAAGCAGAAGCAGCAAGAGTAATGGAATTCTCATCAGAGCCCTCAATTGTTTAAGCGGAATTCGAATAGAACAAAAGCAGTCTACGCGAATTCCGGCAAAAACAAAAAGGCTCAGACGGCGGGTCATCGTGCGTCTTTCCAAGACGTGACGATCGCTCTAAATTCCATCTCGCCCGTGTTTTCGAGCCTGAGTTTCCAAACTCCGGCTGTTGTAGGCTTGTCATAGAATAGTGAGCGAAACCATCCTCTCGACGCGGGCGATCTTGCCTCACTCTTTGCCATCTCAACGCCGCGATCGTTTAGGAGCGTTGCCGCGACATTCGGATCCGCCATGAACGTGACACCGAAATTCAGTGCGGTGTCTACTGGTATATCGATCTCGACCGTCTGCTTCGGAGCCAGTGCCAGGGCCTTAGCAAACGGCCTGGACGTCGGGGTCTCGAGCGTACGGGTGTTCTCAAGTGAGAATTCACGGGCACCGTAAACTCGTGGCGAATCGTAGAGTCCGGTGAACTGCGACGGGTCGGGTACTTCGGGATTGTGGTCACCGCGAGGGCCGATAGCAAGTCTCGGCTTCACGAACGACGAGAAGTCCGAGGTCCCGGTAAGGTCCGTGTGTAGGCTCGACGATTCGGCAGTGTCTTTTATTTTCCACTTGGCGGACGCAACCGGCACTACGCCGTCGTTCCAGACGACCTCTTTGCACATCGTCGGCAGAGGATTGCCGGCGAGTGCCGAGAACTTCACACCTTTACGGGCGATGTTCGCTCGGTTAAAGTTTGCGACCTGATCCTGCCTAAGTTGCCTAACTGCTTCGACATTCTCGCCAAGCATCTCAAAGGCGACGTTCATCACATCAGCACATGGCGAACCCAGATTCGGCGTGCCAAGCATGATGAGATGAGCGACCTTCGGTCGCGGATCTTCAGGGGTGTTAGGCACCATCTGTTGAGCAATATGGTATCGCGAGATCAATCCCCCCATCGAATGGGCGACGATGTCGACATGCCACGCATTACGGTCTTCCTGAGCATATCTGATATATCTCCCGAGCTGGTCGGCGTTCTCGCCGATCGAGTTCGTCGGTTGAGTCGATAGAAAGGAGCCCCCAGTGTTCATCAGCCCTTTCTCCGGTTTTTCGCCGACGGGATACGCTTTCCAATCATAGGAATGTGACGTGGTCAGAATATTCTGCCAGCTTTCCCACGCTCGCCAGCTGCTCCACAGTCCGTGAACCAGCACGAGCGGTTTGGGTGCGATCTTTAAATTCTTGGTGATCTCATCGATCTTTTTGTTGTTCTCCTCAAGTTCTGCCTTTACCCGCTGGAGTAGCCGAGGACGTCCATCGTCGAACCACGCGTAGCCGCTCGAATCCCAAATGAGTTCAACCGTTTGTTCCGAATTCGCGTCGATCCGCACGCCGATTTCCGCGTCCTTCATCTCGGCATCTGGCATCGATCCATTCCATTTGTCGCCTTTGAATGTTTCCTTAAATCGAACGTTGGCGTATTTCGTGTCTCCGGATTCGTTAAGGACCTTGGCTTTGATCTTGACGAGGTTACCGTCTATTGTTCCAGTCTGTTCGGTGATCGCTCGCCAGTCGTTCCAGTTCGGGAATTTCATATCCTCAAACTGCAGGTCTGTAATGCGTAGCGGAGCACCGCACTTCTTTAAGCTCCACGTTATCGTTTCGGAAACGCCGTTGCCCGATAATGTATAGCTGCCGCTAAGGCTGTTTGGATCCTGTGGATCTATGCGATCGCGGCCGTCCGACCTGAGTGAGTTGCCGTCGATATTTGTCGGGGTTGGAGGCATTGTTAGCGACTTGCCCTCTTTCGGTGTGCACTGTCCCGAGTATGAAGATTTATCCTCACCCTGCGTGATGCCCTGGATCTGCGGAATACCCACACTGACGGCATAAGTGCCGTCGCTATTGACGCCGACATGTACATTGGCCGCGACGCCCGTGGCCTGTCCGCGTGTCTCACTTTTTGACTCAAAGATACCGTACATCACCCGCCACGTCTTTCCGCGGTCGCACGAATTCTCCTCCCGGGCCTCGGTATTGTCGGAACTTGTCATTTTGTGGTCAATGTTCGCTTTTCCGACATTCGAGCCATCGCGTTCAGGGGATTCGAGCACCGCGACGGAGGCCTTATAGTTATAGTTCAGCTCGATCTTTCGAGTATCTTTGCCCCGGTTACTCACCCGCTGAGTCGTCTTGGTCTCGCTCATAGACTGGGTCCGCGTGTAGGTAACGTTACCCGTCCATGCACCGGAGCACGTTGCTTTCGGCCTGGCCTTCGCTCCGCCTTGATTGCCCTTCGGAACCTGTCCCAAACCTGCCAACGGCGAGATCAACATGCTCGTAAAGAACATTACGCAGATTATCCGGCGGCTTTTGCTGACTTTCATAACATTAAAAACTCCTTAGCGATGGATAGTAAAAACGCTATCTGGTAAGGCGGCGTTCGACTCCAAAACGTATCAGTCCAGGGATGTTTTTCTTAGTCCGCAACTCAGGTCGCGTGTTGACTTGGCGGGGCGAAACGTACAAAATATAGTGCTCTTCACAGATCACGGTACTATAGAATGTTTAAGCTTCAACGTCTCGAAATTTCAGGCTTTAAGTCATTTGCGGATTACACGGAAATAGTTTTTACGGGTAGCGGGATAACTGCGGTCGTCGGGCCGAATGGCTGTGGAAAGTCGAACGTGTCGGATGCGATGTCGTGGGTCCTTGGCGAGCAGCGTGCAAAATCGTTGCGCGGCGGAGAGATGAAGGATGTTGTCTTTGCCGGAACCCGCAGCCGTAAACCCGGCGGGATGGCCGAGGTTGTTTTGCATCTAGTTCGTGACGACTCGGTATTTGACGCGGATGACAACGAGCTTTCGGACATCGATCAGGCGTTGTCCGGCATTGATGAGGCCGCCGTCGACATGGACGAGATCGAGGGCGTGGAGGAGATCGAAGAGATCGTTGCCGAGGTGCCCGAAGAGATGAACGGCCACCAGTCCGACCAGGCTGCCGACGGTGAACTCGCCGAAACGGCTTTGGCAATGGCGGTCGGATCAGCGCAAGTCGTCGAAACAAAGGTCAAAACTAAACGTCACTGGCGGCCACGGTCCTTTGCTCTAGATTTTGCTCCCGGCGAAGCGGTGTCAGTGACGCGAAGGCTGTATCTATCGGGCGAGAGCGAGTACCAACTTAACGGAAAGACCTGCCGGCTTCGCGATATAACAGATCTTTTTGCCGGAACCGGACTTTCCGGGGCTCATTACGCCATCATCGAGCAGGGCCGTATCGGCCAGATCCTTTCCGCGAAGCCCGCCGACCGGCGAAACCTTATCGAGGAAGCCGCTGGAATATCCAAGTTTCGTGCTCGCCAGCGTGCCGCCGAATCGAGACTGGACTCAGCAAAAACAAACCTTAGCCGCATATTCGATATCATTTCGGAGATCGAAACTCAGGTAAACTCGCTTAGAAGACAGGCAGCGAAAACGCGTCGGTTCAAGATCCTGCAGGAAGAATTTCGCAGTTTACTTCGTCAGCTTTACGCCGCTGAGGGCAAGTATTTATCGGATCTTTCGAACCAATTGAAACTTGAACTTGGCCGTGCAGAGGAGACCGAAACGGAACTCCACGCCAAAGTAAAGGCTCAGGAAGAAGCTACCCGCGAAGCGACCCAGCAAGCACGCGATGCCGAGGAAAACCTCGCCGAGCTTCGCAAGATACACGCAAACAACATCCTCGAGCGCGACCGGGCCGAGCGTGAGCATCTTTATAAATCGGATCAGATCGTCTCTTTAAATAGCCGGTGCGATACGCTCAGGTCCGAGATCGCAGCCAGCAAAGACCGCCTTCGCTCGCTCGAAGGCGAACTAGCAAATCTGAAAGAGGACGAGCGAAAGGAGACCGAAGCCTACGCTCAGGCAGAAGCCGAACTGCGAAGTTCAGAAGACGCTCACCGCGAGGAATCATCAGCTCTTGCGGCGATCGAATCTTCGATCGACACATTGCGTGCTGAACTAATGCAGCACAACGCAGCGGCTGAGCGGTTCGATGAGATCGGCAGACAGCTCACCAACAACCTCGAACGCCTTGAGATGCGAGCCGACGGCCTGGAACGCGAAGGAGCAAGAGCCGAGGAAACCTTTGAAGCAAATCAAAAGCAGGCAGAAACGCTCGCCCGTGATCTCGCCGCGGAAGAACAAAAGCTTGCCGCACTGAACGCCGAAAAAGATGTACTGATCGCCGACACGACCGAATCGCGATCTTCTCTCCGCACGGCCGAAGAATCACTGAGAGTGCTGCACGACGAGCACGCCGCAAAGCGTCATCGGCTCGAAACGCTGCGTGAGCTTGAGGAAAAAAAGGCTGTTTACGCTCCGCAGGTGCAGAAGCTTTTTGCCGAGCAGGCAAAGATCGGCGTGCGGTTCGCGGGCGTTCTTGCCGACAGGTTAAATGTCGCCAGCGAGGCCGAAACCGCAGTCGAAACACTTTTCGGGCCATTTCTCGAGGCGATCGTCGTTGAGTCAAAAGCTGATGCTAAAGCCGTTGCCGATTGGATGCGTCAGAACGACATCGGGCGTACCGCGATGATCGTGCTTCCAACAGATACAAATGCGGACGGTGCTCTGACCCCAAATGGAACGATCGCGAGCCACTTGGGGGTCTCGAAACTTATTGCGGACGCTCTCAGCGAGATCTTTCCGCGTGAAATGTCTGCCCGGTTGGTCGACGCGATGGATGGAGTTTCGGCAAAGCCCGGTGAAATGATCATCGACCGATCCGGTGACCTCGCTCTCGGCGGCCGTATGTTCGTCAGCGGAAAACGAAAGACCGACGGCAAGAACACGTCGCTGCTCGCGTTCAAGCGCGAACTAAATCAACTCGCGAAAGAATGCTCGAGACTAGATAACGCCATCGAAAGTGCAAAGATCGATGTCGAGAAAGCCCGTGCGGTGCTGGTCGAAAATGAAAGCAAGACAGTTGACCTTCAATCGCTGATCATCAAGGTCGATCGCGGCATTCACGGATTGCAGATCCAGGTGCATTCGGCTCGCGAGGAGATCGCCAGGGCTGAACGCCATCGAAAGGTCGTAGCCGATGAAACGACACAGATCGCATCAGAGATCGCAGATCTCAAAGAGCGTCGTGAAGAAGCCCTTCAGAACAAAGTAAGTGCCCAGGCCGCCCGATCGCAAACAGAAGCGGCCCTCGACACCGTTGGTCTAGACCTTGCAACTGCACGTCAAAAGGCCGAGGCGGCGATCGGTGTCCTGAATGAGAAAAGAATGATCGCGGCAACCTCCGACGAGCGACGACGATCTGCAGTATCCGCCCTCAGACGAGTTGAGAATGAAACCCGCGAGATCGAATCGCGGATCGCCGTGCTCGACCTCGAGCTTTCCGAGAATGACGCGAAGATCAAGGCTCTGCACGAATCGATCATCGAGATCACGGACAGAATTGCCTCGTCCGGCGAAGATATCGCTAAAGAAGACTCCGATCTGGCAGCAGCTGTCACGGCTTTAGCAGCCGCACGTGACCTTTCGGACACCATGAGCGAAGGCCTTGCCGAGCTGAATCGCCAAACCGTGGAGGCTCGCAGCCAGAAGGCCGAGATCGAGATAAAACAGGCTGAAGCGGTAACCGAACTTCGAAACACAAGCGAGAATTGCCAGCAGGAACTAAACGTTTCGCTCGTCGAACTCATCGACACGGTCGAGCTCGATGCGATTTTCTCTCTCGAAACTGCCCGACGTGACGCAGACGATCTGAGGGAAAAGCTGGATAATTTCGGGGCAATAAACATGCTCGCCCTGGAGGAACTTGCTGAGGCCGAAGAACGCCATCTTTTCCTAACTTCGCAGCGCACCGATATCGTAGACAGCATTGCGGCGACCGAGGAAGCCCTTCGCGAGATAAAACAGCGTTCTCGTGAGCGTTTTAAAGCTGCTTTTGAAGCGATCAATGAGAATTTTAAGGAGTTCTTTGTTGAACTTTTCGGAGGCGGACGCGGTGAGATGACGCTCCTTGAGGCAGATGACATTCTTGAGGCCGGCATCGAAGTGGTTGCTCAACCACCGGGCAAGCGGCTGCAGAACATCATGCTGCTCTCAGGCGGCGAGAAAGCAATGACGGCGATCGCACTGGTCCTCGCGATCTTCAAATATCGCCCTTCGCCATTCTGCCTTCTGGATGAGGTCGATGCTCCACTGGATGATGCGAACGTCGGACGTTTCGCAGCAAAGATCGCGGAGATGTCTGAAAAGACACAGTTTATCGTGATCACTCACAACAAGCGTACCATGGAGTCAGCCCGTGCTCTTTATGGCGTCACCATGCAAGAAGCTGGCGTCTCAAAGATCGTCTCTGTTAAATTCGAGTAGAAGCGCCAACCGTAGACACTCGAGCCGCATCAGACTGAGTTCAGTCGTCTCGCTAGTTCGAATTTAGGCTGGTCTTAGTATGATGAGCTTTTCTTATAGGGCATTACTCTTGTTTCTGGCGTTATGCCTATCGGCATTTGCGGCGCTCGCTCAGGAAAAGAAGAATTCAAAACCCGCGCGATCGCCGGAACCGACTATTGAGAATCCTTCGAAACGCAATGAGCGGCCTAGCGCGCTATCGCCAATAGAGGCTCCATCTAAATCGGAGATCGCTACACACATCTATGAGTTTGTAAGGCCCGGGTTTTCTTACGGCCGCATCATCATAGAGCACGACGATGCCGGAAAAGGTAAGATCTCGTTTTTGAAAGATGGACACGATGACCTCTTGACCGATCCGATCGAGCTATCGAAGGTTACGATCGCAAAGATCCACGAAGCACTATCTACACTCAGATTTTTGGATTCAACCGGAGAATATCAGTACGCGAAAGACTACTCTCACATGGGAAACGTGACGTTTACTCTGACCAGAGGCGGCCGATCGCGAACAGTGAAATTCAATTGGACGGATAACCCGGCGGCGAAGACGATAATGGACGAGTACCGCCGCATCAGCAACGAATACACATGGCGGTTTGAAATGCTGCTAGCCAGGGAGAACATGCCGCTGCAGACTCCCGGACTCATGGAAACGATCGAGGCGTATGTGCGACGTAATGAAATACCCGACCCGCCGCATATGGTTCCGTTCCTCACGCAACTTTCACTGGACGAGCGTCTGCCGCTAATGGCGCGAAATAAGGCTCTAAAGTTGATCAAGAAGATCGAAGAATCAAAGAAGTAATTCTCCGACTCTATTCGTTCAAAATCAGTTTCCAACCGGTACCCCATCAGAAGGAGATCGAGTGGACGAACTCAGTCCGGCAGTTGGAGCGGTTGCTCCTGCCTTGTAGTAGATCGATCCGACCTCATTGGAATAGTAGGACATTGAACCAGTCTGCGTCGCTCCAGAGGGCGTTGACGGTTGTGCATACAGATTCCAAAGCGGGGGATGGGTAGCTGGCGAACCCGGAAGGGCGTCGAGGTCAAATGTGTAGCCCGACTTAGAACAAGGATCGGCAGAGCAACCCAAAAGCGGGTCGATGATGCCGCTGGTGCGAAGTTCTGTTAGCTCGCCGGCGTAGTAGCCGTTTCCCTCTGTAGAACGATATGTGGCCTGCGCTCCGAAAATAACTCTTATCGAGCTCAGAGCACTCGCTTCATTCGCCGACCGCCGTGACGCCATAAGATTTGGGATCGCGATAGCGGCAATAATCCCAATGATCACAACAACGATCAGCAACTCGATGAGCGAGAAACCACGCTGGATACCAGAGTTTGATTTAAACATGTTACATTCTGGCTTCTGTTAGAAGACAAGCCCCCAATAACACGTGTATTACAAGAGCTATGCCACAGCCAACCGCAATTCAGGCAATAGTTTAAAGTGAAGGAAGTATAGGAAATGCAACTAAATGACAGAAAATGGTACCTAGTTGGTGACAGGCAGCGACATTGCTGAGCTCGGGTCAAGGTGCGGAAATGGTGCCGTCATCACTGATCTTAGGAGCATTTTGCCCAAAATCCATATTTGAAAGATTCCTTACGAGTCGGATAGATGCTCCGGTTGGATCTAACATCGGTATCCCCCGTCCTTCCAGTCTTACGCTGTTTATCTTGCCGCCAAGAAACTTTCCATCCGCATCTAGCTTTGCCTCGAGTATCAGGCTCATGCCAGTCTCACCCGCAAGTTGAAACCAGCCGTAAGTTGCAAAGTTGCCGAGGGAATAGGCTATCAGGCGCTCTTTGTAGATCTCGATGCCGCGCATGACGTGCGGGCCGTGACCGAGAACTATGTCGGCTCCGGCATCTATGACGGCCTTTGAAAATGCAGGAAGATTGCCGCGGTTTTCGCCGAGAAACATCTCCGTCGCGTTTGGGACACGCTGTTTGTCAGTGCCTTCGGCTCCGCCGTGGAATGAAACGATAACAATGTCGGCCTTCTTGTCTGCTTCCTGAACGAGCTGCCGCGCCGCCGCCAGATCGGTAACGCTGGGCATACCACGGTTATGTCCAAAAGCAACAAGGGCAACCTGTTTTCCTCGAACCGTCAAGTATGCGATCGTTGCGGGCGGGTCGAAACTTCCCGCGTACTTAATGCCTAGTTCGTCCAGAACCCGCTGTGTACTCGCCCTGCCCGGCAGTCCAAAATCGCCTGCGTGATTATTCGCTACACTCAACATATCGAAGCCTGCGTCCTTGAAATATTTGCCGTAGCGAGTCGGCGTTCGGAATGAAAAACATCGGGTAGAGCCCGGACGGCACTTAGCAGAGACGCCGCCATCGATGATCGGACCTTCGAGATTACCGAACGCAACGTCGGCCGCACTGAGGATCGGGGTCACATCCTTAAGAAGGTCGGCCCCGTCATTGGGCGGCATGCGGGATTCGTTAGGAAAGGTCGACGCAAGCATGATATCGCCAACAGCGGCGATCGTTATCGGTTCGTTGTTTCGCGGCGTGGCTTGGGCCGAGGGCTCTATAACAGGCTCTTCACTCTTAACCTCTTTTGGCTGGCACGCAAATGACGTCAAAGTCACTGCAAACAAAAGAAATGACGCAAATACCCACCTGCTCTTCATATAGTTTCTTACCCTTTATGCACTAGCCGGAGCAATCTTTTCCGAGACTTCCGGATCGCTTGCCGGAGACATCTCATCGTTCTCGCCAATTAGAGCCTCATCGATGAACTTTCGTTGCTCAAGTTCATGGATCGCATACGAGCCCGTCGCCGGTGAGGCCGAAGCCGCTCGACCGATGTACCTTAAACGAATCGCGTCAGGCTTGATCGCCCTCAAACGAGGTTCCACAAACATCCAGCCGCCCATATTCTGCGGCTCTTCCTGCGTCCAAAATATCTCGGTCGCATTTGGATACGATGCAACGATCTCCTTAAGCTTCTCGGTTGGAAACGGATAAAATTGCTCCAGCCGAACGATTGCGACTGATCCATTGCCCGAACCTTCACGAGCGGCTTCGAGATCATAAAAGACCTTTCCGCTGCACATAACGATCCGTTTGATCGCTGCGTGATCAGCTACGGTCGCGTCGTCGATCACCGGTTGGAAGCCGCCCGACTCAAGTTCCGCCATTGTCGAACTAGCCGCCGGTAAACGCAGCAGACTCTTCGGAGTCATAACGATCAGTGGCCGGACAATTTCCTGCTTCGCCTGTCGTCTCAATAGATGAAAATACTGGGCCGGCGTCGTCGGATAGCAGACCTGCATATTGTTCTCGGCGCAGAGCTGCAAGTATCGCTCGAGACGTGCCGACGAATGCTCAGGCCCCTGACCTTCGTAACCGTGCGGAAGAAGCATCACAAGACGCGATCGTTGCTGCCATTTATCCTCGGATGAGGAAATGTACTGATCGATCATTATCTGCGCTCCGTTCGAAAAGTCTCCAAACTGAGCTTCCCACGCAACGAGATGATCCTGCGATACGACGGAATATCCGTACTCAAACCCTAACACGCCGTACTCGGACAGTGAACTATCGAAAATGTACGCTCTAGCATGCGGATTTGCATCATTTCGCAATTCATTGAGCGGAGCCCAGCGATCGCCGGTCATCGTGTCGTACATCGAAGCGTGACGCTGCGAGAAGGTCCCTCGGCCCGAGTCTTGACCGCTAAACCGAACCGGCGTTCCCTCGAGCACCAGCGACCCGATCGCCATTGCCTCACCAAAGCCCCAATCCATTGGAATTTCACCGGCACCCATTTTTGCCCGGCGAGCAAGCTGACCGACCATCTTGGGATTGATCTGAAAGTCCTCCGGTACAAGGGATATCTTTTCGGCGACCCGTGTTAGAACATCGGCAGATGCACCGGTTTCAAGAACGACCGACCCGTCTTCATCTACTGGAGGCGGATTTAGCACTGCTCGGGCAGGCTTTTTCGCGGCAATTTCTTTTGCTCTGGCTAGGATCCCTTCGTACTTTTCAACGACCTTGTTCGTCATCGCTGCGAGATCGTCGTCAGAAATTACTCCTTCGCGGATCAACTGCTGAGCGTAGAGGTGACGCGTTCCGGGATGCGCCTTAACCCGGGCATACATCACTGGCTGCGTGTAGCTCGGTTCGTCGCCTTCGTTATGCCCGAGGCGGCGAAACCCAACGAGGTCAAGAACAACATCCTTGTCGAATTCACGGCGATAATCGAGTGCGATCTGGATAACGCGAAAAGCGGCTTCCGGATCGTCTCCGTTGATATGAAATATAGGCGTCTGAGTAATATGGGCCGCGTCAGTCGAGTAGATCGAGCTGCGGCTGAGCCCCGGCGAAGTAGTGAACCCGATCTGATTGTTTATCACCAAATGGATCGTACCGCCGGTACGATAACCCGGAAGCCCCGCAAATTGAAGCGTTTCCATCACAACGCCCTGTCCCGCAAACGCGGCGTCACCGTGGAGCAGGACCGGCATGATGTGCTTATAAGTTTCCTGCCGCTCTTTGCCTTCGCCGTCGCGGAGGTAGTCCTGGCGAGCTCGGACCATGCCTTCGACGACCGGATTAACTGTCTCAAGGTGGCTCGGATTGCATGAGAGTTGGATGGTCAATTCCCGTCCGGCCTTCGTATTCTTCTTGCCAACAGCTCCCTGATGATATTTAACGTCACCCTCGTCTGCAGGGAAGTTCGGGTGCGACGTGCCTTCGAAGACCGTAAAGATCCGCTCGGCCATCTCGCCGGTTTCGGGGTCTCCGATTATGTTCGAAAGCACGTTCAGGCGACCGCGGTGGGCCATTCCCATGTAGATCTCATCTACCCCGCGAGCCGAAGCCCCCTCTACCAACTGATCGAGCATCGGGATGACCGTTTCGCAGCCTTCTAGCGAGAAGCGTTTCTGGCCAAGGTACTTTTTATGAAGAAACTGCTCGAACTGTTCGGCCTCAATAAGTTTTTCCAGCAATTCTTTTTTGATCTCGACCGGCAGCGGCTGGGTATCAACGAACTGTTCGCGAACCTGCTGTCTTATCCAATCTTTTTGCTTCTTACTCTGGATATGACGGTATTCAAACCCGACCTTACCACAGTATGCCTTGCGAAGAATTTCAAGTATCCGCCGAAGCGTCGCAGTCTTTTCTCCGTGGAGACCGCCAGTAATAAACTCGCGGTCAAGATCCCAGATCGTAAGGCCGAAGTTCTCTAGATCAAGTTCCGACGCATGCTGAGTGGTCATCTTAAGCGGATCGATGTCCGCTAGAAGATGGCCGCCTGAACGATAGGCATTTATCATCTGCAGAACGTTCGCCTGCTTTTCGACCTGCTCGCTGTTGTTGCCAAAAAGGTTTGGATTGAAATCCTCGGCCCATCGAAGCGGCGGGAACATGATATCGAGATCGTCGAAGATCGCGTCGTAGAATCGGTGATCGCCCTTAAGGAATTCGTGGATCTTAGCGAGGAACATCCCGCTTTCGGCACCTTGGATGACTCGGTGATCGTAGGTGCTCGTGACGGTCACGATGCGGCTGATACCGATCTGCGAGAGTGCCGAGTTGGTCATCGCCTGATACTCGGCCGGATACTCGATCGCGCCAGTCGCTATGATCGCACTTTGGCCGGACATAAGGCGTGGATTTGACGCCACCGTGCCGATCGTTCCCGGGTTGGTTAGCGAGATTGTCGTTCCCTGAAAGTCCGCGATCTCCAGCTTGCCGTCGCGAGCCTTTTTGACTTGCTCGTTATATGCCGCGAAAAACTCGGCGAAATTCATTTGGTTCGCACCCTTGATATTAGGAACGAGCAGGTTCCGTGAGCCATCTTTTTTCTCGATGTCGATGGCGATGCCGAGATTGACGTTTTCGTGCTCGAGCCGCGAAGGGGCACCGTTTACGACGCCAAAACCAAAATTGAGGTTCGGATAGGCCTTTACAGCCTGAACGATCGCCCACGCGATAATGTGTGTGAACGAAACCTTGCCGCGGCCTGAAGCCGCAAGGTGCTCGTTTATGATCCGGCGATTTTCCTCGAGAACCTTGACCGGAATATTTCTAAAACTCGTCGCTGTAGGAACGGTCAGGCTTTGCTCCATGTTCTCGACGATCTTTTTGCCGACCCCGGTTATCGGTCTCGGCTCAGTATCCGGTGAAAGCTGGGCCGAGACCGGAGCTGCGGCGGGGGTTTGAACCGGCTGCGCCGGAGCCTGCTGGGGCGCAGCAGTTTGGCCGTTGACCGACGGTTTTCCGCCGCCGAGAAGCTCGGCAAAATAAGCCTGCCACGACTCATCGACCAGTTTGGGATCGTTTTTGTAACGCTCAAGGAGTCCTTCGACATAGGTCGCGTTCGACCCAAAGGCTTCGCTGATGAACTCGGTTAGTTTTGCTGGATTATCGCTCACGTTATTTCTTAATGCCTCAACCAAAGTTTTAATTTTATCGCAAACGATTGAAAAAACGTAGCGTTTGAGATGGTTAGAGCGAGCGGAGCGGGTTGGCAAACTTCAGATCGATCTTTACCGGTACGACACGCTTGAACGTAAAGCCGAATTTCTTAAATCTTGCGAACACAAATGCGGTTCCGGTAACCACGAGTTCTTTTGGCGAATTCATCAATTCGTTCAAAGCCGCTCGAGGTATTGATGTGGTGCGGATCGAAACTTTGGCGGGCTTGGGTATGCTTACAGGCTTTCCGTTCTTAAATTCAAACGGATGAGCGTATTCCTCGACATAAAGCGAAAGCCCGTTGACTGAAAGGTCTTTGAAGGTCACTAGATCGACTTTGCCGCTTTCCTTTTTTGATAAGAACTCTGCAGACACCTCAAAGGACACGCCCGTCAAGCCTATCTGAGCGGCTTTCGGCGACGCGACCGACACAACCGCATCCGGTTCTGACGCGGCCGAACTCAAGGGCAACCTGGTAACCAGAATGTCCGCCTGATGAAGCTTGTACCCGTTGATCTTATCCGGCAAATTCTGCGCGGGTGTGATCAGGCAAAATGCGGAAAATAAAAGGCTTAGGGCGAGGAGACGCACTTTATTTTGAAGACGCTTTGGTTTTTCGGGCTGGCCGTTCAGCCGCTTCGGTAGAAAAGCGGTCTTGCTTGATGCCGTCCAGAACGCCGTTGATGAACTGGGTTGCCTCGTAAGACGAGAACCGCCGGGCAAGCTCGAGGGCTTCGTTGATGGCTACAGTGTTTGGCGTCTCCTGATAGACAAACTCAAAAACTGCCAGACGGAGGACGTTGCGGTCGACCACCGCCATCCGCTCGATGCGCCAGTGCTCAGCACGTGTCTTGATGATCTCATCGATGGCCGAGAGATTGTCGAGCGTTCCGCAGGCCAGTTTGTTGGAAAACTCCCGCGTCTTGTCATCGATAGCAACGTCGCCGAGTTCGTGCCAATAATCGTTGGTAAGCACGTCTCCTACGGAGCCGGTCATGTCAGCCGCGAACAGCATCTGCAGCGCGCATTCGCGTGCTTTATGCCGGGTACCGGAACTCTTCTCTGCCTTGTCAATCGCCATTGCCTAAAACGGGATCCCTATATTATCTTCGCGGCGAACTTCCATGTCCCGCAGCAGGTTCGCCATCTCGATCGCTGAAATGGCGGCCTCATAGCCTTTATTGTGAGCATTTTCACCGCATCGCGCCTCGGTCTGCTCAATGTTGTCAGCAGTGATAACGCCGAAGAGGACCGGAACACCAGTCTCGATCGAAACCTGCATCAGGCCTCGGGCTGTCTCACCTGCGACATAATCAAAATGCGGCGTATCGCCACGAATGATGACTCCGAGAGCGACCACCGCGTCAAACTCCCGGTACTTCGCCGCTTTGCGACAAACCAGCGGAAGCTCAAAAGCACCCGGCACATGAAACGTGACAACCCGGTCAACCGCACCACCACGTTCGTCAAATGCTCGCCGAGCAGCCGCCTCGAGCCGCGACGTGTAAACGTCATTCCAACGGCTCACCACTATCGCGAACTTAAATCCCGCCGCCGAAGCGTCAGTGTGCGAAAAACCAGTTATCAAAATTCAGTCACCACCTAAAGCAAGTATAGTGAAGGCGTTGCGGAAATGACAAGCACACGATTCGATTGCAATAGCAACTCATTCCACGAATAATAGAGTTTGAACGATGCCCCGCGAGATAATTCAAACCGAAGAGACCCTGATCATCGAAACGCCTGAGCGGGTGCCGCTGGAGTTTGCTCTGGCGTCGATCGGAAATCGGTTCCTTGCGGTCGCGATCGACCATTTTATCCAGTATCTTTCGATATTCTTGATCGCTTGGTTCGCAATAAGCCTGGCGGGCACGAGCTGGTCACAGATCGTCGACGCCCCGGATCAGGTACTGACGGAAATGCCGAAGTGGACGATCGCGATCCTGATCGTCGTGCTTTTTCTGGTTTTTGCTGGGTACTTTATCGCTTTTGAGTGGCTGTGGAATGGCCAGACGCCCGGTAAACGGCTGCTGAAACTACGGGTTATCCGCGATGACGGCCGTCCGCTGACGCTCTGGGAAGCGATCGCCCGCAACCTGCTGCGGATCGGCGACGCTGTTCCCGGATTTATCATTCCCGTTTACTCGGTCGGCTTGATCGTGATATTCCTGAGCGGACGCGACCAGCGGCTCGGGGATATTTTTGCGGGAACGGTGGTCATTCGCGAACGCACCGACGAAGCTCCGACATTTGCCGAGACTTTTTCGACACGGGTCACCGACGTTGCTTTCACACGAGTTCAGAAGATAACCGGTATCAAAGCAAATGTCAGTTTGCTGACCGACCGCGAAGTCGAGGTCGTCGAGACGTTCCTGCGTCGTCGCTGGGACCTGACCGAGCGACAACGCTCGTGGATGGCATGGCGCATCGCCCTGCCGATAATGTACAAACTTAAACCGAGCTACAATTCGGAAGATTTCAGCTACGAAGGCTTTCTCGAAGAAATTCTGCACAGTTTCCACGCAAAACAGCGGTTTCTGAATTGACCTCACGATTTGCAGAAGCCCGCACGAAGTAAGGGCTCCGTTGGGGATTCCAGCAATTGGGTCCTTAAACAGGTCTGTCGAATACAGAGCCCATACTTCGTGCGGGCCTCCACAGCATGTTTCTCACGCAGCCGCCAAACCGCTATAATCTTTTTTTATGAGAAACATTCTCGTCACCGGCGGGGCCGGATTTATAGGGTCGCATCTTGTCGATAAGCTTTTATCCGAAGGCGTCTGGAACATCACGGTCATTGACGACCTGAACGACTTTTACTCGCCCGAGATCAAACGCTCGAACATCGCCGGGCATCTGACGCAGCCGAACTACCGCTTTATCGAAGCGGACATCCGTGACGACGCAAAACTAGCCGAGATCTTTGCCGAAACAAAGTTTGACGACATCGTCCATCTTGCCGCCCGAGCCGGTGTCAGGCCGTCGCTTTCAGAGCCGAAACTGTATGCGGAAACCAACATCAACGGTACTGTAAACCTGCTGGAACTCGCACGCGAATACGGTATCAAGCAATTCGTTTTTGGCTCGTCATCGAGCGTTTACGGCATCAACGAGAAAGTTCCGTTTGCCGAGGACGATCCGATATTTCAGCCGATTTCGCCCTACGCCGCCACTAAGGCGGCGGGTGAACTGATCTGCCACACGTACTCGCACCTATACGACATCCGAACCGTCTGCCTGCGATTTTTCACCGTTTACGGAGCACGCCAACGGCCCGATCTGGCGATCCACAAGTTCTCTAAATTGATCACTGAAGGTAAACCGATACAGGTCTTCGGCGACGGTTCGTCCCGGCGAGATTACACGTACGTAGACGACATCATCCAGGGCGTCCGTGCAGCGATCGACTACGACAGGTCTATCCACGAGGTTTTCAATCTAGGCGAATCTCAAACAGTAACACTGTCCGAATTGATCGAACTTATAGAAAACGCTCTCGGCCAGAAAGCCGTCATCGACCGCCAGCCGTGGCAGCCCGGCGACGTCCCGGCGACCTACGCCGATATTTCAAAGTCGCAGCGATTGCTCGATTACGATCCGAAAACAAAGATCCAGGAGGGGATTCCGAAATTTGTCGAATGGTTTCGTTCGCAAAACCGTTAAATGTGCGTAAGTGGGTGATGTAGCTCAAACAACTAAGCGTGGTACACGCAAAGAATTTCGCTAGATCATCTCGTCGCCCATATTCCGCAACCCTTGCTTCTCGGCGCGTTCGTTATCGAGTTCGGTGAGGACATCGAGGAGGAAATTAGTGTTGCTGCTGACCGCGATGATGATCGGGAATTCTTTTTCGGAAACGTTGAATTCGAACGTTCCGGAATTTATCTCGATGATGTCACGGAAGGCCATGTGTCCGTTGGCACCGTTACACTCGGCGTCGACTATCTTGCCTTCGTTGAACGAAACGCTGCCCATGTGCAGGTCGGATTTGATGATAAGAAGGCCCGTCATTTTTGCACTTTCGATAACCTGCACGGCGTCGAAAATACTGACATAAGCGAGACTTCCGGCAAAAGTGACATCGGTTCGCACTTCCTGTGGTGAACGGTCACGGTCGACCGCAAAATCCGGTCGTCGAGCGCGTCTGATCGCTTCCAAACCCGGTGCCACCGAGATGCGCGGGTCGAGCAGCTTCGCTTCTTGCAGACGGTCGTACGCCAGATCGAAATCCTCGCGCGCTATGTACAGGCTAACCAAGGCCAGACACTGCTTCGCTGCCTCATTTAAGTTCTTCTGCCGAACGCAGATATCGCGCATCTTCTCTCGCAGCCCGATCGACCTGGGCGAACGCTCAAGAGACTGCCGCAAAAGCTCAAACGCCTTTTCCGGGGAGCTGTATTTGACGAAGAGATCGGCATCTAGAAGCACCGATTCGATCGTAGTTTCGGTTACGGGAATTTGGGGTTCGGCTATGGCGAGGCTCATATCTTGAAGAGTGAACAAAGTTGTTCAACAACGAGAATAGCATACCCGAGATATGCACGTCACGAAAAATTTCCATGCAAAAGCCCGCTAACGAGTAAGGGCGATACGATCAACGTTGGATGTATCGCCCTTGCTCGCACGCGGGCCTTTGCATCGTAGTTACCTTAGAAATCGAACCGGATACCCGCCCTGATCTGTCTCTGGCGATACGTTCGGGTCGGAACGAGGAAGTTCTGACGGGCCAGCAGTTGAGCGGCGGTCGGCGTTCCGTTCGGGTCGTTTCTCAGAGCCGTAAAATCGATAAATTCCGATCCATAGCTGAAAACAGCAGCGTTCAGAATGTTGCCGAATTCCATAACCGGCCTGAAGCGAAAACGCTCTTTATATTTGAATTCGCGAGTGACGCTCAGGTCAAAAGTATAAAAGCTCGGTCCTGTGCCGGAGTTTCGCGGAAGGTTGCCACTCTTTGCTCCGATCGGCTGGAGAGCGAATTGCGAGATCAGTGCCGTCGGAACCGGCGAACCGGGCTTACGGAACTTGATATCGGCGAGATTTCCTGTAAACAGCAGGCGGTCTGTGCTTACGTCATCAAGATTACGATCTGTGCCGCCGGCACCGAGATTGAATGGAGCCGAGCTGCCGTATCGGAACAGCGGAGAGAACTTCAGTTTGCCGAGCCACCATGGAGAATCGAACGTGCCAGACAAAGCAAAGCGATGACGACGATCCTGCAGATTTCTCGCCCATTCACGATCAAAATCCGCATTGATCTCAGCATTTGAGGTATTGTTCAGGCCGTCGTCCCTGGTGCTCGACAGCGTGTAAGCCATACGGAACGATGCCCCAAAACCCTGGCCGAGTTTCCTATAACGGCTGCGGAGCTCGAGGATGAGGCCCTGATAATGGGCGTTACCGATCGAGGCGATACGCGAAGTCTCCTCAACCGTCTGATCCGGGCGGAAGCGAGCGATCGCAGCAAGTGCGATACCGATCGGGCCGCCTGTCGCATTATTATTCTGGCCGGGCACCGCAACAGCCGGAGCGGTCGAGCTGCTGTTGATGGTATTGAGATTGACGTAGCAGTTCGGGGTGGTGACACCGCAAACGGTCGTGCCGTTTGGCGTGGTATGCAGGCCGCTGCCGTCCGCAGTGTTGGTGCCTAGATAGAAGGTGTACTGTCTGCCCGGTGCTAGCGTGAACGGGTTTGCGAGGAGGTACGAAGTCCAATCGGCAAAGCCGCTAGGCAGCCGCGGGGCATTGTTGTTGTAATCGCGCCATAAATGAACCGTCTTGTTCCAGGTGTAGTTCGCCTCAAACACCCAACCTTTGATCAGCTCGCGTTCGAACCCGACATTGAACTGATAACTCTCAGGGATCTTGAGGCCTGCCTCGACCGAGCGAAGCGGATTACCAGCACTCGAAAGATTACCAACCGTAAATCCTGTATTTGCAGTACAGGGCCCCGGCGGTGCGGCCACGCCTGCACAGGCGGCAGTAACCAAGGATCGGAGTTCGGCAGTGGATGGGTAGCTATTCGGGAAATTATTGGCAATCGCCGATAGTATCGCAACACGACGTGGGTCCGTCGCTGCCGTGCCGATCGTCGATGAATCGAATGAGACAAGTGTTCCGCCGCTATTCTGGATCGAATCGCCGACTGTTCGCAGAAGAACTCGGTTATAGAAAATACCCGTTCCCAAACGGATCACTCCGCGGCCCGACTTAAACGGATCCCACGAAACGCCGAAACGCGGCCCGATGTTGTTTGAATCACTAACCGCAGTTTCCTTTTCATACCGAAGGCCGTAGCTCATCGTGACATTAGAGCGGGCCTGAAATTGGTCGTTAAAAAAGACTCCGGTATAGCGATTCCTGACGTCTTGGCTCGTTCCAAAATTCTGGCGGTAACGGTTGATCTGATTCTGACCGTAGGCGAGCACACTGCCGAAATTAAATGTTCCGGTCGCATCTCCAAGTCCAGTGACCTTTGATACGACATTCTGAATGTCGAATCCATACTTCAAGGAGTGGTTACCGATAATGACCGTCATTGAATTTTGAACCTGCCACCTCGTTTCATTTCGTGTGTCCGCAAAATTAGATGAGGTGCTGGTGGTCGAATTACCCATGATCAGCGTACGAACGGCGTTAACGATCGGGTCGCGATAGCTAACCAAAACTACGGGGTCGAACGGATCTGGTGCTTGAAAACTAGGCTGATATCTCGACCACTGCATGCGAAACTGATTAACGGTATTGGCGCCGAAAACGTGGTTGTCGGTAAGATTCACCGCGTCCGTGTTGATGTTTCGTGCCTGAAAGGCATTCTCCAGTCGCGAGGTAGCGTTTCCATTCGTTCTCTTGTTATTTTTACGGCCAAACTGAAACCCGACTGTAAGGTCGTTGTTCTTAAACAGGTTGTGATCGATCCTCGCGGTCAGAACGTTACTCTGATTTGGGGTGTCGTAAAGTTTTGTGTATGGCGAAATAAAACCGGCCGTGGGCGGAACAGATGTGCACGCGGTCGGACTCGCGTTGTCACAGAACTGCGTGCTACCAGTCGGCGAAGGAAGTGTATAACGGGGATTCGCTATTACCGGAAGGTAGGCATCGATGAGAGTCGTGTCAGCAAGCTTGTTGTACTCGTATGCGACCGCGAAAAAGGTCTTTTGCCTGATAATCGGA
The DNA here is from genome assembly GCA_001464455.1 of Acidobacteria bacterium Ga0077534. Classification (GTDB taxonomy): domain Bacteria; phylum Acidobacteriota; class Blastocatellia; order Pyrinomonadales; family Pyrinomonadaceae; genus OLB17. Next base: position 135,847 of record LNEI01000019.1, read on the forward strand.
CCGGAAAGCGTGAATCCGGGGTTAAGTTCCTGAAGCGGCACGCGGCTGATATTGCGGCTGTTGTTGTACCACGAGTTCGCATTCAGAGCCTCGTCACGAAAGAACATGAACCCGCGGCCACGAAAAGCGTTGCCGCCCGAACGCGTTCTGATATTGATACGACCACCCGAAGCACGCCCGTATTCAGCCGAGAACTGATTGGCGATGACCTGCACTTCGGCGATCGACTCCAGCGAAGGCTGAAAGCGGTCACGTGACGACCGATCGTCATTATTGTCGAGGCCGTCGATCGTAATGTTGTTCGAATATGCCGTACCGCCCGAAATGGAGAAATTCCCCTGCTCAAGCGGTGCCGATGACGGGTTTGCACCACGGTCTTCTGCCAGACCGGAGGTCGAAAGCTGTTCTTCGGAAGTGCCGCCAAGAGTTAGGACCAAGTCAAGGGCATTGCGGGTATTGTTTGGAAGTTCTTCGATATCACGGCTCGTTATCGTTCCGCCAACTGTCGTACGGGTCGTATCAACGACAGGAGCGTCATCATCCGTCACGGTTACCGTCTGTTCTGCAGTGACGCCCGCTGGCACGAGCGTAAAGTCCTTGCTCAAATTCTGTGCGGAAACGGTCGCGATCTCGGGGGTTTCCTGTGTCCCGAATCCGGATGCGGCCGCCTTGACCTTATACGTACCCGGACGGAGTTTCACGAACCGATAGCGGCCTTCGTCATCGGTCGTGACGTTTCGCGATTCCCGGGTTTCGACTAGGGTTGCCGTTACGGTCGCACCGACGACCGCCTGTCCATTCGCATCAACCACGCGCCCAGAAATGGTTACATCGTCGAGGTCTTGCCCGATCACAACAAAAGAGGCCGCGACGACAAAGAGGACAACTACAGAAACGCGCGATAACATTCTTGAAAACATCAAATACTCCTACAAATACGTATCTCCGAATCCAAGAATCCTATCCCAAAACGGGCCTGAAATCAACGTTATGGCTGGTGTAATTAAGAAAGGTGAAAGATGGGGGGCGGGTAGAAATGCGGCGAGCATTACTCGTCTTCGTTTTCCAAACGAGCTTTGACGACGCGAAACCGTGAGATCGGGATCAGTGCTTCACTTGAGGTAAACGCTTCGCTTTGCTTTGAAAACTCGCTTGCGTGAACCTTTAGATACTCGAAGAAACGCTCGAACTCACGCTGCATCTGGTCCATCTTTTCGCGCATGTTGAGGATGATCTCGACGCCAGCGAGGTTGACGCCGAGCTCACGGGTCAAAGAGAGGATTACTTCAAGGCGTTCAAGATCGCTGTCTTCATAGAGGCGCGTGTTGCCCACCGAACGCGAAGGTAAAAGCAATCCTTCACGCTCATACAACCTTAGCGTCTGCGGATGAACATCATAGAGTTCAGCCACGGCACTGATCGTGTAGGTTTTTACGCGCTTCTTCATCTACTTTTCGCAAAATTTCGAGGTTGGGAAGTTACGAAGTTCGCAATGTATCCGCCATTCAGCATTCGGAACTTCGAAACATCGCAACTCTCGCAACTTACTCCAGTCCCATTACCTTTCGTGGGTTTTCGGGATTCAATTTCTCAAACTGCCTCAATAACTCCTTCGTTTCTTCCGACAAAACTCTTGGTAAAGCTATCTTGACCTCGATAAACTGATCACCGCGGAGGCTCGGGTTGCGGAGGCTGGGGAACCCGCGTTCGCGAAGTCGGAACTTCTGGCCAGATTCGGTTCCGGGTGGAACTTTGAGCTGAGCCTTGCCTTCGACCGTCGGCACTTCGATCTTGGTCCCAAGCGATGCCTCCGGAACGGTTATCGGTACGGTGACGTAAACGTTATCGCCCTTTCTGGTCAGAAACGGATGCTTTCCGACGTTTGTCAGAATGAACAGGTCGCCGGGTTCGGCACCTAACCGTCCGCCGTGGCCCTTCTTCGGCACTCGTACACGCGAACCGGTATCGACACCCGCGGGTATTTTGATCTTTACCTGCTCGCTCTTCGGCGTTACGCCCTTTCCGTTGCACAGCGAACACGGCTGGCGGCGGCGTCCGGTCCCTTCGCAGTCGCCGCATGGCTGCGAAAACTGAAGACGCCCGCCCGATTTCATTACCTGGCCGCTTCCTTTACAGGTCGGACACTGCACTACAGGTCCGCCTGTATCGCCCGCTCCCTGACAACGCGAACATTGTTCGCTGCGGTTAACGGTGATGTTCGTAGTTAGGCCGGTGAATGCCTCTTCAAAACTTAGAGCCAGCGGGATCTCAATATCCCGTCCCTTCTTCGGCAGAGGTCGCGGCGGTTCGGGCTGAGCGCTTCGCGAAGCCCCGCCGCCGCTTCCGCCAAAAAGGTCGGAAAATATATCACGAAAGCTTGATCCTGAAGACTGCGAACTCGAAAAATCAAACCCTGAAAAATCAAATCCTCCCGCCGGCCCAGCACCACCTCCGGCACCCGATGTTCCGAACGGCGAATCGGGATCGAGATTCTCGGCATAATACCCAAACCGGTCAAAAACCTTCCGCTTCTTATCGTCTGACAAAACGTCGTAAGCTTCCTGGACCTCTTTGAATTTGTCCTCAGAAACCTTGTCGTTCGGGTTCACGTCCGGATGATGCTTACGCGCAAGCCGCCGATAGGCCTTCTTGATCTCATCAGCCTTCGCATCTTTCTTGACGCCGAGTATGTTGTAATAATCCTTTTTTGCCATTCAAATAGGGGCAAGTTTAAGGGACAAGGGAAAAGACAGCAAGCTAATCCCTTGTCCCTTGATCGCTAACCGATCACTTACTTCTTCTCTTCTTCCACGTCGACGTATTCGGCGTCGATCACGTCGCCTTCATCGGCGGCTGTGGTCGAACCACTGTCGCCGCTGGCGGACGCGGATGAAGCCTGTTCCGTCGTTTCGGCATCACCACCCGTCGCCGCTGTCTGGCTGTAAAGAACCTCAGCCAACTTGTGCGACGCCGTCTGAAGCCGTTCGAACGAGTTGTTCATCGCATCGACGTCCTCTCCGACGAGGGCGGCCTTCGATTCAGAAATTGCCGTTTCGAGCTCTGCCGAGGCCGTGGCATCGAGTTTGTCCTTGTTTTCCGACAAGGTCTTTTCGACGCTGTAAACCAATCCGTCCAGACGATTTCTCGCCTCGATCGCGGCTTTTTTCTTTTCATCTTCGCCTGCGTGAGCTTCGGCGTCCTTCATCATGCGGTCGATCTCGTCTTTCGACAGGCCGCTGGAAGCGGTGATCGTGATCTTCTGCTCACGACCCGTGCCGACGTCTTTCGCCGAAACATTAACGATACCGTTCGCATCAATGTCAAAGGTCACCTCGACCTGCGGAACGCCACGAGGTGCCGGCGGAATGCCAACCAAGTGGAATTTGCCAAGGGTCTTATTATCGCCAGCCATCGGACGTTCACCCTGAAGCACGTGAACCTCGACCGAAGTCTGATTGTCCGAAGCGGTCGAGAAGATCTCGCTTTTACGCGTCGGGATCGTCGTATTCTTCTGGATCATCGGCGTTGCTACACCGCCAAAGGTCTCGATTCCGAGCGTCAAAGGCGTCACGTCGAGCAGCAGAATGTCTGTCTTCTCACCACCCAAAACACCGGCCTGAACCGCAGCTCCGAGAGCGACGACCTCATCAGGATTTACCGATTTATTCGGCTCTTTGCCAAAGAATTCCTTGACCATTTCCTGGACCTTAGGAATACGCGTCGAACCGCCGACCAGAACTATCTCCTCGATATCTTTCGCGGTCAATCCGGCATCTTTGATCGCCTGTTCGACCGGCGGCATCAAGCGTTTGAGAACTGGCTCAACAAGCTGTTCGAATTTCGAACGCGTAAGCTTCATCACCAAATGCTTCGGTCCCGAAGCGTCCGCCGTGATGAACGGTAGATTGATCTCCGTTTCCATCGCCGACGAAAGCTCGACCTTGGCCTTTTCACCAGCTTCTTTCAGACGCTGAAGGGCCATTTTGTCATTATGCAGATCGATCCCCTGATCTTTTTTGAACTCGTCAATGATCCAACTAACTAGGATCTCATCCACGTCATCACCACCGAGGTGCGTGTCGCCGTTGGTCGATTTCACCTCGACAACGCCTTCGCCAACCTCGAGGACCGAGATATCAAAAGTACCGCCGCCAAAGTCGAAAACCGCTATAACTTCATCTTTTTTCTTGTCCAGACCGTATGCCAAAGCGGCTGCGGTCGGCTCGTTGACGATACGCAACACCTCAAGGCCAGCGATCTTGCCGGCGTCCTTGGTCGCCTGACGCTGTGCGTCGTTGAAATAAGCAGGCACCGTAATAACCGCCTTATCTACCTTCGAGCCAAGATAGTCCTCGGCCGATTGCTTCAATTTCTGAAGCACCATCGCTGCGATCTCCGGTGGCGAAAATTGCTTCCCTTCGGCGGCTATCTGCACGTCCCCGTTACCGGCCTTTTCGACCTTGTACGGAACCTGCTTGATCTCGCCGCCGACCTCTTCAAACTTTCGGCCCATGAAACGCTTGATCGAATAAAGCGTATTCTCCGGATTGGTCACGGCCTGACGCTTGGCGACCTGGCCGACCAGACGATTGCCGTCTTTTGTAAATGCTACAACAGAGGGAGTTGTGCGTCCGCCCTCACTATTTGTGATAACAACGGGTTCGCCCCCCTCCATCACTGCAACGACCGAGTTGGTCGTGCCCAGATCGATTCCAATGATCTTGCTCATAAAAATTATTCTCCCAAAACTATTATTGCCACTGCTCAGTATAAAAATACACACTTATTGAGCATGCAAGGATGATAATACTTGAGTGTATCATTGTCAAGTTTATTTTATACTGAGTTGTCTGTTTAGTCAGCGTCCTGATAAGTCGATACTTTGGAATCGGAACGATCAAGTGGAACAAAAAACCTCCAGCCGAAACTGGAGGTCATCGAAAAGAAAGGTATCAGACTTACTTCTACAACGAAAAGTTAAAGTTCACAAAACCGGTGGCCTTGACCGGCTGGCCGTCTCGGGTGAATGGGCGGAATTTCCATTTCCTGATGGCATCTTTGGCCGCTCCCTGCAGCATCATCGGGCCGCTGAGTTTCTGCACCTCGGCAACCGAGCCGCTTTCGTCAACCGTAACTTCGACGGTCACAACGCCGGTCGTTCTGGCAACTTTGGCGGCCGACGGGTATATAGGACGCGTCTGATTCGTCGCAAAACCGATGAGCGAACCAACGGCGAGCGGCGAAGTGTCCTTCGCGGTTTCCGGCTGGTCGGCCGGTTTCGGACCTTCGTCCTTCGGCTCTTCAGTCGCGGTCTCTGCCTTTTTTGTCTGTACCGGCTCGGTGGGAGCCTGCGCCGTCGGAACATAAACTGGCTTGTCCACCTGCGCCACGGTATTTTCGAGCGGCTTGTTGCCGATTACCTTGACCTCTCGCTCTCTCGTCGGAGGCGGAACGGCTGCAGTCGGGATTATGACAGACTGATTTACGACAGACTGCATTGGGGGTGGCGGCGGAACGTTCTGGGCGACCGGCTCAGTAGCAACGGTCGTGGTAGTGATGACAGAGGCGATGTTGGTTTCGGCCGCAGAACTGGTCACAACGCTTTGCGATCTCGCCATTTTCTCGCGCGTGTCCGCTACCTCATCTTTCCAACGCCGGGCATCGTAGCTGTCACGGGCGATCATGCCGCGAGAATTGCTCGCTTCCTCTAGCATCGCCATTGCGTCGGCAGCCTTGCTCTTGTCCGTGCCGATATCTTTAGCTTGCGTGATAACGAGTTCGAGTGTTTCGCGCATCTTTTCGAGATCGTTGAGGGCTTCGAGAGGCAGCGTGCGGTCCGAAACGTTCAGGCCCAGCGCGTTGTAACGCTCGACGCGGCTGCGGGCACCCTTGACGATCTGACCGGCAACGGCCGCGTATGTGGTTGCTGCGTTTACCTTATTGGTTTTCTGCGCGGCGTAAAACTCGTTGAGCAGGTCCTGCGCGCGTTTGAAATCGCCCTGTTCGAGATAGCTGTTCATCAACAGAACGTTCACCACGCCCTGAACGGCCGCATCGGATGATTCCTTGCGGATGTTTTCAAGCTCAAAAATGGCGGCGTTGTAATTGCGAACTGCTATGAAAGCTTTCGATTTCGAGATGCGATCCCGCATGATGTCACCCGACGAAGGCGGGCCCATTTGCGGAGTTGTGGCCGTTGCGGCGGTGGTAGAAGGCGGCGGTGGTACAACCTGAGCTATGGAATCAAACGAATTTAATCCCGTGAAAATCAAAAAACCAAAGACGGAAGTGCGAAACCTCCTGACATTTAACGGCATTTATAGTCCCCCTTTCTTGACTTAAATTTTCCGTAAAGGCCAAGCGAACAAATCGACGTGAAGGCTCACTTATATGACCAAAACATGCAATCAACCGGAAAAAATCAAAGTGGCGGGCCTCTTTCCAAGCCCGCACAAAATCAATTGCCTAAACTCTTGATGATTCTGTCGCGGTATGCGTTTGCATCTCTTTTTATAGCACTTTCGTTAAGTGTCAGCAAACGGCGGTCGAGCATGACGAGGCGTCCATTGATTATAACCGTGCGGACATCATTGGATTTTGTTGAGTAAACTAGCGAGGAATAGATGTTAAATGAAGGGATCTGGTTGAGGTTGTCCATATCGACGATCACTATGTCAGCCCGCTTCCCAACCTCGAGCGAGCCGGTAATTTTGTCGAGATGCAAAGCCCTCGCACCGCGGATCGTCGCCATCTCAAAAGCCTGCTCGGCAGGCAGGGTTTTGGGGTCGTTGGAGGTGAGTTTATGCAGCTTTGCGGCCGTATCCATCTCTTCCCACATGTTGAGATCGTTGTTCGAAGCCGCTCCGTCGGTGCCGATGCCTACCGGTATGTCTTTTGCCAGCATCGCCGGAACCGGCGCAACGCCGGACGCGAGTTTCATATTCGACTGCGGGCAATGAGCCGAGCCGACGCCGCGATTCTTGTAAATATCGATTTCGTTCGCCGTAAGCCAAACGCTATGTGCCGCGATAGTTCTATTCGAAAGAAACCCGATGCTGTCGAGATACTCGACCGGGGTTTTGCCGTACTGGGCGAGAATATCGTCGCGTTCCTTTTTAGTTTCGGCAACGTGTATGACCACGTTCGAGTCGAGCCGGTCGGACTGCTCTTTGATCGATCTCAAAGTCGCGGTTTCCAGAGTATACGGAGCATGAGGTGCAGCGGCCGGAACGATCAGCGGATCATTCTTCCACTTCTTGATGAACCGCTCGGTGTAGGCGAGAGCTTCTTCGGGCGTTTTGTTATCCGCAACCGGGAATTTGATGATCGTCTCGCCCAGCACACCGCGAACACCCGCTTTCTTTGTCTCGTCGGCGATCGCATCCTCGAAATAGTACATATCGCAGTACGTCGTCGTACCGCCGCGGATCATCTCAGCCAAGCCCAGCCGCGTACCGGCCCGTACGAACTGCTCATTTACATTCTTTGCCTCAGCCGGAAAGATGAATTTCGTCAGCCAGTCGTTCAGGTCAAGATCGTCCGAGATACCGCGAAACAGCACCATCGGAATATGAGTGTGGGTGTTTATCAGGCCGGGAATGATGACTTTGCCAGTCGCATTGATCACCCGCTTCGCTCGCGAATTCCGCTCAACGATCCGCCGCGTGCCCATCAAGTCGATCTTGCCATTCGTAATGGCGATCGCCCCATTCTCGATCACCTCACGCTCCGCATTCATCGTAACGATAGAGCCGCCGACGATGAGGAGGTCGACATTGACGGCTCTGGAACTTTCAATCGCTGCCAGAGCGGTGCTCGAAAACAAAGTAGAGGTTAACGTGAAAATTGAGAAAAAAGTTAGTAGCTTTTGCATGGCTGAAACTGCAAACGGACCCAACAAACATCGAACTCTTTTCGTGGGCCCCAGAACTATTTCAAAAACTTAGAATCAAATGCCCTCGGCAACAGTTCGCTCATCCTTATTATCTCACTTTTCCCCTCCAAATTGGAGAGGATCACGGGTACGTCACCGCAGAATTCCCAGATGATCTGGCGGCAAACTCCGCAGGGTGGTGTGAGGTCTTCGGTGTCGACGACGACGGCTATTTGCTTGAAGCGTTTTTCGCCACAGGAAATCCCTTTCCAGATGGCAACGCGTTCGGCGCAGACGGTCAGGCCGTAGCTGGCGCTCTCGACGTTGCAGCCGATGTAGATGTCGCCGCTCTCGCCCTCGACGGCGGCTCCGACCTGAAAATTGGAATATGGTGCGTATGCACGCTCGCGGGCCATTGTGGCCGCTTCTATGAGTTTATTTTCGCTTTCCTGCATTAATTATTCGGCGGCGTTTACTTCTTCGCTCAGTTTCTCGCGGACCATGCTGCAAAGAAACTCGATCCCGATCTCCTGCTGGCCGCCCTCGGGGATGATGATGTCTGCATGACGTTTCGAAGGCTCGACGAACTCCTGATGCATCGGCCTCACACTCCTAAAGTACTGAGCTATGACCGAGTCCGTCGTACGCCCGCGTTCTGCGATGTCACGCTGGAGCCGTCGGATGAAACGGATGTCATCCGGCGTGTCGACGTAAACCCTGACATCAAGCAGATCAAGCACACGCGGCTCAGCAAATATCAATATCCCTTCGACGATCACTACCGGTTTTGGTTCGATCGTTTCGATATTGTTACTTCGTGTGTGCGTCTTAAAATCGTACAACGGCATTTCGACCTTAAGACCCTGTTTTAGTCGCAGAAGGTGATTTACAAGCATGTCGCTGTCGATCGAATCGGGGTGGTCGAAATTTGCCTGATGCCGCTCATCCAGCGGCATGTCGGCGAGGTTTCGGTAGTACGAATCCTGCTCGACCAGCACGACCTTCTCCGCCCCAACCGCGCCAACGATCGCACGAGCAATAGTCGTCTTTCCCGAACCAGTTCCACCGCAAATTCCAATGATCATAATATCCAGCTAACTTTTCGAAACACCATATGTCGAAATGATCTCAAAACAAGCATCAATGACTTCTTCTTTGTACCTACGATACAAATCATCAAGAATCTCGTCATAGCGTCTCAAAGCTTCCCTGCTACAGTTTAATCGCTCCGATCCGATTGGAACGGCAGAGCTTTCGGAATTGTAGGCTTTAAACACGGGATAACTGACTTCCTCAAATTCCTGAAGCCAATTGATTCTGGCCTCCATTTTAAGGCAACCCAACGGCAGACCGACCTGATTCGAGATTATTGCCCGAGCGTTCGCTACAAGCTTATTCCTGTACGTTCGTTGTTTTTCTTCATTAGTGCCCAATTCTCTTTAGTATCCTTATAAGAAGCTCGTTAAAAACCTCAGCCACGCGAGCCCCTGTATCCATAACCTCATAGTGGTTGATCCCGCCTTCGACCATACCAGCCGCGAGATTGGTGATGCAGGAGATTCCGAGCGTTCGAATGCCCATGTGCCTCGCGGCGATCGCTTCTGGAACCGTCGACATCCCAACAGCATCTGCCCCGAGCTGTCGATACATTCTTACCTCGCTCGGCGTTTCGTAAGTCGGGCCAGAAAGTGCACAGTAGATGCCGCGGTGGATGAAGTCGGTCAGTTCGGCATCCCGCCCTTTGTCAAACCTTTCGCGGGCTATCGATTCGGCTTCCTGATGCGCGATCTCCTGAAACTCGCGATCGTAAACCTCGGTCATATCCGGGAATCGCGGCCCAAAACGCTCGTCGTTAGGCCCACGCAATGGGTTGACACCGAGGCAATTGAGGTGATCCGAAATGATCATCAAACTGCCGGGCGTCATGTCCGAATTTGTGCTGCCGGCGGCATTCGTCAAGATCAAATTCTTGACCCCGAGCAGTCCAAAGCTCCGTACCGGCAGCATAACTTGCTGCATGTCGTAGCCTTCGTAGTAATGAAAACGGCCCTGCTGCACCACCACGCCGACACCATCCAACTCGCCGATCACAAGCTGACCGGCATGGCCCTCGACTGTCGAACGAGCGAAACCAGGAATCTTTTCGTACGGAATGCGAACCGCATTCTTGATAGTCTCGGCAAACGCACCCAGCCCGCTGCCGAGCACGATCGCGGTGCTCAGCTCGGCTGCATAGTTACTTCTAATAAAATCAGCCGCCGCAGCGGCCTGTTCGTATGACATAAACGGAGAAACAGGTTATCACAATTTTGCAGCAAATCCGCCGCCCGTGTCTTGTCCTGCGATCAGTTTATGGAGAAACTGTAGAAAATGGCGGTGCTCCATCGGACATCACCCCAAAATAACTGATACCTTTGTCTAATGCCTGGCGATTTGAACAGCAATTTAAACTCGATCCGGACCCGGATCAACGAGGCGTGCACCCGCTCCGGTCGCGGCCATGAAAGTGTAAAGCTGATAGCCGTAAGCAAAACACATTCGGCTGCAGTGATCGCTGAAGCCCTAGAGGCCGGCATCGCTGACCTCGGCGAGAACAAGGTGCAGGAAGCCGAAGGTAAGATCACAGAACTCGGCCGTGATGCCGCCGAATGGCACCTTATCGGCCACCTTCAGTCGAACAAGGCTCGGAAAGCGGTACAGCTTTTTGACGTTATCCATACGCTCGACTCAGCCGAACTCGCCGAGCGGCTGGATCGTATTTGTAATGAAGAAGGCCGTGAAAGGCTCGACGTCCTTATTCAGGTTGACCTTGGCGGAGAAGAAACAAAAGCCGGTGTAGACGAAAACGGATTACCGGCCCTGATCGATGTAGTAAGTCGTTGCAAACATCTGAGATTGAGAGGGTTGATGACGCTGCCGCCATATTTCGATGACCCTGAGGCGACGCGGCCATATTTTGTTGGACTTCGCGAGTTGCGCGATCGATACATTCCCGGCGGCGAACTCTCAATGGGAATGAGCCACGATTTCGAAGTCGCCATCGAAGAAGGAGCGACGATGGTTCGGGTCGGTACCGCAATCTTTGGAAAAAGATAAAGCCAGTTTCGAGTAATTCATATGCTTTCTGCACTCGTTTATCCAATATTTTTCCTGATCATCTGGTCGGTCTTCGGATTATTCCTCGGCGTGATGTTGCTGCGTCTGATCTTTAACTACAGCGACCCAAATCCCTTTGGAAAGGTCGGGCGGTTTGGCTTCAAGATCCGCAAGTTTACTGAGAAATGGGTTTACCCGGCGGCCAGATTCTTCGCGATGTATCGAGTAGACACTCGCCTCGCACCGCTGTTGACTATATTTATCGGGCTGGTGCTGACCTACTTTTTCACGCAGATCATCGGAAATACATTCTTTGTCATTGACGGCCTGACCGCAGGGGTTTTGGGCGGCAATCCGAAGGTGATCATCGGCTTCATACTCTACGGCCTGCTTAGCGTGCTCGTTTTGTTCATCTTCATTCGGTTCATTGCGTCCTGGTTCGTATTTACCAGAAAGACCTTTCTTGCCTTCGTCATGCGCGTGACCGACCCGATCATGCTGCCCGTCCAACGCCTGATCCCTCCGATCGGGATGTTCGATATCTCGGCAATGATCGTGCTGCTGTTGATCAGTTTTCTACAGTCGATCGTGCTTAGTATTTTCGTAAGAAATTGATCGATCTAATCGAAACAACCGATTCGCTGACTTTTAGCGTACGAGTTATCCCGCGGGCTTCGCGTAGCGAGGTCGTTGGTGAACACAATGGGGCGTTGAAAGTAAAGATCGCATCGCCGCCGGTTGATGGTGCTGCAAACGCTGAATTGACCAAGCTATTTGCTAAGCAATTCGGCGTTTCAAAGACCGACATCCATATCGTTAGCGGAGAAACTTCGAAAAATAAAAGAATAAAGATCAATAACCTGTCAAAATCAAAGTTTGAAGAGGTTACAAAATGAAAACACAGATATCCTTTATGACCAGTTTGTTTAAGAGCGGGATCCGGATGCAGGCGGCCGATGGAGACCGTCTGCTCGGTGAAGATCTTGCACTTTGGTTCGTCGGGCGTTCGAAAGATGGCGAATTTGCTTTCAGTAAGCCCGTACAGGGCCAGACGGGTTGGTCGGAATCGGCAAGCTCAGAGGGTGTGGAGTTTACGCTGGGGTTTGAGATAGTACACGCATCGGTCGGGTCCGACTATGCTGAGTGGAACATCAACATCGGCAAGACAGGAAAGATGTTTGGGGCAAAGGCTACGGAGGTTCGCTCGCGATTATGCGATCACGTACATAACGTGCTCCGCGAATCGCGTCATGTGCGGGAGATTCAGTGGGCTGACTAAGCCGTTGTATTTTGCCCGGTAAAAAGGCGCGTGGTATATTCGTAAATTCGAATCTAGGCCAACAAATTCAAGTTTTCAGCATATGTCGGGACATTCCAAGTGGCACACAATCAAGCATAAAAAAGGCGCTTTGGACGCCAAGCGCGGCAAGATCTTCACAAAGCTCATCAAAGAGATCACTGTCGCCGCCCGAACCGGCGGCACAGGCGACTTGGACGCTAATGCACGACTGCGCAAAGCCGTTAGCGATGCCAAGGGCATGAATATGCCCAACGACACCATCGACCGTGCTATAAAACGCGGCACCGGAGCCCTGGAGGGTGTCGCCTATGATGAGATCACCTACGAAGGCTATGGCCCGAACGGCGTAGCGATCCTGGTCGAGACAATGACCGACAATCGAAACCGAACGGTCGCTGAACTTCGCCATCTCTTTTCGAAGAACGGCGGCAATCTGGGCGAAGCTGGTTCGGTAGCGTGGATGTTCGATAAGAAAGGCTACATTGTGGTCGATAAAGCGGCCAAGTCCGAGGATGAACTCTTCGAGATAGCTATCGAGGCCGGAGCCGACGATATGCAGGACGAAGGCGATGTTTTTGAGATATACACCGCTCCAGACGCCTTCGAAGCCGTAACCGACGCTCTAAAGGCGGCAGGCATCGAGCCCCAGGCAGCCGAGGTCTCAATGATCCCGCAAAACTACATCGCCCTAACCGGCGGTGACGCCAAGACCATGATGAAACTCTACGACGCCATCGACGACAACGACGACGTCCAGAAGGTTTACGCTAATTTTGATATTGATGAGAGCGAGATGGAGTAGGCTAGGGCTTCGGAATGTCCAGATCCTGGCAGATCTTCTTCGCCAGGAAATCATTTATCTCGCGATGACGAGGAACGGCGGTAGATTTTTGTCTAGCCCTGTTGACGAAGACGCTGTGGCTACCTCCCTCTCGGAGCTTTTCACAGCCATTTCGTTCGAGGTGCTTGATCAGATCGCGAAGTTTCATGCAGCATTCAGCATGAACGGTTCCCTGATCACTTCCCCTCCGTTCATAGATTCCTCAGCTAGTTGCCTATTTGCTTCGAGAACTAGCTGGACTGCTTCATTAAGATTAACTCGTGTTTCTTCGAGCGTTCTACCTTGGGTGTTGGCTCCGGGGAGTTCTTCAACGTAGCCGATGTAACCCTCGGGAACCTTCTGAAAAACCGCTGTAAAAGAAAAATTCATATATCGATCTCTCCAGTCGGAATTTTATCACGCATTTCTGGCGAAGAGTCACCTTAGCGTTTCCAGTGCTCTCATAGCCTGATTCCGGTATCCGGTGATCGCTTTATCGCTAAATGCGGCCGTCGAGCGGAGGTATTCGTTCAGCGCTCCCCGGGCTTCGTCCTTGCGGCCTTGTTCGGCATAGAGCAGGCCGAGGCGGAAGACGACATTTTTTGATTCGGGCAGCAGTTCGCGACGGGACTGGACCACGTTGGCCTCTAGTTCGCGGAGGGCATCCGATTTGTTTCCGGCCTGATAGTGGACGACGGCAAGCTTTTCGGTAAGAGCTGCAGCGTAGATCGGAAGCTGCTTGCGGGCCTCGAGAAAATTCCGGATCGCCTGTTCGTATTTCTTCTGCTCAAGGTAAGTGATCCCGAGCGATTCGTAGACTTGGTACATTGCGTACGCATCCTTATCTTTCTCTGGTGTGGCAAGTGCCTGAACGAGGTCCTTCTCAGCTTCGTCATAACGCTTCAACGCGTTAAGGTTGCGGCCCCGGCCGTAGTAGGCACGAAGGGACCGTTTGCTATTTATCGCCTCGGAGTACACCGCTACCGCTTCATCATATCGATTCAATTCACTGAGTGCACTGCCGAGCTGCATTGCCGTCATTGGCGAAGTGTCCACGGCCCGCGTCCACGTCCAGAGAGCAAGCTCATTCGCCCACGCTGAGTTATACCGAACGGTCTGAAACGCCAGTGCCGCTGAGATCACACATCCGGCGACAAGCAAAGATCGTTCATTTACGAACTTCGCAGCAAAAGGCACGATCAGCATTAACAGCCCAAACAGCGGTAAGTAGAGGTAGCGGTCATGGACCAACTGATCGGACGGAAACGCCATTGCATTCATCGCAGGTGCAAGCGGCAGCAGAAATAAAGCCGCCGCGATCCGCGCCTTTGAGGACTCACGGGCTATGTAGACCAGTCCGCCGAGAGCCAACACGGAAACTACAAGCGGCAGCAGGAAGTTCATCGCCCCGATCTCGACCACAGGGCTGATCGGATAATTGATCGCGATCGAGTACGGCAGAAAGATCTGCTTCAGATAAAATGCGAACATCATCGGAACGCTAAGGATCGCCGGACCGAACTCCACGGCATCCGTCGGCGGCAATGCAACCGCTCCGATGATATTTAGCCGGATAACAAAATAGAGTATTGCCGTTGATGCTATCGCGAGTAGCGGAACCTTCAGATCAAGTTCCGCCCGCTCCCCGGCATCATCTTCAAGCACAAAGTAGTAAATGGGCAGGCAAAGGATGGCCACCTCTTTTGCTCCGAGCGCGACCATGTAAAGCATACCCATCAGCAGCAGGTGTTTGTTTGAACGAGTCGTTCGGTACCTCGTTGCGAACCAAAGCGACCCTAACAGGGCTAATGCGAACAGAAGGTCAGGCGATCCGGCGATCCATGCGACTGATTCAACTCGTGTCGGATGAACCGCGAATATTAATGCGATGACGAAAGCGACGGTTGCCCTGAACTGCCAGCGCCGCAAAAGCAGAAACCCGAGCATACAAACGCCGGTATGAAGCAGTACGTTCACGACGTGCCACCCGACCGGGTTCATGCCGAACAACCGGAAGCAAACGATGTTTAGGAACGTAAACGTGGGCCGCCAATAGTTACTGGCTGCCTGCGTTCCGTCGCCCTTGAAAGCCCAAACATCAGACGTGAGGGCTTTCCAGATGAACAGATTATCCTGGATGAGGGTGTTTCGAACGATCTGCCTCGTATCGTCATAAACAAACTCACCTGTCAGCGAGTTGCCAAATACGATAAAGCAAACCGCCGCCAGCGGTAGTAGCCATTTCAGATCGGTGTGAATTTTCACGATGCCCACTATTGTGCAACGTCTCGGAGTTCGGCTTCAAGGCCGCACCCTCCAAGATCATTTTGAAGCGCTAACTAAATCTCGAGTATCCTTCGCCTGACGGGAGACGACAGTACGATCGTCGTAGTCGTGATGCCGTAAGGGACCAGACGGTCTATCATTTCCTGCAGGTGCTCAACCGACGCGACAGCGACCTTCATTATAAAAGAATCGCCGCCCGTTCCTCTGTGACATTCCAAAACCTCATTTGAGTCCTGGACGACCTCGATTATGTGACTGTAATCGACACCCGTAATACTCATTCGAATGAATGCCGTAATAGGGAGACCGATCTTTGCCGTGTCTATTTCGGCACGATACGCCGTAATAATCTGTGCGTCTTCAAGCTTCCTCGCACGCTCGATGACCGCAGGCGTCGTCAGGCCCACGCGACGGCCAAGCTCAGCGTAGCTCGTACGAGCATCCTGCTGGAGCTCACGCAGTATCTTCCGGTCGATCTCATCGATCATAATTGTCTGATATCAATGTTCTCTGACGCATTCTAAGGATATTCACCCTAATAAACTAACAATCTAAAGGCAAACTATCATATTTCCTTAAGAATGCCATTCAGCGAATTTGCGTTATCCATTAAAATATCTAATTCGAAGATAACTTACGCAATGATCCAGAGCATCGAAGGTATGACAGGAGCCGCTGCAAAAATGCTAAACGAAACCATCCAAACCGTGATCGAACCAGAAGTCGAGATCTCTAACTATCGTGTCTCCGATGACGACCTGCCGCAGTTTCGCGACTTGAAATTCGAGAACATTAACGAACTGCACATAGATCATCCGGGAGCTAATGACAAGGAGTATCGTGCCCGGCGTGACTATATTGCCAGTTGCGCCAAGAGCTTTCGCGAGACAGGTGTTATCACGGATGTCGACTATAACGCCCGTGAGCAGCGCGTTTGGCGTTACGTAGCTGAGGAATTAGAGGAGTTGCAGCAAAAATACGCATCGCCGTTTTATCTACGTGCAAAAAAAGACCTGGGGATCACGACGGAGCGAATACCTCAGCTTTCAGAGATGAACCGCCGTTTGAAAGAACTGACCGGCTTTCGGCTCGCCCCGATCGAAGGGCTCGTCGAAACGCGTGGCTTTCTCTCTTGGCTCTCGTACCGCGTGATGCTCTGTACGCAATACATCCGCCATCATTCGCACCCGGCGTACACGCCCGAGCCGGACATTGTCCACGAAGCCATCGGCCATATTCCGATGTTCACAAACCCGAATTTTGCCGACTATTCCCAGTTCATCGGCCACGGAGCCAGGATCGCAAACGACAAACAGCTCGAAGAACTCGGCCGCCTCTACTGGTTCACTGTCGAATTCGGCATGGTCGAACACGAAGGCGACATCAAAGCCTACGGAGCCGGCCTGCTCTCATCATTCGGCGAACTAGAACACGCCTTCAGCGACCAAGTCGAACGCCGACCTTTTAATTTAGAACAGGTCATCAATCACGAATACACCTACAGCGACATGCAAAAGGTCCTGTACGTCGTACCGTCGTATGCGGAATTGAAAGAGGTGACGCGGAAGTATATTGAGAGTTTCTAGCTTATGCATGTCATCACCCGAAAGCGGTTGAATGAATTTGCCGCAAAATATCCCGAGACGAACAACGCTCTTGCAACTTGGTTCCGTCAAATGAAGCAGAAGGATTTCACCTCGATCCAGGAAATTCGTGAGATGTTTCCAGCCGCAGACAAAATTGGCAAATTGACTGTATTTAACGTCGCCGGAAATAAGGTTCGTCTAGTAACAGCGATACACTATAATCGAAGAAAGATTTATATCCGTGCCGTTTTGACGCACAGTGAATACGACGCCGGAAAATGGAGAGAATAACTATGCAGGCCATTGATCTTCAATCATGGAAAAACATTTCGGATACGGTATTCGTGCCGCATAACGAACTCGAATACGAACGTCTCGTCAAAATGCTCGACGATCTAATCGATCAAGTTGGTGAGGACGAGTCGCATCCGCTTGCTTCGATGATGGATGTTTTGTCTGCTTTGATTGAGAACTACGAGAACGCTCATGTACCAGAATTGGCACTGAGAAATTAGGGCCATTTGGTAATCCAGTTTTGATGGTCGGGAAAGTTTGTGAAGAAATTAATTCTTATTCTTCTGTTTTCATTTTCGGTGTTTCCGCAGAAAGGCCAGGAGACGCTTTATTCAAAAGGCTTGCAGGCCTGTTTAGACAAAGAGTTCGCAAGCTACGCAAAATTCTCAGAACGGAATCTACGCAACGTATTTGCCGAATACGACTTCTACTTAACCCGCGAACTACCAACTCAACTCGGTGAAACAAAGGTTCAGTATTTAAGCGACTCCGAGCTGATCGAAAAATACAAGCTGCTTTCCAAGGCAGAACGAGAACGCGGAGTTCCATTCATTAAAATCTTCCCACTGAGCGACAAGGAAGATAAGCTAATTTTTGCCTATAACAATTACTGGTTTACGTACTCCGAGAAGGGGGGCTTTTTCTCGCAGAAGCAATTCATCCATCAGCGCGCGTTAGAAGGTGGCTGTAATGCCTACATCGGCTTCGACCCCGCTCAGAAGCGATTTGTAATCGAGAAAGTAGAGCTTTGGGGCGTTTAAGTAGCCTTCTCTAGACATTTTTTATGATCACAGAAACACAAACAGCAATTAATACAGAAACAGCGGTAAAAAATCCGCTAGGGCTTAAGAAGATCCACCACGTCGAATTCTACGTCGGCAATGCTAAGCAGGCGGAGTTTTATTATCGTAAGGCTTTCGGGTTTTCGCGGGTTGGGTATATGGGGCTGGAGACTGGGAACCGTGAGGTTACGAGTTATTTGCTCAAGCAGTCGAACATCAATTTTATTCTGTCGACGCCGATGTCGCCGGAGCATCCGGGTTCGGAGCATATCAAGCAGCACGGTGACGGAGTTCACGATATAGCGTTTTTGGTCGAGGACGCCGATCATGCATTTCATGAGGCGGTGAGACGCGGTGCGACCCCGGTTGAAGAGCCTCACGATCATGGCGACGAGCATGGTATGGTTCGTCACGCCTCGATCGCGACGTATGGCGATACGATCCATTCGTTCCTCTCGTACAACAACAATAACGGCCACAACTACAACGGCGTTTTCCTGCCCGGTTTCGTCGAGCAGCGTGTCGAGGGTGACCCGACGGGCATTATGCTGGTCGATCATATCGTCGGCAACGTCGAGCTCGGTCAGATGACCAAATGGTGCGATTTCTATCGAGATGTGATGGGCTTTTTCCGCTATATTACGTTTGACGACCAGGACATCTCGACCGAGTATTCCGCCCTGATGTCGATCGTGATGTCCGACGGCGGGCACAATATCAAGTTCCCGATCAACGAACCCGCACCGGGCAAGGCGGGAAAATCGCAGATCCAGGAATATATCGACTTCTACCGCGGTCCCGGTGCTCAGCACGTAGCACTTCTGTGCCGTGACATCCGCTCGACGGTGGCCAAGCTGCAAGCGAACGGCGTCGAGTTCCTCCGTGTGCCCGACACATATTACGACGAGTTGCCTTCACGCGTCGGCGAGATCGACGAAGACATCGAAAGCCTGAAAAAACTCGGCATCCTCGTCGACCGAGACGAAGAAGGCTATCTGCTTCAGATCTTCACAAAACCCGTCGAAGATCGGCCGACCGTGTTTTACGAAATTCTTCAACGAAAGGGATGCAAAGGCTTCGGCAAAGGCAATTTCAAGGCTCTGTTCGTCTCGATCGAGGAAGAGCAGCGGCGGCGTGGAAATCTATAGCTTCTTTGGTTGGCGAGCTGGGCATCAAATTCTGCTATTGGAAACTGACAATAACGCTGTGAACATCGAGTACCGCAAAGCTGATCTTGCTACATTTAGGCAGTTAAACGTAGTCTTTTCCGAAGCGTTTGAGGATCCGGAGCATTACCAGAGCAGGCTACCGTCTGATGAATATCTTTCAAAGCTTCTTTCCCGCGAAGACTTTATCCCGCTCGTCGCGACCATAGACGGCAATGTTGTCGCGGGACTCGCCGCGTATGTGCTGCAAAAATTCGAACAGGAGCGAAGTGAGATCTACATTTACGATCTTGCGGTTTTGGAAAGTCATCGGCGGAGTGGGATCGCGACCGGTCTGATCAATAAGCTTCGCGAGATAGCCCGCGAGATCGGTGCGTATGTGATCTACGTTCAGGCCGATCCGCCGGACGAGCCCGCGGTCAAGCTGTACGAATCGCTCGGGGTACGCGAGGATGTACTGCATTTTGATATCGAACCTTGATGATAGTCGCGAAAACGCGACCTGTGACCGTTATGGACATTCGGCCATACTCAGAGACGGATATTGACGCGGTCGTAGCAGTGTTTCGCTCGAACATACCTAAGTATTTCGGACCGTCCGAAGAGCCCGGGCTTCGAGAGTTTTTGGCGGAGTTTGCCGATGACTATTATGTGATCGAGCGAGATGGCGAGATCGTCGGTGCCGGCGGAATTGCTTTGAACGACGACGATACGGTCTCGCTCTGCTGGGGAATGGTTCACAATGACCATCTTGGGACTGGTCTCGGAAAGGTGCTGACTGAATACCGCATCGAACGTTCGCGTAGGATATTTGGTGATAAAGCACTGGTCACTAGCACCTCGCAATTGACTGAGGGCTTTTACAAGAAATTCGGGTTTGTAACCGTGGAACACACGCCAGATGGCTTTGGGCCTGGTCTAGATATTTGTAAGATGCGATTGGATTAGCCCGTCTGGATTCGAATTCGGTCTATGTTGCAGATCATTGCTGCTAAGATTTCTCAATTGCATCCTCTTGAGATCTTGTTTCGAGGAACGTTACTCAGTCTCGGACTGATGTTCTTTGGGTTTGCGGCGTGGCAGGCGACAGGATCGATCGGGATTGTCGGTTCGCACGATAGGTATACCGCGGAGGTCAAACGGTGTGAGCCTGACGGTGCGCCAGGTGCTCGGTTCCGCTTTTACCAATGCGAAGTGAAATATCGATCGGATCATGGAAATCATTCTGCATATATCGACAAGCTGCTTTCGAAATATGCCGTAGGTGATCAGGTCGATATCTATATAGGCAGAGGCGAGCAATACAGCGTCCATGCCGGCGGCTTTTTAGGGCTTTGGGCGATACCAACTCTTCTCACTATCATAGGATCTGTGTTCGCTGGAGTTGGTGTATGGCCAGTTAGAGATACTAAGGTCAAACCTTAAGTGTTTGAGTAGACCATGGAAACAAAATACCAGACAGGTTTCGGAAATGAATATGCTACCGAGGCGGTTGCGGGTGCATTGCCCGTAGGGCAAAATTCGCCTCAGAAGGCACCGCATGGACTGTATGCCGAACAGCTTTCGGGAACGGCTTTCACCGTGCCGCGCGCCGGGAATAAGCGGACGTGGACCTACCGCATTCGGCCGTCGGTCATGCATTTGCCGTTTGAGCGGATCGATAACCGTCGCTGGCAGAGCAAGCCGGACGATATCGACGTTACACCAAATCAACTCCGTTGGGATCCACTTCCGATCCCCACCGAACCAACTGATTTTATTGACGGCATCACGACGATCGCCCTCAATGGTGACCTTATGTCGCAGGCCGGTATCGGAATTCACATCTATACCTGCAACAAAGGCATGGGCGACCGGTATTTTTACAATGCTGACGCCGAAATGCTAATAGTGCCCGAGATGGGCCGACTCGGTTTTCTTACCGAACTTGGAGCATTGCAGGCAGGTGCAGGTGAAGTTGTTGTCATACCTCGCGGCGTTAAATTCAAGGTCGAACCGCATCCGGAGGACAAACAATGTCGTGGCTATATCTGTGAGAATTATGGAGCGCAGTTTCGCCTGCCCGACCTCGGCCCGATTGGTGCGAACGGACTCGCCAACTCACGAGATTTCGAAACTCCGGTCGCGTGGTACGAGGACCGCGAAGGCAAGTTCGAACAGGTCGCCAAATTCGCCGGAAATCTATGGTCGTGCGAGATAGATCACAGCCCGCTGGATGTCGTCGCATGGCACGGCAACTACGCTCCGTACCGCTACAACCTAAAGACATTTAACACCATAGGCTCGATCTCATTCGACCATCCCGACCCGTCGATCTTTACGGTTTTGACGTCGCCCTCGGGCGAAGCGGGCGTGGCGAATTGCGACTTCGTCATATTCCCCGACCGCTGGCTCGTGGCCGATAACACCTTCCGCCCGCCGTGGTATCACCGCAACTACATGTCCGAATATATGGGCCTCATCTACGGAGCATACGACGCCAAAGAAACCGGCTTCGTCCCCGGCGGAGGCTCGCTCCATAACCAAATGTCCGCCCACGGCCCGGACCTCGACGCCTTTGAAAAAGCATCGAACGCCGAGCTCGCACCGCAAAAATTGTCCGGCACAATGGCATTCATGTTCGAGTCGAGATATATCATCCGCCCGACGCGATTCGCGATGGAATGCGCCGAATTACAGAACGATTATTTTGAGGTGTGGCAGAGGTTGAAGAAGAATTTCAAGGGAGAATAGCTTTGCTAACGAGCCCAATGCTTTGACGGGAGTGAACGTGACCCGAAATCTTATAAACAAAGGTCTTATCGCGGCCGCCCTGATGAACATCATGGGGGTTCTGATTTTTTCGCGTGCGCTTACCAATTCTGCTATCAACAACGCCGACCCGGTCGTGATGTCGAATTTCGGACTTGTGATGATCGTAGTTTGGGGCCTTGCATACTTAGCCGCCGCTAGCATCGCTTCCAGCATCAGATGGCTGGCCGGTGCGTTTGCCTTAGAAAAGCTTGTTTATGTTGTGGTTTGGGTTCGGTGGCTCTCAGTGAATAGCCTCACGGATCTCTATGCCAAGGATGTCTTTGCCGGTATTTTTTATAGCATCTACGGGATAAACGATCTCGTATTTATGTTATTTTTTACCTACATTTTCCTCTTCAGAAGATCAGATTGACCCGCGGGCCGCGATCGCAACGGGCTTCAAACATTTTATGACGTAAAAAGTATATGAAAAAATGCCCGCAATGCGGTCGTGATTACGACAACACAATGATGTTCTGTCTCGACGACGGGGCCGAGTTGCTCTACGGCCCGGCTTTGTCGGTACCACCTGCGGTAGCGGGTGGGGCTTTGTCCTCGGACGAAGGACCAGAGACCGCGATCTTGCACTCGACGGCTGCTCCGGGCGAAGCTCCGACTCGTGCGCTGATTCATACTACTGAGCAGACTGCAGTGTTGCCTCGCGGAGCGGAGGCGGAGCCTCGGGAATCTTTGGGTGGGCTTTCGGAGAAGCAGAGCTTCTCCGCAAATAGAGCGGCAAAGCCGCTTATCGCAGCGGTCGCGGCCGTGGTTCTCTTTATAGGAGCATTCGCAGGTTATCGATATTTCAGCATCGGTGGATCGGGGGCGATCAATTCTATTGCGGTGATGCCGTTTGAGAATAGGAATTCGGATGCTGATACGGATTATTTGTCTGATGGTTTGGCGGAATCGGTGATCTTTCGGTTGACGCAGATCCCTGATCTGAAGGTCAGCCCGACGAGTTCGGTGATGCGTTACAAAGGAGCGTCGACTGATGTTGCCAAGATCGCTTCAGAACTTGGCGTAGATGCGGTAATGACCGGACGCCTTACCAAGCGGGGCGACAATCTGAACATCACGGTCGAGCTCGTGGATGCCCGCACCAACAAGTCGCTGTGGGGCGAACAGTACGAACGGAAACTTTCGGAATTATTGACCACCCAACGTGAAATGGTCGCTGAGATCGTGAGCAAACTGCAACTAAAACTGTCGGGTGAAAGCGAGCAAAAGCTGGCCAAGAAATACACGGACAACAGCGAAGCCTATCAGCTTTATCTGCAAGGTCGTTTTCATTGGAACAAGCGAACTGCAGCTGAATTTGAAAAGGCGGTCGTGTTTTTCAAACAAGCCATCGAGAAAGATCCGAACTATGCTTTGGCACATAGCGGATTAGCCGATACTTATGGCTTGTTTCCTCGTTACGGCGATTTCCGACCAAAGGAATATATGCCGCAAGCCAAGGCAGCGGCGCTCAAGGCACTCGAACTTGACCCGAACTTGGCGGAAGCTCATACGTCGCTCGCACAAATCACTCTTTTTTATGAATATGACTTTACAGGTGCAGAAAAATCGTTCAAACGGGCGATCGAACTCGATCCGAATTACGCGACCGCTCATCAATGGTATGGACTCTTATTAACATACATTGGCAAAAACGACGAGTCGGTTAGGGAAGCTAAGAAAGCTTTCGAACTCGACCCCTTTTCACTTAGAATCAACGCTGATTTGGCGACTTCTCTCGCAGTTGCCAATCGATTTGACGAAGCTCTGTTGCAGAACAAAAAACTTAACGCGCTATTTCCCGACGAAAGACGTTTTCGTGGGATAAACGGTAATATTTATACCGCTCAAGGCAAATACGATCAGGCGGTCGATGAATTGCTACTTAGTTTAACGGCAGATAAAGACTTCAAACCCGAAAATATTACCAGAATGAAAGAAGCCTACGGAAAAAACGGATGGGATGGATTCCAGCGTATGTATGGGGAAATACTCCTCGAAGAACTGAATACCAAACAGGCAAAAGACCCCAACGGATATATCAGTGCCGGGGAGTTTGCCAACGCATACGCCTGGGGCAAAAACAAAGAGAAGACTATCGAATATCTGAACAAAGCCTATGACGAGCGTGACCGGAGGATGATGAACCTCAAGGCCGATAAAACTTGGGACTTCGTGCGAGACGACCCGCGATTTAAGGAATTGGTCAAACGAGTCGGGATCCCGGAATAGAATCGAAATATCCGCAGCAGCAGATAATCGTGGTTTGTGTAGAGGATTATGTATATCTCGTGCCGTTCGTCGAGAACGATCAGGAGATCTTCCTAAAGACGATAATTCCGAGCAGCAAAGCCACCAAAAGATATCTAGGAGATGAAAATGAATAAGCTGGACGTTGAAGAAAAAGAAATACTGGCTGCCTATGATAGCGGTAAGTTGGCCTCAATCACCGGGGTCAAAAAGGAACTTGCCCGGCATCGCAAGGTAGCCGAAAGTACGTTCAAAAAAGATGCGCGGATCAACATCCGCATCGCATCGCGCGATCTGCGTGCCCTGCAAAAGCGTGCTCTGGCCGAGGGCATACCATATCAGACCCTTATCGCCAGTATTTTACATAAGTACGGCGAGAACCGCACGAACTAGTTCAATACACGGAACCTATGAAACGATGCCCTGAATGCGGTAGAAATTACAACGACGATTCGATGAGTTTTTGTCTCGATGACGGCGCCGAACTGCTCTTCGGCCCGGCGTCGATGGACGAGCCGGCGACGGCGATCTTGCACTCGACATCTGCTCCGGGCGAGGCTCCAACACGGGCGCAGATCCACTTGACAGACCAGACTGCGGTCTTGCCTGCAAGCACGAGCGATATTGCCCCTCAGCTTCGCGGTTTCGATAAACGTTTGCTGGCCGCTCCTTTTTTACTGGCGATCATCATCCTCGGCGGATTTTTCGGATATCGATACATCACGCCTGCTAAACAGATCGAATCCATCGCCATGATGCCGTTTGAGAATAGGAATTCTGATGCCGACACCGAGTACCTGTCCGATGGTCTGGCGGAATCGGTGATGAATCGTCTTTCGCAGCTGCCGGATCTAAAAGTTAGTCCGACGAGTTCAGTTTTTCGTTACAAAGGCAAGGATACCGATCCGCAAGTTATTGCCACAGAATTGGGAGTTGATGCGGTGATGACCGGACGAATCACCCAGCGAGGTGAAAATTTGACCATCAACGTTAATCTGGTCGATGCCCGCGTCAACAAGTTGCTGTGGGGCGAGCAGTATGAACGGAAACTTTCGGAATTGTTGACCACCCAACGCGAGATCGTCGCCGAGATCGTGAGCAAACTGCAACTGAAACTGTCGGGCGAAAGCGAGCAAAAGCTGGCGAAGAAATACACCGACAACAACGAAGCCTATCAGCTTTATCTGCAAGGTCGTTACCATTGGAACAAGCGGCAGATACCTGAATTTGAAAAAGCGATCGTGTTTTTCAAGCAAGCCATCGAAAAAGACCCGAACTACGCCCTGGCTTACAGCGGTTTAGCTGACACTTACACTTTGTTTCCCGACTACGGTGATTTCAGACCGAAAGAATATTTGCCGCAAGGCAAGCAAGCGGCACTCAAGGCTCTCGAACTCGACCCGAATCTTGCCGAAGCCCACACATCGCTGGCACAAATCATTATGTTTTCTGATTATGACTTTGCAGGAGCGGAAAAGTCATTCAAACGGGCGATTGAACTCAATCCGAATTACGCAACCGCTCATCATTGGTATTCAAGACTATTATCATTCAGTGGCAGGCACGACGAAGCAATTAGAGAAATAACGAAAGCCGTTGAACTCGATCCGTTTTCATTGGCAATCAATGGTTCTATGGGACTTCAACTGCAATTAGCAGGACGATTTGACGAAGCACTTTTACAAAACAAGAAGGTCAATGAACTGCTTCCTAATGAAGCAGCATTTCATAGTTTCAACTATTATGTTTATGCGGCTCAAGGCAAATATGGTCAGGCTGCCGAAGAAGACCTACTCGCTGCGAAGGCAACCAAGGATTTCAAACCCGAAAATATTACGAAATTGAAAGAAGCCTACGAAAAAGGCGGCTGGGACGGCTTGGGGCGGATGTGGCAGGAAATAACCATCAAAGAACTGAACGCCAAACAGGCAAAAGACCCCAACGGATATGTTAAAGCCATGGATTTTGCCTGGGCATATGCTTTGGGCAAAGACAAAGATAAGACGATCGAATATCTGAACAAAGCGTATGACGAGCGTGACCTCAATTTGACCCAACTAAAGGTCGAAAATACTTGGGACTTCGTGCGAGACGACCCGCGATTTAAGGAATTGGTCAAACGAGTCGGGATCCCGGAATAGTGAAAAAATGTGAACCGATGCCCTGAAAAATATCGAGTCGAAGCTGATGAGATACATAAAACAACGATGGACGTAATCTCTAAAGAATCGAGGTTTACGGCAACGCCCGATAAAGGCGAAGTCTCTTCAATTCTATTGCGGCCCCAAAATCCGTCGCATCTGTTAATGCTGGGTCACGGGGCGAGTTCGAATATGCGGACGCCGATGCTGACGACGATCGCTGAGAACTTGTCGGAGCATGGGATAGCGACGTTTCGGTATAACTTTCCTTATTCTGAGAAAGGCGGCGGGCGGAATTCGCAGGCTACTTGTTTGGAGACTATTCGGTCGGCTGTGAGAGCGGCGGGCGAGGCGGCGCCTGATCTGCCGATATTGGCGGGTGGACATTCGTTCAGTGGGCGGATGACCTCGACGGCGCAGAGTGAGGAGCCGATCGAAGGCGTGAAGGGTCTTGTTTTCTTCGCGTTTCCGCTGCATCCGTTGGGTGAACCGGCGACTAAGCGAGCCGATCATCTGGCGAATATCGACGTTCCGATGCTATTCCTCAGCGGCACACGCGACGCTCTCGGCGAGCTTGTTCTGCTCGAACCCGTTGTAGAAAGGCTGGGCTCGAAGGCCACGCTTCATCTTCTCGATACGGCGGATCACAGTTTCAAAATTCTCAAACGAACGCGGCAGAGCAGTGAGGACGTTTTTGCTGAGATGGCACGGGTCGCCAAGGCTTGGGCTGACACGATCTAGCCGGCTGCACATGCTAGACTTAATTTCAGATGAGGATCAAGCGGCTCACAATTTTGTCAGGCATCGTAGCGGTCGCCATCTCAGCGGTAAGCGTCTTTGGACAGTCCGGCGTCAAGGCTCCGCGGACGATCTTGCTGGATCACAATGGTGCGGAGATCTCGAATAATGAGTTCGTCGATATTCGAATGGCGAATTTTCACTATCCGGACGCAACCATTACCCGAACTCTCAACGACGGTACGATCGAGTTTCGTTTGCAGCGGATCCCGCAAGAAGGCGAAAAAGCTCCGAAAGTTGTATTTAGAACCCTCGGCGGTGAAAAGCTGGATCTTTCCGGCCTCACCGGGAAAGTCATCGTCTTGAACTTCTGGTTTATCGGCTGCGCGTCTTGTCTTGCCCATCAACCAAAACTGAATATTCTCAGATCAAAGTTTGAAAACGAAAAGGACGTTATCTTTCTGGCCGCAACGGCAGATCCTGCGGGAGATGTTAAGAAATACCTCGCCAAACAGAGATTCGAATACACGCAGATCGCCGATGCCGACGAACAACTAAAGGCTTTTCGCTTCAGCGGCTATCCCCGAAATATTGTCATAAGCAAAACCGGTGAGATCGTTTATTGGCGAACAACCATTGCCGCGTGGGATAAATTCGAGTCCGTGATCCGGTCTGAGCTTTCCAAGTGATCCCGCCAATCGAGCATCAAATATTTTTTGATCAGCGTGAAATGTTTTTCATGTTTTCGTCACTACCTGTGTATGAAAACACCTAAGAACATCAAATCAATCGTTTTAGGCCTTTTTCTGACCCTGGTTCCTGGGGTTGTCTCAGGCATGGCTCAATCATTGCCCACCGATTCACGCACAATGACCGATGCTAGATCGGCGATCAAGACCGCGACAGTCGAGAAAGCTGAATTTACCAGTGAATGGAAACTTGAGCGCGAACGCGGATATACCTTTAGCAATCTTGCAAAACGTGCGATCAAGATGGTCGTGCGAGATAACGCATCAGGCCAGAAAAGAAGTTTCGAGGGGCTTGCAATCTATCAGCGGGGTTCGGCATCCGACGCCTGGCGTTGGAGCCGGTTCTTTACCTACGAAAATTCCATCCAGATGATAGGAGCGGTAGAGAATACCGCTGAGCTTGAACAGATGACTCTCGACGGCATGCAGGCGCGTCCCACCGAATGGTTTGGCGACCTCACCGGGATTTTCTGGGTACATCCGATCAAGATCGTGCCGGGCAGCTTTCAAAAGCGATCTGAGCGGAATATGAGCTGGAAGGTCGAGTTCGAATTGACGCGGCGCTGGGATCATAAGTTCCTCGTCGAACGTTCGCAGGTTAAAGCAGTCGACGCCTATCTCGGTCAGGATGGTAAGACTTGGACATTCTCTGTCGGAAGCGACGGCGAAAAGGAACTGAACCGCGTGGAACGATCGCCGTCCGAGCTTGACGCCACGCCAAATATGGAAAAGCTCGGCTTCCGAGCACTATACGGGGCCAAGCCCACAAAGTAACGCCCGATCCGATAAGATCAGCCGGGGGATATGCACGATGTTTATTCGTGGATACCCCCTTTGTTTCGTTCCGCGTGCGAAGTTTGGTAATGTTTGTCCGTATGGCGAACCGTAAGAAGCAGACCGCCCCGCTGGTATCCATAATCATGGGCAGTAAATCTGACTGGCCGACGATGGAGCACGCTGCGACCACACTTGACGATTTCGGCGTGGCCTACGAGTGCAAGATAGTCTCAGCCCACCGAACGCCCGATCTGCTTTTTGAGTTTGCAAAATCCGCTGAGGAACGCGGGATCGAGGTGATAATTGCCGGAGCGGGCGGAGCTGCCCATTTGCCGGGAATGTGTGCATCGCAGACGATATTGCCGGTGCTAGGTGTGCCCGTTGAGAGCCGAGCTCTCAACGGCCTCGATTCCCTTCTTTCCATCGCACAGATGCCGGCGGGCATTCCAGTGGGAACTCTTGCCATAGGCGAGGCGGGGGCAAAGAATGCGGGCTTGCTAGCTGCGTCCATTCTATCGGGCTCTCGCCCGGAACTTCGCGAAAAGCTCAGGAAGTTTCGTTCAAAACAGACAAAAACCGTACTTAGCACAAAACTTCCGAAATGACTCCCACCGAGATAATCGAGGAATTGCGGGCGCTCGGTGATCCGACAAAATTGGCAGTTCTTGAGCGTTTCGGCATCCGAACCACGACCGCTTTCGGCATCAGCACTCCCGAACTCAAAACCTTTGCTAAAGAGCTCCGTAAAATAGTTGCGGACAGACATTTTACTGCCCAACAGCTATGGGAGACCGGGATCTACGAAGCTCGGGCTCTCGCGTTTTTGATTGACGACCCTAAACGCGTCACACCTGATCAAATGGAGGCGTGGGTAGCGGATCTTGATAACTGGGCAACAGTCGACGGTGTCTGCAGTAATCTATTTTGCCGAACTCCGTACGCCTATAGCAAAGCAATAGAATGGGCCGAACGCGAAACTGAATTCGAGAAACGCGCCGGATTCTCACTGATGGCGTACCTCGCCGTTCACGACAAGAAGGCTCCTGATGAGAAACTTGCAGCATTCTTACCGATAATTGAGAAACACGCCTACGACGGTCGCAATTTTGTTCGAAAAGCGGTAAATTGGGCACTTCGGCAGATTGGCAAACGCAGCGTTTTTCTGAATAAACTTGCAATCGCTGCAGCCGAGGATATCCGTCTCCAAGACAGTGTATCGGCCCGTTGGATCGCTTCTGACGCGTCTAGAGAATTAGCAAGCCCGGTCGTACAGGAAAGGCTAAAGAAGAAAGCCGCAAGATCAACGCTACGTGAATAGATCGATACTTCCAAACTCAACCATCGGCGTTTTTGGCAGCGGCCAGCTGGGCCGGATGTTTGCGATCGAGGCCAGAAAACTTGGCTATCGCGTCCATACATTTTCGCCTGAGAGCGATACGCCGACCGGCCAGATCGCCGACATCGAAACATCTGCGGCCTATGACGATCTCCTGGCGGTGCGAACATTTGCGCAAAGCGTCGATGTTGTTACGTTTGAGTTTGAAAATGTACCCGCCAGCGCAGTTGATGCGGCAGCCGAGTTCGTCGACGTATTCCCACGCGGCGAGATCTTGCACACGACTCAGCACCGTTTGCGGGAAAAGCTGTTTTTATCCAAGAACGGTTTTCCGGTCACACCGTTTCGCCACATAACAAGTCTTGACGAACTTGAAAATGGGGTCAGCGAGCTGGGGCGGCCGTGTGTGTTAAAGACTGCTGGTTTTGGGTACGACGGAAAAGGGCAAGCTAAGATCGAAAGCGATACCAACCTCACCGGCGCATTTGCCGGTCTAAATGGTGCCGATGCCGTGCTCGAAGCCTTCGTCCCATTCTCCAAAGAAGTTTCTGTGGTGTGTGCTCGTGACCAAAGCGGAAATTTTGTCAACTACGGCGTTATCGAGAATCAGCACGCAAATCACATCCTCGACATTTCCTTTGCCCCGGCGATCGTCTCCCATGATGTCTTTGCCGAAGCCGTCGAAATTGCGAGAAGTATCGCGGAAACGCTCGATTACGTGGGAACGCTGTGTGTGGAGTTTTTCTTGACGAGCGACGATCGGCTCCTGGTTAATGAACTCGCCCCGCGGCCTCATAATTCGGGGCATTTGACGTTTGACGCGTGCGTTACGTCGCAGTTTGAACAGCAGCTCCGTGCAGTCTGCGGCTTACCACTCGGCTCGACGGAGTTTTATCGGCCAGCCGCGATGGCGAATTTGCTTGGGGATATCTGGCAGACCGGCGAGCCCGACTGGGCCGCTGCTCTCTCAACCAAAAACACAAAACTTCATCTTTACGGAAAACTTGAGCCGCGAATAGGCCGTAAAATGGGGCACCTTACCGCAATGGCAGACTCGAACGAGGCCGCAGCGAGCCTTGCGGCGGAAGCTCGGCGGCGGCTATAGGCGGTTTGCCAAAGCGACACCCGCCGCAACGCCGACAAAACCGACAGCGACGCTGAGAACGACATACAATAACGCGAGCAGTCCTTGCTTACCATTGAGCAAACTGAGGACCTCGAATTCGAACGTTGAAAACGTTGTAAATGCCCCCAAAAATCCGACGATGACTGCCGCTCGGATATTCTCGCTGATCTCGTATTTTTCCGCGAAGACGATCGCAGCGAATCCGATAGCGAACGATCCAGTCATATTTATCAAAAATGTCGCAAGGGGAAACGACTGAAAAATTAAAGACACCGGCGAAATATTGACGAGGTGGCGTGCCACCGCTCCTAGAGCTCCGCCGAGACCGATGACCGCGAGTTTGATTGCACCTTCCATTGCCGCCGATTATACACCCGCACCGCAGATCAAATCATTTGCCCGTAACCGCCGCACGAAGTAAACTTATCGGTTATGGCTGAGGCTATCGCTTTTTCAAAAGAAGCTGACCGTAGCACACGGTATCTTGAGCTCGTCCCGCAGATCGAAGCTCTGGTAAGCGGTGAGAGTGATCTGATCGCAAATCTTGCAAACGTTTCCGCGGTACTGAAGGAAGTGTTCGGTTTTTTTTGGGTCGGGTTCTACCTAAAGAAGGGTGACCAGCTCGTGCTGGGCCCGTTTCAAGGCCCCCTCGCATGTACAAGGATAGACCTCGACAAAGGCGTCTGCGGTCACTCTTTTACAACCGAGCAAACCGTGATCGTCCCGAATGTTGATGAATTTCCCGGACACATAGCTTGTGCGTCAGCATCCAGATCCGAGATCGTTGTGCCTCTTTTTGATGCAAGCGGGACAATTGTCGGAGTGCTCGATGTCGACAGCGACCGTCTCGACGATTTTTCCGAGATCGATGCTCACGGACTTGAAAAGATAACTAGAACGTTAACGAAAGTTTTAACATAACATTATGACACCAGTTGAATACCCCATGTGGGTTTGGATCATGTTCTTTGCGGTGGTCCTGACGGCACTTTTCGTCGACATCGGCATCGTAAACCGAAAGTCTCACGTTCCAAGCAGGAAGGAGACTATCGGCTGGAGCATTGTCTGGGTTTCCCTTGCGTTAGCTTTCAATGTCTTCGTCTATTTCCAGTTTGGTACAGAAACGGCAAAACTGTTCCTGACCGGCTACCTCATCGAGCTTTCATTATCGGTCGACAACCTCTTTGTATTCCTGCTCATATTTGCGTTTTTCAAGGTTCCGAAGGAATTCCAGCACCGCGTTCTATTCTGGGGAATCATGGGAGCCCTGGTCATGCGAATGATCATGATCTTTGCGGGGGCGGAGCTGGTTGAGAGATTTCACTGGATAATCTACCTCTTCGGTGCGTTTCTCGTTTACACCGGGCTAAAGATGTTCGGAAACTCCGAGGACAACTTTGAACCTCACGAGAGTGCGGTTGTTAAGCTCGTAACTCGGTATATACGGATAAGCAAGCATTACGACGGCGACAAATTCTTCACCCATATCGATGGTGTTCGGACCGGTACGCTGCTTTTGATGGTATTGATCGTCGTCGAATTCACGGATCTGGTCTTCGCGATCGATTCGATCCCCGCGATCTTTGGCATCACCACTGACCGTTTTATTGTTTACACCTCAAATATTTTCGCGATCCTTGGGCTTAGAACATTCTATTTTCTGCTGGCCGACATGGCGAATCGGTTCCATTATCTGAAGTACGGGCTTGCTTTTGTTCTGACCTTCATTGGCGTGAAGATGCTGCTGCCGCTTCTCGCACAAGGTGTGATGTGGGCAATGGGCGACGCGAGTTCCGGGGCCTTTGCCGACTTCATGAGGCGATATTTGAATCACGAATATAAAGAAGCCGTGATCAACATTTCGCTGAGCGTCGTTGCCGGAGCGATCTTGCTTTCGATCCTGCTCTCGATCATTTTCCCGCCTAAAGAAGTTGAAGGGAGTGAAGCGGAATCAGTAGAAGAGCAAGAATCCTAGACCAAGCGGCGAAATGGATCCGAACAATTATCGAAAATTCTATGTCGACTGGTGGAACATCCGCAAGAGTTCCGTCTACGTCCTCATAGCCGTTATTTTGCTGGGCATTGTCCTGGTGTTCGGTTTTCGGTACGCGTCGCAGAACAACTGGTTTATTCCAGACGAGAAGGGCGAGATCCCGATAGATGCGGCACGGATAATTTCGTTCGAAGGCGATGTAAGAATTACCCGGGCCGCTACCCGCGAGACGATCGTGGTTACAAAGGAGACCTACGCGTTGCCCGGCGACATAATCCAGACGATGTCGGACGGGCGGGCGATCATTCAGATGGTCGATGGCTCACGGCATCAACTGCGCCCTAACGGCGCGATCACTATAAAGGACAACAGTTCCCTTTTCGGCGGACGCAACGTTCGCGTCACCCTCGACGACGGCCAGCTACAGGTGCGAACCGACGAGCAGCAGGGAGCAAACAACATAGTCGAGGTCGCCGATTCTGAGAACAAGCTGATGTCGAATACCGACGCGACCTTTGATGCGGATGGCGGCGGCGGTGAGATACGTATCAGCCGCGGAGGCGTTGAAACCACGATAGGCGGTGAAAAGACGACGATCACCGAGGGTGAGTTTGCATCGGTAAATAATGGAAAACTTTCGGCCCGCGAGCGATTAATGGGGCTTCCGCGACAGACCTCGCCCGATAATTCGGCCCAGATCGTCGACCCCGGAAGCGGTGTCAGTGTGGTTTTCAACTGGCAGGATGCTGAAGGAAATCCAGCATCGAACTACCATCTCCAAGTATCGCGTTCTGCGACATTTGCCTCCGACGCGATAATGGTCGATCGCAGCGGCCTGACGGCTCGTGAGTTTCGCCTCGCGTCACTCTCGCCCGGCAGTTATTACTGGCGTCTAAAGGCGACGGGGCGTTCCGGACAGACTACGAGCTGGAATGATCCCTGGAAGTTTACGATCGTTCGCGGGGGCGATTCCGTCGCGATCGAGGCGTCGGAATGGGCGGTCGAACGCGTCGGAGGCAGCGTATATCTCCTCAGCGGACGCACGCGGCCCGGTGTGACGATAAAGTGCCAGGGCCGGGAGACGAATTCGGCAGCGGACGGTTCTTTCAAGCTGCAGATCTCCTCTCCTTCGGTTGAAACTGCCGTCGAGATCAACGACGACCGCGGCAATCGCAGCGGATTTATCATCTCACTTAGGAACGGCTCCGTGCTTCGGCGTTATTAGGAGGCAGTTATCGGGCACGATCATTCAAATCACAGTCACAAGCTTAGCCGGACTGGCCGGTTAAAAGTGGCGCTTGCGATCACGGCGATCTACATGGTCGTCGAGGCGGCCGGCGGCTGGCTGACAAATTCGCTTGCCCTTCTCGCCGACGCGGGCCACATGTTAACTGACGTTGCCGCATTGACGCTAACGCTAACGGCGATCTGGTTTGCATCGCGGCCGGCGACGGCGAAAAAGACTTTCGGCTATTACCGTCTTGAGATACTTGCCGCATTTGTAAACGGCATCGCGTTGGTTCTCATCTCCCTCTGGGTCATCTACGAAGCATATTCGCGATGGCAAGCTCCGCCCCAGATCGACGGCCTCAACCTGACAGCGATAGCTACCGGCGGCCTCATCGTTAACATCGTCGCCGCAAAACTACTCCACCACGGCCATCATAACGACCTCAACATGCGGGGAGCGTGGCTTCATGTGATGGGTGATCTGCTTGGGTCGGTGACAGCGATCGTCGCGGGTGTGCTTGTGTTCGCTTTTGGGTGGCTCTGGGCGGATCCGGTTTGTTCCGTCTTTATAAGCTTGATCATTATTTTTGGTGCGTGGCGGTTGATCGCGGCTTCGGTCAACGTTCTACTCGAGGGCACACCTGCCCACATTGATATCGCTGCGGTCGAATCGATAATCCTGGAAACAGAAGGTGTCACCGGTGTACACGATTTGCACGTCTGGACCATCTCTTCTGGGATGGAAGCACTGTCAGCCCATATTCGCCATGAGTCTTCGGTCGCGCAATCCGGCTTGCTCACTCTTGTTCGTGACCGGCTCAATGAACGCTTCGGGATCGAACATCTGACGATACAGATGGAATCGGCCGGAAGCGGTCAGGAAACTACCTTTGTTTGCGAGACCGGCGGTAAATGCTTTGAAACTGCGAGGCAGCACTAAATGCCAACCATCGCACTCAAATACGGAGACGAAGCCATTCCACTTGAGTTCGGCGATAATTTCCGCGTTCTTGGCCAGCCCAGTTCAAAACGGCCCCTGTCCGATATTGAAATAAACGAACGCCTCGATGAGCCGATCGATTCTGCAATGATCGAAGAAGTGGTAGGGCCGGGCAAAACCGTCCTTATCGTCGTTCCTGACGCTACCCGACAGACCGCCGCAGGGCAGATCGTCAACCTTCTCGTTCGCCGCCTGATAGCAAACGGGTCTGCCCCGCACGAGCTTCGTATTATTTTCGCCACGGGCATCCACAGGAAAGTACGTGCGGACGAAAGAGCCGAAATTTTAACACCGTTCATCGCTGACAGGATCAAGACCCTCGACCACGATCCGCGAGACTTGGTCTCACTGATCAAGATCGGTGAGACATCGAGCGGTATTCCGATCGAACTTAATCGGGCACTGGTCGAGCATGATCACGTCATTCTCGTCGGCGGTATCTCGTACCACTATTTCGCAGGATTTACCGGTGGGCGAAAGCTCATCTGCCCGGGCCTCGCGTCGTCGCGAACGATCTCTGGCACGCATAAGCTAGCGTTCGACTGTGAATCGCTCGACCGCCGTAACGGAGTTGGAACGGCATTACTTGAGGGGAATGCGGTTCACGAAGCCTTTGTTGAGGCAGTTGAAAAGATCGAACCGGTATTTGCGATCAACACAATAGTTGATGATCGAGGTCAGGCGACCGATCTCTTTTGCGGTGATTGGCGGACTGCACATCGAGCGGCCTGCGATGCCTTTGACGCCGATCACGCAGTGACGATCAACGAGAAACGCGAGTGCGTCATCGTTAGCTGCGGAGGGTCGCCACATGATCTAAACCTGATTCAGGCCCACAAGGCTCTCGAGTCGTCGGCTCACGCATGCCGGGATGGCGGAACGATCGTATTGCTCGCCAAATGCTCTGATGGGCTCGGGCGCGAGGATTTTGTGAAATGGTTTGAAGCGGCAAATAGCCGAGATCTCGCCCGAGATCTTTGTGAGAAATACCAGGTCAACGGACAGACCGCCTGGAGTTTGCTAGGAAAAGCCGAAAGGTTCCGGATCAAGATATTAACTGATCTGGATTCACGATCAGCAACGAAAATGCGGCTCGAAAAGATCGACGCCGCATTAGTGCAGAACCTTATAAATGATGCCCGCTCGGGTTATGTTCTTCCACTTGGAGCAAAGACCCGGATCGTAATGGGCTAGCCCTTGACCGCAAATGTTCTGGAGATCGAATCGGTCTGACTCCTGATGGAACGGAGCGAATCCTTTTGCCCGGTAAAACGCAGAACGTAAACCGTGGTTTCATTTGCTTTTAGAAAATAGAAGCGTCCGCTCATATTTCGCCCTCCGGCTATGTATTCGAAATTATAGACCGCTCCTCGAAGCTTGCCGGTAAAGTTATCCTGAGTTCCTGCCGCAAATCCCTGTCTGAACTGAAGCCGTTTCTCTTCTTCTTCGACGATGTCCGCCATGATCGAATCACGAGGCACCGTAACTTTACGAACCTCAAGATGCCCGTCGAAGCGGTCACCATACACATACTCGACATTGGGACTTGTCGCCGATGGCTTGACCGTCATCTTCCATTTTCCTTCGGGTACAGTAAAATTGTAATCGACGGCCGGGTCCGAAAACACCGAGTCCTGGGCCGGAACCGCATAGGCGCCGATCACCAGAGCACACAAGACGCTAAAGATGGAGAGCTTGATCGTTTTCATTTTTTCACTCGCGAGTTCGAAAACCTAGGTTATTTTAGCGTGTAATGCCGCATAACAAAAATTTGATGTCGGCAGGCGTGCGGTTTGTTGTCCGGATTAGCATTTTCAAGATTTTTTCGGCCTTATAGCCTTTAGCAGCGTCTAAGTTTGCAGGAAGCATTGATTGCAAAGAATTTATGCTGGGATAGTGAAATTATGATAAAACGCATTTCTATTCTGAATCGGCTCGTCTCGCTGACCGCCATGACGGCTATTGTTATGCCAGGCCTGTTGTTCGCTGCCGACACGAAAAAGCCTGCAAAGCCGCTCAACGATGATCAAAAGATCCTTCATGTCCTTAACCGCCTTGGCTTTGGTGCCAAACCGGGCGATATCGAACGCGTCAGAACCATCGGCGTAAAGAAATACATCGACCAACAGCTAAACCCTGCTTCGATCACCGACAACCTGGCTGAGGGAAAGCTGAAGAATCTCGAGATATTTAACATGACGACCGCGGAGGTTTTTGCGAAATATCCAAATCCCGGCGGCCTTATGCAAGCCCTTCAGCGGATGGAAAACGGCGGTCGACAAGCTGCACAGCCAAATGCGAATGCCGAAGAAATGACTGAGAAGGAGCGTCAGGATCGTCAGGCAAAGCTTCGCGAGATCTATCAGAAATACGATCTGAAACCAGCTAATCAGCTCCTGCCGCAGATAACCGCAAACCGCCTTTTGCGTGCTGTTTATTCCGAGAGACAGCTGCAGGAGGTTATGGTCGATTTCTGGCAGAATCACTTTAACGTTTTTGCCGGAAAGGCCGCCGTTCGCTGGTATATCCCTAGCTATGAACGCGACGTATTGCGAAAGAACGCCCTCGGCAATTTCAAGGATCTTGTTGTTGGTACGGCACAGCATCCGGCGATGCTCTTTTACCTTGATAATTTTGAGTCGCGTGCGCAGAATACGCAGCAGCCAAGAGGAAATCAGATGGCCGACCGTCTTCGGCAGGCGATGCGCAATGGTCAGCTCCGCCCTCAAGCACGCGAACGGCTGAAGCAGCAGTTCGGCCTGACGGACGCGCAGCTCGATGAGCGTATCAAGCAGCTCAATGCAAATCCTCAGGCTGGTAATGCAAATCAAGCCCGTGCCGGCATTAACGAAAATTACGCTCGCGAACTGATGGAGCTGCACACACTTGGTGTTGATGGCGGCTACACACCTAAAGACATCGTCGACGTAGCAAAGGCGTTTACCGGTTGGACGATCGTTGACCCTCGTGGATATCGCCGCATTGCCGCCGGCGAGATAAATGGAAACGAAGAGCAGCGTCTCGCCCGCCTTCAGCGACAGATGGGCATTCCCGACGACGCACAGAGTGGTTCGTTCTATTTCAATTCGCGTTGGCACGAAAATGGCCCTAAGACCGTTCTTGGGCAAAAGGTCGACGAGGGCGGGATCAAGGATGGCTTAAAAGTGATCGATATCCTGGTCTCGCATCCCTCAACGGCGAAATTCATAGCTAAGAAGCTTGCGGTAAAGTTTGTAAGCGATACGCCGACCGATGCACTCGTCGGACGCGTTGCAGATGCGTTTACTAAGTCTAAAGGTGACATCAAGACAACACTCCGGGCATTATTCGAAGATAAGGAATTTTTCGCTCCGGAAAATTACCGGGCAAAGATCAAATCCCCGTTCGAGTTGGCCGTTAGCTCGATCCGTGCTCTCGGTGCCGACACAAATGGCGGTGCTCAAATGCTGGCCATGCTTAACAAACTCGGTGAGACGCCGTACGGCTATCAGGCTCCGACCGGGTATCCTGACACAGCGGAAGACTGGGTGAACACCGGAGCCTTGCTCGAACGCTTGAACTACGCGATCGCCCTCTCAAGTAATCAGATCGCTGGAACAAGGGTCGATCTAAAACGCTTTGAGGCGAAGGAGAAGACAGGAGTCCTCGACAAGGCGATAGAGCTGGTTCTGGCTGGTGAGATCTCACCAACGACCAAAGCTACGCTCTCCCGACAGATAGAACAACCTTTGCCGGAGGTCAAGGCACCGAACGAGGTCGATGACGAAGTGATGGTCCCGAACATGCGTGAAGGCCAGGCCGGGGCACGCGGTCGGCAGGCACGCCTTTTAAGGCCGAGCGGCAATCCGGATGTTTTCAAGGTCGTAAGTTTGGTGCTTGGAACACCCGAGTTCCAGCGTCAATGATCAAGGGGCGAACTAACCTTAGAAGCCGGCATCCGCTAGTCACGGTTGTCGGCTATTTTTTCCGACAGAATATGAAATTTGTCATGGTCATTTTGATATTGGTGTTCGCCGTGTTCGCTTCCGCTCAGCAGAAAGAGCCGAGCAAAGCGTTTGAGGCTGCGGCAAAATACTCGCGCGATCATCGCGGCATCGCGGTCGTCGTGATGAAGGGTGATAAGGTCGTTTTCGAAGATTATGCAATGCAAGGGACCAAGGATCTGCCGTGGATGCTTGCGAGTGGAACAAAATCATTTTCCGGTGTAATGTTCGCCGCTGCCATTGAGGACAAGTTGATCTCGGGCTTCGATGAAAAGGTTGCCGACACGATCACCGAATGGAAAAGCGATCCCCGAAAATCAAAGGTCACGATACGACAGTTGTTGTCACTCACCAGCGGCATCGATGCCGGACAAATTGGACGCGTTCCGAGCTATTCCGAGGCGATCCAGTCGCCCGCCCGGCACGACCCCGGCACCAGATTCGAGTACGGGCCGGTTCCGTTTCAAATCTTCGGTGAGGTTCTGACCAGAAAACTTAAACCTCGTGCCGAAACCGTCGATAGTTATCTAAAAAAGCGCATCCTGGAACCACTGGGGATAAAAGTATCTCTTTGGCGAAAAAATGCCAACCAGCCGCTGCTGCCTCAGGGAGCCGTCATCTCGGCAGCCGAATGGATCAAATTTGGCCAGTTTCTAAAGGACCGTGGCAAGTGGAACGGCAAGCAGCTGATCGCCGCAAAGCTGCTGGACGAACTCACTATCGGATCCAAAACCAATCCGGCTTACGGCATTACTTTCTGGCTTAATGAAGACGGGATCGGGCCGTCGGGCGGTGAGAGGCTCAGCATTTCGGGCGATATCGGCAAGAAAATGTCCGCTTCAACAAAGATCTACATGGCGGCCGGAGCAGGTAATCAGCGGCTCTACATAATTCCTTCCGAAGATATGGCCGTTGTCAGGTTTGGAGCGTTTGGTGACTATGACGATCGCGAATTCATCGGTAAACTGCTCGGGGCCAAATAACGCTACTTTCGTCCCAGGGCAAAAAGCTTGATCAGAGCAAGCCCGGCTATAAAACCGCCAATATGCGCCGCGTACGCGACTCCGCCCCCGGACGAAGGGGCGAGATATCCCTGAATGATCTGAAACGCTATCCAAAGGCCCAGGGCCACAAACGCTGGAACCGTGGTCAGGTGGTAAAAGATTATTGCTCTGACCTCATTCCGCGGGAATAAGAGCAGGTATCCACCCAGCACACCAGATATTGCACCCGAGGCTCCCAGCATCGGGATCACGGAACTCGTGTCCATCATGATCTGCGCTATTGAAGCTGCGATACCAACACAGATGTAGAATAAAAAGTAACGGACGTGGCCGAGCAGATTCTCAAGATTATCCCCGAAAACAAAGAGGAACATCATGTTACCGAGAATATGCATGATGCTCCCGTGCATGAACATCGAACTCAAGAAATTGAAGTAAACCGGTAACGGGGTAGGATAATGCGGCACCTCGCCGATGATCTTTCCGGCCGAGTCCTTGAAGTCGATGATCCCACTTAGGTCGGTTCCCGACGTGATCTCACGCGGTACAAGCGAAAACGCGTACGAAAAAGCGTCATTGGTCCCCAATTGCTGCAGCAGCAGAAATACAAGAACGTTGACCGCGATCAAGACCCAATTCACGATCGGCATGATCGTATGGCCTCTGTTGTCATCACCGATTGGAAACATTTTTGGAAAACTTAGGACAAAAGTTCATCTACCAAAAGCGAAAGCCCGTCCAGCAAGGCCGACTTGATCATATCGCCCGCTTTGAAGATCTCGGTCGTTCTATACATCCCAAACTCGGGATTCGTGTAAACTTCGACGATCTGATCCGGTATGTTGACGATCCAAAATTCCGGTATCTTGTTCGAGGCATATAAAGGCAGCTTTGTACTCCGGTCGATCCGCAATGAAGTCTCCGCTACCTCGATGACCAGAAGTGTTTCTTCGGGCGTTGGATGACGGCGTCCGTCATATTTGGTCAAGTCAGCGAGAACGATGTCCGGTTCCGGCTCGTCGTAATCGCCGAGACGCAGTGGGTTCTGAACACTGACCAAAACGGACTCCGGCATATGTCGGGAAAAGAATCGGTTGAGAAAATTAACCAGCCAAGCGTGTTTATCCCCGATGCTCATTTTCCTTACTAATTCTCCATCAATGATCTCAGACTTCTCAAAGTCTTGAACGTCGATCAAGCCGAGCTCATACATCCTGTAGTACTCGTCGACCGGGAGACGCAGACGAACGGGCGGCCGAGTAACTG
This sequence comes from Acidobacteria bacterium Ga0077534, assembly GCA_001464455.1. Classification (GTDB taxonomy): domain Bacteria; phylum Acidobacteriota; class Blastocatellia; order Pyrinomonadales; family Pyrinomonadaceae; genus OLB17. Next base: position 177,436 of record LNEI01000019.1, read on the forward strand.
AAGGCATGCCTGAGATTTCATTTCGGATCATAATCACAATATACTCTCAATCACGCGCAACTCAAACTTTTTCCGGCTCTTGCATAAGCTCAAATCCCTCGCTCCGGGCAACAAAAGTGGCCGCGGTCAGATCACCAACAACATTGAGCGTGGTACGGCACATATCGAGTATGCGGTCGACGCCGAGAATGATCGCGATCAATGCCGGATCGATACCTATCATCGCAAGGATACCGATAATGAACGGTATAGAACCAGACGGTACGCCCGCTGTGCCGATACCGCCTAGGATCGCGAGATATACGACCATCAACTGGATCGAGAGCGTTAGATCGACACCCGCAAGTTGGGCTATGAACAGCACCGTGACGCCCTCGTACAAGGCAGTGCCATTCTGATTTGCCGTGGCCCCGACCGTGAGGACGAAATTGTTGATCTCCTTCGGAACACCGAGATTCTCATGTGAGACGCGAAGGGCAGTCGGCAGCGTTGCGTTTGACGATGAGGTGGAGAAAGCCGTGACGATCACTGTCCAGCTTCGTCTAAAAAACTCGATGGGGTTGATCCTGGACAGTAACCAAACAGAAAGCGAATAGACACCGAAGAAATGCAGGCCGAGCCCCAGCAGGACGGTAGCGACGAACCAGCCAAGCGATCTCAGAAGATCTATGCCAAAAACCGCAATATTCGTGAAAATAAGGCAAGCCACGGCGTACGGAGCGAACTTCATTATAATGTCGATTATCTTCGACGTTATCGCGAACAGAGACTCCATCACGCTTACGAACGGTGCCGAGACGGGTGCCGGCAGCAGCGTGATCGCAATGCCTATGATGAGAGCAAAGAACATGATGTGGAGCATGTTCGGATTCTCGCCCGCGATCGAGTTGAAGACACTCTTGGGGACGATGGTCTTAACCGCCTGCATAAGCGGTGAATCGGCTTTTGCTGCCTCGGCGGCCTTTTTCTGGGCGTCGGTTGCTGTCGTAGCCCCGCTGCTGTATTTCTCCTTCAGCTGAGCGGCGATCTCCGGGCTGACCTTTTCGCCGGGACGGATCGTATTTGCGAGCCCAAGGCCGATAACGACGGAAATTGCGGAAATTATGATGCAATAGGCGAACGATTTCAGACCGATCCTGCCCAGTTTCCGAATGTCTCCAATGCCCGCAACACCAACAACAAGCGACGAAAAGACAAGTGGCACGACGATCATCAGCAGCAGATTCAGAAACAGGGTGCCGATCGGCTGCGTGATGTTCGCGATCGTCCACGTCACGTTCGCATCATTGCCGCCGAGAGTCTGATTTGCGATCAACCCACCGGCGATGCCCACAACCAGCCCGATGAGGATCTTGGTATGAAGAGCCATGCCCTTCGGCTTGTCGGGGGTGTTGTCATTGAGATCGGTCGCCATATCACGCTCGTAAGCGTCACCCGATGGTTGCTTGTCGTCCTGTTCGGCCATTTATTGCTCCTTGGTTGTGTTCGTCTGAAGTTTTTGTGAGTTTAGCAGACCTTGCGTTTTCGGTAAATGCGAAGGGCCGCTGAATGGAATATCATATTTTTGATGGCAACCTTCGAATCAATACATTTTGAGTCCACCGGCCGCAAGACGACCCCCGCATCCACTCCGGAAGTTCTGGAAGGCTTGCGAGCGATCGTCAGTGCAGAGAACGTCGTTGTCGACCCGACCCGGGTTGAACCGTACGGAGCCGATGCTGTAAAAGAAAAATTTCCGCCCGAAGCCGTCGTTTTTCCAGAATCGACAGCTGAGATGGTGGCGATCCTAAAACTCGCCAACAAGTATCGATTTCCCGTAACGGCTCGCGGCGGCGGCGTTGGCTACACCGGCGGAGCTGTCCCGGTCGACGGCGGGATAGTGATAGGAACGGACCGAATGAAAAAGATCATCGAGCTGAATGTTGATGATCTGTATGTCGTCTGTCAGCCTGGGCTAACTACATACGATATCCAACAGGCGGCCGCCGAGAAGGGGTTGATGTTTGCACCTGATCCAGCTAGTTACAAAGACAGCTTTATTGGCGGAAATATCGCCGAAAACGCCGGCGGAATGCGAACGCCAAAATATGGCGTGACCAAGCACCACGTACTTGGCCTGGAAGTTGTGACGGCGACGGGCGAGATCATCCGCACCGGCGGCAAGACGGTCAAGAACGTCGTCGGTTTTGATCTGACCGGGCTGATCTGCGGAAGCGAGGGAATGCTCGGGATCATCACAGAGGCGACGTTGAAGTTGCTGCCGATGCCTGAAGCGACTTCGACCGTTCGGGCGAATTTTCATTCGATGGAGGCCGCTTGCAAAGTGCTCACCAAGTTCACTCCTCACGGCCTTCTGCCGATGGCGATGGAGGTCATCGACAAATTCTGCGTCGCGGCGGTCGAGGAAAACTTCGCTTTCGGGCTGTCGAAGGAAGCTGAGGCGATCTTGCTCGTCGCTGTGGACGGTTCGAAAGAGGAAGTTGAGCGAAGCGCGGTACTCATCGAGCAGATCATTGCCGAAAACGGAGGCTTCGACATCCTCCGGGCCAGATCGAAAGAGGAAGAAGACAAGCTGTGGGATGTTCGCCGCGCCATCTCGCCCAGCCTGATGAAGTACGGCACGCTCAAGATCAACGAGGATGTCGTCGTACCGCGCTCAAAGGTGCCGGAACTTGTCGCCGAGATCGAAAGGATCGGCAAAAAGCACGATACTTTTGTTGCCAACTTCGGACACGCCGGTGACGGAAATATTCATGTCAATTTCGTAGTGGACCGCGAAGATCCAGCCGCAATTGCCCGTGCCCGCGAATGCGTTTCAGAAACATTCCAGCTCTCCGTCGCCCTCGGCGGCACGATCTCTGGCGAGCACGGCATCGGCTACGTGAAATCCCAGTACATGCACTACGCCATCGATAAGCCGACGCTCGAGATAATGAAGGGGATTAAAAGGGTCTTCGACCCGAACGGCATCTTGAATCCCGGTAAGATGTTTGTGTAATATCAGCGAACGATGAAATTAATCACCTTGTCTTTCTTTGCCGGAGCGATCCTGATCCTGGCATTCGCTCCGGCCGCATTTGGCCAGTCCAAGAATAAGACGATCGTTCTCGTCCGCCACGCAGAAAAAGCTGTAGTCCCGCCAACAGAACCCGACCCGCACCTTTCGAGCGAGGGCGAGGAGCGCGCCAAGAGGCTGATGAAAGCGGTTGCACGAAAGTATAAGCCTCACGAGATCTTCGCGACCAATTACAAACGCACTCGCCTAACCGCCGAGCCTACCGCGAAGAAACGCGGAAAACAGGTCCAGACCTATGACCCCTCAAAGCACGCCGATCTGGTCGCACAGATTATGGCGAGTAAGACCGACCACTACCTGATAGTCGGGCACAGCAACACGATCCCCGCACTGGCAAATCTTCTGGCCAAAAAGGAATTGTTCAGAAATCTGCTAGAGATCGAATACGGTGTTTACTGGGTGATTCGAATGAAAAACGGCCAGCTCACCAAGATCGAGATGTTCCCGTATTGATCCCCCACATGCGTATTCTGACAATTCTCATCTTTCTGCTTTCGACCTTCTGCACGTTTGCCCAGTCCCTCGAAACCCGCAAGACGTCCGTCGTCTGGAAGATCGATAATGTTAAGAAGATCGGCGGGCATCCAGTCGAAGTGCTTGGATCGCCGCGAGTCGTAAAAACCGATCGCGGCAATGCGGTCGTCTTCGACGGAGTGCGGGACGGGATATTTATTCAAAACAATCCGCTGGCCGGTGCTGACAAATTTACGATCGAAGCAGTTTTCCGGCCCGACGAAGGCGGCGGGGCCGAGCAGCGTTGGCTTCACATCGAAGATAAAGAGAACGTCGAAAGCCGAGCGATGCTCGAATCTCGCCTCAGTGGCAAGGAGTGGTTTCTCGACACTTTCTTAAAATCCGGCGATAATCGCATGCCTTTATACGCCGAGAATTTTAAACACCCAACCGGCCAGTGGTTTCACGTAGCTCTCGTCTACGACGGCACCGAAATGCGGCACTACATTGATGGAAAGCTCGAACTCTCGGGAAAAATAGATCTCAGGACCTTCGGCAAAGGGGTCACTTCAATAGGCGTGCGGCAGAACAAGGTCTTCTGGTTCAAGGGAGCGGTGCTCAAGGCCCGTTTTACCCACCGTCCACTTCCTCCGGCTGAGTTCATGAAATAGTGAATTTCGTGAAAGCGATCTTTCCTGCGAGTGCACTGATCATAAAATTCGGCATACCGCCGTTCACTATCCAAGTTTCAGTATTTGTTTCCTGACAGATCATCGCGGCCTCGAGTTTTGAATTCATCCCGCCGGTTCCAAGGCCGGAATCGCGTTCCTCGACCAGAGAACGAGCCTCATTGATATCTTTTATCTCAGAAATAAGCCGAGCATCAGCATGAAGATGTGGATTCTTGTCAAAAACGCCATCGATGTCGCTTGCAAGGACGAGCAGATCGGCTTCGATCAGGGTTGCGACGAGCGCTGAGAGCTTGTCGTTGTCGCCCAATAGGATCTCTTCGACAGACGTCGTGTCGTTTTCGTTGATGATCGGCAGGTAGTTGTATTTCAGGAGTTCAGTGATCGTGTTGAGCGTATTTTGCCGTGAGGTTTCGTTCTCAAAATCACGATACGTCATCAAACACTGCGCGGTTGGGATTCCGAAGTCGGAGAAAACCTCGTTATATGTCCGCATCAGCAGCGGCTGGCCGATGGCGGCCATCGCCTGTTTTGATTCGATGGGTTTACCGGCATCCTTGATGTTTATGTACTGCTTTGCCGCAGCGATCGCCCCGGACGAGACGAGGACGATGTCATACTCCTCGCGAAGCTCTAGTATCTGCCGCCCGATGTCCTCGATCTTGCCGCGAGAGATCAGCTTTGTTCCGCTCGTAAGCGTTGAGGTTCCGATTTTTAGGACGAGTTTCTTTTTCATGTCTCAAGCCGGGAACGCAGGCCAATACGTTAATCCCGGATCTGTCCGTCGCCATAAACGAACCACTTATTCGTGAGCAAATGCTCCGCGCCGAGCGGTCCGCGAAAATGCAGTTTTTGTGTCGATATCGCGATCTCGGCTCCGAGGCCGAGCTGGCCGCCGTCGGTAAATCTTGTCGAAGCATTGTGATAGACCGCCGCACAATCGACTTCGTCCAGAAATCTATCTGCCGTTGCCATATTCGACGTTACGATCGCGGCCGAGTGTCCGCCAGAATACTCATTGATCGTCTCGATCGCTTCCTCGGTCGAAGTCACGATGCCGATGACGATCTTCGCAGACAAAAACTCTTCGTACCAAATATCTTCGTCCGGTATCGGCAAAACACTCGGATCTATCTCAACTATCTCCTCGTCGCCAATAACCTCAATACCGTGCTCTCGCAGAGCAGCGATCAATCGCGACGTTTTCGTCTTAAGGTCCGGTAAGTTGTCATTGATCAATATCTTGTCCAGCGCGTTGCATACGCTCAGACGCTGTTTTCCGTTAACGGCGATCCTGACGGCCATTTCGAGATCGGCTTCGCTGTCGATGTAAAGGAAGTTATTTCCGCGACCGCTGACTATGACGGGAGCAGTAGAATTCTGCAGCACAAAGTTGATCAGTGCCTCACCTCCCCGAGGGATCACAAGATCGAATTTCTCGTATTCGCCGCGGATCAGGCTCTGAGTTTCCTCGCGGGAAATGTCGAGATACTGGATAGTGTCGATCTCCGCTCCACTTACTTTCAGTGCTCGTCGCCAGAGTTTTACGAGGCACAGATTCGTATTTCGGGCTTCCTTTCCGCCCTTTAGCAGGATCTTATTTCCGGCTTTGAGTGCAATAGCTGCCGCCTCGATCGAAACGTCAGGGCGGGCTTCGTAGATGATCAGGATCGTACCAAAAGGCACCGCTCGATTCTCGATCCGCAGCCCGTCTTTGCGTGTGTGAGATGAGAGGATCTTGCCGACCGGATCAGGTGCGGCGATCACGCTGCGCACCGCCGCGATCATTGCGTCGATCTTCTTGTCATCGACCTTTAGCCGATCGACTATGACATCGTCCTCGGTCGGACAGGCCGCGACATCCATGCGGTTAGCCTCGAGGATCGCGTTCCGCTCTTCGTCGAGCATCCTCGCGAGATGCTCAAGTACGTTTTTTCTAACACTGCTGTTCATCTTCGAGTAGAATCTTACTATATTAGACGATTCGAACTTTCATTATGAACACTACGCGATCGGTAATTTCCGTCCTTGGCCTCGCTTTTCTTACGTTGTTGTCTTGCTCAGAGATACAGTCGCAGACAAAGGCTCCGAATGACATTTTCTGGGATGAGTTAAAAAAACTCTGCGGTAAGGCGTTCGCGGGGAAGATCGATGCCGACACGTCGCCGAGCCCGGATTTTACCGGGAAGACTCTTGTAATGCATGTACGTTCGTGCGAAAAGGACCGCATTCGCATTCCTTTCTTCGTTGGTGAAGATAAGTCACGCACGTGGGTTTTGACCCGCAAAAAGGGGCGGATCGAACTAAAGCACGACCACCGCCACGAAGACGGCAAACCCGACAAAGTAACGATGTACGGCGGTACTACGAACAACGCCGGTGAGGCGATCAGGCAGTTCTTCCCGGCTGACGAACAGACGACCAGGGTCGTCGCCCCGCCCGTTGGCGATGCTCCCTCCGCAGCCGCGAACATCTGGTGGATCGAACTGGTTCCCGGACAGCACTATTCGTACAATCTGCGACGACTGGGCCGCGGACGTCTGTTCTCGGTCAAGTTCGACATCACAAAAGAGGTCACCGCACCGTCAGCCCCTTGGGGCTGGAAAGATTAGTAAACAACCGCCACCTTCGTCGGGCGCACTAGCACGATCCACGCGCCCGCAAAACGTCTCGACATCCAGGATGTTAATTCTTCCTTTCATTCCGTCACTATATGACGGAAATGTAAACGCGAAGGGTAAAGTTCTCCGATTCACGACTTGGAAATTGGTAAGTTATTGACTTCGAAGACAGAAGTTCTGCGCCCAGCCACCCGGCTTTCGGGTTCACGGGCGATCTTTACCAATTTTTGTTCGCCTTTTGGAGGATCGGTATGTATAACAAGTTCGTCGTTCGTAGCGGCATATTAGTTTTGTTTGTAGGTTTGGTCATTTTCTACGCCAGCAGCGTAGGCGCCGAAAGGGCGGCATTGCTCAGCCCGGATACTGTTGCCGTTCAACAAGATCGCGTTGAAGACACTGCACGCCCGGAACAAGTTCAGGCGGCAGTTGTAAGCATATCCGAAGTTCATCCATCCGGGAGCGGAAATGCATCATATGCGGCCGACTGGTTCGAGATCTCAAATACCGGAACGACCGATCTGAACATCACAGGTTGGAGAATGGACGACAGCTCGAATGCTTTTGCTACGGCCGTTCCGCTTCGCGGAGTCACGGTCATACCGGCGGGCAGATCTGCCATATTTTTCGAAGGCACAGCAGCCGGAACAACCGACGCCGCAATAACGGCCGCATTTTCGACCGCTTGGTTTGGATCCGCAACCCCACCCGCGGGAGTTCTTATCGGGGCGTATGGCGGATCGGGTGTCGGACTAGGCACAGGTGGCGACGCAGTTAATTTATTCGCTGCGGACGGCACGGCCGTGACGGGCGTAGCTTTTGGTAGTGCGACTGCTAATGCAACGTTTGATAACACTGGCAGGCTCGCGACTGTGACTGCTTTGAGTGTGGCCGGAGTAAACGGAGCATTTCTCTCGTCCAACGGGGCTGAAACCGGATCGCCCGGACGCAGACAGAACGCGACTCCGCTTACGTCGATCGATCTTTCACAATACATAATAGTGGGCCGCTATGACCTGCCAGAGCCCACACGCACGACCGCACCACCAAACAATCTACTTGCTCAGGAAGTTTCCGGCGTTACCTACAATTGGGATACCGACACACTTTTCGTCGTCGGTGACAGCGGCACTTCGGTCACCCAGGTAACGAAGACGGGGCAGTTGATCGACACCATGACGCTTGCTCAGGGCTCAAGTCCGCAGGGCACTGAGTTTTACGATCCGGAAGGCATTACCTACATCGGCAACGGTAAATTTGTAATGACCGAAGAACGTGACCGCCGAGTTGTACAGTTTACATACGTACCGGGCACGACGTTAACCCGTGCCGCCGCCCAGACGGTAACGCTCGGAACATTTGTCCAAAACATTGGGCTCGAGGGCCTCACTTACGATCCAACAACCGCCGGATTCATCGTCGCCAAGGAGATCGACCCGCAAGGGATTTTTCAGACAACGGTCGATTTTGCAGCCGGCACTGCGTCCAACGGATCAGCCTCAACCGTAAATTCGATCAACCTTTTCGACCCCGCTCTCATGGGCCTGTTGGATGTTGCAGATGTCTACGCAATGTCGAATATTCCAACGCTTACTGGCGCAGACTCGGCCAGATTGCTCGTACTCAGTCACGAATCCGGCAAGATACTTAACATCAGCCGGACGGGCGTGATCGCGAACAGTCTAACGATTCGCGGCGATGTCGGAAATCCGCTGACCGTTCCTGCGCAGCAGCACGAAGGCCTGACGGTTGATTTCAATGGCAATCTGTATGTGGTAAGCGAAAATGGCGGCGGCGGATTCGATTTTCCGCAGCTTTGGGTGTATCAACGGTCAACGGCACCAAATCAGCCTCCGACCATGATCGCTCTCAACAACCCGGTGGCTTCGATCATAGAGAATACGAACACCACCGCACCCGTAAAAGTCGCGGATATCGCCGTCACCGATGATCAACTCGGAGCGAACAATCTGACCATCACCGGTCCGGACGCAGCGTTTTTCCAGATCACCGGTTTCGAACTTTTTATCCGAGCGGGCACGGTTCTCGACTTTGAGACGAGATCGAGCTACAGCATCACGGTAAATGTTGACGATCCGACGGTAGGAGCCACACCGGACGCGAGCGTCAATTACACGCTTAACATCATCGATCAGGTCAACGAGACCCCCGTGCTCAATTCGCTGATCATCTCGGAGGTCGCTCCGTGGTCAAGTGGAAATAGCCCGGTGCAGGCTGACTGGTTTGAGGTAACAAATACCTCGGCAAACCCGATTACGCTCACCGGTTGGAAGGTCGACGATAGCTCAAATTCCTTCACGGCGGCAGTAAATCTAGCGGGTATCACAACGATCGGTCCTGGCGAGTCGGTGATCTTCCTCGAAAGCAGCACTACGAACGGGGCGGCTCTAATTGCCAGCTTTAGACAGACCTGGTTTGGGACGAATCCACCCGCCGGATTGCAGATCGGAACTTACACCGGGTCGGGTATCGGCTTGAGTACCGGCGGTGATGCCCTAAATCTCTATAATCCAGCCGGCGAACTCCAGGCGAACGTAGTTTTCGGGGTCTCTCCTGCCGGGCCATCGTTCCCGACATTCAATAACGCAGTCGGACTGAACAATACGAACATTTCGACCTTGAGTGCGGTAGGCGTAAACGGAGCATTTATTGCCGCCAACGATCCGAACGAGATCGGTTCGCCGGGTACCGTCGGGCGGTTGATCATCTCAGAAGTCGCTCCCTGGTCAAGCGGAAATAGCCCAGTCCAGGCGGATTGGTTCGAGGTTACGAACACGAAAGCCACTGCAGTCGACATCACCGGCTGGAAATTCGACGACAGCTCGGGTTCGCCCGTCGCAGCCGTCGCGTTGCTCGGCATAACGAGCATCGCCCCGGGCGAATCGGTCATATTCCTCGAATCCTCTACGCCGGATGCGACCGCCGCAACATTCCGTTCAAATTGGTTTGGAATGAACCCGCCCGCCGGCCTCAAGATAGGCGGCTACACTGGCGGCGGAGTCGGTTTAAGTACTGGCGGCGACGCAGTGAATCTCTACAACGCGGCAGGAGTTTTGCAGGCAAGCGTCCTATTCGGAGCATCGCCCGCTGGACCGGCATTTCCTACCTTCGACAACGCAGCCGGGTTGAATAACGTTACTATTTCTCAGCTCAGTGCGGTCGGCGTAAACGGCGCCTTCGTCGCTGCTAACAGCTCAGTCGAAACGGGATCTCCGGGGCGTATCGTTGGCACCGGGCCAACTCCGACACCGACTCCGACACCATCCCCGACGCCTCCACCGGTGACGCCCGGAATTCGCGTGACCGAGGTCGCTCCCTGGGCGAGCGGCAACAGTCCTGTCGCGGCTGATTGGTTCGAGTTAACAAATACCGGCTCAACTGCGGTTAACATTACCAACTGGCGCGTCGACGACAGCTCCGCCGCGTTCGCTTCGGCCGTGGTGCTAAATGGAATTACCAGCATCGCTCCGGGCGAGTCAGTGATCTTTGTAGAGTCTGCAACACCCGCCACGATAGCTGCGACATTTAGGAACAATTGGTTCGGTACTAACCCGCCAGCCAATTTGCAGATCGGTACATACACGGGCTCGGGCATCGGACTGGGTACCGGTGGGGATGAGGTCAACATTTTCAATGAAGCCGGTGTAGTTCAGGCGCGGGTCATATTTGGTGCTTCGCCGGCCGGGCCCGCGTTTCCGACATTTGACAACGCCGCCGGCTTGAACAACGCGACGATCTCTCAGCTCAGCGCAGTTGGTGTGAATGGTGCTTTCGTGGCCGTCAATAGTGCGGTTGAAACTGGATCACCCGGCCGGATCGCCGGCGCAACGCCGACACCAACGCCATCACCAACTCCGCCCCTGCCAACGGTCCGTGCTCTCCGCGTAGTGAACGCAGCCGTCCAGCCGGGACAGTCCGTCACGGTCTCAGTTGTGCTAGATTCACTCGGAAACGAGTCCTCGGCCAGTTTCTCTCTCAATTTCAATCCGGCGATCTTTACAAACCCGACCGTTGCCATTGGAAACGGTACCCCGGCCGGTGCTAATCTCGGCACCAATCTCGGCGAAGCGGCGCAAGGCAGGATCGGCATCCTCGTCGATTCGACCAATGCGTACGCGGCGGGAACGAGACAGGTCGTTACCGTGACCTTCGCGGTACCCGCCGGAGTAACGATCGGTACTTATCCGATCACATTCGGCAGCATACCAACCGGACAGAGTGTTTCCAGTACTCAAGGGGCATTGCTTACGACGACCTACACCGCCGGTAATGTCCAGGTCGGGTCCACTGCCTCCGGCGTCGAGGTCTCAGGACGCGTGACGGCGCCCGACGGACGAGGACTCAGAAACGCTCAGGTAACGATCGTCGATGTGCGTGGATTTGCCAGAACGGTTAGCACAGGCTCGTTCGGCTATTATCGATTCGAGGACGTCGAGGCCGGTTCTACGCTTGTTGTCGGCGTGACATCCAAACGTTACCGCTTCACGGCACGGCTCATACAGGTAGTTGACACGCTCGCCGATATTGACTTTGTCGCGATGGATTGATCACTAAGCTCCAAAACCGACAACCCTGCGGCGGCCGTAAAAAAAGCGGCCGCCTTTTTTACTTTCCACCTTATCTTTTTGGTACAAGGGACGCCGAGGTTGCTGTAAACCGCACAAGTTGTGTCGAAACGATACAGAATTGAGTGAGATTCTACTTTTCCACGCTTAAATTTCGTGTTTTTTTACTAATTTATCGACGATGATGACGCGAGAACGTGAGTTTCATCCAATTCGACGATGAGGTTGTCGCTCGAAGGTGACGCGGTCGTGTGGATGTCGGGGAAATCGATGAGGAAAGTGCTCTTCGAGCGGTTTACCATATCGACGTTGTTGATCATTGCATACCGTTTGCGAGACATTTTGCGTTCGTACATGACCTTGTCAGCAGCAACTATCATCTGGTCGAATGTCTCACCCGCCTGCGGATAACCTGAGGCTCCGAGGCTGACGCCGACCGACGCGTATTTGCCCGGGCCGATGGTTAGACGGAATTCGCTCACAGCTTTTTCGATACGCTGACAAAGTTCCTCGACATCGCCAGGCTCAGCTTCCGGGACGAGAGCGACGAATTCGTCACCTCCGTAGCGAGCTAGGAAGTCGTATTCGCGAAGCTGTTCGCGGATGACGTTGCTGATCTCGCGGAGCATTTCGTCGCCGGCCTTGTGGCCATGGTTGTCGTTCACTGCCTTGAATCCGTCTAGATCGAGCATCAGCACCTGGAAGCTCTTACCGCCTCGGCTCGCTCGCGAGACCTCCTTTTCGAACTGCCGCTGAAGGCTGCGCGCGTTAGGCAGTCCGGTCATCGGGTCGGTCATCGCGTGCGTGGTTGCTTCGTCGTGCTTGAGCGATTTGCCAATGGCGTCGGCGGCGATACGCGTAATCGTCTCGAGGAGACGAATGTGCTCCTCGCCATATTGTTCGAGTTCCTGCGAATATATCGTGACCGCACCGATCAGTTCGTCATCAGCCACAAGCGGGACCGAAGCCATCGTCAGGTAGAGCTGGGTAAGTTCAGTTTGAGAATACTGAAAATCAAGGTCCGGCTCGACGTTGTGGACGATCTTGCGCTCCTTAAGTGCAAAACCGGTAGCCCCCTGGCCGACCTTCATTTGACGCTGCTTGAGAAGCTCGGCATTCTCGCCGTCAACGTGAGCCGCAGTAGCGAAACGCTTGGTGTGATCAAGTAAATAGAGAGCACAGGTCTCGAACGGAACAAATTCGGCAATTTTCTTAGAAAATAGCTCAAGCGTGGACTGCAGATCGACCGACGAACTGAATTCGCGAGCGATCTCGTACAGGCTGAAAACCTCGCGATTTGCCAGTTTTATCTGCTCGACATAGTTCTGCTTGGCAGTATCGCGCGAATCTAATGCGGTTTCGGAATAAAGGAGTCCCTGACTTTCGATCTCGGCCTCAAGTATTTTCAGATTACGAAGTAGAGTGTCTACGATCATCGGGTCGAACCGCGTACCGGCCTCGGCCTGGATGATCTGGCGAGCCTTCTCCCTAGGAAGTGCGGCTCGATAAGGCCTCGCTCCGCGGATCGTGTCAAAGGCATCTGCGACGGACAGGATCCGTGCTGTCAGCGGGATCTCCTCTTTACTCAGGCCTTCGGGATAGCCCTTTCCGTTCCAGCATTCGTGGTGATACTTGATGGTCGGGATAACAGGCGAGTCGAACCCTACTTTTTCGAGGATAAGAGCACCAACCTCAGGATGGATCTTTGTTTTTTCAAGCTCTGCCGGGGTCAGGCTGCCGGGCTTGTTAAGAATATGATCGGGAATAGCGAGTTTTCCTATGTCGTGAAGCAGGGCACCGGTTCGAAGTGCATCGATCTCGGCTTCGGACACGCCGAGTATCCGACCGATGCCGACAGCATAGATCTGAGTACGTCGAACATGGCCGACGCCAACCTGATCACGAGCGTCGATAGCCGTCGCAAGGGCTTCCACGGTAGCTAAGTGAACGCGGCTCGCCTCGGTGATCTCACGGGTCTTCACCGCGAGACTCCTGACGTGCAGTCGATATGCAATGATCGAAAGTATAGCCAGCGGAACGAGGAGGAACGCGACCTTGGCTCCGAACTGGTCGATCACCAGCCAAATGAGCGGAATGAGTATGGCACCCAAGGCGCACCAAAAAAGCGGCCTCGAACTTTTGATCTTGTTGAATGCTGACTGCTTCATCATTATCCCGATTGCGGAGTGCTCACCGCAACATTGCGGCTAACCACATACCGACCCATATTTCGGGCTGCGAGACACGGGGCAGGTGTCTCTGGTAATAAGGGGTACTACAATCACCGTGCCATTTCGTTGAAAGCGTCAATATCTGCCTTTCATCAAAACGTGGGAACCGGGGTCGGTCTTCTTGATAGGTCAACCTGAACGAAATCGGTCAGGTTGATCGAACTTGTTGGTGATATGCGGCCGGAACGGCCATTGGAGGTGGGAAGTGGGTGCCGACGATCAATATCTGTCGTCGTCAAAATCGTAACTGCTAAATTCATCCCGGTCCGGATGTTCGTCAGCGTCCTCGTCTTTCAGGTCGAGTTCGATCGGGTCGAGACCGACGACTACCAGTCTGGAACCACATTCCTCGCATGCGGCCGTGTCGCCTTGTTCTACTTCGGCATCTACGTAAACTTCTTCGCTGCATTCGGGACAAATGGATGTTGGCATTTATTATGGATCTCCAGAAACCTGAAACTCGGCGGTTTGTCTTTCACGCCGAAATCGCGTGAAATAGGTCTGACATTCAATCTAACTTGAACTCGAATAGTTTGGCAAGACCTAATTTCGAGTTCGGTATTCTGCCATACAAAAAGTAGTTCTCTTTCGCTATGCTCTTTCCTTTTCCAATCCGCCCTGAGGCTGAGTTTGACGCGGTTGGCTTCGGCACGAACGCCGTCGACTACCTTATCAGGGTTCCTGGCTACCCAAGATATAACTCCAAGATCGAATTAAATGAGTACACGATCGCTCCCGGCGGCGAGATCGCTTCGTCGATGGCCGGCCTTGCTCGTCTGGGAATGCGGTGCTCATATGCCGGCCGATTCGGGGATGATGAAGCGGGTGCGATCGGGCTTCGCTCGCTTGTGGAGGAGGGCGTCGATCTCACATATGTCGAAACGATCGCCGGTGCGGCGACGCAGGTAGCATTTATAATCGTCGATGAAACGTCCGGCGAGCGAACGGTTATCTGGAAACGCGACGCTAGGCTGAGTTACGGGCCCGAAGAGGCTCCTTTGTCATTAGCCGAACGCGGAAGAGTGCTTCATCTCACGCCCCACGATGGCGAGGCGGCCATCCGGCTGGCCGCCGCCGCGAAGAAGGCGGGCGTAGTAGTTTCGGCCGACGTGGACAATATTTTCGATGGCCTCGAGGAGCTTCTTCGCCTAGTGGACGTTTGTATAATGTCGGCCGATCTTCCGAGTCGTCTCGTTGGCGTGGAAGACCCGCGAGACGCCCTTCGTGAAGTTTCGGCGAAATATGGATGCGGCGTGACGGCCTTAACTCTTGGCCGGCGTGGTTCACTTCTCCATTGCAGCGGTGAGTTTATCGAGAGCCCGGGTTACGATGTGCCAGGTGGGTGTATCGACACGACCGGAGCGGGCGATGCGTTTCGGGCTGGCTTTTTATTCGGTATGTTGAGTGGCCATTCGGTCGAACAAAGCGCCGCATGCGGTAATGGGGTCGCATCGCTGAAATGCCGCCGAATCGGAGCTCGACAGGGCCTACCCGACCGGAACGAGCTGCGCTCCTTGATAGAAATCGGCTAAACTGCCAGCGTCGAAAGACTTCCGCGAGACCCCAAAAGTGCTTGTCCGAAAAATGTAGACACGCTTCCGGCAAATCAGATAAGATAATGTTGGCGGAAGACTTTCGCCACCCCACACCTCTATTTCCTCCCAGGCTCCGTTCCAGTTCCAACTACCTGTAGTCACGCTCAATGGACTCGAAAATAGGCCTTATAATCCAGCTTGCCGGGGTTTCGCTCATTACATTGTTGACGCTGTTTTTGCGGCGCTCGATCAATGTCGTCGCGCTCAGATACTGGACGAATGCGTGGCTCTTTCTGTCGTTTGCGCTATTTTGCCTTCGTCTGGCATTCAGTTACGACAGCTATTCTGTTCAGCTTTTCAGTTTCTATTTCCTGACCGAATACGCCTTTGGCTTCCTGCTGATAATGGGCTGTCGTAGCTTAGCTTCGAACAGCGAAACGAGGGTTAGGCACGAGCTTTTTATAGTCCCTTTCATCCTTGTCGCATTTGCTCTGCCGTTTCTAAGCACCGATTTCAATCTGATATTCAACATTCACTCGGTCATACTCTCAGGAATTTTCGCCGTCGCGTTCATCTCTCTTTGGCGAACCAAGCTTAAAACCTTTGGCTGGAAGGTAATGCTAGTCGCTCTTGGGCTGCTTACGCTCGATTTTCTGCAGTATTTTGTCGTCTTTTCGCTCAGACAGTCTATGCAGGTCGAGTTTGCTTATCTTGAGTACAGCTCAGTGATCGATCTCGTTCTACAGATACTATTGGGATTTGGGATGGTTATCGTACTTCTGGAACAAGTTCTGGCTGATGCCCGAATAGCCAACGAAAAGCTCAGGAAAGCCCACAAAAAACTTGAGGAATTGGCCCATGTCGACCCGCTTACAACCGCTCTTAACCGCCACGCTTTTCATGGCTATCTGAAACGCAAAGGCGTGGAGGGCGAGTCGGTTTCGGGCTGCCTCGGCTTTTTCGACGTTGACGATCTCAAGATGGTCAACGATGCTTACGGACACGCTGCCGGGGATATTGTTATCAGAGCGGTCGTTCGGGCGATCCGCGAGGTTATTCGTGCCGAGGACCTTATCTTCCGGTGGGGAGGGGACGAGTTTTTTGTGATCATGATCGGGCTCGAGTCGACCACGGCTATCTCTCGGATGGCGAGGCTCGAACGAATGCTCTCTTCCGTCCGTGTCGATCCCGGACTGAACCCGATCGCGATACGGGTATCGTACGCGTTCGAGGACTTCGGAGACATAACCGATCTGGAGTCGACCATCGACCGAGCCGACGCCGGCATGTACCGGCAAAAGCAGCTCAAAAAGAATCTAGGTCCGAAAGAAAACAGAGATCTTCCGCCGTGGACCGAAAGTGTCAGCGGAGTCACTGACCGTTCTAAAGCTTATCGTTAAAGAATCCTGTAACGAGTGCCCACGCATCTCGTGAAGCATTTTCGTCGTATACTTCCGGCCGTGTGTTGTTAAAGAACGCATGGTCGGCTTCGTATTTAACAGAGTGAATGGGAAGCTCGTAACGCTCAGCTGCATCTTCGAGCTGCGCCACCTTTTCCGGATTGATCCAACCGTCTTTCGTGCCGGATACGAAGATCGTCGGCGTCCGAAGCTTTTTCAGCACCTCTTCTTCGGGAATGTCCCCGTAAAACGGAGCCGCTGCACTTATTCCTTCGAGCAAACATGCGGCGCGCAACGCAAAGGTTCCGCCCATGCAATAGCCAGTGACGCCGAAGTGTTGCAGATCGTATGAAAGCGACGCCGCATCGATCGCATTCTTGATCGTATCCAGCCCATCATCGAGGGCCAAGGCGTTCATCATTTCCCCGGCTTCGGTCGGGTTTGCGGCGAGTTTTCCGCGGTATAGATCGGGTGCGATGGCGACGAATCCCTCGTCCGCATAGCGGCGAGCGATATCCTTAATATGCTCGTTCAATCCCCACCATTCCTGGATCAATATCACGCCTTTTCCCGAAGGAGCCTCAGGCTGGGCAACATACGCGGTCGTCGGGCCGTTGGCGGTTTCGAAAGATAGAGTTTCGGTATTCATACATTCCCCTACAAGTTATTTTCTAGATTATATCGACCGTCGTGCGTGAATGGAAACCCAGCATCGACGCGAGAGCAATGTTAAAAATCCGTGCCCTCCATTCTTTCGAACGGCGAGGCACGGAGCGATAACCACAGGGGTCATAGAGTTAAAAGAAGCGAACGGTGTAGCTAAACCTCGCTCCCCGTCCGGGTTCCGGAGCGAGGTCCTTTATGAACGAAAGGTGATTTCGGTAGAGTTTGTTGCCCAGATTTGACGTTCCTACCCCAAACGTATGAGCGACGCGATCGGTTGCGATCGTGTAGGTCGCGTTTACGTTGAAGAGGCCATAGCCGTCTGTTGGCGTTTCAAGTGAGAAGATGTCGCCACGATCCCGCGATCCTACAAGCAGAACCTCGGGGCGAACTGACAGCCCCTTGTAACGCATATCCGCGCCAAACCGAAAACGAGCCGGGGTTATCCTCGGCAGCGGCAGGTTGCGATCGCGTATCTCCGCTTTTACAATGTCGGCGTTCGCAAATATTCCCAGCCATTTGTTAACGTCCGCATCCATAGAAAGATCGGCACCCACGAAGCTTGCCTTATCCTGGACGAATGCACTCACCGGCAGGAGATCATCGACGTCGACGTTTCCGTCGTTGTCCTCATCCTGAGGGGCGAGATAAACAAAATTGTCGATGTTGTAGTAGTAAATGCTGCCGTTGAACCGTACGCGGTCGAGACGCTGCCTTAGGCTAAATTCGATGCCGTTCGAACGTTCCCGACGCAGATCCTGGTCACCTATCTCGAACGTCACCGTGCCAATGTGCGGGCCCTCGTTGTAAAGCTCTTCCAGCGAAGGAGAACGGTACGAACTCGTATAATTCGCGACAAAGGCTCCGCCCTCCCAGAGGCGAAATCTCGCACCGACCGCTCCTGAAAAGCCAGTGAACTTTCTCTCTTCGTACAATGCTCGATTAGTAGGGTCGTAGCGATTGGTCTCGACACGGCCGCCGAACTGAAGGGATACACGCCCGAAGTCTAGTTCCTGAAGCCCGAAGACCGCAAAGTTGTTATGTCGAACGGGCCCATCGACCAGTTGTTCCGCACCAAGAGTGAGATAATCGCGGCCGAAGCCTTCGAAGCCAAATCTTCCGGTCAGTGCACCGGCCTTACGCTGCTGAAACATTGCCCGATAGGAAAATGTGTCGTTGAAAAAGTTGGTCGCGACCTCATCTTCACCATCTGCGGTCTCGACTTCTTCGTGACGGTATTTGGTCCAATCGATGTGGAAATTTCCCTGTTGTATCGGGCCATTAACATCGCGAAAGCCTCCGCGAACGCGGTAATTGTTTCGCCTCATCCGAAGGTCGATCTCTTCATCTGGAACTTCCGGTAATTCATTGCGAAACCTGTCCTGGATCAAATCGAGATTGTACTGGCACGCAGGCTCTTCCCCTTGCGGACGCTCTTCATCCTCTCCGCACGGCTTACCATCTTTGTCGGTCAAGAGAGCCCCTTCCTCGAACAATGCAGCGTAGGGTATGCCAAATCGCCGTCTGTCCATCGTAAACGCACCCGCAATGAAGCCTTTGTCGGCAAAGTAGCCAAGGCTTGTGCTGCCCCCGTACGAACGCGCGGACGAGTTTGGAATGATGCCGAACGGCGTCCGGTAATCGCCATCTCGGAGCCCGTTGCCGCTAAGCTTGAAAACCCATTTGTCAAAGCCGTACTCGACACCGCCCGATATACCACCCTGCCTGCTATTGGTCGCTCCCAGGCCGGTAAAGACTCCGCGAAAACCTTCGTGGGCGTTGTCCTCGTCGGACGTGACGGCGTTAACGACGCCGCCGATCGCATTCGAACCGTAGAGCAAGGTCGCAGGCCCTTTCAAAACCTCGAGCCTCTCGAGACTGAGTGCCTCGACCGGTTCGCCGTGGTCGCCGGATTGAGAGCCGAGCGAGCCGTTGCGAATGCCGTCCTGAAGCACCAAAACCCGGTCGCCGTCAAAACCGCGGATCACCGGACGGGTCGTGCCCGGGCCGAACGAACGTTTTCCAACGCCAGCCTCGCGCTCAAGGATGTCGCCCAGGCCATTGCTAGCCTGTTCGCGGATCTGCGTCCCGCCGACGGCCGTGACCGACTGGAACGCTTCGAAAACTGATTCCTCTGCGCCCGTGGCTGTAACTGTCACCTCCGCCCGCAAGGAAGTAATACTCAACGCAAAGTCGAGTGTTGTAGCGGCTCCCGAGGTCAAGCTGACGGTCTTCGCCTGATCGCTAAATCCATCGATGTGAGTGACGATCGTGTACCGGCCGGGCGCCAGGTCGCGAAACTCGTATACGCCCTGATCGTTTGTTTCGACCGTTTGCCGTGTCTGTGTTATCTGAACTGAGGCTCCGGAAAGCGGCAATCCGTTGAGTTGACCCGTGACTGTGCCGCGGATCGTTCCGCCTTGAGCAAAGGCCGAAACTGAAAAGGTCAGTGCAAATAGAAAAACGATTAGAAGACTTCTCATAATACAGAATTCAAATGTGTAAAAATCAATTCCGTAGTTTCGCACGCGCGCAAAAAACCATCGACCTTTTTTCAACAAACGGTCGTTTTAACGCAATGAACGGTTGAAGAAATGCTCAGAGTTTTAGGAATCGGGATCGAAGAATCTTCGACTGTAGACGGCTTGAAGACAGTTCGCTGCCATTGGAGAAGGTCACAGAGTAGGTTCCTCCGGGCATCGGGGCGATGCGTTTGACGTGATCAAGATTACCAAGGGCCCCGCGAGAAAGCCGGACAAATTTATTCCCGTCGAGACGGATTTCGAGGTCTTTAAGGCGGTGATTGATCGTATATTTTGCTCCGCGTACTGTTTCAATGTGTAGGAGTTCCCCATCGGCAACGATATTGATGATCTCCTCTACCGGAACTAACAAAATTTCATCACGCACTTTTACGGGGAGCCGCTGCAGTGATTCGCCGCGATGACCAGCATCGTAAGCGACCGCTGCAGAACGAATTTTTGCAGTCTCCTTTGCCCGCCAGTCCTCCTGCTCGAGTCGTTCGACGGCCCGATTTATCGTCTCAGCGAGACGCGCTTTCTCTACCGGCTTTAGCAAATAATCGACGGCGTTCAGTTCAAAAGCCTCGACCGCATATTCGTCATGAGCGGTCGCAAAGGCGATCAGCGGCATCTGGGTCTTGCGAAGCATTCTGACCGCTTCGAGCCCTGACATCTCCGGCATTTTGAGATCCAAAATGGCGAGGTCCGGCTTGATCGTTTTGATCATTTCGACGGCGTCGGCGCCGTTCTCGGCTTCGCCAACCACTTCGACCGTTTCAAACTCACGCAGTAGTGATTTCAAAAACTCGCGCGCCGGTCGCTCATCATCTGCAATTATTATCCGTAATTTATTATTCATCTGATCGCAGACTTCCCTGCGGCATAAACCGTTTCGATATTTCTCGCGGCGTTTGTTGATGAGCCACTGTCAAGAGGGATCAAGACCTCGGCAGTTGTTCCTTCCTGCTGACGGATGTCGATCGTCAACTTAGCATCCGAACCATAGTACGATTCGAGACGCTCCCTAATATTTCTTAGCCCGACGCCATTCAGATTCTCTTCGCGTCGAATTTCTCCACCAGCGCCCGAATCCCACACACGCAGTCTCAGCCAATCGTCGCTCGCCGCGGCCGAAATTTTAATTGTTCCGCCCCTTCGGTTCTCGGACACACCGTGTTTTATGGCATTCTCGACCAGCGGCTGGAGGATGAGCGAAGGAACCCGAAACGATCGAGTATGCGCATCCACATCGATCTCGACACGTAACTTCTCCTCAAATCTCGCTCGCTCGATGTCCAGATAGCTTTCGATCAGGTCGATCTCATTCGCCAGCGTCGTAAACTCACCGGTGTCCTTGAGCACGCCGCGCAAAAGCTGCGTCAACCGCAGAAGCGTATCGTACGCCTTATCGGGCGACGTCTTGATCAGGTAACCGAGCGTCGTCAGTGCATTGAACAGAAAATGCGGGTTTATCTGCGACCTGAGCGCCGTTAGCTGGGCTTCGGTCGCGAGTTTGGCGAATTCCTGTTCACGAAATCGCTGTTCAAACCGCTCGAGACTTACGCGCAGAGCGTCGATGCGTCTTGCTGCCAGGATCGATGCCGATTCGAGCAACGCGATCTCATCCGACAGCAGCCTTCTGCCGCCGGAAAATCCGCTGAGCTCGACCTGAAACTGGGGGTCATCACTCGTCGGGATCGTCATCCTCGCGGCATCGCGATCCGATTCGATCACGGCGGTCGCAAGCCGTTCGGTGGATCGCGGAAGTTCTTTCCTCGTCACCATCGCAGCGGTTAAGCTCGACCTCAGCCGCGTCTCGACCGCCGTCAGCACCGCATCGACTGTTTCCGCGTTCTCGATGTCATACGCTATGGATCGCATCAGCTTCGAATAGTCAGGACGGCTCAAGATGACTCGGTCTACAAGCCACACCGCAAACCTGTAGATCGCCGGATAAACGAGCGCCGTCCCAACCCAAAGACCAATGACCAGTGCCGCAGCCTGAACGTCATTGCGATCGTGCGTTTCGTGATAACGAAGAAGCGGGACGGCAACCGCGACATAAAGCCCGAGTGCCATCGCCGCGAGCAGGGTCAACGAGATCGCTCGTTTGAGAAAAAGATCGGCGAACGCGAATCGATAATTCTGATAGAGGATGACGAGAGCAAGCGGTATCGACGACTGATGCGCGATGAGTTCGATATACCAGTTGACTCCTTCACGTTCCCCGCTCAGGTGAAGCGCCGACACGGCAAATACCAAAAGCGACGCGGCAAATACAGCTTTCTTCTGAACCGTTTGACGAAAGTTAAAGATCAGCAACCCGGCCGCTAGAGCAATAGCCCCGAACGTCATTGTCTGGAGTGCAAGGACCGATGGAACCGTCATACCGCCAAATGCGGCCTGAAAGTGCATTATCGCGGCCACGATGCTGAGGACGTAAGCGGCAATGGTCAGCCACGACCCTTTCGAGACGTCCGAACGGGCCGAGTGAACGACCACAGACGGTAGAAACCCCAGTGCGGAAAAGGAAACGGCTGCAAGGACGGGAGGTATTTCGATCATGCCAATGTCCTTTTGGATAAAGGAAAACAGCTCACCGAGGTTCCAAAGCAGGCCGAGTGCAGCGGTCATCAGCAGCAATAGGTCGGCATTCTCAGCCCGCCGCGGGTCGCGATGCCGCACGACCATAACGGCGAGCAAAAAGTAGAGCGCAACGCCGACAGCGAAACCGAGTAGATTTACGAGCAAGGCTGCGTTCACCTGTTCCATCCGTCCTGTAATACTTTGCTCCAGTTCCGCATTTCACAATCTTATATCAACAGGTTGTCGATTTTGCTCTATGAACGGTAGAATTTCGACAAGCAGTAACAGTCTCGGACCGGCTGTTTCCTGCTTGGCCCTGCTTAATGAAGACCCTTTACATACTGCGGCATGCGAAATCGAGCTGGTCAGACCCAGATATGTCCGATTTCGACCGGCCGATCAATCATCGCGGTGAAAAGGCTGCTCCGTTCATGGGCGAGCTAATGCATCGTGAAGGACTTCAGCCTTACCTCATCCTCTCATCACCTGCAAAACGAGCACGACAGACCGCTGAACTGGTCAAAAAGGCTGGCGAGCTGGATGCAGAACTCCGGTTCGAACACCGGATCTACGAAGCGAGCCCCCAAACCCTGCGCCAGGTCGCTGCCGAACTGGACGACGCTTACCCGTCGGCGATGCTCGTCGGGCACAATCCCGGGATCGAGGGATTTGTCCGCTTCCTCACGGGCGCGCTCGAACCATTTCCCACCGCCGCTCTTGCCGTTATCGACATGGACATCGACTCATGGGCCTCGATAAACGACGGCCGCGGCACGCTTCGCCGCATCTACCGCCCGCGAGATGAGATGTCATCGGCTAAATTCGATTAATCATTTAACATTACTGTAACATTGCGTTAATGCGCTAGTAATTCAGCCGCAATAGACTGTCGTTTTCTGGCAGATTTCGGATGACCGTTACATCTATATGCAGCATACAATTCTGATCATCGAAGATGATGCAGACATCGCTGAAGGGTTGCAGTACAACCTTAAGCGCGAGGGTTTCAGGCCCGTTATCGCCGAATCCGGTGAAAAAGGACTGAGACTGGCCCTCGACGAAAAGCATCGTCCCTCACTGATCCTGCTAGATCTTATGCTGCCGGGCATGAGCGGCATGGAACTCTGCAGGCGATTGCGACGCGAGTCATTGACCGAGAAAACCCCCGTGATCATGCTCACGGCCAAAGCTGCTGAGGGCGATAAGATACTCGGGCTCGACACCGGTGCAGACGATTACATAATCAAACCGTTCTCGATAAAGGAAGTGATCGCCCGCGTCCGGGCAGTACTTCGACGGGTCGAGACCGATTCCTCGCCGGCATATTCGGATGCGCAGCTTTCAGTGGATTTTGCGGACATGCGAGTTACCTGTACCGATCGACAGGTAAAGCTCACGCGAAAGGAGTTCGCCCTGCTCGAACACCTGATCCAGAATTCGGGCCGCGTCGCATCGCGACAACAGCTTCTGGATAATGTCTGGGGTTACAGTTATTTCGGCGATACTCGAACGCTCGATGTGCACATTCGCCGGCTTCGCCAGAAACTCGACGAATGCGGCTCATGTATTGAAACCGTCGTCGGCGTAGGATATCGTTTTATAGGATGCAAGTAAGCCTCGCAAATCCCTCATCGGCTAAGGATTCGCCACCAAACCCGGCGTCAAACAGTCTCCTTCAAAAGATCCTTGACACTGCCCGCGAAGGAGTCATCGTCGTTGATTCCTCAATGCGGATCGCCCACTGCAACGTCCCGGCGGCCGTCGCTTTCGGCCGCGAGTCGCTCGAGCTTGAATCAAGGCGTTTGAGCGAGGTTATTCGCGACCTGGACCTTCACGAGGCTTTTCGCAAGGCAATGCTTTCGCAGACGTCGGGCGACGTGAGGCTGGAACTTCCGAATGCTGAAAAGCGGAAATTTGACGTTCACATCGCCCCTATCGAGTTAGGGGGGAGAAATTTTGCCATCGGATTTTTCTACGAGACCACCCAGATAGACCGGCTCGAACTTGTGCGGCAGGAATTCCTCTCGAACATCTCGCACGAGCTTCGCACGCCCTTGACCTCGATCCTGGCTTTTGTCGAAACATTAGAAGAGGGCGGCATCAATGACGTCGAGAATAACCTGCACTTTCTCAACGTCATCCGGCGCAATGCCGAAAGAATGCACAGCCTGATCGCCGACATTCTGGAACTCTCACTGATCGAGTCAGGAAATGTAGCGATCGAGGTTCGCGAGGTAAAGCTTCACAACGAAGTGCAGGACGTAATGAACTCGCTTTCAAATAAGGCGAAGCAGCGTGATATCGCGTTAAGAAATCGCATCCCGTCAGGTGCAACCGTTTTTGCAGACAATGTCCGCCTCGAGCAAATGTTGACGAACCTGATCGACAACGCTATCAAGTTCAATCGCCACGGCGGTTCGGTCACAGTTGAGCTTGATCAGGCAGACGGCCGCGATGTGATCTCCGTTATCGACACGGGTGAGGGGATCCTGCCGGAACACGCCCAACGTATCTTCGAGCGGTTCTACCGGGCCGATCGTGCCCGTTCACGCGAAGTCGGCGGCACGGGCCTCGGGCTCGCTATCGTGAAACACCTTGCACGCCTCCACGGCGGCGAGGTCGCCGTTAACTCAACACTCGGAAGCGGCACGACCTTCCGAATAGAGCTTCCTTCCTAGTTATCTGCAACAAGAAGTTTCCTAAATGCCTCGCCATGTATCTTGAAGTGTGTCTCATCTACGTTGCTCTCGGCCCCTAGCCGTCGGTAAAAGTCGATCGCTGTCGTATTCCAGTTGAGCACCTGAAAATCGATTCGCTCAAACCCTCGTGCAGCGGCTATCTTCGCGATCTGCGAGATCGCCCTTCGCCCTAATCCCCCGCCCCGGAACTCCTGCTTTATATAAATGTCTTCAAGATAAAGTCCACGTTCGCCGCGAAATGAAGAAAAATGGGGTTGGAAGATCGCGTATCCGCATAGCCGCCCGCCCGCATCGAAGACTAAGCCGTCTGCGATCTTATTCTCACCAAAGAGGGCCGCCGCAAAACTCTCGACGGTCGCCGTACAATATTCAGAAAGCTGCTCGAACTCTGCGAATTCCTGGAGCAGTTCCATGACAGCCGGAAGGTCAACGGGCTGTATCTCTCGTATTTCGAAGCTCATAAACAAAAAACGGGCCGATCATAGAACCGGCCCGAGCGTGCAAATAACTTAGGTACTTCTAGTTTCGTTTTCTTACGGGCGTCGTTACCTTTTGCGGGGTCACGTTCTGCTCCTTCTTGAGCGTGTCGATCAGCGCGACCGCATCGGCTTTGAATTTATTCGTGTCCGGAGCAGCGTTAGCAAATTTCTGGAGTAAATTGGCTCCATCCTGAAGTTTTGTCTTATCTGAATTTATGTAACCAACATTGACGAGGCTCAAACCAGCTCCGACGAGTGCGTCCAGATTGTCAGGATTGCCCTCAAGGATGGCTTTGTAGGCGATGATCGCATTATCAAAATCACCACCGACGCGATAAAGATCGGCTAGGGCAAGATTAGCTTGTGCCTTCTTCGCTGGGTCAGGCTCGGCCGCAATATATTCAGGGATGATCGCTTTAGCGGCGTCGATGACCGACGGATTTACTCGCTCCGTTTTGACGGCGATCTGAAATGTTTCAAGAGCGCCGACCAGCGTGCCCTTCTTATTCGCCTCATAGTTGGTTCGATTTTCGCCGATGTCTGCAGCAGTAGCACTTTTCAGCACATTCCATGACAGCAGGTAGCCTGCGGCAGCGTCAGCAAAGTCTTTTTCAGCTCTAGCAAACTGCGCAACTTTCTCAGAAACATCGGTGTTCTTGATAGCGGCATTATAGCTGTCAACACCGCGGGCACGAAGCACGATCCCTCGGTTATTGTGGAAGATCGGAGCACTTCCAAGATAGGTCGGATCAGCGGCGATTCCTCGATCGTACTCAGTTATCGCTAGATCATAGTTCTTGGCGGCAAAGGCATCGTTGCCTCCCTTCAGGGCCGACATGATGATCTGGTTTGTTGCTTCGGCCTTCTTATTCCTTTCTTCGATCTCTTTTTTCTTCGCCTCAAATTCAGCGGCGGCTTTTTTTGCGTCTTCCGCACTCGCAGCCGTTGCCGGCGGCGCCGCTGCAGCGGCCCGTACCTCTTCCTCGGAGACCCGTGTACCGTCGCCAGGATTCAAGACGATCAGCAAACGTTCCTGTCCGGCTTTTACACCCGGCAAATATGTCGGCTGAGCACCCGGGGCAGAAACTGAAAGGATGAACGTCTGGCCGAGGGTGAGTCCGGCAAAACTGAACTCGCCTTTCTTACCGGTCTTAGCCGGCGGTGAACTTGCCTTGATATCGGTTCTATAAACCTCGACCAACGCACCTTCCACGGGAACGCGTGTGCCATCAGCTTTGGTCATCTCGACCGTACCGGAGACCGGGGCATTCTGGGCAAAAACTGTCGAACCGGTAACGGCCAAGGTGGCTGCGGCAAAAACAAGCGACATTAACGACTTGCGAAACATAAACTTCCTCCGAGATTTAACAAACGCCCTTTAACGGCGCTTCTAAGATGCTCAAGCGACGGTGAACGTTCGTAATAATTTCTCTGATTCTAAATCAATTTCCGACAAATACGAAGTGAAAAGTTACCGACCAGCCTGCAAAAATCCGCTTTTCTTCGGTTAGATAACCTCCGTGGCTGTGTTAACCTAACAGTTTAATTTATACGTGCAATAAGGCACCTACAGGTTTGATGACGAATAGAGTTTACAATTTCAGTGCGGGTCCGGCGGCGATCCCGCTTCCGGTTTTGGAACGAGCCCAGGCTGAAATGCTTTCGGTTAACGGCATCGGTATGAGCGTGATGGAGATCAGCCATCGCTCGGCGCATTTCGAAGGTATTCTCGCCGGGGCAGAGCAAGGGCTTCGAGATGTGCTCAACGTTCCGGACAATTTTCGAATTCTCTTCCTTCAGGGCGGAGCCTCCCTTCAGTTCTCGATGATCCCGATCAATTTCTTGGCTCCGGATCAAACCGCAGATTATGTGATCACCGGCTTTTGGGGCAGGAAAGCTCTGGCCGAGGCTCGTAGGTGCGGCAATATAAACGTCATCTACAACTCTGCCGAGGGTGGATACAAAAGTACGCCGCAACAGGGCGAACTAAACTTTACCAAGGATGCTCGTTACGTTCATTACGTAGCCAATGAAACCATCGAGGGCGTGGAGTTTCAATATGACATCGACGGCGGCGGCATTCCGGTCGTTTGCGACATGTCATCGAACATCCTCTCGAAACCTATCGACTGGAACAATTACGCACTGATCTACAACGGAGCGCAGAAAAACATCGGCCCGAGCGGTGTCGCGGTCGTTTTTATCCGCGAAGACATGCTTGAGCGAATACCGACAGGCCTTCATTCGCTGCTTGACTACCGAAACATTGCCGCAAACGATTCGATGGCGAACACGCCGAATACCTGGGCCATCTACATGATCGGCCTGGTCTGCGATTGGCTTAAGGAGCAAGGCGGCGTAACGGCGATGCAAACGCGTAATGCCGAAAAAGCGGCGGTCCTGTACAATGCGATCGATACGAGCGACGGGTATTTCACAGGCCATGCCGATCGCAGCGTTCGATCGATGATGAATGTCAGCTTTCACCTGCCAAACGCTGAACTTGACGAAAAATTCTGCTCCCAAGCCGAGTCGAACGGGCTCGACGGCCTTCGCGGCCACCGCTCACTCGGCGGCGTTCGGGCGTCGATCTATAACGCCTTCCCCCGCGAAGGCGTAACGGCTCTGGTCGATTTCATGCAGGATTTCTCACAGAAGAACGGCTAGTTCGTTTCAGTTTACGAGCGTGCTGATTATCTCGGCTTCCTCGTGAGGCATTACGGTCCGCAGATCGATCACCACGTGATCGTCAACGATGCGGGTGATAATGGGAGTACGAGCATTACGCAACTTGAATTCTAGGCGAGATGCCGAAAACCTGGGGTGACTGATGGCGATCAGAGCCGTTTTTAGCGTCACCGTCGGAGCCGCTCCACCACCAACAGCAGAAGATCCGTCGACGATCTCAAAGTTCAACTCCCCATTTACGGCCTTCGCTTCAGCGATAAAGCCCGTCGCACGCCGCTCGATCTCTTCGGCGCTTGCCGAAAACATGCTGAGCACCGGGATCTCTTCAAATGCCTCACGCCGATAAGCTTCCAGCGTTGATTCAAGGGCTGCGTAAGCGATCTTATCGAGGCGCAATGCTCGATAAAGCGGATGCTTCCTCAACTGGTCGATGTATTCGGCCTTGCCGGCGATGATCCCGGCTTGCGGCCCGCCGAGCAGCTTGTCGCCGCTGAACGAAACAAGATCGACTCCCGCCTCGATCGACGACCGCACCGCCGGTTCGTCCGGAATGCCGAATCGGGCCATGTCAATGATCGCACCAGAGCCGATGTCTTCGTAGATCAGGATCCCATTCCGGTGTGCCAGCTCTGAAAGCTCAGCGAGCGTCGGCATCGCAGTGAAACCGACGATCTTGTAATTCGAAGGATGGACGCGAAGGATCAGCTTGGTCGCCGCCGAAATTCCCTTTTCGTAATCGGCGAGTTTTGTCCGATTGGTCGTTCCAACCTCGCAAAGCGTCGCCCCCGACTGCGTCAAAACATCGGGCACACGAAAATCACCGCCGATCTCGACCAACTCGCCCCGCGAGATAACCACCTCGCCGCCCGCCGCAAATGCCGTCAAAACGAAAAACGCCGCCGCTGCACAGTTGTTTACGATGAGAACGCGCTCAGCACCGGTCAATTCCGCCAAAAGCGTCTCGGCACGTGCGCCGCGTTTGCCGCGCTTTCCTTCGAGCACGTCGTACTCAAGCGCACAATATCCGGCGGCATCGGCTATCGCATTTCGGGCTGCCTCAGAAAGAGGCGCCCGGCCAAGGTTTGTATGAACGACAACGCCAGTCGCGTTTATCACGCGTCGCGTTCCCGATCTCTCTTCGGCGTCCCACCTACGCTGAATTTCCCTAATGATCCGGTCGAAAAGCTCCGTCTTCCCGCCTTTGATCCCGGCACCAGCCACGATCTCCTCGCGCACCTCGCCAAGCACCGCACGGGCAAGGTTCACGGCAGACCTTTCACCGATGCTCATAGATATTTGCCGCCCCGCGTCCGAACGCAGAAGTTCGTCGACCGACGGAAGATTTCGAAGATCACTATTACTCGCGGGTGATGGCATTTGATAATTGTAGATCAATGAAGCTATCTAGAGGTAGCCTAGCCGGAGCCACCAAAGAACATAATACCCTCCGCCAAGACTTGACGATTTTTCTGGAATTTTGCTGCTGTTTAATATATTTTAACAGTAGGCGCGTTTTTGCGTTCAGCCTGCCTCGTTAAGGAACCGTCACAAAATGGCTATCGGAAACAAACTTTACCAAAACAGCAAGAGCAAGCAGGATCAGATCGAGACCGATCAGAAGCTCAGCCGTCTCGAGGACGACATTCGCAAGCTAAAGATCGATTTTGACATCTATTTCAATGGTGCGACCAAACGTGCCCCGCTCGAAGCTCGCGCCCGCCTCGAGGCCAGTATCAAACGCATGAGCGATAACCGCAACATGACGTTTGCCCAGCGTTATTACCTAAACACTCTCGTGGGCCGCTTCACTTCCTACCGAGAACTCTGGCGCCGAACACTCCGTGCAAAGGGCGAAGAGCTCACCTAAGGTTTTTTCTCGTCGCCGACGCTTGCGTCTTTAACTTCGGTCTCAAAGCGTCGGTAATCTCCGTACTTCACCAGATTATTTATATTTATGCCGGCGATCAGGAAGAGCTTGATCTGCAGGTTTATATCCGCTTGCGACGGCAGCCAGATCTCGTTGTTGACGATGTCATTCTCAAGGGTAAATGACGCCCCGCGACTCGCCTTGGCAAGGAAATTCCCGGCGCTCTTGGTCAGCTGAGCCTCGAGGCGGACGATCTGCTTTGTCGCCGTATCCACCCAAACAGCTCCGTTGCAAAGGGCAAAAAGCTGCTCCATTCGCGATTTGGGCTTGAATGCCGGATTTGGCTCATAGTCAAAAACGATAACGTCCCGTCCGCGAAAACGCTCGCGACGCGGATTTACCAGCAGCGAGCCTTTCAGGGCTTCGGCGATCGTAACCCGTTGACCTTCGCCCCTGGGCTGGCCGACCGAACCTGCAGCCATTTTCTCGGCTTTTTTCTCGCGTTCGGCTATTTTTTTCTCGATCTCCGCAACCTGTTTCTCGACGTCCTTGTCCTCTTTTGCCTGATCCGAAGGTGACAACGGCTTGCCGTTCTTTTCTAGAGTTCGTTTTATTCGGTAACCCTTGTAAAACGTCAGCAGCGTCTTTTCCGATTCTTTTACGACCAACTGGCCGTTGTCTTTCAGGTCGCGCTCGATGCGTTCTTCGGTGAAGCTGTAGTTTTCGAGGATCGCATCGACCTTGTCCGCGTTTGCTCGAACCTCGTCGAGGAGTGCGGGAATATTCGGAAGCGGCTCGTTCGACACCACCGGAAAATCGAACTTGGAACGGGCTATCTGCTGATTAAACTTAACTTCGTCGAGCCGAATATCGTATTTCTCATCGCCTTCCGAGTACTTGATCTCAAACGGCATCTGGACCGCACCGACGCGTCGATAATCGCCATATTCGTAAATCTTTACCAGATCCCCGATCTCTGTCTCATCTCTGAGCAAAAGCCCAGTCGCAGCATCGAAAAATAGCTTGATCCGCGATCCCTTAGCTGTCGTTAGCAGGACAACATTCGCCGGACGCTCAGCTATCGTAGCCTTGCCGCCCGCCGATATCTTTGTCTTTTCATCCTTCGCCCGCAGCCATCGCGAAGCCCGATAAACGGCCTCGGCCTGAAAATCGCGGCTCGCCTCACCAGTGACGGTCCGCAGCCCGTTCTTCGAATCGCGCACCCACCCGGATTTGCCGTTGTAACCAAATCCTATCTCGAATCCGTTTACGTCGTACAGCCCGCCAAACAACCCGCCGCTCGCCGCATAGGCGGAATAATTTCCTGTCGCCCCGTCCGCAAGCCGGGTCACTTTACCGGTCTGCTGCCAGCTCGAGATGGCCTTCAAAGCCTTCTCGCCGCCGAGCGCC
Source organism: Acidobacteria bacterium Ga0077534 (assembly GCA_001464455.1). Taxonomy (GTDB): domain Bacteria; phylum Acidobacteriota; class Blastocatellia; order Pyrinomonadales; family Pyrinomonadaceae; genus OLB17. The sequence goes on from LNEI01000019.1 coordinate 208,938, forward strand.
TTGTTCGCCTGGCTCAGGATCTTTGACGGAGACTGGCCGACTGTAGCCAGAGAAAAGGCGACGATCAATGAGAACAACAGAAACCCTTGTAAAAACTTCATAAGCTCTTGATTATACAGGACGGAAACTGGCTAAGCCTGTTAACTTCTACGTGCTGTTTTCGACCAAATAAGTGGTGTAGATGCACGGTTCACGAAGGACTTTGCTCGTGATATCCTTTTCAGATGAAAATTACCGCCCTTGCAGCCGCGATCATTTTCTTTTTAGCAGCCGTTTCGTCCGCTCAGACAGCAAAAGACCATTTTGCCCGGGGCAACACACTCTTCGGCCAAAAGAAATATGTCGAGGCCGCTCAGGCATACACTGACTGCATACGGCTCGCTCCGCGAGATTCGGCATGCTATTTCAATCGCGGGCTTGCCCGTCAGCTCGACATTGGAATGGGCTTGGCCGTTGAGGATTTTACTCAGGTCATCGCCCTGCTTCCGAATTATGCCAAGGGATACAACGCCCGCGGCCGTGCCTACTCGTCGATGCGGCAATACGACAAAGCTATCGCAGATTTTAACAAAGCTATCTCCTTAGAGCCGCGAAATGCCGACGCCTACTACAATCGGGCTGGCACTTACGATAAAAAAGGAAACAAGGAACAAGCTCTCGCTGACTACACCAGTTCGCTGATGTATGACGTTCAGAATCCGAATACTTACACATATCGCGGCCTGCTTTTCAAGGAAAAGGGCGACACCGCAAGCGCGATAGGTGACTTTACCCGGGCTATCACTCTTAACCCAAATAATGCCCTTGCGCTCTATCACCGCGGCGAGATCTATTTCGAGCAGAACCGCATGGAGATGGCGGAGTATGATTTCAACCGGGCGATAGCGAGCAATCCGACCTATTCGACCATGGTAAGCTCGCTAAAGGTCCTGAAGAGTTCCAGGGAGACGCTGGCTAAAACCGAAGCCACTCTCAGATCTATTAAAACCCCAGCCGATCCGGCGAGCGCAAAAACCTATTTCGAACGAGGCAAAGGGCTTGCGGCGAAAGGAGATCACGGGCCCGCGTTGCTTGAATTTGATCTGGCGGTCAAGAATGATCCAGCCAACGGAACGTACTATTTTTACCGTGCCGTGACCAACTCAAAGCTCAATAAGATCGCCGCCGCGATCGCCGATTACGGGAAGGCTCTGGACCATGATGCTCACCTGGAAACAACGTATTACAATCGCGGCACCATTTATCTGAATCAAAAGAACTATCAGAAGGCGGTCGAAGATCTCAGTGAAAGCCTCGAGATCAACGATAAGCAGCCCAATGCACTATACAATCTAGGCCTCGCGCATTATCACCTCAGGGATCACCGGAAGGCGTTCGATTATTTTCGAATGAGTACCGAACTCGATCCTAAAAACACCAATGCATTCGTGATGGCAGGACAGACTTTGTGCCTGATGCCGGATAAAAAGAGCGATGCCCCGAAGTATCGCGAGCAGGCGATAAAACTCGGAGCATCGATCGGCAAAAGCTGCCCTTAGCAAACTATCCAAAAATATTTCGGACCTTGTCCATGAACGATTCGTCGGCGAAATCGGTTGTTTCGATCTCCGCAAGCTGTTCGAGGACTTTTCGCTGCTCTTTGGTAAGCGTTTTGGGCGTGACGAGCGTGACGGCGACGAACAGGTCGCCTTTGCCGCGGCCGCCGAGGTTTGGCATGCCCTGATTCTTGACGCGAAAGACCGTACCGGTCTGCGTTCCGGCTGGAACCTTTAACTGCTCCTCGCCATCGAGCGTTTTGACCGTCAGTTCCGCACCGAGCGCCGCCTGAGCAAACGTTATCGGCACCGCCGAATAAAGATCTGCTCCCTGCCGCTCAAAGTCTTTGTGCTCCTTGACGTGCAGGACGATGTAAAGATCGCCCGCCGGGCCGCCGTTCAAACCGCCTTCGCCCTCGCCCGTGACCCGCAGCCGCGAACCGGTATCGACACCGGCCGGGATCTTGATCTCGATCGTTTTTTCCTTCTCGATACGCCCTTGCCCGCGACAGGTTTTGCAGGGATTTTTGATGATCTGGCCCTTACCGCCGCAGTTGCCGCATGGCCGCATCACGCTGAAAAAGCCCTGCTGATAACGCGTCTGTCCACTGCCGCCGCAGGCGATGCAGTTCTCGGGCGATGTGCCCTTTTCGGCACCGGTTCCTGTGCAATCCTCACAAGTTTCGAGCCGCGGTATGCGGAGTTTCTCGTCCTTGCCGGTGGCCGCGTCTTCGAGCGATATCTCCAGGTCGTACCGCAGATCGGACCCACGCTGAACGCTCGTCCGCCGCGAACCCCGCTGGCCAAACATATCGCCGAACCCGAACATATCGAAGATGTCCTCGATATTCGAGAACCCCGGATCAAACCCGCCGCCGGCCGCACCGGCCCCGACGCCCGCATGACCAAACCGGTCATACGCCGCCCGCTTCTGCTGGTCGCTCAGCACCGCGTAAGCCTCGGCACACTCCTTAAACTTCTCCTCAGCCGCCGCATCGCCCGGGTTCTTGTCCGGATGATACTGCACCGCCAGCGTCCTATAAGCACGCTTGATCTCAACCTCGGTCGACGTCTTCGTAACGCCCAAAACTTCGTAATAATCTCTCTTCGCCATTTCGTTTACGTCAAATTTGATATCTCAAATTTCAAAAACGCCAGCTCATCCGCAAATGAACTGGCGTATTTATATTCTGCGACAAATGCAAATTTTTGACAATAGCAATTAGCCGTGGCGGCCCAACCGAGTCTTCGAGCTCGAGCTTAGGTTTATGTGGTGTTGCGGATCCCGTCCCTGCAGGGATTCCTAAGGCCTATGGCCTAGTGCTGTGCGGAAAGGCTTTGCCTTTCCGTTAAGCTCCTAATAACCCCGAGGCTTCGCCTCTACTTGATTTCCGGTCAAAATCCATCCAAGATACCCCAAAAAATGATATCCGTCTCCAAAAACACTCCCTTCTATTACATCACCTCGGTCACCCACAAAAGGCTGCCGATCTTTCGAACGGATGCTCTCAAAAATGTCATGTGCGAAGCCCTCAAAGCAGCCAGAGAATCGGCGGGATTTCTGCTCTTCGCTTACGCGATAATGTATGACCACCTTCACATAATCACAGATTCAAAGCTAGACCAATCAGATACGCTTCGCTACATAAACGGCGTGTCGGCTAACAAGATCATTAAATATCTGAAAGAGAGCGGCCACGAAGAGTCGCTGATAAAGCTGCGAAATGAAGAGAAAAAGCGGGGATACAAACACTCCGTCTGGGAACACCACTCAAACACCTTCGAAATAAAGACCGAAGACGTTCTGATGCAAAAGGTGAACTACATTCACAACAACCCCGTCAAAGAAGGCTTCGTCGAACGTCCTGAAGACTACCTGAATTCTAGTGCCCGCATCTGGAAAGGCTGCCCGCTTGAAGACGAGCCGCTCAAGATGGATGTTCATCAGATAAAGTGGCGACAAAGATGAGGCGGAGCCTCAGATTTTTTAAAGCTCGCCGGAAGGGCATAGCCCTTCCGCACATCACTGGGCCGAAGGCCCCCAAAACGAATTGAGAACCTTCTATTTTCCTCAAACAAAATTCCGGTCAGTCATTAAATTGTGCAATTCTCCCGCTCTCCTATTTTCATAGCAAGCTCTGACGAGCCGGCCAACCCCGTCCTCATGAGTTTTATGGCTTTGACGCTTTCAGCTTTTCAGCGGCGTTCGCACGGGCAAGATCTGCAGATGCTGAACGATCTACCAGAGTAAGAAGGCTTCCTCTTGGCATGACAGTTATCTGAAACTCCGGGCACGAAATTTTGTGCAAGGTTGACTGCTTATCCCAGAGAGCGAGCGGAAGGTCGAGCGTGTTTGAGAGACCCCTCACAAATTCGTTAGTGTTGGCGGCGATATCTGGACTATAAACAACAAGCGACATCACCTTCTGATCGTACATCATCAGGGTAAATGCGGGGCCTGGCTTAAAGCCCGGGATGTGGACGCGGTCTATCGCTTCGAACTGCCGAGTTTTACCCGGCGAGGGTGAAGGTATCTCGACGACGGGCAGCTTTACCACCTCCGACTCCGCCATCCGAAGCCTAACCCCCTGCAATGCCGGCAACCTATCGATGGCGACATTGCATTGTGGCTGGATCTGTCCAAAAGACGAGATCGCCAAAAGAGCGATAAGCAACAAACTCTTCATTCGCGGATGGTAACACGAAAACACACATTCCGCCGAGCAAAATTTCATTCGAAAAAATCGGGCCAGTCATGCAATTGTGCGATCGGAATATTCCTTTATTTTCTTAATAGAGCAGGTCAAGCACTCAGAAGCCGGCCAACCTTCTTTCGAGGGCTTCGCGATGCTTGCCACAGGTCGTATTTCGACTGCATCCCAACCCACAGATCGGGACTCGTTTCCAATGCATCTGACAAACGCAGAGCCATTTCGACTGAGATGCCCGCACTTCCATTCAATATTCGAGAAAGTGCGGCCCTCGTTACTCCTAAGTGCTTAGCTGCGTCCGTTACCGAGATATCGCCAAGATAATCCCTTAAAACACTGCCTGGATGCGGCGGGTTGAACATTGCCATAAATACCTCAATGATAATCCTGATAGTCCACCAAAATAGCGTCGGTTCCTTCGAAAGCGAAGGTTAACCGCCAGTTGCCGCTCACGTCTATCGACCAATGATCCGCCAGTTCGCCCTTGAGCGGATGAAGACGCCAGCCGGGTGCGTTCATATCCAGCGGAACCGTCGCGTTATCAAGAGCAAAGAGCTGTCGGCGCAATTTCTCGGCATGCTTCGCTTGTATTCCAGCTTTCGTCCCGGTACGAAAAAATCGTTCGATGCCGGTGTGTCGAAAGCTTTTGATCATCACTCAGAGTGTATAGCATGGCTATACGCATTGTCAATAGAAAAAGGCGGGCAAAGCCCGCCTCTGAACTGTAGATGGAATGCGCCGACCCCTAAGTCATCGCCAGCATCGCGGCCGTTATCCTATTAGCGGCGGTTTCGACGCGGTCGTATTGGAGTTTTAGCTCGGGAACGGTTGCGGTTGCGAGCATCTCTTCGGCGACGTTGAGGACTTCGTTGATCTCCTGCTGCTCGTTGAGGTCGAAGGATTTGCCGATCTCGGACATCGCTCGCCGCGAGTTGCGGATCAGGGTGTCGAGGCGGTTGCGTTCGACGATCGCTTCTTTTTCGTCCCGGTCGCGTTCGATCGAGGTCTCGGCTTCGATGATGAGGCGTTCGATCTCGTCCGGCGAGAGGCCCGACGAAGGCGTGATCTGCAGAGCCTGTTCGAGGCCCGTCATCTTGTCCTTTGCCGAAACGCTGACGATGCCGTTCGCGTCGATCTCAAACGAAACATCGACCTGAGGAACACCGCGTGGTGCCGGTGGGATGCCGACGAGTTCGAATTTGGCGAGCGATCTGTTTGCCGATGCAATTTCACGTTCGCCCTGCAAAATGTGGATCTCGACCGACTGCTGATTATCGACAACGGTCGTAAACGTCATCGTATTCTTGAGCGGAATGGTCGAGTTTCGCGAGATAAGCTTGACGAACAAACCGCCGCGCGTCTCAAGACCTAAACTCAAAGGCAGAACGTCGAGCAGCACGATGTCCTTGACATCGCCCGTCAAAACGCCGCCCTGGATGGCCGCGCCCATTGCGACGACCTCGTCCGGATTGATCTCGGATGAAGGTTCTTTGCCGAAAACTTCCGTGACCGTTCGCGAAATGATCGGCGAACGCGTCTGGCCGCCGACGAGGATGACCTTGTCGATATCGCTCGGCTGCAGCTTCGCATCCCAAAGCGCCTTCTGACACGGCTCGACCGAAGATTCGACGAGATCCTGCACCAGCTCTTCAAATTTCTTACGAGTGAGCGTCGTATTGATGTGCTTCGGGCCCGAGGCATCCGCCGCGATAAAGGGCAGGCTGATGTTGGTCTCCGAAACGCTCGAAAGCTCGCATTTTGCACGCTCGGCGGCCTCTTTCAAACGCTGCAAAGCCAGCCGGTCGCCGCGAAGGTCGATGCCGTATTCACTGTTAAAGCCTTCGACCATCCAGTCGATGATCCGGTGGTCAAAATCTTCGCCGCCGAGAAACGTGTTTCCCGACGTCGAGAGAACTTCGAACACACCGTCGTTGATCTCGAGGATCGAGATATCGAATGTACCGCCGCCGAGGTCATATACCGCAACTTTCTCGGTCTTCGATTTGCCGAATCCATAAGCGAGTGCGGCGGCTGTAGGCTCGTTGATGATCCTTTCCACCTCGAGGCCCGCGATCTTACCCGAGTCGCGCGTCGCCTGACGCTGCATGTCGTCAAAATAGGCAGGAACCGTGATGATCGCTTCGGTTATCTTGTCGCCGAGAAACTCTTCGGCCGACTGCTTCAAACGCTGAAGCACGATCGCCGAGATCTCAGGTGGGCTGTAAACGCGGTCGAGAACGCGGATGTGGGCGTCGCCGTTCGGCGCCTTGACGATCTCGAAGGGCACGTTCGCACGCATCTTTTCGACCTCCGGCGCGTCAAACTTTCGCCCGATCAGCCTTTTGACCGCATATAGCGTATTCGCAGCGTTGGTTACCGCTTGCCGCTTTGCGATCTGGCCGACGAGCCGCTCGTCTTTGTCGGTAAATCCGACCACTGACGGCGTCGTGCGTCCGCCTTCTTTGTTTGAAATGATCTGGACCGTGCCGCCTTCCAAAACGGAGACGCAGCAGTTTGTCGTGCCTAGATCAATACCGATTACTTTGCCCATAGCGTTGAGTTCCTCTGAGGGGGGATTCGTTTATGATTGGTTTTCTTGTGCAGGATTAAAGTCGACCTCGTTATTATCAGGCGGATCGAGGTCAGGCAGGTTGTTTTCGGGAGAATTCTCGCCGTTGTCGTCAGGGTCGAGATCGGGGAGTTCGTCGGTCAGCAACGAAGGTGGTGCGGGAGCAGGTCTTCCGACGGTGACCTTCACCATCGAATGGCGGATAACGCGGTTGCCGATGCGATAGCCGCGAAGCATCTCCTCGGAAACGGTGTTTCCAGGGACATCTTCGCGCTCTTCGGTCGCAACCGCCTCGTGAAAGTTCGGGTCAAACGGCTCGCCGACCGTTGAGATCGGCTGGACACCCATCTCGGCAAATACCTCATTTACCTGATGATGAACGAGAGCGATGCCGTCGTAGAACTGTTGAAATTCCTGACTCTTCTCGGCTTTCGACCTCTCGAGAGCGTTTATCGCTCGATCGAGATTGTCGAGGACAGGCAGCATCTGCTTAGCGAGATTGCTGATCTGGTCGATGAAAGCTCCGCGGCGTTCGCGGTCCATTCGATACTTGAAATTCTCAAAATCTTTCAGCCGCCGGTCGCTCTTTTCCTGAACGTCGTTACGCTCATTTCGAAGCTCGGAGATCCGGCGATGAAGCTGCTCTACTTCCTGTTCGAGCTCGTAAACTCTTGTTTTGAAGCCCTGTTCGCTGGGCGCACCTTCGGGCCGCTGCATTCTCACCGGCTGCGGGGCGGCCAGTTGTTCGGGGAGGAAATCCGGCGTATTGCGCGGGTCGTACTCCGAATCAGAGATCTCGATCGTCAAGTCCGAGGTGATATGGAGGTCCTTTTCCTTGGCTTCGAGTTCTTTGATGAAATCGTCGACCGACGAGATCGAGTCCAGATCTAGCTCATCGAGCGATTCTTCGGGCATTGGAATGGGTTCTTTGGGGTTCATGTTTCGGTCAGTGGGATGGCCAGAATGTCGGCTAAATGCCTAGTTTTTTGCGATGTCGGTTGACATCATTTTCTCAAGCGTGCGGGCAACATAGCTGACTATCGAGATCATTCGCGCATATTCGATACGTGTCGGGCCCAGAACGCTGAGCGTTCCTACCGCCGAACCGCCCGCAACCCGGTATGGAGCCGAGATGAGCGTGCAGTTCTGTAGGCTCGGGCTTCGATTTTCTCTGCCTATGACGACCTGGACATCACCCTTTGAGCTGATGTCTTTCGGAGTACATTCGTTGAGGATCTGCAGGAGACGAGATCGCTCACCGATGGTGCTCAGCAGTTCGCGAAGTCTTTCCAGATCGGCAAAATCGCGTTTCGAAAGGATATTCGACGTGCCGTCAATAAAAACTTCGCCAAGAGTGTCTTCCTCGTCCTCGATACTGCCGGAGCAGAGGATCACCGCCGTCTGAAGCAGCTTGTCAAAAAGAGCCTTTTCCTCATGCATCAGATGCATGATCTCGGCCCGTATCTGTGCGAGGCTTTTGCCGACGAATTCCTTATTAAGGTAATTTGCCGTGCGTTCGAGCTCCTCCTTCGAAAACGTCACGTTCAGCCGAATTATCTTGTTATGCACAATATTCGGTGCCGAAACGAGTACGACGAGGATCCGATTGTCACTCAGATTGACAAACTCGATATGCTGCAGGCGATCATTCGCCAAACTCGGCGATACCACGATGCCCACATTATTTGAAAGAGCAGATAGTAGCTGGGAAGTACGTTCCATCAAACGGTCAGGCGTATCAGCATCATGCGAATTCAGGCCATATTGCTCGTCGATACGAAACAGGTCGTCATTCGAGATGCTCAAAACACCTAACAGATTGTCAACGTAAAACCTGTACCCCTTGTCGGTAGGAACCCGGCCGGCCGAGGTGTGAGGCTGTTCGAGCATCCCCATTTCCTCGAGCTCACCCATCACATTCCGTATCGTCGCACTGCTCATTCCTGAGAGATTGGCAAAACGTTCGGCGAGTACCTTGGAACCGACAGGCTCGCCCGTGACGAAGTGTTCGTTTATGATGGCCGTTAAAATGACCTGTCCGCGAGAGTCGGGAATGCCGGAACTCATATCTCCGTCGCGGTCGTGTCCGTGGTTTACTTGAAGCATACTGCCACGCGGCTGTATGCTGTTCCCATATATAGGGATAGCATCTGCACCGCGATACTGTCAATAAAAATTGTTTAAACCGATTGTAAAAACATTAAAACCGAACGTTGGATAGGACAAATACGTCCTATAGGTCATATACGTCCTATTAACTTGATCGACCAAATAACCGACCTCTACAAAGAAGCCTTCTCATGGTACGACCCCAAACGGCCCGTGCCGCCGATCTTTGTATCATTTTACCCGTATATCGGCATAAATCATACGATAAGGATCCGTGATGCCAAAATTTTTGTCCGCATCGGAAAGATCTGCGACGAAATGCCGCTCGCCTCGCACAAGGGCCTCGCCTATATTCTCGTCGGCAAATTGCTTCGAAAAAAGATACCAAGCGGCGCCCGCGAGGTCTATTCGGCCTATGTAAAGTCCGAAACGGTCCGCCTGAAAGCCACCGAAAGTAAAAGAAGCCGCGGCCGCAAGGTCGTGACCAGTTCCAAAGGCTCTCTCTACGACCTCGACGAAATATTTGATTCGCTAAACGAGAAATATTTTCGAAACGCGATCCCGAAACCTGTTCTGACGTGGTCTGCGAAGAAAACATACCGCATCCTCGGCCACCACGATGCAACGCACGGCCACATAACCATCAGCCGTTCGCTCGACACGGCGATGACGCCACGCTACGTCGTCGAATACGTCGTCTTCCACGAAATGCTTCACATCGCCCACCCGACCAGGCACGTTAACGGCCGCCGCTACAATCACACGACGGCTTTCCGGCGCGACGAAGAAAAGTTCCAATACTACAACGAAGCCGAAAGCTGGATAGAACGAAACGTCCGCAAACTAAAACGCGAGGCGAAACGCTAAGCAGATAAACTACCCCCGATCTACGCATTTTTGTACATTTCAAGCATTTTGCGTCAGTTTGTGCGTTATTGACCATTCTGTGCGGTTTGGCATTTCAATTTCGCGAGAGTTCGTGTAGCGTCTATAGCATGAGCACCTGTAGCTGCAACAACACAACGAAACTTTCGGTCAAACTTCCCGCCTATGCACCCGACGAAAAGCTGGCATTCGTCGAACGCGTGTGCGGCCTTCTGATCGAAAGCCGTTACGGAACGGACCGTCGATTCATCCCTCTCTCGAGCTTCAGCAAGGCCTCTGAGCCCGATGAGGATGATCTCGACGCGAA
>LNEI01000020.1 GCA_001464455.1 Acidobacteria bacterium Ga0077534
CCCTCTCTCGAGCTTCAGCAAGGCCTCTGAGCCCGATGAGGATGATCTCGACGCGAAACTCGATCGCAGCCAACCACGATCCGCCCGGCCGCCTGCCCTTTCCAAAAATAGCAGCCCACCGGCCACAGTCGATCCGCACATGGGCATTCGTGAACTCATCAGCTCATTTGCGGCAACGCACTTCTCCCAAACCCCGCTCGCCCGCGGCTCGCCCGCCTGGTGACCAAATCGCCCTTTCACCTTTCACTTTTACCTTTGACTGGATCTTTGAAAACAAAATGCAAAGGCCCACGCGTAAGCAAGGGCGATCCACGCAACGAGCGCCTGCCGCCATGCTGACAAAGCCCGTCTCGAAACAAGGGTCTTCAATTGCCGTTGGCTTTAGCCAACGGTCGAGGGCTAAACATTCTTCACGGCTTTAACCAAAATCGGCTACGTCCTGATCAATACTAGGTTCGATGTTCTTCTTTGCGATCTTTGCGGCCTTTGCGTTAAGCAAGATTTTTAACGCAAAGATCGCAAAGGACGCAAAGAAGACGCAAAGGAAACCACCCGATCAAAAGAAACTCCGACGCGGTTCGACAAGCGAGAACTTTTGTTGACTCGCAGGCGTAAAGAAGAGCAGAATTAAGGTTGAGACATTTGTATGGGTTTTAGCAGGGAAAACGCCGTCGAGCATGCAAAAAACGACCTGGCGAAACGTTTAAATATTGATGCGTCGGAGGTAGCGGTAAAAAGCACCACTGACCGGGAGTTTCCCGACATGTCTCTGGGTGCGCCGGCTGACGGTGAATTTTCCGCACAGATGATCGCTTACGGTTGGGTGATCGATCTCGAAGCCGGCGGAAAGACATACGAATATCGGGCGGATAAATATCAGATCCGTTTGAAGGATTTTGACGGTAAGAATTACGTAGTAGTTTGAGGATGGGTCAGTACCGGGAACGACAGTGACCGGGGAATTGAAGTAGCGGGACAAGTTTAGGAGCAGTACCATGAATCGCAATAATATCTGGATACACGTTGGAATAGCGGTAGTTTTGATCACCCTCGCAGGTGTACTTGGGCAGATCGAGCGCTGGAAAACGAGCTTGCGGCAGACGCCGCCAACCGTCGCTCATCGACCTGAGACTCCGCCGAAGGTTGTTTCCGACGGCATTCAGGTTCGCGGCAGCATGCCCGAAGTTCTCGTGCGATTCAAACCCGGCGTGAAGCTCGCTGATGTCCGTGCTCTTGCTTCGAAAAACAACGACGCGCTTTGGGATGAGATCGAATCGGTCAAAGGACTGACGGTCATCGACGATCTCGATAACGCTGACGCCGCTGAGGTCGCCCGACAGTATGCGTCGTTGAGCGAGCTGGTCGAGTATGCCGAGGTCAACCCGATGATCGAACTCGCCAACCCAGCCTCAAACCTTATCGCAAAAGACGCATATCTTCGTCCTCGAGCCGCCGACGCACCAAACGATCCGCTCTTTGGCGATCAATGGGCTCTGAATAACACCGGACAGGATGGCGGTAAAGATCGTGCGGACCTCGACGCGTTAAATGCCTGGGCGAACACGAAGGGCAGCGAAGAAGTCGTGGTCGCGGTGCTCGACACCGGCGTCGATTATAAACATGAGGACCTCGTTGGCAACATTTGGGAACGACCCGCAAAGCTCTCACCGTATGTCGATGACGAACTAGGCGAATTCAACGACGCGCATGGTTTCGACGGCACGAGCAAGATCGGTGACCCGATGGATGACAACGGTCATGGGACGCATTGTGCCGGCATCATCGGTGCCGAGGGTGATAACGCGATCGGCGTTTCGGGCATCAACCAAAAGGTCAAGATCATGCCGCTCAAGTTTTTGGGACGCGGCGGATTTGGTTCAACCGACGACGCGATCGCAGCTATAAACTATGCGATCGAACGCAAGAAAGCCGGCGTAAACGTTCGCATCATCTCAGCCAGCTGGGGTTCGACCGCTCGTTCAAAGGCGCTCGAGGATGTTATAAAAGCGGCCGGGGACGCAGGCATTTTGTTCGTTGCGGCAGCAGGAAATGACGGATCGAACAACGACGCGCGTCCGCACTACCCGTCGAACTACGACCTGCCGAATGTCATCAGCGTAGCCGCTCTCGACCGCAATGATAAGCTCGCGAGCTTTTCGAACTTTGGCGAAAAGACGGTTCACATCGCGGCCCCGGGCAAGGAGATCGTCTCGACCTGGATCGGCAACAACTACCGCGAAGCGTCCGGGACGTCAATGGCAACACCCTACGTTTCCGGCGTCGCTGCTCTGATCATCGCCAGCGATCCAAAGATCTCATTGAAAGATCTGCGTACCAGGCTGCTCAGCTCGGTCGACGAACTCGATTCGCTGAAAGGCAAAATTCAGTCCGGCGGACGGCTGTGTGCGGCGAATTCTTTAGGGAATATTGTCAAGGAACATTCTCATTGATCAAGTTTCTTTGCGGCTTTCTCTGCGTCCTTGGCGTCTTTGCGTGAGAAATTAGTGTTTCTTCACGCAAAGACGCAAAGACGCAAAGAGGCAACTAACGTAATGGAGCAAGGATAACCCACATCGTCGAACGAAATCGTGCATCCCGCATCCGTAAAAACTCGCAAGCCCAATAAACACAGCACTTCACAGCTTTGGCACACCCTTTGCCATTACCCTAACTGAGCAATGTCGCAACCATTGCCTTTAGAATTACTAGCAAAGGGAGAAAGCAAATGAGAAGTATTAAGAATTGGATAGCGTTAGGAGCATTTTCACTCTTGGTGATGGGCATACCGACGGTTGCATCAGCACAGTGGGGCGGCGGTCAGTACGACCCGAATCGCCGTGGCAATGGCCAGTATGATCCGTATGGCCGAAACAACGATCCGTATAACCGGAACGGCAATTACGGCAACGTAAATAACACCGTCCGCAGCCTAAAGCAGCGAACACGTGATTTTACACGTCAGCTCGATCGCGATCTCGACCGTAGCCGCTATAATGGCACGCGTCGTGAAGATCAGATCAATCAGATCGCCGATCGATTCAAAGATGCGGTGAACGATCTCGATAACAACTACTACAACAACAATCGCGGTTATGGACGCAACGACAACCAGATGCGACGCGTGTTTGACTATGCCGCTCAGATCGAACGCTCGATCAGCCGTGCTCAGATCAGCCCGCAGACCCGCAATCTTTGGTTTTCGATCCGCAATGACCTTCAGGTCATCAGCCGAGGGTATGCACCGTATAACAACGGCCGCAACACCGGTGTCTGGGGAAACCAGCGGAACAACCGACAGGGTTTGCCGAGCTGGTGGCCGTTCTAACCTAATTGATCGGATGCGGAAGACCGCATAGACTTGGGCTCTTTCGACCATCAACTAGGTCGAGAGAGCCCTTACTTCGTGCGGGCTTCCGCATTCAGGTAGAATACTTTCGATGCCCGGAACCCTCTATTTAGTCGCAACGCCGATCGGTAACCTGCAGGACATAACTCTCCGGGCCCTCGAAACGCTCCGCACCGTCGACCTCATAGCCTGCGAGGATACCCGGCACACGCGAAATCTGCTCAACCATTTCCGCATCTCAAACAAGACCGTCAGCTATCATGAACACAACGAGCAGGAGCGCGCCGAGGAGTTCGTCGACCGCCTAATTGCCGGTGAGAACATCGCGATCGTATCCGATGCCGGAACACCCGGCATTTGCGATCCGGGATTCAGGATCGTCCAGCGTGCAAGCGAGATAGGTGCTGCCGTTGTACCGATCCCAGGGCCGGTCGCCTTCGTTAATGCTGTTATCGCTTCGGGTATCCCGTCCGATTCGATCTTCTTCGGCGGTTTCCTGCCTGCAAAGAAAGGCGAGCGGCGAAAAAAACTCGAAGAACTGCGTGATATTCCGGCCACGCTCGTCTTTTACGAGGCTCCTCACCGGCTTGTCAAATCGCTCACCGATTGCCTGGAAACACTGGGCAACCGCCCGGCCGCGGTGGCTCGCGAGATAACAAAGCTTCACGAGGAATTTGCCCGCGGTTCTCTCTCAGATCTCGTTGATCATTTTTCGGATGCGGGCGTGCGTGGCGAGGCCGTTATTGTTATCGACAGGGCAGAAAAACAGGACATAGTGCTGGACTCGCCCGCCACGCTGATCGAGCGCGTAAGGCAACTCGAACATGAAGGGAACGACCATAAAACCGCCCTCAAACGAGCCGCAAAGGAATTTGGCCTACCGAAATCTGAAGCCTATCGCGTTATCGAATCCGCTAAGAAACAGCAGGAAGGAAAATGAAAAAGGGAGCGGCCAATGGACACTCCCTCTTTTGTTAAAATAATGATCTATTCCGACTATCGCTGGGTCAATTCCGGCGGCAGCTGCTTATCGATCTTTGGCCTTTCTTTGAGATCAGACAGCTCCCACATGGTCAGGAATATCGTGCGGGCGATCTTTTCCATCTTTACGTAGTCGATCTTATCCGGATGGTCACCCGGCTGGTGATAGTCTTCGTGGACTCCCGTAAACCAGAATGCGATCGGGATACCGTTGACGGCGTAGTGGAAATGATCCGAGCGGAAAAAGAACCGGTTGGTGTCTTTAGGATCGTCGTATTTGTAGTCGTAGCCGACTTTCAAATATGCATCGTTCGTACCCTTGGTGATCGCTCCGAGCGTCGATGACATCATTTCCGAACCGATCAAATACACGCCGTTTTCGTCGCTCAGGTCTTTATTTTTCGGGTTCGTGTCTCCAGCTTTTCGGCTGCGGCCGATCATGTCGATGTTGAGCTGGGCGATGACGTTTTTGATGTTGACGGTCGGGAATTTGTTGAAATACTCAGCTCCCCACAAGCCTTTTTCTTCGCCAGCATGCCAAACGAGCAGGATGGAACGCTTCGGACGGACCTTCGCCTTTGCAAGAGCTTCTGCTATAGACAGCACGGCAACTGTACCGGAACCATCGTCATCGGCACCGTTCCAGATCTTGTCTTCGCCGGGCGCGTTAGGATTGGTTCCAACGTGGTCGTAGTGGGCTCCGATGGCGACCATTTCGCTCTTCAGCACAGGATCGCTCCCTTCCCATAGGGCGACTACATTTTGAGTGGAAACGCGTTCTACGTCGGTGGCGACCGTTAATGAAACGGTCTTGGAATCAGCGAACGCAAAACTTGCTACAGGATCGCCTGTAGTTGCATTGATCCTCGCAAGGTCGACGCTCTCCCCCGCAAGCAGGTTTTCCGATGCTCTCTGACTCAGAATGATCGAGGGGAAGCTGGGAGCAGCATCACGAAGTTTTTCAACGAAATATCCGCCGCCCGTCTCGCGTTGACGCCTGGTCCGTTCCCAGTTATTGGCTGACATCGGCGTCGAAAGCGTGATGATGCCAGCTGCGCCATTTTGCCTTGCGTAGGTTGCAGGGTCGATCCAATCGACTCCGCGCTGTCCGCTCGCATTTAGCTGCTGAAAATTCATGCCACGCGGCAGGCCCTCGCCCGATAGAACTACGATCTTGCCTTTGACGTCTTGGCCTTTATACGGATCGAGGCTTTTCGATTTTATAAACCAGCCGTTGCCGCCAAAGACGAGGCGGGCATTCTGCACAGATCCTGCGTTCACGGCCGCGAGGAAATCCGTTCCGTTAACAAGCTGCATTCCTCCGACGGTCGCGGACGTGCCGGCAGCATTGATCTTTGGCCGCACCAGATCCATCTTCTGGAAGAACGAGCCGTTGTCGCCCGCCCCCTTGAAGCCCCATCTTTGCAGGTTCATCTTCAAAAACTCAGCGGTTACATCGAGTCCGTATGATGGGGTATCTCGTCCGCCCATGGCATCGGAGGCGACAAAGTATAGATAATTGCTAAGCTGTGCGGCCGTTATCTCCTCAGCCATCTTTTTCTCCGCCGGCGTGATCTTTACGTTTACGGCAGGAGCCTGTGCAAGCCCGACCGAGGGCAGCAAAAGAGCTAAGCCCAAAAGTCCGGCGATCAAATTCTTCTTCATTAGTTTCTCCAGCAAAATTATAGTGTGTATTTCAAATGATGTTTTACGCACATCGTAGCATTTTGTTTCGTTTGAGGCCTTTGAGCCAAAAGCTCAAGCCAGAAGTCGCAAGCTAATTCTAGCTACCTTCTGCAATTTGTCCTGGCGTTGACCCTACGATGCAGATCTTGTGGTCATTAGCTAGCTTAAGCATTTCCTCGCGGTCGAAGATAAGAGTCCTGCCGGTAGTTACGCTAAGACAGGTAGCTCCGGCCTCGATCATCGTACGGATTGTTGGCGTGCCGACAACCGGCACGTCGAAACGCATATCCTGATCAGGCTTTGCTACCTTCACGACCGTGAGTTTGCCGTTCGCGAGTTCGCCGGCACGTTTGATGGTCGCATCCGTACCCTCCATCGCCTCGATCGCAACGCAGGCCTTACTGCGGACGACGATCGTCTGGCCGAGATCGAGCCGGGCTATTTCGTTGGCGAGATGGAGGCCGTAATCGATATTTTCCTGTTCTAGATCCGAAGGTTTTCGCCTTGTCAGCACGCCCTCAGTAGCAAGATGGTCCCGCACAAAAAATGTCGAATCGATCAGTTCAATGCCGTCTTTCGCCATCTCATCAGCAATACTCCCGATCAGAGCATCTGTGTTGCGGCGCGGCAAGTTCCAGAGCATCTTGACCATTCGCATGTCTGGTATGACCCCCGAAAATAGCTGGACGTGCTTGACCTGTCCGGCCATGATCGCTTTTTCTACGCCATTAGAGCGAAAGAACGAGATCATCTTGCCGAGTTGGCCGATACTGACCCATGTGATCGAATCGGCGATCTCGGCGAGCCGCGGGTCGGTCTCTTCCTTGATGGCAACTACCGCTAATTCGCAGCCAGCTTTTCTCGCTCCCTCGACAACAAGGAACGGAAACTGTCCATTGCCGGCGATCAATCCGTATTTCATAGAATGCGAATTGCTATATTAGCAGGATTGCATAGTGAAAAACATTTCACGTTCATTTGCGTATCAAATGGCATTTCTGATTTGATAATCGAAAGTTTGCGCGGTCCTTTTTTACAAAATATATGCTCAAGCCACTTGTCTCGACGTTTGCTCTGATCTTTTCCTTTGCCATCGCAGTTTCGGCTCAGGCTGTTTATATGACCGAGCCTAATCTCTCTCCTGATCGAAAGGAGATAGCATTTGTTTCGGGCGGAGATATATGGACCGTTGCGGCGGAGGGCGGCGTGGCGAGGCTTCTGGTTTCGCATGCGGCCAATGAGACACGGCCGATGTTTTCGCCCGACGGCAGGCATCTTGCTTTTGTTTCAAACCGGACAGGAAACGGCGACATCTATGTGCTCGAATTCGAGACCGGCGGTCTGCGAAGGGTTACCTTCGATGATTCGGCGGACAACCTTGACGCATGGTCGCGTGATGGGAAGTGGCTTTATTTCTCATCGTCGAGCCGTGATATCGCCGGGATGAACGACATCTTTCGCGTGGCCGCCACCGGTGGAACGCCGATGCAGGTCAGTGCCGACCGATATACCGGCGAGTTTCACTCGATGCCGCTCGCTGATGGTTCGGTGGTGTTTGCGGCACGCGGAAATTCGGCAACACAATGGTGGCGCCGAGGTCGCAGCCATCTGGATGAGAGCGAAATTTGGCAAAAGAATGGCGAAACCTACACGCAGTTGACGCCGCGAGGAGCCAAGCAGATGTGGCCGATGGCGACCGACGACGGCTCAAGAATATTCTTCGTTTCGGACCGCAGTGGCCCGCAGAATATTTGGATGATACAGAAAGGCGGCCAGCCGCGGTCCATGACGAATTTTACCGATGGCCGCGTTCTGTGGCCGAGCCTGTCGTATGACGGTCAGGAGATCGTTTTCGAGCGAAATTTCAAGCTCTGGAAAATGAAAACCGACGGTGGGCGGGCACAGGAACTCGCCGTAACGCTTCGCGGAGCATCCACGAGTCCGTCCACGGAACGCGTGAATCTTTCTACCCAGATCGGCGAGATGGCTCTTTCTCCGGATGGCAAAAAGGTTGCGGTAGTAGCCCGCGGTGAGGTATTTGCTGGTTCCTCCAAAGAAGGAGGCGAAGCGGCGCGTGTTACGCGGACCGTCGCCCCTGAGTCATTTGTCGCATGGTCACCCGACAGTAAGAAGATAGTCTATTCGTCTGAACGCGACGGGGCGATGAATCTTTTTCTATACGATTTTCCTACCGAGACGGAAACGCAGATCACTCGTGGAAACTCGATGGATATTTCCGCTACCTTCTCGCCGGATGGCAAAACGCTCGCATTTACCCGCAATGCGCGGGCGATAATGATCTACGACATTGAGAAGAAGAGCGAGCGTGAACTTTGTAAATTCTACACCGACCCGGCGCCGCTTGGTGGAGATTCATTCAAATGGTCGCCCGACGGAAAGTGGATCGCATTTCTTTCGAATTCACCTGCAGCCCGCTCATACACAAATGTTTCGGTAGTGCCGGCGGCGGGTGGAACTCCGCAACAGATCAGCTTTCTTTCAAACTCATTTGCCGGCTCGCTCGAGTGGGCACCGGACGGTTCTTACATCATTTACGGTTCAAGTCAGCGAACGGAAGAAGGTGTTATAGCTCGCATCGACCTGAAACTGCGAACGCCGAAATTCCGCGAAGATACGTTTCGCGATCTCTTCAAACAGGAAAACCCACGCGACAGGCCGACGGCTCCGCCTGCTTCACCTCAGCCAACACCAGCCGCCTCACCCGCACCATCGCCTGAAAAGAAAGACGATTCGAAAACGACCGAGATCGTGTTCGAGGACATTCGCAAACGCCTCAGTTTCTTCTCGACAGGCGTTAACAACAACGGTGCGATAATCAGCCCCGATGGCAAGACTTTACTCGTACTCGCCTCGGCTGAGGGGCAGTTTAATATGTACACGATGCCGCTCGACGAACTTGCGACGGATACATCGGCGAGGCAGTTGACCTCGACGCCCGGGTTCAAGTCGCAGGTTCAGTTTTCGCCGGACAGTAAGGAAGTATATTTTGTCGAGAACGGCCGAATAAACATAGTCACGCTGGATCGCCGCGAGGTCAGGCCGCTTGGCGTGACAGTCGATATGAACGTGAATTTCGCTCAGGAGAAAATGGAGGTTTTCAAACAGGGCTGGCGGTACATGCGGGATCATTTTTATGACGACAAATACCACGGTGCCGACTGGAATGCGGTCAAAACGACGTATGAGCCGCTGATCTCATCCGCACGAACGATGGACGAGGTTCGGCGGCTGATGAATATGATGGTCGGCGAGCTGAATGCCTCGCACCTCGGGGTCGGCGGACCATCGGGCTTTACGGCGACCACGGTCGGAAAGCTCGGACTGCGATTTAACCGAGCAGAATATGAGAATAACGGCAGGCTGAAAATAACCGAGGTAATAACGCTGAGCCCGGCAGCCGTTTCGAGATCGATCAATGTTGGCGATCATCTGATAAGCGTCGATGGAAGCAACATCGTTGCCGGTGTCAATCTAGACGAACTGCTAGAAGGCAAGGTCGGAAAACGCGTCGAATTGGAAGTTGCGTCATCGGCAGATGGTTCGAACAAACGCAAGGTCATCCTCAAACCCATCTCTACCGGAGCCGAAAAGAATTTGCTTTATCGACAGTGGGTCGAATGGAACCGCGCCTATGTCAACCAAGTCAGCGGCGGAAAGCTCGGCTACGTCCACCTGCCCGATATGGGCCAGGGATCGCTAAATCAGCTTTACATCGACCTCGATACCGAAAACCAGTCGAAAGACGGCGTGGTCGTCGATATTCGCAATAACAACGGCGGTTTTATCAATCCGTACGTCATCGACGTGCTCGCCCGCCGTGGCTACCTAACAATGCGCGAAAGAGGAATGTGGAACGTTCCCGGCCGGACTCAGCTCGGTCAGCGCGCTCTTGAAAAGCCCACGGTTCTGGTCGTAAATCAGCATTCGCTTTCCGATGCCGAAGATCTAACTGAGGGCTACAAGACGCTGAAATTAGGTAAGGTTATTGGCGAACCAACGTCGGGCTGGATCATATTTACTTGGAATACGACACTTTTTGACG
Source organism: Acidobacteria bacterium Ga0077534 (assembly GCA_001464455.1). Lineage (GTDB taxonomy): Bacteria > Acidobacteriota > Blastocatellia > Pyrinomonadales > Pyrinomonadaceae > OLB17. The sequence goes on from LNEI01000020.1 coordinate 10,077, forward strand.
GCACATCGCTTCGTCTCCCGCGTCAGCTCATTCTTGGTTCGGACGGCAAGAATATGGAACTAAATCCGCGAACTCCCGACGTTCCGGTTACGAGGCCGATCGGCGAGACCTTTACCGGCAAAGATTCGCAGCTTGATCGTGCGGTTAAGGAGCTTTTAGGTAACTAGCCGGCAAAATAAACCGTATGCCATTCGTTTTTGCCGCATTTCTCGCATCGGGCACGCGTGGTCTTAGTGCCCGATGCACCCGAGCGTATTCCGCCCATTTCCCAGATCGATTTTCGGTGGAACATACATTACACTTGACCATCCACTTTCGCGACTCAGCTTCCATTGACGCAAGCATTGACTCGGGCAAGATCGCTTTGAAGATCTTTTGAAACAATCCCATTTCGAATTTCCTCAACGTCCGAAATTGTATTCGAATAGCTTTAACCGCTCACCTTCTGGCGAATCGATCTCGGTACGGTACTCGAACCCGAGCCTTTCCAACAGCTTGCCCGATGCATCATTATCCAGACTGGTGATAGCGAAGACCGCTTCAAATCCGAGCGTTTTTTGGCCATATTCGAGCATTGCTGTTGCCGAGTCCAGTCCGTACCCTTTTCGCTCGAACTCGGGCAAAAACGCAAATCCCAGATCAGGTCCGTCCAGGGTATCCCGGCGGACGAATCCGCAAATACCGACAGGCGTACCGTTCTTTAGATCAACGGCATAGAGGCCAAAGCCGTGATCTGCGTAGCTCTGCCGGAAGCGGGCCTGGATAAAATCAGCTGCCTCTTCGGTAGATCTCACATTGCGATCGCCAATAAATTGTAGGAACTTCGGCGTATTCAGAAGCTCGTTTATGAACTCCGCATCGTCAGCAGTCAGTTCACGAAGCGTAAGCCTTTTGGTTTGGGCAATTATCTTCATTTAGAACAAAAATCAAAAATGCGGCCGTCAAAAAAGACCGCCGCATAATAGTAAAAAATACTGCGGATCCTAGTCGTGAAATGGTGCAAGGTCGCCGGGCTTGCGAAGCATCTTGTTGACCTCATCGAGGTGCATTTCCTCAAGCAGTATCATCTCGCGGGCGTATTCCTCAAGCGCGACAGATTTGCCCTCGCTCACATGCATCAATTCGTAATAAGCCGCAAGCGTAGTACTTTCCTGCTCCAGGCTCTCGCGAAGGATATCACCAATGTCATGCTTCTCAGTCTCAAGCAGCGGTCCGATCTTCAAACTCGGATGTCCGCCCAGCATCGTTACAAACTCGCCGGCCTTCCGCGCATGCATGAGAGATTCATCGCCGTTGCTCTGCAGCCAGGACACGATCGGTATCCGGTTATACCCAAAAACCATCAGTGCATAATGCGTGTAACGCACCACACCAGCCAGTTCTAATTCGAGGATCTTATTCAGAACCTCAATAGCGTTTTGTTTGTCTGTTTCGTTCATAGCTAATTTAATCTGTCACTAATCCATTCAGGGGCACGTCGTGAGTCGATCACGGCGTGGATCCGAATTTCATCAACCTCGATTCTGTAGTAGATGGCATGCGGAAATCTTGAGGCATATTTTCGAAAGTAGATACCTACTTTTTGATGGACGCCTGAAAGAACTTGGAGCGACCTCATATCGTCATACAGTGAGCTGAGAAAATACTCTCCAATGCCTTGCTCTCGTTCCTCATAAAACAAATATCCTTCGTCCAAATCATTCTGAGCGGCGCGAAGGATATTGATTCTCATCGAGATTGTTTTCGCTCCTCAATTCGAGCACGAAGCTCAGCCATTGCAATTTCCAAATCGATAAACTCATCCTCGCCATTCGCGACCGCCCGTTCTCGTTCCTCGAGAACGCGAAGATGCCACTCCGGCACTTCAATGTCTTCAGGCCGACGGGACATTGCCTTCCACAACTCCTCCATCAATTCAACGCGTTGAAGCGGCGTCATTTCCTCGATTGCAGGTATAGTCTGAACCGTCATAACCGAAAGTTTATCACGGAATCGCTTGTGCTCGGACAACTCGAGAGGTCACGGCCCCCAATAATCAAAATGGTATTCGGTTCCTTGCCTGACACAAAACCCAATCTTATCGAGGTCGTGGCAACCAGGTTCAATCTCGCCACGTTCGCCAACGCGGTGAGGCCAGGGTTGACCGTTGAGTGTGAATCGCGTTTGCTCCGAGCCTCCATCCGCGTCTTCAATCACTAGATAAGTCTTCCCGTCGTCAGAGATCTTCCACCAGCCTCTTAGATCATTGTTACGAGAGGCGTAGAAATAGAAACCTGTGGCAAGAAGCATAAACGCAACGCCAACGATAGCAATCCTCTTCATAAGGCGACCAACTAGACGGGCGTCTCCGCCTGCTCCCGTGCATGATACGAACTTCTCGTCAACGGCGAAGACTCGACATGCTTAAAGCCCATAGCAAGGCCGATCGCTTTCCATTCGGCAAATTCATCGGGTGTGACGTAGCGCTCGACCGGCAGGCGTTTTTCGTAGGGCTGCAGGTATTGTCCGATAGTCATGATGTCGCACGAGACACTACGGAGATCTTTCATCAGATCAACGACTTCTTCGAAGGTCTCGCCTAAACCTGCCATGATCCCGCTTTTAGTCTTCATTAACGGAAACTGCGTATCGCGAAAATGTGCTGAGCGCTCTAACAGTTCGAGCGTTTGGGTGTATTTAGCGTCAGGGCGGACGCGGCGGTAAAGGCGGGCGATCGTTTCGGTATTGTGGTTAAGAACGTCAGGCCGAGCAGCCAACACATTGTTCAGTGCCATCTCATCGCCATTAAAATCGGGGATTAGAACCTCGACCTTGCAACCCGGATTCATCTCGCGAACTTTCGTGATCGTCTCGGCCCAATGCATCGAACCGCCATCGGGCAGGTCGTCCCGGTTTACCGAGGTTATTACTGCATGCTTTAGATCTAAGTGCTTTACTGCCTCGGCGACGTGTGTCGGTTCCAGCGGGTCTAGATCCATCGGCTTGCCTTTATTGACCGCACAGAATCCGCAATGCCGGGTACAAGTATCACCGCCGAGCATGAATGTCGCGGTCTTGTCCGTCCAGCATTCGAAAATATTAGGACATTTCGCTTCCTGACAAACGGTATGCAGGTTGAGCCCGTCGATCAACTCCATGACCTGATTTTGATTGCGCGGGTCACCGAGCTTTATCTTGAGCCAGTCGGGTTTTTTCAAACGCTCACGCTGTTTGCGGTTAAGAAATTTTTGAACTAGGACACCTTCGTCGATCATTTCTCCATTATACGGCCTCAGACGGAAACGAAAAATAGCTACTAGCTGATAGGTGATCAGCTAATAGCTATAATTCAGTCAAATAAGGGTCTTTAACCCAATCGGCTGTTTACAACATCCCAGTTGATGTTCGCGAAAAACGCCTCTATGTATTTTGGACGGTCGACCGGTGCATAGTCTTTTATGAAAGCGTGCTCCCAGACATCCATGATGAGGATCGGTTTGTAGCCCGCGACGTTGCCGGTTTCGTGGAGATTGATCCAGTGGTTTGAGATCTGGCCGTTCGAAGGATCTTGATACACCGCGGCCCAACCCACACCACGCATTTTGCCCGTATTCATAAAATCGGCTTTCCAAACATCATAATCGCCGAAGCTTTCCGCCGCGGCGTTGATAAACGCATCACCAGTCGAAGGATCGCCGGTGCCGTGTTTCTGCATGTTTTCGAAATAGTATTCATGCAGAACCATGCCGTTGTACTCGAATCCAAACCGGCGTTTCAATTCGCTAAACGCAGCTGACTGGGTCGGGTCGAGTGTTCCACTGCCGATCAGATCGGCGATGCGTTGGTTGAGGACGTTCGTGTTCGTCACGTAACCCTCATAAAGCTTGAAGTGCATTGCCAGCGTCTCGTTCGAGATGCCGGTCAGGTCGCTCAGGTCAAATGTTTTTGCTGTGTATGTCGTGCTTGTTCCCATTTTTTCTCCCGTGTTTAGAGTGCCGACTTATTCGGCCTCCTGCAAAAAAGGCGCCCGCTATAGCGGGTGCTCCTAAGCCTTTATTCTTCAGGCCGCGTTCCGGCGTCGATGCCGGCGACACTTGCCTGATTGATTACTTTAACGTGTAGGTCGTCTGCGATATGTATCTGGCAAGACAATCGCGTGTGATCGTTGAGGTCAGATTTTGCAGCAAGAATAGCTGCCTCGGCCTCAAGTATCTCGCCCGGATCGCCGGATAAAACCTCAACTCGGCATGTCGTGCAGCGTGCATTTCCACCGCAGCGGTGCAGAATGTCGACACCGTTATCTTCAAGGGCCAGCACCAGCTTTCGCCCGCTCTCAGCTTCAAAAGCAACCTGTCCAGCCGCCGTTTCGGCAATGATTTTTGGCATTAAAAATGTCTCCCTTATCAATTATTACGAACGAAAACCGTATATAAAGAATTTGTCACAACGGCGGAGGGAAAGCAAGAATGGCGAATCGCGATGCAGAAGCCCGCACGGAGTAAGGGCTCTGTCGGTGTTGAGGTCGGTTGGTGTCCTTTGCTAGCTTAACGCATACGAACACCATCGGAGCCCTTACTTCGTGCGGGCTTCTGCACGGTAGCTGCATTTACTTGATCGTTAGCATCGACTTCCGCTCGGGCGAGAATTTATCGCCTTTGTATAAAACCTTCTCCAGAAACAGCCCCGAAGGTGGTGCGGTGTATTTTGCCGGAACATCGGACTGGAATTTCAGCAGCCGTTCAAATCCGTCAAAGCTTAGATTTCCACGGCCGACCTCGGCGAGCATGCCGGTGATGCGGCGAACCATCTTCCAGAGAAAGTGCGAAGCCCCGATGCGGAAGCAGATGAGATCGCCATCTACAAATACCTCGGAATGCGTGACCTCGACAACGGTCGATTGTTTTTTGCCCTCTTCGGTTTCGCAGAACGAGCGGAAATCATGCTTTCCGGTTAGCATTTTTGCGGCTTCAGCCATCGCTTTGGCATCGAGGCGGTCTTTGATCCACCAGACAAGATTTTTGCCAAAAGCGGTCCGCCGTGTCGATATCTGATATAGATAAAATCGCTCGACCGCATCGTGGCGGGCGTGGAAATCGTCAGGAGCGTTTGTGACTTTTAGGATGTTGATATCATGCGGCAGCAGGTCGTTAAAGCCATGCTGGATCATCCGCGGAGTAAGGTCTGCTTTAAGGTTCTCGACCTTAAGGTGCGCGATCTGGCGTATAGCATGAACTCCGGCATCGGTCCGTCCGGCTCCGAAAAAATCGGGCTTCTCAGAAAACAACTCCCGCGCCGCCTCCATAAATTCGCCCTGGATAGACTTCGCGTTGTGCTGTATCTGCCAGCCGCGATATCGCGTTCCTTCGTATTCGATCTCCAGTTTCCAGGTTGGCATTTATTTTCCTATCGCTACTTTTTCGCGATTCTCGTTAATTGCGACAAAGATCAGATCCGCGGAGGTAACCCTCACCACCTCGCCCTTATTGCCAAATCGCTCGGCTTCGACCTCGACATGAACCGTGATCGAAGTGTTGCCGACCTTAAGTGTCGTAGCGTAAAAACTGACCAGATCGCCGATGAAGACAGGTTCGTGAAAAATGACCTCTTTCATCGCTACTGTCACGAAACGCTCGTGCTTAGTATGTCTCACTGCTTCGACACCGCCGGCGACGTCGATGTAACTAAGGATCACCCCGCCGAAAACCGTACCGTGTGCATTAGTATCGCGCGGCATCATCGTCAGGCGAATCGCGGCATCGCGAATTGGTTGTTGTTCGTTACTCATATAAAAGCGTTCTTAACGCAAAGTCGCAGAGAGGCAAAGACGCTAAGTAAGAAAAAGTAGGATTCTATCTCTGAGGGTCGGGCAAAGGTCATAAAAGACTCACTTTGCGTCTTTGCCCCTTCGCGTCTTTGCGTTAGATCATCTCTCTCTTTACCCATTCACTCACAGCTTCCCGCAGCTCATTCAAATGCTCGTCAAAAAAATGGCCGCAGTTTTCGAAGATGATAACTTCGGCGTGCGGAATTTTATCGGTCAGGGAACGGAGGTTCTCTACTGAGCAGAATTCGTCCTTATCGCCGTGGACGAAGAGTATCGGCTTTTTGACGTCGTAGAGGAACTCGTAATCGCGGTATTTCTCGACGGGCGTGCCGATCGAGATGAGGCGTTTTACGCGGTCGTCGTTAACGCCGACGGCCATTCCGGTTCTCGAACCAAATGAAAATCCGGCGAGCGTCATGTCCTGGCCCGGATAAGTGCCGGCCATATAATCGAGAGCATCCTGCACATCCTCAACTCCGCCTTCGATCTCATTGTGCTCGCCGGTAGATGACCCGACGCCTCGAAAATTGAATCTCAATGTTGTCAGCCCTGCGTCGACCAAGCCCGCTGCCGCACGGAACACCACCTTGTTATGCATCGTCCCGCCGCCGAGCGGGTGCGGATGGCAAACAACGGCCACGCCTCGCGGCTCACCTGCGGGTTCTTTCAAGATAGCTTCGATCTGGCCGTGCGATGCCGGAATGATTAGATTTCCCTTGGGATACACTATTACTTTACTCGGAAGTTCTTTACGAATTCATCACCATTTTTGCGCACCCACTCCAATCGGTCTTTCGTTGCCGACCCGACGCTCACGTAGAAAAGCGCATTTTTGAAAGTGAAAACGTATTCTCGGAGATATCTGGGATATTTGCCGCCAACAGGCATTGAATGACTGAAGACCTTTCCTTGTATTCCGGCTGCCGCAAAGTCTTCCTCACCAAGGTATCGCAATACAGTTGACTCGCTCGTGCGCCTTTGACGGATCTTCTCAACTGCGCTATGAATCGAAGTGGGCGATTCTCCATCAAATGTCTGGCGAATCGTGATCTCGCGAATTTCGCTAGCCGGAACCAAGTACGCTGTTCCTCCCTCGATGTCCGGACCGGTAAACCACCTTTCTGTTTCTAGCTTTGGCAATTCGTACGCGAATCGAAAATTATCACCAGCGAGCGATCTAGCGACACCTGTTTGCTCCCGTGTCGAGACTGGCTGGGGCGAAAATGAAATGCCCAGGGGTCTGAACTCAACGCGCGGGGAAGGTGAGGGAGTCGCTTGCTGTCCGACTACAGCCGAACAAACGATCAAACCAATACAAATTGATATAAGGCTCCGAAATATCATGCGCTTATTATACCTTCTCTCAGCATTAGTTTCATTCGACTTTGAACTCACGGGCATGTTATTTTTTGACTTTGATATTTCCTCAGTTTTCTTCATGATCCATGGACCAATCGAACGACCCCGCTGAAAAGCTGGCCCAAAATGCAAAAAGCACGTTGACTTTGCGTGAGTTCCTTGAGACCGAAAAAGCCGTTCGCGTGATTTATTTGATATTCGGATTCATCGCGATCGCCATGGTGATGGGCTTTTTGCAGTCACGGACCGATGCGATCTGCTGCGGTGACTGGGATGGCTACTATCACATCAAATGGTCTGCGCTTCTATGGGAGAATCTTAGCCAGTTCAAGTGGCTGCCGACATTCGAATGGCTGCCACTTACCGTTCTGAATCCAGCGGATTACGCCGATCATCATTTTCTTTTTCATCTGCTGCAGATACCGTTTTTGTGGCTCTTTGAGCCGGTGACCGCGGCAAAAGTTGCTACCGTGGTATTTGCGACATTTGCGATCTTTTCGTGCTACTGGCTGCTCTTCCGCTATGAGGTTCAGCATCAGCTTATCTGGCTGGCGGCGTTGATGGTTTGCTCGGGTGCCTTCTTTTACAGAATGAACATGGGCAAGGCCCCACCGCTGACGATCATCATCACGATCCTCGGCATTCATCTGCTGTTTCAACGAAAGTACGTCTGGCTGGCACCGCTGATGTTCGCTTTTGTCTGGACCTACAGCCTATTCCCGTTGCTGCTTTTTGCAGCGATCATCTGGACGCTGATAATTGCCTGGAACGAGCGAAGGTTCGAGTGGCGGCCGCTCGCTTTCACCGTTGCGGGAATGATCGCCGGAAATATCATCAACCCGTATTTCCCTCAGAATCTTGGCCTTTTTTCTGAGCATTTCTGGACAAAATTCAAGGTCGGACAGGATTTTGCCGTATCAGTTGGCGGGGAATGGTATTCCTACGAGGGCAAGGATCTGCTTACTCACTTTCCGATCGCTCTCGGGGCGATGCTTCTCGGGTATATTTTGTTTACGCCTCGCGGAGGCAAATTGCCTGAAAAAGCCACATTCTTTTTGATGTTTACCAGCATCCTGCTGGCCGCTCAGTTTCGTTCAAAGCGATTTGCCGAGTATTTTCCCCCGTTCGCAATATTGTTCGCGGCCTTTGCGTTTCAGGCATTTACTGCCCCGAAGGCCGTTGAACTACCCGAGGATTTCCAACGCGATATCGACCCGTACCTTGATGCAGATGCTCCGACCGAGAAACAAGAGTGGATCGCCTCCGCCAAAGCCGCTTCGGTCTGGGTCATCGGCATTTCTCTTGTCGCGTTCTGGTACTTTAATCTGGTCGGACTGCCGCAATTGGGGATCAACGGCGGAATGATCGAGAATATAAAAACGAACGAACCCGGCGACAAATATCGCAGAGCAATGGAGTTTGCGACCGGCCTGGACGAAACTGGTGCCGATAACATTCCGAAGGGCGAGATCATCTTTAACTGCTCTTGGGATGACTTTCCAAAGTTGTTCTTTTACAACACGAAGCATCGTTATGTTTACGGCCTCGACCCGAACTATCTCTATTCGGAGAATCCTGAGCTCTACACGACGCTAAAGGACCTTACCGAAGGCAAGATAGATGATCCCGCGCCGGTGATCCGCGAAAAGTATGGGGCAAACTATATTTTTACCGATGCCAAAGAGAATACCGACATGATCGCCAAAGCTCTCGAGAGCGGTTGGGTCGAGGCGATCTACGAGGACGACGAGGCTCGGATCTTCCGGATCCGGCCCGAGAAGGGAGAACCACCGGACGATACTAAAGCAGAGCCCGAAACGCCGGAAGAGAAGAAGATGCTTGATGACCTGGAAAAGAAGGATCCTCAGCTAAACCTGAACGTAGATGTCGATGATAGCGATGCTTAAAAGATCTTTCCTTGCCTTTGCGGCCTGCCTGTTCGCAGGCTGCGGGGCGAATGATAATATTCTACGATCGGGCAAATCCGACCCGGCGAATACAAACGTCGCGGCTACGAAAACTTCGTTCGAGACCGATCTGGAGTCAATGCGGACGGCCGGGTTTTCGTTTATCTACGTTCTACGCCGAAAAGACGGCGGCGTGATCGATGCGGAGGATCGAAGCGTGATCCGTGTTCAGACCACACAGACGAATCGCCGCGTTTCAGCCGATGACGGAAAGGCGGTCATTATCGGGTCAAATTTCCAGATCGCCGCCCACAATATGGCGGCGATCTATCAGCGTTTTGCGGTAGAGAACTATTCGCCCGAACCGGGTCAATCACCGGTTCCGGTTCCTGCGAATATTGCCGCACCAGAAGCTGAAAGGCCTTGAGCTTTCCACCAGTATGCAGGATCCGACAATTTCAAATATCGACGAAATACCCACGGCGGTGCCTCGGGTCGATCCGCCACTTCGCGTGCAGATCGAATCGGGTTCGCCTTCGATCCGTTCGGTGGCCCGCGTTGTTGTCGTGGCTATCATCATCCTGTTCTTTGCGGGCTATCTGCAGACGATCATCAGTTCTATCGCCTCGCTGGTTTTTCTGCTTGTACTTTCAATATTTTTTGCGTACCTGATCGATCCGCTGGTAAAGCTCATTCGAAAGCCGTTCAAACTCCGCAACCTCGAGAAATTCATGCCGCGATCGGTGGCTATCGTCATCGCTTACCTTATTGTTTTTACAGTTGTCGGGATCGCGGTTGCGAACATCGCCCCGCGAGTCGTCGACCAGGCCAAGGAATTTGGTTCAAATATACCGGGCTACGCTCAGGCCCTGCGAACGAGGTTTAACGAGGTCGATCAACGCCTGAACCGCCTTAGGATCCCGGAAGAGGTTCAGGCTGAAATGAACCGCAAAGTAACCGATATCGGATCATCCATAACGACATCGATCGGTGGAGCGGTGCTTGGGTCGGTCACTTACATTCCGTGGCTGCTGCTCGTTCCAATTCTGGCGTTCTTCTTTTTGAAGGACGTGAATCAGTTTCGCCTCGCTATTTTAAGGATGTTTCCCGCGGGCCGGTGGCGTTACCGGGCCGAGGTCGTAATGTCAGACGTGAATTCTACGCTCGCCGCATATACGAGAGCCCAGCTTATTTCGTGCGTCATTATCGGCATCATTTGCACTGCCGGATTTTACCTGCTCGGGCTGAAATACGCCTTGCTGCTCGGGATAATGGCCGGAATATTTGAGTTCGTACCGCTGCTCGGGCCTCTTTCGGCGGCGTTTATTGTAACGACCACTGCGGCGGCCTCGGACGATCCGTGGAAAGCCCTTTACGTTGCGATATTCTTGATCGTGCTTCGCATAATTCACGACTACTACACCTATCCAAGGATCGTGCGCGGCGGCATTCATATGCACCCGCTGGCTATCATCTTGTCAGTACTCGCCGGTGAGCAGGTGGCGGGAATACCGGGAGTTTTTCTCTCGATACCGATCGTCGCAGTCGCTACGGTCTTCTATCGGCATATCCTCGAACACCAGGGCCGCCGTGGCCTCGTTTCCGGATGGATCGAGCAAACCTCGACCGAGGAGCAAACCTAAATGTCATCTCTTGCCTGGCTCATTGTATTTTTCTTCATCCTGCTATTTATCAGCATCACGGTCTACGTGCTCGTTGTGAAATTCTTCTACTGGGGCGATAAAAAACACCCGCCGACCAAGAAGCGTTAAAGCATGCCCGCGAATGCCTCAGGATCATCCAGCTCAACTTCGATCTCCAGAACACAGCACGGCATTTCAAACGAGAACTCCGTAAGCTTTACTGCGTCTTTTGCAGTAGTTAACAGTATGTTGGCTCCGGCATTCGCGGCCTTTTTCTCGATCTCGGCGATATCGGAGCGAGTATAAACGTGATGATCTCTAAACGTTTTTGAGCCGATCAGTTCTAGCCCATTCCGCTTTACCAGCCGAAAAAAACCATCCGGATTGCCTAGCCCGCAGAACGCGAAGATCTTTCTGCCGGTCGCATCGGCCGCTGCTCCAGTTTCCGGGTCGACGACCCTCGTTTTGCTGGTTGCTGAGAATATCTTTGCTTCAGGAGCGAGTTCGGCAAGCTTTGAACGCAGAGCTGAAACATCATCGACGAGGTCAGCTCTCGTGATGACTATCGCGGTTGCTCTTGATAGATTTTCTACCGGTTCGCGAAGCCGCCCGGCGGGCAGCATCTGGTCTCCGCCGAAAGGGTTCGTCGCATCAATGCAGACGATGTCCACATCGCGCTTTGCCCGTCGATGCTGAAAACCGTCATCGAGCACGAACCGCGTGACACCGAACTCTCGTTTTGCCCATTCGCCTGCTGAAACGCGGTCGGCGTCAGCAACGATGAACGCTTTCCCAAGCAGTTTTGTCGCAAGTTCAAAGGGCTCGTCACCTGCATCTTGCTGTGATGCGAGGATCTCTTCTCCATTGCAAACCAAAACCCGCTTTTTCGGATCACGCCGGCCATAGCCACGCGTCAGGATGCAAACGGTCTCTCCGCTCTCGGCGAGAATAGTCGCAATATAGGCGACGAGCGGGGTCTTGCCCGTGCCGCCCGTTGTGATGTTGCCGACGCTAATTGTCCGTGCCCCGAGATCGTAGGTGCCGAAAACGCCTCGATCGTAAAGGTGGTTTCGGACGTTCATTATCCAACCGTAAATTTTACTGAGGATAGAAAGCATCGGAAAGGGAAATCTTCATTTCTTATTCGTCACCTGTATAAGCCTTTCAAGCTTGTTCTGAGCCTGGCCGCTGTCGATGGCTTGCTCGGCTAGGCGGGCGGCCTGGAGCGGGTCTTTGGCGATGCCGGCTATGACGATCGCCGCGGCGGCGTTTAAGACTATCAGCGAACGCGCCTCGTCGCGGCGTTTGCTTGCGAGCACGTCTTTGATGATCGCCGCACTTTCTTTTGGAGTCGAAGTTTTTAGGTGATCGACCGCCGCGGCTTTTAATCCAAAGTCTTTCGGCGTGACCACGTAGGATTTAACCTGCCCGTCTTTGACCGTTGCGACGTGAGTTTTGCCGGCAAGGGTTATCTCGTCCATTCCATCCTCGCCATGGATGACCCACGCGGTGTCGGTTTTGAGCCCGGCGAGGGCGTTTGCGACCGGAACGACCAGCGATCTATGCCAAACCCCTATCAACTGCCGCGAAACCGTTGCCGGGCTCGCAAGCAAGCCTAAAACATTCAGGCACGTGCGTATTCCGAGGCGGCTTCGCACATCGGCTAGCCGTCGGAGCTCAGGATGAAACTTAGGTGCCGAGAGAAAGCACATGCCTGTGTTGAGGCTGGTTTGTGCGGCGGTCGGCTCGGTCGCGATCTTTACGCCAAGCTCGGCCAGAACATCGGAACTTCCACTTTTGCTTGTCACGCCTCTATTGCATTGTTTAGCGATCGTCAGGCCCGCACCGGCGGCGACTATCGCGGCGGCCGTCGAGACATTGAATGTCTTGGCCTGCGACGACCCTGTGCCGACGATATCCATTGCACCACGCGGGGCCCGAACCTTGACCGCAAGTTCGCGAATGACCGTAGCCATTCCCGCCAACTCTTCCGGAGCCTCGCCTTTGGCGGTCAAGGCCGTCAGCGCGGCTGAGATCTGGTTGGAACCGCTCTCGCCGCTGATCATCGCCCGCATGAAGCCGGAAGCCTCGGCAAACGAGAGGTCCTCGCCGCGCATCAGCTTCACGAGAAACGGAAACAAAGGCGTCTCGGCCTTTGCGCTGGTCGCGTTTGCCGGGGTTGATCTTAGCCAATCTGTGCGTATTGAGGACATAAAAGCGTTCAGTTGCGGAAGCCCGCACGCAGTAAGGGCTCTGATGCCATTACTGTAGAACGGCGATGACCGCGCAACTTGAAAGATATACAGCGAGAGCCCTTACTTCGTGCGGGCTTCTGCATTTTTTAAAGCTCCAAAAAATTCTTCAACAGTTTCTTCCCGTGTTCGGTCAGGATCGATTCGGGGTGAAACTGTACGCCTTCGATCTTTTTGGTTCGATGACGAAGGGCCATTACCAGGCCATCCGGTGATTCGGCGGATATCTCAAGCTCCTCGGGAAAGTTTTCACGCGCGACTATCAGCGAATGATAACGCCCGGCGGCAAAGCCGTTTGGAATGTCCGAGAATATCGTCCGCCCGTCGTGCAGGATCTCGACCGGCTTACCATGCACCGGCTCCGGTGCACGGCCGACGTTTCCGCCGAAGAATTGCCCGATCGCCTGATGGCCGAGACAAACGCCGAGTATCGGCACACGGCCTTCGAACCGCTCGATAACAGCTAGCGAAATGCCCGCTGTGTCCGGAGTTCCGGGGCCGGGTGAGATCAGTATGCGGGTCGGTTTGACGCGTTCTTCGATCTCGTCCAGCGTGATCTCATCATTGCGGACGACCAACATTTCCACGCCCATCTCGCCCAGGTATTGGACGAGATTGTAGGTGAACGAATCGTAATTATCGACTACTAGCAGCATCTATTAAATAGTTTTGCAACATTCGCAGCCCGCCGCCGTTCTTTTTGTTTACTATGGCGGGCTATCTCTCTATCATTATCACACGGAGTACCGGAGGCCGAACAAACATGCCGCGAAAAATTATCCTCTCGCTGATCTTCCTCTTTACCGCAGGCCTTGTATCGGCCCAGACCGTAACTGACACGGCAAAGGCCGAGGAGAAGGAAAAGCTGCGCAAAGCGGCTGTCGAATTCCTTCGTGAGACGATGGTCGAGGTCAACTCGATGCGGTCGCTCGAAAACCGCCTCAGCTTCGGTGCCGAGCTTGCCTCGCTCATGTGGTTTCATGACGAGAAAGAAGGCCGGGCGATCTACATGGGCGTAACGGCCGATTTTCGGCGGCTGCTCTTCGAGTTCGACAGTCAGCTGAACCAGATCGAAGCGGCCGAGGCATCTGCCGATGGCGAGGAGCCTGACATGGTCGGCCTTTTCATGGGCCAATCGCCGAAGTTCGTGCTCGAACGCAAATTCCAAAAAGCGATGGAGATGCGGCAGCAGATCGCTCTGAGCCTTGCCGAACATGAGCCCGACAGGGCACTCGCCTTTTTCGCCGACAGTATCACGGCGGTGACGAATAAAGACTTTCGAGCCCGAGCCGAGGAACGCGATTCGGGTTTCGAGATCCAACTGATGCAGCAGGTCGCCGAAACAAATGCTGCGAGGGCCGCTCAGTATGGGGCGAAGGCTCTCGAAAAGGGATTCAACTATCAACATCTCGAACTGCTAAAAAAGATCTACGCCAAAGATCCGGAAAAAGGGATCGAATTTGCGGGAGCGATCCTGAGCCGATATAAGTCGAGCAAAATGGAAGGCTCGGACTCGTGGGTGCTGCACTCGCTGATCGATTGGGCGGAAAGCACAGGCTCCACGCCGCCAAAGACCGATAAAAAGCCGATCTTTGACAAATCGCAGCTCCGTGACCTGACCGAGGTGCTTGCTCAGGCAGTCTTATCGGGCGATGATGAAGGCGAGCATTTCAACGGGATGTACATGGAAATACTCGAAAAATATACGCCCACCCGAGCCGCCCAGATCAAAACCAAGTACCGAATGAACACCGCAGGTTCTGGTCGGGCCGCAAACGCCGCAAATGCTGCCGCAAATGCGATGGCCGCCGCAGCGAACGCCATGTCAGTCGCCGCCAATACTGCCCCAGATCCCGTCGCCGCCCGCCGTGCCAAAGCTGCCGAGGAGCGCCTTGCCGCCGAGCAGAAGTTGATGGAGGAGGTCGGAACGATGGCCTCGAAAAATCTGCCGGCCGAGGAACGAAACAAGATCGTCGAACAGGCCCGTAAGGTCATCTCCCGTTCGGGGGGCCCTGACAAAAAGATCGTCGCCCTCAGCATGCTCGCCTCTCAGGTCGCAAAGGCCGGTGACAAGGAGCTGGCCGCCGCGATCATGAAAGATGCCGAGTCGCTCACTAACCCGCAGCCTAAAAATTATCAAGACTACATCCTCAACTGGATGCTCATCACCGGCTACGCCGCGGTCGACCCGGAAAAGGCGTTTCCAAAACTCAACGACACCATTTTCCGGCTGAACGGAACTGTAGAAGCATTCGTGAAAGCTGCCGAGTTCATCGACATCCGGGATGAGATGATCTCTGACGGCGAGGTCCAGGTCGGCCAGTTCGGCGGATCGATGCTCCGCGGCCTGACAAAAGAGCTAAAGGTCGCCGAACCTACGCTCCGACATCTCGCAAAAGCCGATTTTGCCAAAACCAAAGCCGCCGCCAACGCCGTCGACCGCCCCGAAGTCCGCATCCTCGCCAAAATGCTCATCATCCGAACCATCCTCAGCGAAAAAGAAGGCGAGAAAGAGAAGGATATGTTCGAGATGTTTAACAGTTTCAAATAGCAATTACGACTGGACCGCTTGCGGTCCAGTCGCGTTACATCAAACTCGTCCCCAATAACCATTGCCCGCCGTCCACTACCAGCGTTACGCCGTTTATGTAGCTTGCTCCGTCTGATGCTAAAAACAAGGCTGAATTTTCGATGTCGGCGATGCGGCCGAAGCGGCCTAGTGGGATCTTTTTGGTCATTTTGTCCTTTAGCTCCGGCATTAGCAGGCGTTTCATGCCTTCGGTGTCCTCGATCGGTCCCGGCGCGATGCCGTTGACGCGGATGCCGTGGCGGCCCCATTCTACCGAGAGATTTCGGGTGATGGCGTCGACTCCGGCCTTGGCGGCCGAGACGTGGATCTGCATCGGCGTGGCGAGATAATGGAGCGTTGCCGAGATGTTCAGGATCTGGCCTTTCGACTTTTTGAGTTCCTCGAACGAAGCTCGGCAGACGTTGAACGTGCCTTTGGTGTCGATGTCGACGACCGTACCGAACCCGTTCGACGAAAGCTGATCGGCGGCACAAAGGAAATTGCCCGCCGCTCCGTTTACGACGATGTCGATCTTGCCGTAATGCTCGACGGTTTTGGCTATCGCATTCTCGACCGCCTCATAATCACGAACATCAGCCGCTACCGTAAAACACTCGCCGCCAAAGCCCTCGACGGCCGCTTTCATAGCCGCGAGATTCTCTTCCTTGCGGCTCGTGATCGCGAGTTTTGCCCCATGCTCCGCAAAAGCCCTCGCCACGCCACCCGTGATGCCCGTACCGCCACCGGTGACGAACGCAACTTTGCCCTGTAAGATATCTGTGTTGAATAGGTTACTCATAGTGAGGAAATGTTAGCACAGAATTTTCAACGCAAAGACGCAAAGAGCCAAAGCCGCAAAGGAAAACAAAGGCGGTCTTTCTTCGGTATATTCTTTGCGACTTTGCTCCTTTGCGTCTTTGCGTTGAACTCTTCTTCCTGTTCATCAAACCCGGTCGATCTGCGGACACTCGTTCCCGCTGAATCTCTCGTCTATCTCGAAACCGCCGACCTTGCCGCTGCTTTGCAGCCGATGGTTGGCAGCGACGCGTTCAAGAAAGCGGCTGCGTCCCAGGCTGATCTTTCGGCGGTCAAAGGTGTCTCGGTTGCGATAGCGGTGACCGGGTTTGAGACTTCGGAGGAGAGGTTGACCGAGGACGATTCGGTCGGGCGCGTACAGCCGAAGTTCGTCGCGATCGCGGATACCAAGTCATGGAATTCGACCGCCGTTGCCTTTGCCGAGAGGGGACTTGGCGGTTTTGTTGCCGACGTCTATCGAACCGAACCGACGCTCGAAAAGTCTCAGAAACATGGCGGAACGTATTTCAAGTGGACCGCAAAGGATGGCCGCAAAGCGTTCGCACTGGTGATCGACAGCCTGATCTATTTCAGCAACGAAGAGACGAGCATCGACAAGTGCGTCGCTGTTAAACGCGGCGAGGCGGAGAGCATCGCCAAAGCCGGAAAACTTCCGACGCGCGTTCCAAACTCGCTTGCCTCGGGCTACATTTCGACCGACGGCGTTGCCCAGATCGCGGCTTTGGCGGGCCTTAGCCTTGCGTCCCAGAGCAGCGATGACGAGGAGGTCCAGTCGGCCGTCGCGGGCCTTTTGCCGCAGCTCATTCGCGGAACCGTGACCGACATCGCGTGGAATGCGTCCCAGAGTTCACTCGGTTACGAGGACAAGCTTTTGTTTGGCGTCAATTCCGAAACCGGGCCCGTGCTGGCCGAGGTTTTCGCCCCGGCCGGGAACAACTACGACGCGCTCTTTCAGTACGCCTGGAACAAAGCTCCGGCCATCACGCTTTACAGTCTCGAGAAGCCAAACGTAGCTTGGCGTGGTTTACTGCTTACCGCCCGGTCGAAGGTCGATGCGTTCGGTTCGCAGATGATCGGCGAATTTTCAAATGCCTTTGCCGAGCCGTACGGCATCAGCGACGCGGAGCTTTTTCTCTCGGGCGTAGGGCCGAACATCGTCACTTTGCGAACGGACCCCGAGGGCGAGAAGGTCGCTTTGCTCGCAGTCGTGACAAACGCGGAAGCCGTTCGGCGATCTTTACTAAAGGACCTCAAACCCGATAAACCGAACTCCGACGCGCTTGGTCTCGACGTTTTGAGGGATGAAGATACGATGGCCGTTTTTGCCGGAAACATCATCGTCATCGGCGACCCCGACGCGGTCGACGCCTGCGTCAGATCAAAGTCGGGCGGAACCAACCTCGCCGCCGCTCCAAGCCTTGCGTCCCAATTTCGCCCGGGCTCCTCGGCCGTCACCCTCTCAACCGAAACCGAACAGGCCGCCGCCGTCGCCGACCTTCTGGCCGAAAAGAACAGCGACGCAAAAGTTCCAACCATTGCGATCACCGAAACCCGTTTCGCCCGCACCGCGATCGAACGCCGCACCGCGTCGGAGCTCGGGCTGATAGGGTGGCTGGTCGAGAAGATCAGCGCGGAGTAGAACTTCGGGCCGGGAGGTCGGCGGCTTTGCCGCTATCGCACGGCGGCGATGGCTTGCCTCGCCGGAGATCGATGCCTCACCGAATCACATTTTCGTACTCCGCCGCTTACGGCGGCGGAGTACGAAAATGGGAAGATCGTTACCCTGACGCTGCCGGCGAGGCAAAGCCATCGCCGCAGTGCAGACGTGGCATAGCCGGAAAGCTGAGGATGCATTCCTAGGTTTTCAAAGATCCAGTCAAAGGTAAAAGTGAAAAGGTGAAACGGCGATTTGGTCACCAGGCGGGCGAGCCGCGGGCGAGCGGGGTTTGGGAGAAGTGCGTTGCCGCAAACGAGCTGATGAGTTCACGGATGCCCATGCGTGGATCGACTGTGGCCGGTGGGCTGCTTTTTTTGGAAGGGGCAGGCGGCCGGGCGGATCGTGGTTGGCTGCGATCGAGTTTCGCGTCGAGATCATCCTCATCGGGCTCAGAGGCCTTGCTGAAGCTCGAGAGAGGG
>LNEI01000021.1 GCA_001464455.1 Acidobacteria bacterium Ga0077534
GGCCAAACCTACGTCCTCGGAGTCAACTCCAAACGCTACCGCTTCACCTCGCGGATAGTAAACATAACCGACACCCTTACCGACTTCGACTTCGTCGGGCAAGAGTAATTCTTCGGCTTAACCCTTACTAAAAAAGAGCGGCCCCCCAAAAAGGGCTGCTCTTTTGGTTGTTAGCGGCTCACCTCGGAGCTCCAAACCTAAAATTGCAAAATTTCGGATCGAGGGTGCCGATCGGCCCCGCTAGCTCACTATTCCCCACTCTGCTGCAGGAGCTTTGCAACTAGGCCGGTCCAGCCCGTTTGATGGCTGGCGCCGATGCCGGAGCCGTTGTCGCCGTGAAAGTATTCATAGAAAAGGATGTGGTCGCGAAAATGAGGGTCGCTTTGCTGTTTTTCTGATGAGCCGTAGACTGGCCGATTTCCGTCGGCATCTTTTAAAAAGATATGAGAAAGACGGCGTGAGATCTCCTCAGAAACCTGCCAAAGATTCATCATTTTGCCCGATCCGGTCGGACATTCGATCATGAAGTCATCGCCATAATAATGATGAAACTTCTGCAGGGATTCGATAAGCAGATAATTCACGGGAAACCACACCGGCCCTCGCCAATTTGAGTTGCCGCCGAAAAGTCCGCTGGATGATTCGGCTGGTTCGTAATCGACCCGATGTTCCTGGCTGTTGACCTCGAGGATATATGGTGCTTCGTGGTGAAAACGCGAGAGTGCCCTGATGCCGTACGGCGAGAGAAATTCATCTTCATCGAGCATGAATCTGAGCACTTTTTCGAGCCGCTCGCGATACGCGACGGCGAGCAGACGGCGTTCGCCGACGCCGGGCTTCCTTGCACAGTTGATGTTATCGGTCAGGTCGGGCCGGTTGTCGATGAACCACTGCATGCGGCGTTTAAAGTCCGGGAGTTGGTCGAGCAGATCAGATTCGATAGTTGCGACCGCAAAAAGCGGGATCAGGCCGACCATGGAGCGAACCTTGAGCGGCATGCTCTGACCTGTCTCGTGCAGGTGAAGTACGTCGTAATAGAAACCGTCATGCTCATCCCAAAGCGAAATACCGTCCTCGCCGAGGTTATTCATTGCATCGGCGATGAATACAAAATGCTCCCAGAATTTGCTGGCGACATCCTCATATGCATCGTCTTCGATCGAGAGTTCGAGGGCGATGGCGAGCATATTCAGGCAATACATCGCCATCCAACTGGTGCAATCGGCCTGGACGAGCCTGCCGCCGGTCGGCAGCGGCTGCGAGCGGTCGAACACCCCGATATTATCGAGCCCGAGAAACCCGCCTTCGAAGACATTTTTTCCCTCGGCGTCTTTTCGGTTAACCCACCAGGTGAAATTAAGTAGCAGTTTGTGAAAGATTCGTTCGAGAAATTTACGGTCAGCCGTTCCGGCCCGCTTCTTGTCGATCTGATAGACCCGCAGAGCCGCCCAGGCGTGGACCGGCGGATTTACGTCGCCGAAGGCCCATTCGTAAGCAGGTATCTGGCCGTTCGGGTGCATGTACCATTCGCGAAGCATCAACATTAGCTGATCCTTGGCAAACTGTGCATCGACGAGTGCGAGCGGGATGCAGTGAAACGCCAGGTCCCATGCCGCATACCAAGGGTATTCCCACTTGTCGGGCATTGAGATAACATCGGAATTGTGCAGATGTCCCCAATAACTGTTGCGGCCCTCGAGCCGCTGAGCAGGCGGTTTTGGCATCGCCGGGTCGCCCATGAGCCAATCGCGCACATCGTAATGATAGAACTGCTTTGACCAAAGCAGCCCGGCAAATGCTTGTCGTTGGACTCTCATTGCATCGTCGGAAAGTCCGAGCGATGTAACCGAGTCAAAGAACTCATCGGCCTCGTTGATCCGCTCTGCGAACGTCGCGTCGAACGTCTCAAACCCCATCTCGCCATCCGAAAGCCGCATCCGAAGGGAAACTTCTGACTTCGCCGGGATCTCGAGGATGTAATTAGCAGCTGCCTTCGTTCCGGTTTGCATAGGATTTACGGCGTCATGTTTGCCGAGTACGATGTAATCGTTAAACGCGTCCTTTACGTAGCGAGTCCGGTTTGGCGAGTTGAAAAGCCGCTCGTTGTTTGTCTCGTTCTCAGTAAAAAGAAGCTCAGCCGATTCGTCAAAAAACAGACAGCGGTGACCGACCGATCTGTGCCCTATCTCGATGACGCCCGGCTCGGAACAGCGCATTTCGCCGTCGGCCGCTGCTCCTGTCCATGACCAAACGTTCCTATACCAGACGGTCGGCAGGACGTTGATCGACGCAGCCTCGTCCCCCCGATTTGCAACGGTGATCCTGATCAGAATGTCATCCACGTCGGCTTTGGCATATTCGATGAAGACATCGAAATAGCGGTTCTCGTCAAAAATGCCGGTGTCGATCAGTTCGAATTCGCGGTCGAGCTTGGTGCGGCTGCGGTTCTCTGAAACGAGGCGTTCGTATGGAAAGGCGGCTTGCGGATACTTGTACAGGTATTTCATGTACGAGTGCGTCGGCGTCGAGTCAAGGTAGTAATAGAGCTCTTTGACGTCCTCTCCGTGATTGCCTTCGTTTCCGGTCAGCCCGAAAAGGCGTTCCTTAAGGATCGGGTCTTTGCCGTTCCAAAGGGCTATGGAAAAGCAGATATTCTGTTTGCGGTCGCTGATGCCACCGATGCCGTCTTCGTTCCAACGGTAGGCTCGCGAGCGAGCGTGATCATGCGGAAAATATTCCCAAGCCGAACCGTCTGCCGAATAATCTTCACGCACCGTCCCCCAAGCCCTCTCACTAAGATACGGGCCCCAGCGTTTCCAGTGCTTTATTCTGGCATTCGACTCCAGCAGTCGGTTTTGCTCGGCATTCATGACAGCTTTACTTTACGTTATATTAACGCAAAAAGACGCTGCCGGGGTTGGCGAATGTAGCCTACTCTAGCTCGCACGGTTCGGTGCGTTTTCTCTTGCCCGTCCCCGTAATGGTTCTCACGAACTTGGTCTCGTCGCCCGAGTCATCGTATTTGATGACGAACTCTTCGCCTACCCGCAGCTTATTCACATTAAACCGAACCATTCGTACTTCGCGAGGGGAACCGAACTCGATCTCGAGAAACATCACGTCTGAACCGACCCTGAAACCGAAAGTTCCGGCACGGTTTCCCATCGTGCTGCCACAGTAGTTGCCCTTAACCGTCTTGATCTGGGCCGTACAAATTGTGCTGAGGGTTATGACGGCGATCAGCAAAAGGGGCATCAACGATAGTCTCGCTCTCATTTCATACCTCCGAACTATCTAAGTCCAGTCGTTATCAGAAGGGCGTTTCCGTCGAATATCACCCGGGGAAACCGAGTCAATGAATCAGGGTCGCCGTCCCAATATTTGGTTGTGATGACGTTGCCATTTCGTCCCGCCGTGAATTTTATTCGCCCGGTCGACGTCATTAGCACACGAACCTCGCGTTTTTCGCCCGGAGCTATTTTGTTGCCGGGCCCGAAAGTTTGACCCTCAGGAAAAATGTGTACGGCCTCGCTGGAGCGATTCTCGAAAATGGCGGTGACGTACCGGCCTGATGCCGAAGTCGGTGGCCGGCTTGTTGACGGTGGAGCGGTCAGCGCCGCCGATGCGGTCGGGTAGCCCCTCATGATCGCATGGCCCTTGCCGCCGCTGCCCGAGTTTTGAGCCCAAGTAGCGGGATCTGAGTCAATGATCGTATATGTGCCCGCCGGGATCGTGATGTTTGGTTTCGACACCCAGTAGGCATTGGGTACGCCGCCTTGTCCCGGACTTCCGGTTGTTTGCCACGGGCCGTAGACTTTACCGTCGCTCCCGCGAAACGCGATTGTTCCCGGACGGGTTGTGCCGCGAGCATTGTTCCAGTGATACGTCATGATCGAAGTGATAACGTGAGGCCGATTCAGCGTGAACTGCGTCGGTGCTGTCGGTGCATTGTAGACCCCGTAAATGTTGCCGTTATTAAATATCTCTGAATCACCGCCAGCCGGTGGTTTCGGCGGCGATGTCGGTGTGGGAACCGGGGTTGGCACTGGCGCCCGCACTGGTGTCTGGATCGGGCCGGCCCCGGAACGAACCAACGTGATCCCGTGAATTTCTATCACGGCCGATGCTTCGCTACCATAGGGCGGGGCATTGAGCAGATCGACAGAGACTCGCGTAACCGCCATCGATCCGAGGTCAAAGCGATTGATAAACCATCGCCTGCTAGGGCCCGGTACGCCGCCGCGAACATTTAACGAAGGTGTCGTCGTATCGATGCTGCCGCCGTTCCACTCGGCAACGTGAGTGCCTACAACCAGATCGAACACTTTTCTGGCGCCGCCGCTTCCCTCAACAGTCAATCGGAATGAAGGCTTGCCTTTGAGTTGCTCACCCCACCACGAGAGATTAGTGGAGATCAAAATGCCATTTGACTGATAGCCTGGCACGCTCCATTCGAAATGCGTCGGGTAGCAGACGCCATCGCCGTTAGGAGCCTTACACTTTGCCAGCCAGACGATCGGCGACTCTCCTCCATTGTAGCCAGAAACGGGAACGCCGCCTTCAAGGAACGGAGGTTCCTTACGCCCATGGGAGAAATGGCTTGGGAAATCGAGCTGGTAATATGCCGCCGATGTGGTCGAAACTGCCGTTCCTTTTGAGCCGGTACCGATCAGCGTAATACCGCGGAGAACTAGCCCGGGAGCGTGTCCGTACCATTTCTCGGCACCCGTTTCGACGTACTCGAACCTGATACCGCGAACAACGCTCGATCCACCGAGGTCGAAAACCGACAAGAACCGATTATCGCCAATATCAAGATCATCGACCCGTTTATGCTTAGGCCCGACGCCGTAATTCCATTCGCTGCTATGGACACCGGCTTGAATGCGGAAGCTTTTTGTTCCGGCATCTGTCGTGACGAACATATTAGCGATCGTTGCTCCTTGTTGGAGGTAGGTCGCGTCATCGAGATTCGTTACAAGGGCTATCTTCGACGCAGTGAAAGCGGTGGGGATCTCGACACTGAGGGAGAGCCGTTTTTCGTCGGTACTCTTCAATCGAATTCCTGAACTATCGTCCACGTCGATCTCTTTTACCTTGTGCGGATTTCCTTTTCTTCCGCCTACGGAAGTCAGATCTACCGGATAGAAGCTTGAACCCTTCACGCTATCCGGCGGAGTAGTCGTTCCACCGCCCATTTGTTCCTTGAGCTTCGCAAGGTTCGTCTGTGCGGTCTTGTAGTTTGGATCGATCTCGAGTGCTTTTTCAAAGTCGATGAGGGCTCCGTCCAGATCTCCTGTCCTCTGCTTAGCGATGCCGCGATTGTTGTGGGCTATGGCATTTTTCGGGTCGATCTCGATCGCCTTTGTGTAGTCTGCGATCGCTCCGCGATAGTCACTAAGATTTGCCTTTGCAAGCCCTCGATTTATCCAGGAAGCGGCGGGAGCCGGATCTAGCCGTATTGCCGCATCGTAATCGGCCTTTGCCCCGGCATAGTCTTTATTGTCAAGTTTGAGCCGGGCCCGATAAGTATAACCGGCGGCGTAATCCGGCCTGAGTTGAATACCCCGATCGAAATCGGCCATCGCTCCGGCGGAGTCATTGAGCCTGTATTTGGTCAGCCCGCGTCCGAGGAGTGACTGGTAATTGTTCGGATCGAGGCCGACTGCTGTGTTGAAATCAGCAAGTGAGCCCTTCAGGTCGCCTGCTTCGCGTTTTGCTCGTCCTCGCAGTCGAACAGCTTCGGGGTTTGAAGGGTCAGCCTTAACCGCTTCGTCATATGCCTTGACGGCATCGGGCCACTTTCGTTCGGTGGCAAGTTGGTCGCCGCGTTTTACGGCGTCGTCGGCTTTGCCTCCCTTTTCTCCGCGGGCTAGTTTGCTGGCAATAGTCGCTTTATAGCCCTGTGCCGCCGTGTTTCCCGGCTGCAGGCTGAGGATCTCGTCAGCATTTCTTAATGCCGTCTCGAGCCGCTGTTTGTCGAATTTCGGATCCTCGGCAGCGAGTTTGATCTGAGGCAGTAGCGTGTTTATTCGGTCTCGGCGAGTTCGAGCCTCGGTCCGGATCTTTTCGTAGTACTGAGGCTCGGGATCTATCGAGCTGTTCCAATATTCGTCGAAGTTGACCCAAAGCTGTGCGAGATCGGTCAGAGCTCCGTCGAAGTCACCGGCGTTGAATTTCGCTTCACCTTGCTTCAGCACGCCGCGTACACGCTCTTTCTCAGTTTCGTGACTCCGGGCAAGATCCTCATATCCTTTGACTGTCCGTTCGGCCGCCGGCGTTAGTTTGTAGGTTGAACGTATCTCCATACACAGTTGGAGAGCTTTCTTAAAGTCCCTGTTCTGATTCGCCTCATTTATCGCTGCCACCGCCTTATTGACGCCGGCCTGCTGAGCGTTCGCTTTTTCGGTGAGTTCCTGTTCCATCGCCACGACGGGTGGATACAGCCCATGAAGATTCTTTGCGGGGGCAAGTTCCTTCGCAGCATCGGTGAAAGCCTGCTTATCCATCAAAGTCTTCACTTTAGATAGCTGTGTCTGGATGGTCGTTCGGTCCTGCTTCCATTTCGTGGAAAGATTTTTTGCTTCCGTATTTTTTGGATCGGCGACGACAACCTGATCAATGAGCGTGATGCCCTCGTCGAGTTGCCCCTTCGCTACCAACGCTTTTGCCTCGGCAAGCTTTTGAGTCGTCCCGCCCATATCCTTAGCCTTGTCAATGTCTTCCTGTGAGACCGTGACGGAGAATGAGCCGGTTCCGCGGCCTAATTCGAGGCCGTCCTTGTTCTTCACGATGACCGTCGCCTCGCCGCCGCCGACCTGGCTGCGGGTGACTCGTATCTGCTGGGAGATTGTGCTCCCGACGATGTGCGTATCCTCGTTTACACTCCACTCATACCGGACTCCGTCGATCGCAGGCGAGACCTCAGCCTTGATCCCAACGAACTGGTGAACTGCGATCTCCTTTTCCAACGTGACCAAGCCGACATTGGGCTTCCAAACCTGCGGCTTCGGCCCTTCGGTACCGAGTATCACGACATTCACATTTGCTGGATCGGCAGTAAATGTTGCGGCCTGCATACCGAGATCGTCGCCTACGCCCGGAGCTCGGGCGTTTACGGTTATCGTGACGGGCTTCGTTGATTGCGGAATGAACGTGATCTCCGAGCTGTCCTGAGATTGGCCCATTAGCTTGCCGCCCGCCGAAACATCCCAGCGATAGTCGATCTCTTTGAGGCCCGGTACGTTGGTAGTAACTTTTGCCTTGATCTCTGACCCGACAATGCCTTTTTCCGGCGTGAGAGTAAGTTTGAGCTCAGGTTTTCCGACCTCGACCTCTATCTGATCGGATTCTCCGACTGTTGTGAGGGTTTCGCCCTGGCGAGTATGGGCGACTGCCCATACCCGTGCGGTACCAAGTCGGTTGAATGTTGCTTTAGTTGTCGAAGCATTGCCGCCGTTGTATTCGAACGGAGCAAATGTGACCTCAGGGTGAGGCTGCCATAGGAAATAGAAGTTGCCGCGTGCCGGCTTGCCGCCGGACATCACCGTGGCCGTAAAGGTACGAGTGCCGCCGAAGGTAACTTTCTTATCCTTTTCAGCCATTGCGATCTTGACGGTCATAGCCTCAACCACGACTGAGCACGATGCCGTGGCAGAATTTCCTTCATCATCGGAAACCGTGACTGATATCGGATAGGTTCCGGGCTGCCGCGAATTTGCGAAAGTGAAAGTGTTGTCCTTCGGTGAACCGTTCCCGGACCACGTGACCTTGAACGGCGGGATGCCGCCTTCAACCGCTGCAGCGAAATTAACGGTCTCGCCCAGCTGAAGATTGATAGGACAAGTTGGTTTGTCGAGTTTCACCTTGAGCGGCTTCATATGCTTGCGGTTCTCTTCGCGTCGGATCTGGTCGGCTTTCTTTGGGTCGTAGGTGCCTTTCCCGTAGACGCTTTCCCAGCAGGATTTCGAACACTCGTTCGGTGCTCCGAAACTGTGGCGGCTCGTGCATCCAAATGCACCAGCTCCACCAAAACACGGGCCGGAACTCTCGCATTCAGGCTTTGACTTATTCTCAGGGTCCCACCAAACGCCGATGTGCCCAGCCCATCCCGAGTAGCATCGACAGAGACAGTTCATGTATCGCGTCTTGAGTTCCTGTTCGCTCGGACCGGAAGGCGTCGGCCTTACGGTCGGGCTGGCCGTTGGCGTTACTCTCGGCGTTGCGGTCGGAGAAGGTGTAGGCGTAGGTGTCCCGAAAATATCGGGACCCGGCGTCGCAGTCGGCGTTGGCGTCGCTTTAACCGGAGTAGCGGTCGCGGTCGGGGTTGGCGTCGGCGTTGCTCCCGAAACATTGAACCGGACCGACTTTCTCATCAGAGGCGTTATCGCTCCGTCGACGCCTTTGACACGCAGTTCGCAGGTAACGATCGCTGTTCCGGACTTCGGCGCAGTGACCGCCGTCCGCGACATATCAAAATCATCGATCTTGCAATTCGAACAGGACCATTTGTAATGAAAACTGTAATCGCCGCCGAAGTATGACTCAGGCACCGACGCCTGTATTCCGGCTAGTTCGCCGGGCCTTGGACTCGCCGGGCTCAGGTCAAGCGAAAGAAAATCCTGCGGAACGGTAACGCTGAATTTTGCAGAAAGCGAACCTTGAGCCGGCTTCGTTCCCCGACGTTCGACGATCACGGTGACGCCAACCGGTTCGGGCCTATATGCCGTAAATCTCACCTTAAGATCTTTCGTATTTGGTGAAAACGCACCTTGCGGATAAGAGGTCCAAGTTAGGTAAAACTGTCCGTCGCGATAGGCTTTCGCTAGGGCCGCATCGTTAAATTTGAGTTCAAATACTCCTGGATCGCCAAGCGCGAGGGCACTGCCCGGAGTAATGAGCTGAGCTCCTGCGTTCAATTGTTTCTGCAGGTCGGAGCTGGCTGCGTAAAGTTCCTTGACCTTCTCGATAGCTTTTTCATACTCGTCGAAGTAACTCGAGCCTTCTTCCGGCCCTGGCTTGTCTGACTCGTCGAAAACAACACGCCAAGGGAAAACAACTTGGCCCAGAATATCGAATGCCTGTTTGTCGACGATATCTCTCGGCGAAGGGGTCTTGCCTTTGATTATCGTGATATCACGTGTGATCTTGGCCAAAGAGGAAGCAAATCCGGCTTTCGATTGGTCGGCTTTGCGCTCGTCCTCTGAAGGTTCACCAGTCCATGTGAACTGAAGCACCGAGACATTTGCGTACCCCGTTCTTGCTTCAATATTTGCCTTTATGTCTTTATGCTTTTTCCAGATGCGGTCATAGATCTGATAGGTTTCCTGCCAGATCTTTCCGGCAACCATCTTCTTTTCTTCGTCGGTGTCCCGCGGATTTTCATTTACCTTGTCGGTCGCAGTTTTCTTAGTTACGTCCACCAGATCGACGCCAAGCGAGCTGCCTCGCAGTTCCTCAAACCTTTCCTGCAATTTCTTTAGCTTCGGCTCGAGCTGGCTTTCCGCATTGAGCTGAGCATATTTTGCTTCGGCGAGTTCGATCACGTGCGGGACCATCACCTTTTCGATCACGACCAGTCGCCGTTCTGCGATCTTTTTCTTCAAAAGGTCAAAAACCAGGCACCATTTCTCAGGACTTTTGTTGCAGACGGTTTCGAAACCGAAGACCCATCGTGCCCATGCGACGGTTTCCTTAAACGTCTCCTCATTCATTTTTGCCTGTTGAAATTCCGCCAGATTGATGGCTGCGAGCTGCTGTTCCGCTGCGAGCCTTAGTTGCTGAGTAGGCGGGTCTTCGGGGATGTAGAATTTGTCGAGGAGGTTCGTGCTGACCTCGGAAAGGTTGTTTATGTAGTATTCCTTGCCTGGGATGGCGTGTTTTACCCGAATAGCCTTCGTTTGAAAGAGCCATTCATCTAGGCCGTCGGGACCCCAGGCCGAACCGTCCGGAAGAACGAGCTTGATGAACTTCGGTTTGTCACCGCTTGTGTCGTATTCACCGTTATGGATAAAGACGTCGACTAGGCCTTCGTGCTGCGTTTGTACCTTTACCATCCCGCCCATGTCGATGGCGATCATCAGAAGGTCGCCGGTGAGAACGATCGGCCATGCGGGCGTGAGGTAAAGGGCGTCTTTTACAAAAAGCAGAGCTGTCTTCGCGTCAATACCGTCGTTAATAAATGCCTGCTTAACGCCAATACCGCCCGGCAAAAACTCAATAATGGCGATCGCGGCGTTGCTAAGGTCTTCTCTGTACGTTCCGTTGCTCCACGAATCGTACATTGTCTTGAGAATGGCCGCTCCGCCCGTCGCGACCAGCGTCGCGAGTACAACCTTCTTCGCAGCAGGATTCTTGGCCATTTTTATCAGAAAACTGTCGCCAAGGTCGGTACCAAGCATCTCCTCGAGGGCTGTGAGGTTCTTGGCTTCCGCCGTTCCGACCTTCTTAGCTTTTCGTGCGGCTATCTGCTGCAGGCGTGCGAGCCGGTTTTCGGCCTTGACCAGCATATCGAGAAAAGCCTCACGCGTGCCGCCTGAAGCGATCCATTGATCGAGTGCTTGCACGAGGTCTTTGCTCTGTTGAAAGCTCGTGTAGAGCATGCTGTAGAGTTCTTTATTTTCGCCGGCGAGGCTTTTAAGTTTAGCGATGACCTGATCTTCCGGCAGGTCGATGATACGGTCGCGAAGGAGTGCGAAGCCGGTGGTAAGTTCGTTTATCGTTCGCCGGGCCTGCGGACTTCTGGCCAGCGATATGCCGTTCTTCTCGGCGGCCTCAATTACTGGAGCCAGCGTATATGGGATCTCTTTGAACGCAAGGTCGATGGATTCATTTCTCAAAGTCTGCAACCGACTTAGCTCCGCGCCCGTTAGGGAAACGCCGGGCCGCGAAACTTTGTCCTTTAGGGCCGCTAGCTCACCAAGGAGGCGTTCGGAAGCCTCTGCGGTTTCGTTTGCAATATTCTTTGCGGCGCCCGACGTCGCGACGGCACGCCGCTGGCGAATGACATATTTCACTTTTTCTGCGTCCGCAAGATTCTCCCAACCGCCATGCGTCTGGACGATCTGCCGCTCGCAGCTGCCGACGACCGTCAGCGAACCAAACCTTTGCACTGTCTGCACGACCGCCTTGTCGTCCAGAAGGTCGGCGATCATTCTGCTCTTTTTGGCCTCGACAAAGTTTCTCAGCGAGCCCGCCTGCATTGTCATCTTTCCGCCCGAAACCTGTGCGATGACCGCACCTTTGTCCAGCATCTCAGGCCGAAGGCTCGCCATGCCGGATTCGCCGAGGAACTTATCCGGTTCTAAGAGGTTCAGTGCGGTGAGATCGAGGCCTCGCACATTGCGTAGAGTTCCAAGGTCCATGCCTTTGACCTTTAACGGAAGCAGGCCTTCGCGTTCGAGGATCGCGTTTAGCATCGCTGCCGCCTCGTTGCCTTTTCGCCCGACGAATGAGATATCGTCATCAGAAAACAGGTCACGATAAGCCGACGAGCCCGTTCCTTTTCCCTTCAACTGCAAATAACGCTGCCCCGAAGAACCCGTGCGGATAACGCCCTCAAGGTCATCGCCTAAGGTCTCGATCACTTCCGCGATCGCCGAATCCACCTTTGCATATCGTCGCCTGTCGAGGGCGTCCCGAACCCGAGCGGTGAAAGCCGAGGCTCCGCCCGGAAAATCCTTGCCTGCCGCCGCGCATTTTGCGAGGAAGGCATTCTCGAGTTCTTTTTTCGAGATGTCGAGCGTTTGCATCATTCGGTCAAGCACCGCGTCGTCCGCCGAGCCCGAGCGAGCCCAAAGATCGAGCAAACGTGCTGTCTCATCCTGGGTCTTTCTCAACGAGAGGACCCGGCCCGCCAGAATGGTCTCAAGATCGCTTTCGGTAACGGCTGCATACTGCCATACGCCGATATCGACCTTACGGCGCGACATCTGCGCGGCGTCGTCGGATGGTGTTGCGAATATAGCGATTAGGAAAGCGGAAATTGCGAAAAAGAATGAAGTCAAACGTCTCATAACACCTCCGCCGTGCCCGAACCGTCAAAACAAACCTGCCTTGGGCGCGACATTCTAGTGTTGTATAAAAGTGCAAGCCGCGTACCCGCTCGCCCTACCCGGGCAGCGGTTGAAACGTCTGATTTTACTAGGCTTCACTCTACTGGCGATGACGGCCGCAGTTCAACGATCATAAATATCCCGCACCCAGCCGTGAAAGTTTCCGCGCGAAGCCGCGACTTGATATTCTCGATGAATCAAAGCCCGCTTGAGCGTAGGGGTCTTAGCTCAACGAGTCTTCACGAGGAATGTCATCGGCTCTAGCAAAGTAGCACTAATGAAAATCGCCTACGGCTCACCTGTCGAAGCTGACCGTGAGACATTATTTTCCGTCTACGCCGATAGCCGTGAAGACGAAATCTCTCAATTTGGTTGGCCCCTGGAACAGCAAAGAGCGTTTCTTAGAATGCAGTTTGAGCAGCGCGAGGCGGCATACCAGCTGCAGTTTCCGTTAGCTGAGACGAAGTTGATCATCGAGGGGGACAAGATCGCCGGGAGAATGATAGTCGAGAGATCTTCCGCGATGATCTTGCTTGTTGATGTAGCACTTTTGCGTTGTGCCCGGCGAAAGGGCATTGGTTCGGCGGTGATCCGCGACCTTCAGGCGGAGGCTGCCGACCACGATGTTCCGATAGTCCTTCACGTTGATCGATATAATATCGATGGACTGAGATTCTACGTTGCCAAGGGATTTCAAATTACCGGCGAATCGCAGATAAATTACACCCTGAAATGGAACCCAACAAAAACGAAAAGGTAGAGCTAAGGCCTGTCACTGCAGCCGACCGTAATTTTCTTTTAGGAGTTTACGAAGCATCGCGCTCCGTTGAGCTGCAGCTAGTTGATTGGGATGAACAAACAAAATTAGCCTTCATCGCGCATCAATTCGACGCTCAGGACGCACACTATCGCGAGCATTATCCCGGTGCGGGTTTCGACATTGTACTCGTCGACGGTCGTCCTGCCGGCAGACTCTATCTGTACAATGGTGAACGTCAGACGGCCATTATGGACCTAACGCTGCTGCCGGAATTCCGCGGCAGGGGGATCGGCAGCAAGCTGATCCGAAAGATCATAGACGAGGCCGGAACGGCCGGGCGCTCCGTCCGCATTTTTCTAGAGAGCTTCAATCCGTACCATCGTGTCTTCGAAAAATTCGGTTTCGAGATCGCCGAAGATGACGGGGTTACGCGACGTTACGAATGGCGCGCAGCGAGCTAGAAATTATCTTCCTATAACGTTGAGAACGTGCTAATATTCCCTTGGTTTTCATTTTACAAACTAGTTGATTTAGAAATAGCTCGGAGTATCGACCATTATGGCGCCTCAGGCCGTGGAGAAATTTCCCACCAGAGCCGAATTTTCCGGCGAGGTAAACTCCGTCTTTCGTGCCGGTAGCACGGAGGGCGAACCTGTCGAGTTCGAACTCGTTGGGCTGGACGAGTTTGTCGTCAACGACGTTCAGGAGAATTTCGCACTTATATTTAGGGCCAATTCTGATCTTCCCGCTAACCAGGGCGTTTATCACCTAGCTCATCAACGACTCGGAGAGATGAGCGTGTTTCTTGTTCCGGTAAAGCTGGACAATGACGGCCTGTATTTTGAGGCGGTCTTTAATAATCTCAAGAGTTGAGTCGGGGCTTCCAACGCGGAGGAAAAACTAATGAAGTTTAGTAGACGAAGGTTCATCGCAACTGCGGCATCAGCCGCCGGAGCTCTTTTAGTCTTGGAGTCTAGCGGGCTCGGCCAGATCCCTGAGCCGCCTCTACCGCCGATCGGCGATGGTGGGGCTCTGTCAAAAATGAACTTCCGGACATTTTTTGAGCAGATGAACACCGAGTTCCTCTTCCTCAACAAAGATCGTGTTGAAGTCCCGCTGAAGCTTGTCAAGGTAGAAGACCAACGGCCGCTGGCAAAACAGAGGTGGGGTCAGGGCCGGGAGAACTTCATGCTCAGATTTTCAGGCCACTGGCGATATCCGCTTCCGCAGAATACTTACGAGGTCTCGCATTTCGCGCTTGGCAAGTTTGACCTATTCATAACAAGTGCGGGCGTCATCGACGGCGAACTTTTTTTCACTGCGATAATAAATCGCGTCGAAGGCTTCTAGCAAACTGCACAAACGAGGAACGAAACATGGCAGAACCTTTTTTATCCGAGATCCGAATAATGAGCTTCGTTTTTGCCCCACGAGGCTGGGCTCTATGCAACGGGCAACTGCTGCCGATCAACCAGAATCAGGCGCTGTTCTCTTTGCTGGGCACGACCTTTGGCGGTGACGGTCGAGTGAATTTTGCTCTCCCCGACCTGCGCGGCCGTGTACCGATACATGTAGGCAACGGACATACGCTTGGTGAACGCGGCGGTGAACAGGCTCACACGCTATCGATCGCAGAACTGCCAACCCACACGCACGTTCATACTGCAACGACGGCGACCGGCAATACGCCATTGCCTGGCAATAGTATCCTCGCGGATTCGCCCAGCCAGCTGTACTCCGGGCCGTCGAGTCTTACCTCGCTAAACCCGGGATCCGTTACAAACACAGGTGGAAGTCAGGCACATCTCAATATGCAGCCTTTTCTAACCTTGTCTTTTTGCATTGCTTTGCAGGGAATCTTCCCGTCGCCGAATTAAGGAGTTCGATCATGGCACAGCCGTATGTTGGTGAGATCAGGATGTTCGCGGGCAATTTTGCTCCGGCCGGATGGATGTTTTGCGAGGGGCAGTTGCTGCCGATATCAGAGAACGAGACGTTGTTCCAACTGATCGGCACGACATACGGCGGAGATGGCGAGTCGACCTTTGCATTGCCCGATCTCCGAGGGCGTTTGCCGCTTCATCAGGGGAATGGGTTTATTCTCGCAGAGACCGGCGGGGCGGAAGAGATCACTCTAACCGTTAACCAAATACCGGCCCATAGCCACCCATTGCTTGCAAGCACATCCCCAGCTAATCAGTCGTCACCCGCCAATAGCGTACTAGCACAGTCGACGGCTGCTGACCTTTATATCGAGGACACGCCGAACGTAAGCCTCGCAGCCCAATCGATAGGGCCCGTGGGCGGCAGCCAGCCTCACACGAACCTGCAACCATTTCTGTGTGTAGATTTTATTATTTCGCTTTTTGGCATTTTCCCTTCACCTACACGGCCCGCGCCGAAAGCCAGGTGACGCGTCAATGCAACCCCGATCTTTGAGGAGCTAAAAGTTAT
Source organism: Acidobacteria bacterium Ga0077534 (assembly GCA_001464455.1). Taxonomy (GTDB): domain Bacteria; phylum Acidobacteriota; class Blastocatellia; order Pyrinomonadales; family Pyrinomonadaceae; genus OLB17. Next base: position 15,268 of record LNEI01000021.1, read on the forward strand.
GGCAGATCCATTTGTCGCCGAGATCAGAATATTTCCCTTCAATTTTGCGCCCCGGGGCTGGGCATGGTGCGACGGGCAACTGCTTCCGCTTTCACAGAATACGGCCTTGTTCTCCCTGCTCGGGACTACTTACGGAGGGAACGGGAAATCCAATTTTGCGTTGCCTGACCTGCAAGGACGTGCTCCGATGCATCCGGGCCAGGGACCGGGACTTTCCCTTCGTGACCTGGGTGAGACTGGTGGTTCTGAAACAGTTTCCCTACTTGAATCTGAGATACCGTCTCACAGCCATACTCTGCGGGCGGTTAGTGATATTGGCGATCTTCAAGTTCCGGCTCCTGCGCGTTCAATAGCCCGGTCTCAGAACGCTAATGCTTATCAATCCACCACGAACCAGAGTTTAGTGTCGATGGCGCCCGAGTCATTAGCACCCGCTGGGGGCGATCAGCCGCATAATAACTTGCAGCCTTATCTGACCTTTTATTTCTGTATCGCGTTACAGGGCGTGTTTCCGCCTAGAACCTAAAAGGGTTCGAACTAGTTTGGGTTCTAACCAAACCTTATCCGTTAAACTGCCTTGGAGTATCGTATGAAGCCGTCATTAACTCACACACGTCGCCTTATCGCCGCCATCTTTATCTCTGGGATCGTCGTTATCGCTGTCGCTTTCGGGCCGGATATCAAGGCGCGCGTAGATTCCAACCTGGCTTCACTGGCGAGCAGTCCAGCCGGACTTCCTTTCGCCCCGGCGCTTACAGCCTCAAAGAGCGATACGGCCCTGTCCGGCGACGGCGATGGGAAGGCCGATCCGGGCGAGACGATCGGCTACACGGTTCAAGTTGGCAACACCGGGCCAGATCCGGCAACTGGAGTTACTTTTGCTGATACGATCGATCCGAACACCACGCTCGTCGCTGGTTCGCTGGCGGCGTCCGCAGTCGCTGCTAACGACACTTTTCCAGTTACGGTTGTTGGAAACGTGTCGATCAACTCCGCTACTCTTGCATCGCCGTTCAGCGTTATTTCGAATGACTTCCTCGGAGTAAACCCTGCTGCCACCATAGTCACAGCTGCCGGCAGTTCGACCATTTCCAGCGGCACGATCACTGGAACTTCCGCTCAGGGAGGAACCGTCGTAATGAACGTTACGACCGGTTTTTTCACCTATAACCCGGCCCCCGGCTTCGAAGGTGCTGATTCCTTTACATATATTCTTGCGGACAACCCGGCAGCGGCTAGCGCCGCAGCAAACCGCACTGCGACGGTCTCTATCACTGTAGCGGGAATGATATGGTTCATAAACAATAACGCCGCGGCCTGTACCACGATCGCGGCCGGATGCGGGCGACTGTCATCACCGTTTAGCGACATGGCTTCGTTTGTCGCAGTCAACGGTGCCATTGGGCCAAACAATCCCGGCGACAACGACAACATTTTCGTCTACGAGAGCGCGACGGCATATACGGGACTTACATTACGACCGGGCCAACGGCTTTTCGGACAGGATGCGACGGCGTCACTTTCGACGATCACAGGGCTCACTCCGCCCGTTGGAAGCCTGGCCTTCCCCGCAATGAATACCGGAGCACCCGCCACAACGATCTCGGGTACGGCCGGCGTAGGCGTCGCACTTAATAATACTGGAAGCTCTAACACGCTCCGCGGCTTCTCCGTCGGTAACAGTACGCCGGGCATCAGCGGTAACAGCTTTGGCACCCTAACGCTGAGTGAGGTCGCCGTAAACTCGAACAGTGCGGCGATCGTCCTTAACACTGGTACCGCTAATGCAACATTCTCCAGCGTTACCAGTACCGGCGGCAATGTCAATGTGAACCTGACCAATATTGCAGGAAATGTAATTCTTGGAACAGGTGCGTTGAGTGGGGCTGTAAGCTATGGCGTCTTGATGAATCAAGGAACCGCGAGCGTTTCTTATGCGGGAACGATTACCGCTGGAAACGTGACGAGGCCCGTTGAGATCACGAACAAAACCGGAGGAACTGTCGCCTTTTCGGGCTTGATCAGCACTGCGCCCGCAACGACGAGCAATGGCCCGTTCATGAGCGCAAACGCCGGTACAACGATCAATTTTACGGGCGGAGTTCAAGTCTCGACAGGATCAAATCCAGCGTTCACGGCAATCGGCGGCGGCACGGTCAATGTCACACAAGACAACACCTCGATCGTTAATACTCTTACCACGACAGGAGCCACTGCCCTCAACATAGCAAACACGACGATCGGTGCGAGTGGGGTCACGTTTCGAAGTATTACGTCGGGCACTGGATCAGATAACGGGATCATTTTAAACACGACCGGCACGACCGGAGGTCTGTCCGTCGTGGGTACTGGCTCGGCAGGTTCGGGCGGAACTATATCGGGCAAATCGGGGGGGGATGGCAGTACAACGCAGGGAACCGGGATCTATTTGAGCAGCACGTCAAATGTTTCCTTGTCCTACATGCAGCTAAATAACTTCCAGAATTTTGGCATCCGTGGATTGAATGTCAACAACTTTGACCTGATCAACACTACCGTAAATCATTCGTCCGGCAAGAACGGCACCAGCGACGCTCTCGACGAAGGTTCGATCTATTTCGGAGTCGAGAACCCCGGCGGCACGAACGGCCTGACGGGCGTAGTCAATATTACGAATTGCTTGATCGAAGACGGATTTGAGAATAACTTCAAGATCGCAAATCTTAGCGGCAATCTTTCGCAGTTGACGATGACCGGAACCACGATCCGTGACAATTCGGCAGTTTCTCCTGGCAACAACGGATTCGAAATTCGGGCCCAGGGAACAGCGAATGTGACTGCCGACATCACGACTTCTACGTTTACTGGCAACCGAGCAAACGGTATTCAGGTTTCCACTACGCCTGATCACACGGGTACGGTCGATATCGAGATCGGCACGAGCGCAGGAGTGGGAAGCGGAGGCACTTTTACCAACAATAATATCGGAGTCAATATCGGTCATGGTGGACAGGGTACCTTGAATTTCGACGTACACCGTGGGACCTACAACTCCAATCCGGGTTTAGCCTCACCTATAAATATAAATATGGCTGGGAGCCTCAGCGGCACCGGTCCTATGAACGGATCGGTTACCAACAACACGATCACGAATGCCAACTCCCTGACGGGCCCGGGTATCCGTGTAACGACCAATGGAACGGATGGCGATGGATCCAATGTGCTTACGATCCAGATAAGCAATAACAATATCTCGCAGATAGGTAACCGCGGCATCGAAATGATCGCGCGTGACGGCAATAGCGATATCAACGCGACTGTCACAAACAATACAGTGCAGCTGACTGACCCTCTGGCAGCTGACGGTATCCGAATTGATGCTGGTGCAACTTCGGCGGATACAAACTCAATATGTGCCTCGATCTCGGGAAATGATTCGGATACGGTTGCGGGTGTTTTCGGCATTCGAGTGCGTCAGAGATTTGCCGGAACCACCTACAGGCTCCCCGGCTATGCCGGCTCAGCAACAGATATGGCGGCCGTACAGAGCTTCCTGCAAGCCAATAACCTGGCAAGTGCTGGTTTTAGTGCCGATTTCGGCGGCGGCGGATTCAGCGGAGGAGCCGCATGCGCAACGCCGCCGATCGCTCCACCTGCCGATGAGATCGGAGCCGCTGTGGAGGCAGACGATGTTCAGGCAAAGACCATCGAACGCCATAATGCGTTAGTAGCCGACCTCGAGAAGTTAGGTTTGGTTTCTGCTGGTGAGGCAAAACTTGGAAATGGCGACGTCACCGAGGCGGATTCGAGCATCCTGCGGTCGCTCTCCGATACAGCGAGTCGACTAATTTCGTTCGTCATCCCGACCGTTGGAGCTCAAACTACGAGCTTGGAAAGGATAAGCAAGGGCGATGCCCCGATGTCTGGCGAAACAGTTAATGTCGGCCCGATCAACACACTTCCGTCGGGTAAGACCGTCGTGATCACATTTAGCGTAACGGTCGATGCCCTCGATTCGGGTGAGATCCGAACGCGCATACTTAATCAGGGTACGGCGGATTCGGTTGAAACATCTGCTCTTGTTACCTCGGACCCAACGCCAAACGCCGACCCGGCGTGTGCCGGAACTGCTCCGGCAACGTGCACACCTGTCGATCGGCCCGATACGACGGTGACGTCGATCAACCGGCAGACGCCCACCGCACTGCAGACGAACCTGGCGAGCGTTACCTATCGGATTACATTTGCCAACGCCGTGGCCGGATTAGCGGCGGCCAATCTCTCGCTCAACGAATCCGGCGGCGCCTGCACGGGCGAGTCTATAGGCACGCCTGTCACCGTGGGCGGCGGCAGTTCTGCGACGCAGTGGGACGTGCCCGTCAACACCGGCACGACGGGCGACTGCGTGCTGCGGCTTGACTTTGCCAATGACGGCGGTCTCTCGCACGACATTCCTTCGTTCAACACGGGCGAGAGCTATAACATTGACAAGACGCCGCCAACGGCGACGTCGTTCCTGCGCCTCATCCCGAGCACGAGCCCGACCAATGCGGACACGCTCATTTTCCGGGTGAACTTCAGCGAGTTCGTGACCGGTGTGGATATTACGGACTTCACGGTCACGGGGACGACAGCAACAGTGACCAGCGTGGCGGGTGCGTCCTGCACGCCCCCGAACTGTCCTGCATACAATGTGACGGTGTCGGGCGGCGATCTGGCAACGGTGAATGGCGTGGTGGGCCTGAATTTTAACCCGGCCGCACCGGCGGACTTCATTGCGGATCTTGGATCAAACAACCTGCCCAATACGGAACCAGTGACGGATCAGACCTACGTGCTGGACAACACAGCGCCGACGGTAAACATCGTTGATGTTTCGCCTGATCCGCGAAATACTGCGGTTGCTTCCATCGCGATCAACTTTAGCGAGGATGTCACGGGCTTTGACATCGCAGATCTCACGCTGACCCGCGATGCGGGAGCGAACCTGCTGCCGGGCGGCAGTTCTATTACAGGCGGACCTGCAAGCTACACGCTCAGCAGCACGACGGCGGTAACTACAACTGACGGAGCGTACGTTCTCACTCTCTCAGCCGGTGGTGCAGGCATCACCGACGCTGCCGGCAACGCTCTCGCGATCGGCGACACCGATAGTTGGGTCAAGGACTCGGTCGGCCCAACGGTCACGATCAATCAAGCTGCTGGTCAAAGCGACCCGACATTTGCGAATCCGATCAATTTCACGGCGGTCTTCAATGAACCGGTGACTGATTTTGACGATGCGGCGGATGTGACCGTTAGCGGCACAGCCGCGGGTGTCGGCACGGCGACCGTTGTTATCACGCCAAATTCTTCGACAAATTACACCGTTTCTATTAGCGGGATCACGGGCGATGGTACTGTTATCGCGAGTATTCCAGCCAGCGTCGCAGTCGACCTGACCGGCAATCCGAATGATGCATCGACGAGCACCGACAACGTCGTTACCTTCATCACTTGCGTTCCACCGCCGGCCAACATGCTGGCTTGGTACACGGGTGACGGAACTGCGACCGACATTGCCGGTGGGAATGATGGAACGCTGGTTGGCGCCGCGACCTATGCTCCTGGCAAGGTCGGAGACGCATTCAGTTTCCCGAGTTTACCGAGTTATCTCACGCGTCCCGCGGGTAGCGGGCCGTTAAATATTACCGGCAATCAGGTCACTATCGATGGGTGGGTCAGGCCAAACAACAATAATGAGGCGGTTTACTTCGGCAAGACACAATCCGGCAGTAATGACTATCTGCTAATGAACGGATTTGGCGTCGTTATGCAGGCAATCGTCCGAACCGGCAGCGGAGAGACAACAGTAGCCGCCTTCTCAGATTATCCGGCAAACACCACCTTCTATCTTCCGCCGGTGGGTCAGTGGACACACGTCGCGATGACCTATGACGGTGCGAATATCAGACTCTATGCTAATGGCCAATTGGTCGGCATGGGAGCAAAGACAGGAAATATAAGCGGTTCGAACGTGCCATTCAATATCGGCGGACGAGCTGGGGGCTTACAGTTCAACGGACTCATCGACGAGGTCGAGGTATTCAATCGAGCTCTTACGCAGCCTGAGATCAATAGCATCTTTACCGCCGATGGCGGCGGCAAGTGTAAGCCTTCCGATCTGTCGTTGACGAAATCCGACGGCAACCTCAGCGTTGTCCCGGGCGGAACGGTTTCGTATACGCTGAGCTACACGAATACCGGCAAGTCAGCTTCGGGAGTTGTCCTGAGTGAGACGGTTCCGGCGAATACTACCTTCGATTCAGCTGCGAGTACCCTAGGTTGGGTGTGTGCTCCAAATAATAATGCTGGCAGCACGTGCACGTTCAATGTCGGCGGCCTAGCTTCTCTCGCTAGCGGAAGCGTGGTCTTTGCGGTTACGTCTGCGAATCCGGTCGCCGCCGGGTTAACTCAGATCTCGAACACTGCAACGATCGCCGACGACGGTGCAAACGGTACCGAACTCCACGTAGCCGACAATACGGCAACAGATACGACACCGCTGAATGCTCAACCGGATCTGACGGTGACAAAGAGCGACGGCGGAGCGACCGTTTCGCCGGGCGGGACGGTGACTTACACTCTCAATTACGCAAATAACGGCAATCAGGGAGCGACAGGCGTCGTTTTGACTGAGACGGTGCCGGCTAACACGACATTTAATGCGGGGGCAAGCTCACCCGGTTGGTTATGTACTCCAAATAACAACGCCGGCAGCACGTGCACGCTCACTGTCGGTGCACTCAACGGCGGCGGTGCATCCGGATCGGCAACTTTTGCCGTGACGGTTGCAACTCCTGTCGCAGCGGGCGTGAACCAGATAAGTAATACGGCATCTATCGCGGATGACGGAACAAACGGGGTCGACCCGACACCCGGAAATAACAGCGGATCGGACACGACACCGGTCAACGCCGCTCCTGACCTAACCGTTACAAAGAGCGACGGCGGATCGACCACTATTCCTGGAGGAACAGTCGCTTACACCCTGTCGTATTCGAACATCGGCAATCAGGGAGCGACGGGAGTCGTGCTGACCGAGACGGTGCCCGCGAACACCATATTTAACGCCGGTGCGAGCACTTCCGGATGGACGTGCGTACCAAACAATAATGCCGGCAGCACTTGCACGCTGGCTGTCGGCGGCATCAACGGCGGCGGGGCGTCTGGTTCTGCTACTTTTGCTGTCACGGTCAATACCACCGGACTACTCGGCGTTAGCCAGATCGATAACACAGCATCGATCGCCGATGACGGAGCCAACGGAGCGGACACCAACCCCGGCAACAACACAGGCAGTGACTCCACGCCGAGGGTTTGCCAGACGATCACCGTTACCAATCCGGCCCTGACATCCAGCCTGATCGGCCTGCCGTTCAGCCAGACGTTTACTGAGTCCGGAGGCTTCGGCGGCGCGACGTTCACGACGGTGAGCACACTGCCAAATGGCCTGACTCTTTCACCGGCGGGCCTGCTAAGCGGTACGCCAACGGAAACGGGACTGTTCCCGATCGTCGTTACCGTCACAGACGGCAATGGCTGCACCGGAACTAGCACGACTTACAACCTAAATATCACCTGTAACGTCAACCCGGTCGTGACAAACAACAGTGACAATGCTGTCGATAGCCTCCGCTACGCGGTCGCGACTGCTTGCTCGGCCCCCGGACAGAATACTGTCACCTTCCAACCCGGTCCGGCATCGGTTGAAGGCGATGCCAGTCCGAATGCGGCGGACATCACCAGCCCGATCTCGCTCTCTTCAGGTCAGATCGCGATTACGAGAAATGTGAATATCGTCGGCCCGGGATCTAGCTTGCTGACGGTTCAGAATACAGCCGCAGCAGGCACGACCAGCCGCGTCTTCCGCGTCAACGCGGGCGTGGCAGCGTCGATCTCAGGGCTAACGATCTCGGGGGGAAACATCCTGGGAAGCTTCGGCGGTGGTATACATTCTTTCGGTAACCTGTCCTTAGATGGTGTGATCATTGCCAATAACACCGCTGATTTCGGCGGCGGCGGTATTCGGGCCGAGGCCGGTAGTTCAATAACAATTACGAATTCAACCATTCGCAATAATTCTTCTCAGGAAGGCGGTGGTTTTGATTCAGCCGGCACCCTAACGATAAATATCGATAACTCGACTATTCACTCGAACACAGCGTCGAGCGGTAGCGGTGGACTCGCAAATACGGGCACTCTCATCGTAAACAATTCAACCATTAGCGGTAATTCGGCACCGTTTGGCGGCGGAGTTGGGAATTTCGGGACAGCGACGTTTAACGGATCTACCATCAGCAACAATTCAGGCCCGTCGTTTGGCGGGGGCCTCCGAAACGTTGGCACGACAAATCTGAACAGTACGATCGTTGCCAACAGTACGGCGGGTGCCGATTGTGCGGTACAAGCGGGCACCGTAAACGCCGCTTACTCGTTGATCGAGGATGGTTTAGCTTGCGTTAACGGAACAAACTCCAACAATCTCACGGGCGATCCCGGCCTCACGCCGCTTGCGAACAATGGCGGGCCGACGGCGACGCATGCTTTGTGTACTTCGGCGGGAGTGCCGGATGCGAGCTGTACTGGTGTGAGTTCGGCGATCGACAAGGGATTTGACTTTGTCGCCAACGGATTTGACCAGCGTGGCAACGGGCCGAACTTTGTGAGGCCGTTCGACATTGC
>LNEI01000022.1 GCA_001464455.1 Acidobacteria bacterium Ga0077534
GGTGACCGTCACCTCCAGACGCTACCGCTTCGCCCCCCGAACCCTAACCCCAACCGACACCATCACAACCGTCGACTTCGTCGGGCTGGAGTAGGAAGGAGTAGGAAGGAGTAGGAAGGAGTAAGCGGGAACTCGCTGCCAACTAACAAACCACAACAAAAAAAACAGGGCGACCCCTCAAAAGGCCGCCCTTGTTTTTTGTCGAAAGCTCTTGGCACGATCGGCTCAGCGGTTCCAACTGGGCATCGTTCTATTGATGATGAAAAAAACCGTGATATAGTCGTCAGTGTTAAAATGCCGCGGGCATCGGATAATTCTCGTCTTCCAGAAATATTTCAGATAAATGGGCTCAAAGATCGAAAAAGGTGTTCTCAGAATATTAGACCGTCTTTATCGTGTCGCGCAGGACGACACCTTTCACAACTGGGCAGAGGTATACAGTGACATGGCCGATCTTGTCGGCGGAGGCCCGGGGAGCCTCGTGATCTTTTCGCAGTCAAACTCAAAAAACGGCACCCCTCCTTACGCTGTGATCGGCGAAAATATGGAAGCCGAGACCATCCGGCAGTACCGAGAGTACTATCAACATGTAAATCCCCTTAGAGATAAGATCGCCGCATTGCGGGCGGGAGAGAGCTTAAGCCGGCGAGCAGAATGCCCAGATCGTGATTATGAAAAATTAGAGCTGTATAACGATCTATTTCGCAAGATCGGGTTATACGAGTTTGAATATCACGGCCTATACAACGATGCGAAGATAAATGGCGGGATCAGCTTTTCGCGCCCGAAGGAGCGCCCCGAATTCTCAAAACTTGAGCGACAGGCCTTGGACATTCTGATCCCGCATGTCCGGCGTGCTTTTTATCTCCAGCAGCAGTTTATTGATACTTCGCAAAAAGGCCTGTGTTTGACGGGCATTCTTGACCGGCTCGATCACGGAGTGCTGATAGTTGACGGCACCGCAAAGGTTGTCCACATGAACGCCGCCGCAGACCGTTTGATGGTGTCGGCCGACGGGTTAGAAGTGCGTGACGGCGTCATCAAGGCACTTCGTGCATCTGAGAATCAGGAACTCAGGGGTTTGCTAAAGATCGTCTTCTCCGAGGATATCGCCGTGGGCGGGCAAGCTGCTCTCGATATGCTCATTTCACGTCCGTCGGGAGCGCGGCCGCTGCATCTGTCCGTCTTCCGATTTAGCGGCGAGGATAAGGAGTTTGTTTCGGGAAAAGCGCTGGCGGCTATTTTCGTTCATGATCTCGAGCAGCCGGAAAATACTTCTGAGGAACTGCTGATATCCACCTATGGAATGACGGTCGCCGAGGCGCGGATCTCGTCGCTGCTGACCGACGGGCTTTCTGTAAACGAGGCGAGCGAGATCTTGAATGTTCAGCCAAATACGGTTCGTGCCCACCTCAAAAATATCTATTCGAAAACCGATACAAATCGCCAGAGCGAACTGATCCGACTTATCCTCAAGGGCCCGGGCAAACTGACGCCCGTTCTTACCAAAAAGTAAATTCTTTGCGTCTTGCTCATTTGGGTAATGACTAAACGATCTCATTAGGGCAATCTTGCTCTAATCTTTAAGTCTGACCATCACACATCTTCCAAGAAACTCTGTTTTTGAGTTGAAACTCCAGGAGGGGTCTGGTGCCGGCGAAATCCAGCAGCGGCTCTCTTTCCGCAAACACACCGCAGCTGGCTGAGCGACTAAAGAATATGAATACCGTGGACGAGAGGAACAAAAGCCGGTGCAGGCGATCCTCTAGTCAGTAAGAAAGCGAGTGAGCTAAATGTTCATCGCGGGTCGTGAGTCAACTCTGCACAGGGGGTCTGAGAATGGCATCTCAAATCGGTCGTAGACTCACAAACAGGAGAACGGGGTGTCCGAAGACCGATGCGACAGTGCAATACCATCACACCATCACAAGACTTTCAGGTTCTCCAAACATTTAGAAATACAATGGGTTTTTGGGCAGGAAGGCCGTGTTCCCACGGTGCGTTTTGATCTCGTGGATTAAGATTCCCCAACAAAACTCTATTTCCTAACTCCACCTCGAATCGACGCTGTACATGAAATCGTCGCCTTGTATGGAGTTATTTACCGAAGTTTGGTGAACCTTAAAAGAAACCGGCCGGGAACCGTAATTCCCGACCGGTGTAGGCTCACCGGTTGAAACGGAATGTTCCAACTGATGCGACCGTACGACTCACATCATAGAGCATTCCGTTTTTCCAAACAATTGAAAAACAATAGAGTCTTTGGGCAGTAAGGCCGTGTTCCCCCCGGTGCTTTTTGATCTCGTTGATCAGGATTCCCCAAAGTCCCCTATTTTTTCCCGCTTCGCTCGGCCCCCATTTTCCGCGATGCCCCCAGTGATCCGATTGATTATCCTTAGGAGAACTACGTATGTTTGTAGAAAATTTCGGCTCAGGTTTGCGATTGGCGTCAATGATGTTTAGACGAGCCGCCTTAATCATTCCCGCGCTTGTATTTGCGATCCTTGTAGCGGCCACGTCGGCTTCAGCTCAGATCATCGTAACACCAGCGGCACCCCTCGATTGGACTTCAGCTAACACGACTGGCGGAACGACCACCTATGCACTTGACGGAACTGCCCCCCTTGGAGCGGGCGCTTTAAGCCTCACGACGATCGCGGACAACAACTCACGCGCAAACTATAGCCGACCGCTAGGCGGCGTGCCGATCGCTTCTGTAAACCAACTCAGCTACCGTTCTAAAACCAATGTTGGCCCTGCTGTAGCGGGTCCTGCATATCGAATTCAGGTGTGGCTAGACGGTACACCCTCCACCTTTGCAAATTTTGTTTTCGAGCCATATTTTGCTGATGGCTTGGGCGACCCTGCACCACTTGTGCCGGGAACGTGGCAGTTCTGGGACGTTGCAGCAAATACCTTTCTCTGGGCGTCTGCAAATCACACAAACGCAGGCGGACAGCCGGGATGCACCACGGTTAACGGTGCTGGCGGCGGCCCCCCTTGGTACAGCTTGGCTTGGATCAAGACGAACTGCCCAAATGCCGTTGTGGTCGGACATAGCGTCGGGATTGGCTCGTTCAATCCGAGCTGGAATGTCTTTGTTGACGCAGTCAACTTTAACGGCACAACATACGATTTCGAGCCAACGTTTACGGGGTCAACGACAACTGAAGTGATCAGTTTCGCTGACATCAATAATTGGCTGTTCTACAACGATGGTGCACCTGCATCGCCCGGCCCGGCTCAGCCGGAAGGTCCAGATCCGACATGCGGGTCATTTGTAACAGGCCCTGGTACGACACCACTTGGAACCGGAAGTGCCCAAGTTACCGTATCGGGTCAACGTAGATGCAACCTCGCAACATATCAGTTCAGCGGAACGCCTCTCGCGGCAATCGACACGTTGGCCTACAGCACCTACAATCCGTCCGCAGGTAACCCCGGAAGCCCGACGCGTTCTGGCTTTTTACAGTTCAACGTTGACTTCAATAACAGCGATACTTGGCAACGACGTCTTATTCACTTGCCTAATGATAACGGAGCCGTAATTCAGAACACATGGCAAGAGTGGGATGGTATCAACGGCGGCGCGGCACAATGGAGATATTCTGGTGCGACGTGGCCAGTAGGTGTTGGAGAGCCCGGAACTACGCCTGGCACGACTCCAAAAAGCTGGAGCACGATCTTGACCACTTATCCGGGTGTACGAATGCGCGTTACGGACTCGTTCCTAGGTATTCGCGTCGGCGAACCATATGTAGATGGTTATACCGAGAATATCGACGCGTTCAAATTCGGAACTACATCTGGGCTTCAGATTTTCGATTTCGATCCGGCAACTACCCAGACGGTCACACCCGCCGCAGTTCCGACAGCTTTCGATAACGACTACACCCGCATCAATAATGCGGTTCAGGCCGCGCCCGCAGGCTCAACGGTGATGCTTTCGGGGGTATTCAACTGGACCGAGCCAAATGCAGCGGCAAGCTGGGCACGTGGCAGTGATGGCCTAACCGGAACACCAGCTACCAACAACGACAATTACACGATACTGCCTCCGGCGAATCGTAATAACGTTACGATCACCGCAGCCAGCCTCGGTGCGGCAACGATCCAGGGTCCTGGTGATGTGGCAACGGAAAATCTCGAGGGTGTCTTCCAGTACTTTAACGACGGAGACAATCAGAACCTAACAATCTCCAATCTCCAGATTTACGACTTTGACTTGGCGATAGGAATGTTTAATGGTGCAGGTGGAACCGACGCGTATAGCGGAACGAGGATTCTTAACAATCACATCCGCGTAGCGCCTGATTTAACCAATACGGCAGCTCCAGCAGATACAAACCAGAATATTGGCCTCCATTTTTCGTTCGGGGCCAATCAGCAGATCTCTGGTAACCAGATCGATCTGAACGGCGGCGTAGTTAACGACGCCTTATTAACCGCTGCTGAAGTTGCGATGCAGTCGAACACAAGCGGTGGTGCTGTTTACGACGGCCTGCAGATCACGAACAATATTGTTCGCGTTCTGAACGCTCAGGCGTCACCTGCAGAAGCGATTCGCGGTATCTGGGAGAACGGCCACGCTCATTCGAGCAACATTGTGGTAAGTGGGAACCAGTTCATAAATATGGCTGGTGGAAACGATCCGGCGACGAACTCGCAGGTCGGATTTAGGATCACCTCGCACTCCTCTGCAACTACCACCGTTACCTATGCTAACAACCTGGTGAACGGGGCTAATCAAGGATTCCAATTCATTTCTGGTTCGAACTTTACGGGCAATCAGGCCGTTAGGATGACCCGCAACACCATCACGAACAATGGTACTGGCGTATTGGTTCAGAGTAACGGCGTTGCAAACCTCAAATTTAACCGCATTGTCGGAAACACGACAGCTGTTAACAATCTGTCGGGGATTGTTGATGCGGAATATAACTGGTGGGGCTGTAACTATGGCCCGGGAACTGGTGGTGCAGGCTGTGCGGGTACACCGAATGGCAATCTCGGGACTGTGGATGCAAATCCATGGCTGACCCTGACAACCTCGGCAAGTCCGACGGTCATCGGTCTTGGTGACGTGTCCAGCGTCAGTTCGGCACTGAACACGCAGTCGTCAGGCCCGGCGCCTCCTCCGGGATTCATTCCGAATGGTGTGGGCGTAGCGTTCGCCGGAATTCTGGGAACCGTAAGCCCGACGAGTGCAACAACAAGCGGCGGATTAGCCGGTACAACGTTCTTCACTGCAGCCGCGTTCGGTGCGGGTGGAGCAACGACCACGGTTGACGCTCAAACCGTCACGGCAGCTATCACGATCACTGGTTCTTGCGTAAATGCATCAATTAGTACGGGTATCACTAGCCTCACCGGAACAACGGTCAACGTACCAGTAGACACGGCCGACACAACTGGCCGCGGCATACTGTCAACTGACTTTACGCTGAATTACAATCCTGCGGTAATTACGACCCCAGTAGTATCGCTCGGAACCGTAACGCCGGGACGTGTTTTAACTGTCAATAACTCGACACCTGGCGTGCTGATCATATCGATCTTCGGCACAACTCCGTTTACCGGAGCGGGCACTCTGGCCAACGTTCAATTCAACGTGGTTGGGCTGCCGGGAACATCCAGTCCTGTATCGTTCCCTGCGTTCAGGTTTAACGAAGGATCGCCGTGCTCGACCACTTCCAACGGACTCGTCACCGTGCTGTCTGGCACGATCTCGGGAACCGTTACTTACGGAAACGTAATTGGTGCTCCTGCGGCTCCAAGGTTCATTCCTGACGTGACCTTGAATGCTGTCGGATCGGTCAATGTTTCGACAACGACGGGTCCAACCGTTTCGGCTGGTACCTACACGCTCAGTGGTATGGGTTCAGGTGCTTACACTGTAACTCCATCCAAGGTCGGCGGTGTTGCTCCGTTGTTTGGTAACACGATCACGAGTTTTGACTCGTCGCTGATAGCGCAGCACGTAGTTTCTCTGATCACTTTGAACGCGACGCAGATCCAGGTTGGAGATGTTAGCGGAACGAGCGGTTTGACATCCTTCGATGCGGCTCTCATCGCGAGATGGGTAGCTTCTCTACCTAGCTCAGGAAACACGGGAACGTGGATCTTTAACCCGACAAGTCGTGCCTACCCGAATGTCAATACCGATCAGACCGGTCAGGATTATTCGGCCTTGGTCATGGGTGATGTCTCAGGTAACTATAGCCAGACATTGTCTCCGCCAAGACCGGCTCCGGTTGATGATCCGACGGCGTTGGTGGCTCGTGCAGGGTCTGTTACGGCTGGGGCGGGATCGAGTGTTTCGATACCGTTGACGGTTGGTGACACCACGGACCGCGGTGTCGTGGCGTACCAGTTCGAACTTAGGTTCGATCCGGACGTGCTCGAACTGCAGACGGAACCAGTCGACCTGGCCGGTTCGCTAAGCGAGGGCTATATCGCCACCGTGAACGCGACCGAACGGGGACGCATTATCGTTGTCGTCTTCGGCGCTCAGCCTCTGACCGGTGCGGGAACTCTGCTTTCGCTGCGTTTCAACACCATCGGAGCGGTCGATTCGACCTCGAGACTCGAATGGGGCAGCTTCCTCTTCAATGAGGGCGAGGTTCCATTCCGCACAGTCGACGGCCAGCTGCGTGTTACCGCAGCGACCGAAGGCGTCATCAATGGACGCGTAGTTTCGCAGTTTGGAGAGCCCATTGGCCGTACCCGCGTGATCGCGGTCGATACGGCGGGTAACCGTCGAACCGCTACGACCAGCTCGTTTGGTCACTTCCAGTTCGGCGAACTCCAGGTCGGTGAAACTTACGTTTTACGGGTCGATAGCAAACGGTATCGATTCG
The DNA here is from genome assembly GCA_001464455.1 of Acidobacteria bacterium Ga0077534. Lineage (GTDB taxonomy): Bacteria > Acidobacteriota > Blastocatellia > Pyrinomonadales > Pyrinomonadaceae > OLB17. Next base: position 6,861 of record LNEI01000022.1, read on the forward strand.
CTCCTCAGAGCGTCAGCCTCACGTCAGGCGTCGCCGCTGAGGTCCAACTCATCGCTCAGGATTAACTGAGCGCTGATATCGCTAGAAATTGCGGAGCCCCACACTCCGCATTTCTTGCCTTTGCTTTCCGCGGTGAGGGCAATTGTGACGAACTATAGAACCCCGAGGTAGCCAATGATGAGTGCTGGTAAAGCCCACGAACTCCGACCCGATCTGAAGATTGGGTTTTTGCTTTTTTTGTTTCTACTTGCTCTAGGAGCATCACCCGCTTTTGCCGGAGGCATCTGGACATCGTCCATTCCGGCACCCGCGGCCTGCTCAGTGGATGCGTTCGCTTCGCCTTTTACTGAAGCACGTGCCGACCGGCCCGCTCCGCAGTTCTCGCCGACAGGCGTACAGAGCCTGACGCTCGAGGTCCGCGGCGGCGTGGTCAACGTCTCTCTGCCAAATGCCATAGCGGCCCCTGCTTCCAGCATTACGATCCCAATGACCGTTTCGGACACGACAGGGCAGGGCATCATCGCGACCGATTTTCGGCTGCTTTTTGACCCCGCAGTCATCGTGCCTCAGGTAACCCCGATAACAACCGCCGGTACGATCAGCAACGGCATGGCACTCACCGTCAACGACACGATCGCCGGCCAGCTCATAGTCTCGCTCTTTACCACCACGCCCAGATCGGGAGCGGGCACTTATTTAAATTTTCACTTCAATGTAGTAGGTACAACAGGTGCTGTTTCGCCGCTAACGCTTTCTCCGTTTAGATTCAATGAGGGAGATCCGGGAAATGAGATCACTAATGGTTCAGTAACCATCCTCGGCCCAACACCAACACCAACGCCGACGGCTACACCAACACCGACGCCAACACCAACACCAACGCCAACGCCAACGCCAACGCCGACGCCTACGCCTACGCCTACGCCGACGCCAACACCGACGCCGACGCCAACGCCAACGCCAACGCCGACTCCAACACCGACGCCAACGCCGACGCCAACGCCGACACCAACGCCGAC